>JAJDUT010000048.1 GCA_022826515.1 Candidatus Latescibacterota bacterium
ACGGCGCAATATGCGCCCATTGGGCGTCGGTCAATTCGGATGCATGGCGAGACATAAGGGGACTCCTAGGGCCGAAGGAAGACGAGCAGAAGCAAAAAAGAAAAAACAAAACCCCCTATCAAGTTATGAAACCGCTTCTAAACAACTCCTTCCATTCGTCCCACTGCGCCTCGCACCCAGCGATGTTTTCATAGAAACCCTCGTCGATGTGCCCAATCGCAATGCAATACTGCGTCTCGGTGACAAACTTGCGTTTCTCCCACAACATTTTCTGAAAGCCTTCGATCTGGTCGAGGAAGTCGATGATCTGGCTACCGACTGAACGGATTGTCTGCATCATCTGAAACCAGCCCTCAGCGCGACCCTCTCCAGCCACTTCCATATCGCCGAGGTTCAGCACTTCGTTCTTCAGATAGAAATCGAGTTCGCGGACGAGAAAGCCTTTCAGATCCTTGTGAATGAAGAAGTCCGACGTGTTACGCCTAGTATATTGGCGCAAGTGGTGTTCGAGGAAGGAGACGGCCTGCCCATCGTCGTTCCGGCGTTTTTCACCCGTCAAGGCCGCCAGCACGTCAGGGACTTTATCCAACTGCTTGGGAATCTCCGCCACAGCTTTAGTGATGATGGTCTCCTGCTGATTCTTCTTGCCGTAGGTAATTCCCTCCTGTTCAGTCAGGGGTCGATACTCAAACGGAATGTCGAGTCGCTTGGCTTCCTCGCCCCAATCAGGTACTTCAGCACATGGCAGGAAAAACCGCGTGTCCCCCTTGACATTATCTTGCTCTACGTCGGCGGCCTGAAGTTTGAAATGCACGGTGATGTCGCGCACTGCAAACGAATAATCGCTAAAATGCTCGCCGGTCTTGATGTAGTATTGGTCGCTATTGGCCCAATGGAGGTGCACTTCTTCGCCGTTGTACGGAATGGCGTAGCGTTGGCGTTTGGAGTACCGACGCTTGGAGATAAAATCGCCGTCTTGGTAGTAGCGGCTAAAGAAGGCGTATAGATGATTGAAGATTGCCGCTTCGAGAGCATCGCGCCCTTGACCGCCTGCGGATTTAGCCTTCCGCTCTAAGTATTCCTCCCCAAGCGGCGTGCTGTGATACATCTTTGCCAGATTCCCATCAGCATCGATGGCATCGCTCCCAAAGTTTCCCTCAATCCGCTGACGAACCTCCTGTAAACTTTCCTCAGCCTGTGCTTGCTCGGCCAAAGCACCGCTTTCCAGTTGCTCGGCTACCGCTTTCGGCAAATCATCGGTTATGAACTGCTCAATGACCTCCCGCTTGCGATTCATTATGCGGTATATGCCAAAGTCCAAATCGGCGCAGTCAAACTGAAATAGCTCGCGCAGAAGCGTCTGGAAAATGGCGAGGGGATTAGTCATACTCATCACCTTTTATTGATTCATGCAAATTTTTGTCTAGCTCAATTGACATGCCGGCGCAAACATCTCAATATCCCAATCCAGTTGTGACCCGAACCTCCGGCGCAGGCGGATCATTCCAGGAGACAGAGCTACGTGACTGATTCTTTTGCTAGCTTCTCGGATAGTCTTTTCTACTGTTCTATTCCTTCTCCGTGCTGGTTTGGAACTAGAAATGTCGAACGGCGCAGTTGTATAAGCCTTTCGAGTAAACGAGAGAATACGTTTTACGTCGCTCTTCGTCGGTAAACTCCGTCCACCTTTTCTCCACGGAGTGAGCGCCGCTATTGGTTCACTATGCAGCATCTCACTCCATACTCTATCCTCGTGGGCGTTTTGGGAACCATGATGTGGAACTTTGAAAACGGAAGCTTTGCAATTAGACCCTTCGTAGGCAGCGAGTATATCCAACCAGCCACGCCCCTCAAGATCGGAACCGAGAAGAATCGCTGTATCGTCGATCTTGATTAATAGAACAACCGCAATCTTGTTAGGGGTTAGGGTAGGAGTTCGCCTTTTTGTTTCACGTTCCTGTGGCCGGAGACGGTCTATTTCCCTCAAGAAGTTGTCAACTTCCTCGTCAAAAGGCGAGAGAGACAAGATCTCGCAACTATCCCGACTAAAAATTTTACGATTGGCTATGGCGAATACAGGCTTGGCAGACCTCTCCTCAAGGAGCGACCGGACCTTGTAGAGTTCCTGCATTCCAGAGCCCACTTGAGACATAGGACGACTCGCTATAGCGTCCATCGTCGCGAGGAATTCCTGTTTACGAAGGGCAATTGCACAGCAGAAAGTCGCATCGTCGCAGACCTCGACCAACTCTCCCATGCCACGTATATGGTCGTCATGCCAATGAGTGGTAACTATGAGGTGAACTACCTCAGAAGGATCTAATCCCATGTCATGGAGATAAGCCAAAGCTGCCGGACGAGAATCTGCACCAATACAGGAATCGACAATTACCCAACTTCCGTCCCCTATATGAAGAAGTATGCATTCTCCATAACCAGGGCCGACAAGGGTTACTTCCATCACATTGTGTTTAGGTGGAACTCCGAGGGTAGTTAGCCCGCCCATGACTGAGCGGTCTTTCTAGCCCGTTCCTCGGCTTCGGCTATATCTTGTTTGGTCACAACAGGAAGTTCGCGGAAGACGATCCGGGAGACACGCTGCTTAGTTCCACTCGCGGAACGCTCGTAGCCGATAACCCAGCGAAAGATGCTGCCGAGGTGCAGACGCTTGAGATCGTCTTCTGAAATCTCGGAAAGAGGAATGACAGCTTCTTCCTCTTCATGCGAGGAACCGGCAGTCAGGTCTAATAGCCGCACTGTGAAGTCGTCTTCTCCTATCTCTGTGACATGCCCTTCCCACTCCTGAAGCAGATGAAAGCTGGCTTGGGGCACAGTCCGCGGAACTTGAGCTAGGTCAGGAAAATTAATGATCGCGTCAACATCGAAACCGGCTCCAGTCGCTATCGGGCGGACCTCAATGGTCCTCTCCGAGACGTCAATGTCATACAGCTCCGAATCTCGGCGCTGTTTTAGTGTAGCCGCGATCCGGTCCGCATATCCTTCCCGAAGAAGTAATTGCTCAAGGGTATTAGGTGCACTCGGATTTTCATTGATTCCTGATGAATCCTGAAGTCTGTTGCCCGCAGGGGCGAATGCAGCTTCCGACATTCTTATTTCTCCGTTAAGGACATAATGTGATCGGTGATTTTGTCTGCACGCCGCAAAGATTCGTCAAAATTCTCCTCTAGTAACGCGACGATTTTACTGGTTCCCATCTGGCTCTCTACGTTCTCAATAGTATAGTGGTCATTGACCCGAACGTAAACGCCCAGACGGCCTTGGCCGATCCGGCTGGATGGTTCCACCGTCACGTTTATTTGTCCTCCCAGCGGCCTGCCGTCCGGATTTACTTGTCTCATAGTAAGAGAAATCATACCACCATGCTCCCCATCTGGTTCCAGTTTCTGTCCCCAATCTCCCCATGGCTCGACAGGTGCCAGCAATCTGCCGAGCCGATCTCGCTCGTCAGAGCTCCGCACAGAAAAGTGTACTTCTCGGTTGATCCCCATTACTTTAAGGGGGATATGAGGAAGGTTTTCTCGGAAAATTCGGACAGCCAAGTCCCGCAGGCGAACATAGGGGGGCTGAGTCGTGTTGATTTGGAAGGATTCTGGTTGGACATGCAGGTTGAGCCAATCCGCCTCGAATATCGCAATTTCAGGATGGACGATTTTTGTACCTGCAACCTTGACCGTTTTTTCGGGAAGAAGCTCATTCCACCCGAACCACGCAGGTGTAAAAATAGCAGGATTGAAATGGCCAAGCATGACGAGTGAAACCCCGGCGATTTCGGGTTCAATTCTCATTGCTAATTCCTCCTGTCGAATAGTCTATTGATCATTGCTTTATGAGTCTATCCTCATCGCCTGTCACACGTGCAATTGCAAGTCAAACACTAGCTCCATATTGGCCCACCACTCGCCCTCTTTGGCCTCGGGCACCTGCTGCTGAAAGGTTCGCATTAGCTCATCCCACTCCTTTGCCTTGGGGTTTTGCTCGACGTAGCGCGGGAAGTCGCGGGCTGGATCGAATTCGTCGGTGGCGGTCATGTACATGAACATCCGCTGGCCCAAGAGAAAAATTTTCATGTCGGTGATGCCGACCTCGCCTAGGCCCTGAAGCGGTTCGGGCCAGGGTTTGGCGTGGTATGCCTTGTACTGGGCGATCAGTTCGGGATCGTCCTTCAACTCAATGGTTAGGCCAAAGTGCTGCATTGCGGTTCTCCTCAGTTTTCAGCGCGATAGGCTGCGGCCAAAAGCGACACGGGGTGGACGACGTCCACGGCGGCGTTTGCACGGCGGACGCCGTATTGGAGTTGGATGGCGCAGCCCGTGTTGCCCGTGGCCACTGCGGTCGCGCCGGTCGCGCATACGTGCGCCATTTTGCGGTCGAGTAACTGCATGGACAGTTCGGGCTGGGTGATGTTGTAGATGCCGGCGCTGCCGCAGCACCAGTCGGCCTCTGCCAGCGGCACGAGCTCCAAATTGGGCACGGCCTGGAGCACCTCTTGCGGGGCTGTGGAAACGCGCTGTCCGTGCTTGAGGTGGCATGACTCGTGGTAGGCGACCTGTTGTGTGGGCATTGCGGCGCGGGGCTGGCGCAAGCCGATGTCAGCGAGCAACTCGTGGACGTCCTTTACTTTTGCGCTCCACGCGGCGGCTCGCTCTGCATAGGCGGAGTCGTCGGCTAGCAAGCGGTCGTAGTGCTTACAGTGCAAGCCGCAGCCACCGGCGTTGACGACGATTGCGTCTAGGTTTTCAGCGTCAAAGGCGTCGATGTTGAGCCGCGCCTGCTGCTGGGCCTGTTCGACCGCGCCGTTGTGCGCGTGCAGCGAGCCGCAACACGCTTGGGCTTCCGGCAGCAGCACTTGGCAGTCGTTGTGCTGCAAGACGCATATTGTATCGGCGTTTACCTCGGCAAAGGATATGTCTTGGACGCAGCCGGCCAACAGCGCGACTCGGTAGCGCGGTGTGGGCGGATTGGACTGCTGCAAATCTCGGCGGTACAACTGGTCGGTAAAGCGCGGGGAAATCTGCGGTGCCAGTGGTTCTAGGTCCCCCAAACCAAAGGGCAGCAGCTTGAGGAGGCCGCTGCGGCGCGCCAGCGTTTGCAGGCCGCTGCGCTGGAATGTGCGCAGCAAGCGCGCCACGGCCCGCAAGCGCGTCTGTTTGGCAAAGAGCCAGCCGAGGACCCAACGGCGCACAAAATTCCGCACTGCGCCGTCGAGCAGACCTTGCCGCTCCACTTCGGCGCGGGCGTTTTCAAAGAGCGCGGCGTAATCCACGCCAGCCGGGCACGCGGTCTGACAGGCGAGGCAGCCGAGGCAGAAGTACATCTCTTCGGCAAAGGTCGTACTCGCCTCCAGCTCGCCATCGGCGATGGCCCGCATCATGGCGATCCGCCCCCTCGGCGACGAGCGCTCGTGCAGGGTCGCGTCGTACGTCGGGCAGGTTGGTAGGCACATGCCGCAGTGCATGCACTGCTGGAGGACCGAGTAATCCAAGTCTTGGAGCAAGTTCAGGCCGTCGTCGCTCAATCGAACATGTTCCCTCGGTTTAGGATGCCCTTGGGGTCGAAGGCGGTCTTGACCCGCTTGAGAATTTCCAGCCCCACCGGCCCGAGTTGCCCGGGCAAGTAAGGTTTTTTGGCCAAGCCGACGCCGTGCTCGCCCGTGATGGTGCCGCCCAATTCCACAGCGTGGGCAAAAACCTCAGCCATGGCCTTTTCGACGCGGGCCATTTCCCCGGCGTCGCGCTCGTCGCACAGGAAGGTGGGGTGCAGATTGCCGTCGCCGAAGTGGCCGAAGGTTCCCACCCGCACTTGGTGCCGTTGGCCGACCTCTTGCACGTAGGCGACCATGGCCGCTAGCTCGCTGCGCGGCACGGTGACGTCCTCCAGCACGACCGTCGGCGCCAGTCGCGCCAGCGCGCTAAAGGCCGTGCGTCGGGCCGCGGCGAGTTGCTGGGCCTCTTCTTCTGAATCGGCTAGCCGCACCGAGCGGGCACCGCCCTCGCGGGCAATGGCCTCGATTTGGGCGGCCTGCTCGGCGACCTGCGCTGGGTGTCCATCTACTTCCATTAGCAGCACGGCCTCGCAATCCGTCGGCAGGCCGATGTTGGCGTGGGCTTCCACGCACTCGATGGTCGTGCGGTCGAGGAATTCGAGGGTGCAGGGGATGATTTTGTGCGCGATGATCGCCGAGACCGTGGCCGCGGCCTGTGTCATCTCGTCATAGAGGCCGAGCAAGGTCTTCTTGCTCGCGGGTGCCGGAACCAGCTTCAGCGCGATCTTGGTAATGACGCCGAGCATCCCCTCGGAGCCGATGAAGAGGTCTTTGAGCGTGAATCCGGCCACGTCCTTGACGCATTTGTTGCCGGTTTCCAAGACCTGCCCGTCGGCTAGAACCACCTCCAGCCCCATCACGTAGTCGCGCGTCACGCCGTATTTTAACCCGCGCAGCCCCCCGGAATTGTTGGCCACATTGCCGCCGATAGTCGAGATCTTAATTGAGCCGGGATCTGGGGGATAAAATAGGCCAGCGGCTTGAGCCGCGTCGGCGATTTGCTGGGTGAGGACTCCCGGTTGGACGACCATGACTAGGTTGGCCGCGTCTAGCTCTAGGATTTGGTTGAGTCGGACCAAACAGAGCGCGACTCCTCCTTGCGAGGGAACCGATCCTCCGGCCAATCCAGTGCCCGAGCCGCGCGGCACCACGGGCACTCCGCGCTGGTTGCACAGGGCCAAGAGTTGGGCGACCTCCTCCCGACTTTCTGGCAGGGCCACGCAAGCGGGTCGCTGGTGCAGCAGGGCGGTTCCGTCGAAGGCATAGACGCTGCAATCCTCGGCGGAAGTCAAAAGCTGATCTTCGCGCAAGAAGGTGCCGAGATCGCTTATCAGGGCGGCGTGGTCCATCGCGGTGCGCCCTTTTACACACTTGGATGCCGCAGTCGCTGCAACTCGTCGGGCAGGTGCTCGGTGCGGTTGAGATATCTGATAACCGTGGTGCCGGGCGCGAGTGCGATGCGGGTAATCGCCGTGTTGTCGTGCTCGTAATAGGAGCCGTCGTCTGGTGCTTGGTTGCCCAGGGCCGAAAGCAGCAGGCTCATAAAGCCGCCGTGGGTCACGAAGCCGATGCGCGTCTCTTCCCCCGCCCGCGCTCGCAAGTCTGCGGCTACGCCGATAGCGCGGCGCTGGGCCTGCTGATTCGTTTCCTTGCCCGCGTCCCACCATCCGTCCTCGCCGACTTCCGCCGATGGGATGCTAGTGGGAAAACGCGCGGCAATTTCCGCTCGCGTCAGGCCGGGATAGCCAACGGTTCCCCGCTCGCCGCCGTGGTCGAGGAAAATGCCGCCCATCTCGTGAATAGCCACCCAGATTTCCGACTTCGATTCCATTGCCTGTTCGATCGCTTGCGCCGTGTGTAGGGTGCGGATCATTGGACTGCAATAAAGCTGATCGAAAAAGGGTCGATCCTCTGCGCGCTCATCCAGGGCGAGGTGCAACCCCTTTGCTAGATACGCAGCTACCCGCTCGGCCTGTACTCGGCCTTTAGCGGTCAATTCGGGATCAGCGACGCGCTGGCTGACATCGGTCAGCGCGTTGTTGATGGACTCGCCGTGGCGAATCAGAAATAGGTCCATGGCATCCTCAAAAGTGATATGGTTATCGAGGGCGTTGTTGGTGGACTCGCCGTGCCGGATCAGAAACAGGTCCATGGCATTCTTGACAGTAGTATGGATAGTGGTTAGTGGTTAATGACCACCTACTACCGAACCACCAACGTTATGGATATTAAAGTAATTCAAGGAGCTATTCAAAAACAGGACGCGGACGTCCTCGTGGTCAACCTCTTTGCCGGAGCGCGCCCTGGCGGTGCTACGGGCGCGGTTGACCAAGCCTTAGACGGTCAAATCTCGGCGGCGATTGACCTCGGCGACTTCGAGGGCAAGGCTGGCCAAACCTTACTGCTGTACACGCACGGCCAGATCCCAGCGCCGCGCGTCCTCGTCGTCGGCTTGGGCGAGCAGGAGGGTTTTGATCTCGAACGGGCGCGCCGCGCCGCTGGTACAGCTATCGGCACCCTCGACCGCTTAGGTGCCAAAAGCGCGGCCACCATCTTGCACGGCACGGGCGCGGGCAACCTGCCCGTCGAGCCGGCCGCGCAAGCTGTAGCCGAAGCCTCATTGTTGGCGGCCTATCGCTTTGACGAGTACCGCTCGCGTCCTCAATCGCAGTCGCTGGCCAAGCTGTGCATCGTAGAATTTGACTCGACTAAGCTCACAGAGGCGCGGCGCGGTGTTCGTCGGGGACGAGCCCTCTCCGAGGCCACCTGCCTCGCCCGTGACTTGGTCAATCACCCAGGAGGCGAAGTGACGCCGGCCTACCTAGCACGCACGGCCCGCCGCCTCGCCAAAACCCACGATCTGCGCTGCCGGGTCTTCAGCTCAAAGGGCTTGGCCGAGCTAGGCATGGGTGCCCTAGTGGCTGTTGGCCAGGGCAGCGCCAACAAGCCGCGTTTTATCGTCCTTGAACACGGCCCCCGCAAGGGGGATCCGCTGGTGTTTGTCGGCAAGGGCATCACCTTTGACAGCGGCGGCCTCTCGCTCAAGAGCGTCGAGGGCATCCGCACGATGAAGACCGATATGTCCGGCGCTGCTGCTGTCTTGGGCGCGATGCAGGCGGTGGCCGCGCTCGGCCTCAAGCGGCGGGTCGTCGGCCTGATTGCCGCGGCCGAGAACATGCCATCCAGCACTGCCTTCCGCCCCGACGACGTGCTGCGCACCCTTGCAGGCAAGACCATTGAGATCGTCAGCACGGACGCCGAAGGCCGCCTCGTCTTGGCCGATGCACTCGCCTATGCGACCCGGTACGAGCCAGCCGCGGTCGTCGATCTGGCGACCCTTACCGGCGCTTGTGTAACTGCGCTGGGGCACCACGCCTCGGGCCTGTTTGCCAACGACGACGGCTTAGCGGATCGGCTGATCGACGCCGGGGAGCAAACTGGCGAGCGGCTCTGGCGTCTGCCGCTGTGGCCCGAGTACCGCGACCAGATCGACAGCGACATCGCCGACATGAAAAACTCTGGCGGTCGGCCAGCGGGTGCCAGTACGGCCGCGGCGCTTTTGGCTGAGTTCACCGACTACTCCTGGGCGCACCTCGACATTGCCGGCACTGCTTGGTGCACAAAAGCCAAACCCTATGTGCCGCGAGGCGGCGTCGGCATCGGCGTGCGCTTGTTGACCCAACTTGCCCTCGATTGGAGCTCATCATGACTATTCGCACGATTCACGTAGGGGCTGGTGGCCGCGGCCGCTGGCCCCTGAACCGCTTCCGCGACCGCACTGACTTTGAGGCCGTCGCCTTAGTCGATGTCAATGAGGAGAACCTCGCCACGGCGCGGGAGACTACCGGCCTTGGCGAAGAGGCGTGTTTTTCTACGCCGGCCGATGCCCTACAAGCCGTTGACGCGGACGCGGTGGTGGTCATTACGCCGCCCGACTTGCACGCCGGTCAGTGCTTGGAAGCGGTCCGCGCTGGCAAGCATGTACTGGTGGAAAAGCCTTTCACCAAAGACCTCAGCCAAGCGCGGCAAATCGTCGCCGAGGCGTCCGAGCGCGGCCTCAAGGTCGCTGTCACTCAAAACGCCCGCTACTATCCGCCGGTCTTAACCATCCGCCGCTTGCTGCAAAGCGGCGAATTGGGCCATCCTTCCTTTGGCCTGATGACCAAATACGGCTGGCGTCCACGAGTGCATCATTCGGGCGCGGACCAGCACGCCTATTTGTGGGAGCGCGGCATCCACGACTTCGACCAATTGCGCCACTTGCTCGACTCCGAGCCGCGACGGCTGTTCTGCAACAGCTTCAACCCGCCTTGGAGTCCGTACAGCGGCGGCGCGGCCATCGACGGCTGGATCGAGTTCCACAACGGCACCACGTTCAATTTCCAATGCACCTTCGCCACGCACAAAGGCGGCTCTAGCTGGCGGCTGGATTGCGAGAAGGGTACGGTCGAAGAGGTCTCCGGTGGCTTGGCGCTCCGGCGGCCTGGAGCCGATGCCGACGAGATCATACCGATGGATGAAAATCCCCATCCCGAGGAAGTCCTCTTAGACGGCTTCCGCGACTACGTGCTCAACGACGTGGAGCCGCCCTTTTCCGGCCCGCGCAATTTGGCCACGGTGGGCCTGATCAACGCCTTAGGAGCCTCGTCAGAGCAAGGCGTTGTGATCGACTTTGACGAGTACATGGCGGGATAAAGCAATGGACGAACAGACCGCTCGCCGCTTGCACCAAGACTCCTTGGTCATTGATTCGCACAACGACAGTATCGTCGCCCTGATTCGTCGGGGTATGTCCATCGACGGCGCACAGCGCGCTGATTTTCACCAGCGCGACGGGGCTGTCGCTTATTTGCGCCAGTACCAGTCGCCGGACGACGGCGTTCAGCTCGACTTGCCCAAGGCGCGCGAGGGCGGGCTGGATGCGGCGTTTTTCGCCGTTGATTGCACCCGTCCTTGGGGCAATCACTTGCTCTACTGCATGGATGCCTTGGGCCATTTTTTGCAGGAGGTGGAAGAACACAGCGGGGACATTGCCATTGCGCGCTGCGCGGCGGACATTGAGCGCGCTCGTGCCGAGGGTCGCCTAGCGGCCGTACTGGCAGTGGAAAACAGCGATGCACTGGAGAAAAGCCCTCACATCCTGCCGCTGCTCTACCAGTTGGGCGTCCGCGCCATGACCCTCACCCACAGCACCCGCTCTTGGGCCGGAGATGGCTGCGAGGTCGCAGGGGGTGGTGGCCTGACCGGCTTTGGCCGCCAGCTACTGGAGCAGATGAACGAGTTGGGTGTGGTCGTCGATGTATCGCATCTCAACGAGGCGGGCTTTTGGGACGTGGTCCAAGCGGCCCAAGCTCCCTTTATGGCCACCCATAGCTGCTGCCGCGCCCTCTGCGACCACCCGCGTAACCTCCGCGACGAGCAGCTCCGCGCCCTCGCCGAAAAGGGCGGGGTCGTGGCCATCACGTTTGTCCCGGACTTTATCGACGCGCACAACCCCACCTTCGACGGCCTGCTCGATCACATTGAACACGCGGTCGCCGTCGCTGGCATCGACCACGTCGGCTTGGGGTCGGATTTTGACGGCGGCGGCCTATTATTGGAAGACGCGACCTGCCTGCCGGACATTGCGGTGGGCTTGGCCAAACGCGGCTATGCCGAAGACGATGTCCGCAAAATTCTCGGCGCGAACCAACTGCGGTTCCTGCAACAGGTCATCGGCTGAGGCCGTAGAGCGCTCCGAACTTCTCCCACAAGTAGTCGATGAAGTAATCGGCACTCAGCTTCGCGTCCGTGACCTCCTCGACCAATTCACTGGCCGTCGCCCGCGCGCCGCGCGCGTGGATTTTCTCGTTGAGCCAAGTCTTGAGCGGCACGAGCTCGCCCTGTGCGATCTGCGATTCGAGGTCGGGCAAGTCCTGGTGGGCTTGGTGAAAAAACTGGGCTGCGTACAGATTGCCCAGGGTGTAGGTTGGGAAATAGCCCAGCAAGCCGCAGGACCAGTGCGTGTCTTGCAGCACGCCGAGGGCGTCGTCGGGAGGACGGATGCCCAAGTATTGCTCCATCCGCTCGTTCCACACCGCGGGCAACTCGGCCACGGCAACTTGTCCCTCGATCAGGTCGCACTCCAGTTCAAAACGCAGCAGGATGTGGAGGTTGTACGTCACCTCGTCGGCCTCGACCCGGATCAGCGATGGCTCGACTTGATTGACTGCCGCGTAAAAGGCATCTAGATCGACCGCGCTGAGTTGCTGGGGAAAGAGCGCTCGCAGTTTGGGCAGGTAATGGGTCCAGAAGGCTTTGCTGCGGCCGACCATGTTCTCCCATAGCCGCGATTGCGACTCGTGAATGCCCAGCGAGACGCTCGCGCCGGCCGGGGTGCCGATCGCATCGGCGGGTAGGCCCTGTTCGTACAGCCCGTGCCCGGCCTCGTGGATGGTGCCAAAAAGCGAGCCGGGCAGCCAATCGGCACTGTAGCGCGTGGTCAGCCGCACGTCGTCGCGGGAGGTGCCTGCGCAAAACGGATGCACCGCCAAGTCGAGCCGCCCGGCCTCCAGGTCAAAGCCCATGTCCGCCAGCACCTGTTGTCCCAAAAGCTCCTGTTGTTCTATGGGGTACTCTTGGTCGAGTACGCCCTGCGCTGGGTACTTTCCGGTGGCGGTGATTTGTTCGACTAGCGGTACGAGTTGCGCTTTGAGCTGGGCAAAAACGGGGGCGATTTCCTCGGCCCGCGCATAAGGCTCGTACTCGTCGAGCAGCGCGTTGTACATTGCGCCTTCGTAGCCGACCCGCTCGGCGACTTCCTTTTTGAGCGCGACTATTTTCTCCAGCCAAGGAAGGAAGAGCGCGAAGTCCGATTTTTCTCGCGCCTCGATCCAAGCCTCGTGCCCCAAAGATTCGGTCTGGCTCAGTTCGACGACCAATTCCTTGGGCAGCTTGAGCGACCGGCTCTGCTGGCGGTCGATTTCGCGGACGTTGACGGCCTCATCGCCTGTTAGCTCGGCGTCCTTGAGATCGGCTACGAGCGCGACTAGCTCCGGTGCGGTGAGCCGTTCGTGGTACAGACCGGCCAAGGTCCCCATCGCTCTGGCCCGCATGGCTGCGCCGCGCGGCGGCATATAGGTCTCTTGGTCCCAACCCATCAACCCCTGCGCGTGGCCTATGTCGGCTAGTTCGCGGAGGCGTTCTACAAAAGCGTCATACGTACTGCTCATGGCGTTGCCTTTCTTTGCGTTAGGTTAAATTAACGGTTGCTCGCTGGCGAATTTTTGCGTGTCTTCTGTCCATCAATCTGTGACCCCATCATCCTCGGAGGCTCCCATGAAGATCACCCACGCTGAAGCCATTGCCCTCAACATTCCCTTTTACGCCGATCACGTCACCCGCGCCATGCAGCGCGCCTCGACCCACGACGAGCGCGTGTGGATCGTGCGCTTGGAGACGGACAACGGCCTCGTGGGCTGGGCCGACAATCACGGCCAGCCATCGGTCGATGGCCTCGTCGGGCAAAACCCGGCCAGCCTGATAAACCGCGACGATATTGGCTTTGGGCCGCAAGTCGCCTGCCTCGACCTAGTGGGCAAGGACAACGGCGTGCCCGTACACGAACTGCTCGGCGTCAAGCTCCGCGACCGCTGCCCCATCTCTTGGTGGGACATAGATATGCCGCCCCAAGACTGGGTCGCCGAGGCCGAAGAATCGCTAAGGCGTGGGTACACCACCTTTAAGATGAAGGCCCGCCCGTGGCGCGACATCATCGCCCAAACCGATGCGGTCGCCAAGGTAGTACCGGCCGACTACAAATTCGACGTTGATTTCAACGGCTTTTTGCTCAATCAAGCCAAGGCCGAAATCATCTTGCAACAGCTCGACGAAAACCCCAACGTCGGCATGTACGAAAGCCCATTTTATCTGCACACGGACGTAGATGGAGCGCGGATTTTGCGCGAGCGAGTGCGCAAACCCATTGTCGAGCACTACCAAGACCAATATCTGCGCAACAACTGCTGCGACGGTTTCGTCATCGGCGGTGGCGCGACCGATACCCGGCGGGCAGCAACCCTCGCGGCCGCTCAAAACAAGCCCTTTTGGCTCCAACTCGTCGGCGCTGGCATGACCACTACGTATGCGGCCCACCTCGGCTCGGTGCTCTCGCACGCCCAACTGCCCTATATCACCTGCCACGAGCTTTGGGAGGACGACCTGCTGCAAGAGCCTATTGAGGTCCGCGACGGCTATATGCCGGTTCCAGATGCGCCCGGCTTGGGCGTCTCGGTGGATGAAGAGGCGATTGCAAAGTACCGGGTGGATCCCGCCGAGCCGACGCCCAAGCACCGCTACTTGGCCCAAAAGCGCATTCTCCGCGTGTACTGGCCGGGTGACGGCAAAGCGCGGGAGTGGGAATTTACCGCTGAAACCCACTATCAGCGGGCCTTCTACGCTGGCAACATCCCCGGCTTTGAGCAAGGCGTCGATTTGGAAGTGATTGAGGACGACAACAGCGCGGCCTTCCAAAAGCGGCACGAGGCTCTGTTGGCGCAAGGGCGCTAGTCCCGCTGCCGAGCGATCGCTTCGTAATCCGTTAGCGCGTAGCCGATACCCACGTAGTCGAGCAGGTTGAGCAGTGCCCGCAACGCGACTCCGAACCCATCGACGCCGCTGAAGCCGCCAAACTGCCCGCCGCCCTTTAGGTGTGGCTCTAGGTCGAGGAACACGCCGGGGACTCCCTGCTGCTTCAACTCGTGCTCTAGGGCCGGGATGCGAGTGCGGAAGTCGCGCAGTATGGCCTCGTGCGCGGAGTCGCCGCGATCGGCGGGTACAAAGTTTTTCAGCCGCTCCTCATCTACGACGCCTTCCCATTGGAGAGTCGGATCGATCTTGTAGTCCTTGATGTGCATCCAGCCGATTCCCTCGCGCATCGCGTGATACTCGGCTAGGGTTTCGACCGGGGTGAAGTTTTGGCTCGACAGATTGCCGCCGTCGAAAATCAGGCACAGGTTGGGGTGGGCCACCATCTCGAATAGCTCTTGCAGGAGCCGCCCGTTCTGGCCGACGAGATTGGCTTCGACCTCCAGGCCGAAAATGGTCCCGCCCCGGCTGCAAACCTCGGCGATTTGCGCCAGCCGTTCGGCCGCCGGTTCCAAGTAATTGGCTGGATCCTCGCCTTGGGGATGGTAAAACGAGAACCCGCGAATCAGCCGCGTCTCAAACTCGCCGGCCAGATCCACGGCCCACTGCACGTCCTGTTGCAAGTATTGGTCGAATGGGATGTAGGCGTTGGCCGAGCCGTCTTCCACATCGAGCAGCTTGACCTTGCCAATCGGCGAGCCGATCGAGGCCACGGCAATCCCAAATTCGCCGTGCAATTGGCGCAGCCGCGCGATCTCGGGCTGCGTTAGCTGCATCACATTTTTGACGCCTTGTCCCACATCGACAAAGCGCAAGCTGTAGTGCGACATGCCCAGCGTCGCGAGCATGGCTAGCTGGGCTTCAGCCTTTTTGTCCTCTGGTCCCTCGTCGGCAAAGCCGCTGATGATCACCTTGGGTGTTTCGCGCATGAAATTCTCCTGAAGATTCTCCTAAGTATAGAAGCTCGGACAAACCTTGACAAAATTCATCTTCACTGCTGTCTTAGAGCTTTTTACAACCCAACCCTATAGAAGAAACTAAGGATGAAACCTCTACATCGCCTCAATATCATTCCGTCCTTGCCCGAGCAACTGACGCCGCTGTGGGAGCTGGGGCACAACCTCTGGTGGAGTTGGAGCAAGGAAACCATCCGCACCCTCTACCAGATTGACCCGGAAATGTGGGTTGAGAGCCAGCGCGATCCCCTGCGCTTTTGGACTCTCCTGCGGCCAGACCAGCTCGACGCCCTAATCGCCGACGAGCAACTGCGGGGCCGCATCGAGCGCGTCGTCGAGCAATTCGAGGGTTATTTGTCCCAGCCGACGTGGTTTGGCCAGACGCACGGCGAGAGCCCGTTGCAGGTTGCGTACTTCTCGGCGGAGTTTGGCCTGACTGAGAGCCTGCGCATCTATTCCGGGGGCTTGGGCGTGCTCTCCGGCGATCACCTCAAGGCCGCTAGCGATCTAGGCATTCCCCTCGTCGGGGTCGGCTTGCTCTACCGCGAAGGCTATTTCCGCCAAGCCCTCAACGCCGATGGCTGGCAGATAGAGCGCAACCCAGAAAACGACTTCTACCAGATGCCCGTGCAGCCGGTTCACGGCGGCGGCGGAGAGCACCTGAGCATTGAGGTGCCCTTTGCCCACGGCTCGGTGCAAGCGCGGATCTGGCAGGTGCTGGTGGGCCGGGTGCGGCTCTATTTGCTCGATACCAACCTCGACGAAAACGCCCCTGCGGACCGCGATATTACCGCTCGTCTCTACGGCGGCGATGCAGCCATGCGCATCCGGCAGGAGATCCTCCTCGGCATCGGCGGTCTGCGTGCGCTGCAAGCCGTGGGCGTCGAACCCAGTGTCTGCCACATGAATGAAGGGCACTCGGCCTTTTTGGCGCTAGAGCGGATTCGCCGGCTCATGGCCGAGCACGGCTATTCGTTTGCCACGGCCCGCGAAGCCAGCATCGTGGGGAATGTGTTTACCACACACACCCCGGTCGCCGCGGGCAACGACTGGTTTCCCGCGCACTTGATTGAGGCGCACTTGGGTTATTTCCGCGAGTGGCTCGGTCTGTCGCACGAGGAATTTATCGGCCTAGGCCGAGTCGATCCCCACGATTCTCACGCCGACTTCTGCATGACGGTTTTGGCGCTCCGGCTCTCGGGCCGGGCCAATGGCGTCAGTCGCCTGCACGGTGAAGTTAGCCGCCGCATGTGGCAGGGGCTGTGGCCCGATTTCTCAGAGCACGAAATTCCCATTGGCCACGTCACCAATGGCGTTCATATCCACACGTGGGTTTCGCTGGAAATGGCCGAGTTGTTGGATCGCCATCTCGGCGATGTCTGGCGCTTGGTCTCGACCGATGAGCGGGACTGGGACCCGGTCTATCAGATCCCAGACCGCGAGTTGTGGGACACGCACCAGCAGCGGCGCAAGCGACTGATTGACGTGACTTGCCATCATCTGCGCCAGCAGATGCAAGGTCAGGGCGTACCGGCGGCCAAAATTGAACAGGCGCTGGCGCGGCTCGATCCCGAGGTGCTGACTATTGGCTTTGCTCGCCGCTTTGCCACGTACAAGCGCGGAAACCTGATTTTCCGCAATATCGAGCGGCTCAAGGCTCTGTTCTCGGACTCGCAGCGGCCCGTGCAGATTCTCTTTGCTGGCAAGGCCCACCCCCACGACGACGCTGGCAAGGAGCTAATCCGCCAAATCGTCCACCTCGCGCGGCAAGCGCCCTTTAATGGCAGGATTTTCTTTTTGCAAGACTACGACATGAATCTCGCCCGCTACTTGGTACAAGGGTGCGATGTATGGCTCAACAACCCCCGCCGCCCCTTGGAGGCGTCGGGGACATCGGGCATGAAGGCTGCGGTCAACGGCGTGCTCAACGTCAGCGTATTCGACGGCTGGTGGGACGAAGCCTGCGACGACCACGCTGGTTGGACCATTGGCCGCGGCGAGGACTACGACGACGAACAGTATCAAGACGCAGTCGAGTCCAACTCACTCTACGATTTGCTAGAGACGGAGGTGATCCCGCTGTTCTACCAGCGCGATGCGGAGGGGTGGCCCGGCGGTTGGATCGCCCGCATGAAGGAGACCATTGCCCAGCTTGTGCCGCAGTACAACACACATCGCATGGTGCGCGAGTACACCGAGCGGTTCTACTTGCCCGGACAAGCTCGCTTTGAGGAATTGGCTACTGACCGCGAGCGGGTTCAGCGGCTGACGCATTGGAAGTCGCACGTGCGCTCCAAGTGGGCGCAGGTGCAGATCGGCCAAGTAGATGCCGAATTTCCTCGGTTGCTCAAGGTGGGGATGCAGGTGCCGTTGCGCGCCGCAGTGGCCTTGGGCGAGCTAACGCCCGAGGATGTTCGCGTCGAGATCTACGCCGGCCGCCTCAACGCCCAGCGCGAGTTCGCGCAGACCGAGGTGTACCCGCTGGAATTGGATGGACACAACGGCGATGGGACTTATCACTTCGTCGGCACCTTTACGTGCGCAGCGGCTGGTTCACACGGCTACACCCTGCGCGTGGTGCCTTCGCACCCCGACTTGCAAAATCCATTGGAGATGGGGTTGGTGCATTGGGCGAGGGAGTAAGAAGCGTTCTTAAAACCCACGTCGGGATTGTGTGATGGCTTGGCGGTCCTGTTACCCGGTACAGTACCGCCTCTTTTGTGCTTTTGTGCTAGGTGAACGAATTCATCGCGCCGTTACTCTTCTCTTGGACACAGATGAAAATTTCCGATGTCTCCTAGCAGCCAGCAGGGCAGTATGTCATCTGGTATTTTAGGAAGTCCCATTTCGTAGTTGACATTCCACCCTATGTCATGAAATGCTCCTAGGGCCGTTCTCGTTATATTAGGTAAGCCATTATCTTGTAAGAAGTACGTATCGAAAAACCCCCATTGCATTGGACCATGTGATTCCCAATGCGGTGCTATTCTAGGTTTTTGGATGGAGCTTTCAGAAAGCGGAACACCAGGCGAATCATCGTCTGGAACCATAAGGCGATATTCCCTGACTGCATTTGGCCCTATGAACCATGCGTTGGCATTGTCTTGCCAGTAAACGTTTCTCACCCATGCTGGCGAGGGGCCAATACCAAGGGCATGTCCCATTTCGTGGTGAAATGTTTGTCTCCATAAGAATTCCGTAAAGTGTGGTGGTTCATTATACTCTTCTCTCTGTTTTTCCATCCTATTCTCGTTCATAAGTACCGTTCCAATTACTGGAACATCCCCATCCGGGCGGAATAGCACTACATCACCCAGACCATAGGGCTGTTCCCCCCATGTGGTAGTATAATTGCTGGCTTTACTAAATTTATCCACATAGATACGTATATCGTCTATAACCTCGCCTTTTTCAAAATGGACATTTAACCCAGCATGTATCGGCAGTTCTATCGTATCATCGAACACATAATCATCCATATCATAGAAAAACATTTCCCATTGACTGGCGATTTCTTCAATCCAAGCTCTCCTGTCCGGGTCGAAATCGTCTAGGAATACAATCTCGATATTGAAATCAACATCTGTCTCAATTTCAGGTACAGGAGATGTATTCTGACCACCAGCCTCTGTCTGGGTCGTAAACCGAGGTCCTTCTACCCATGCGGATGCTCCCTGACTGTTTTCAGCTCGCACAGCCCAGCGATACGTCGTATTCGGCTCCAATTCACTAATGGTATTGTATAGTCCCGTCCCTCTATGCG
>JAJDUT010000080.1 GCA_022826515.1 Candidatus Latescibacterota bacterium
AATTCGCCACGACAGCGTTTTGGTTTTCGCTCTCGAAGGCAACGAACCGTCCGCTCCGTGGACGCCTTTAGACACTATTAACACAAACGACAGCGAAACGTTTTGCCGGCAATGCAACGAAACGCTGGGCTGGTTGTTAGAGAGTTCATTCTCGTCAGCCGAAATTCGCGCCATTTGGAAAAGCCTCATTCGGGAGGGAACGGATGGCTGAGGACCTAAACCGGCGTCCGGCGGAAATTTTTGGGTATCCGATAGGGAATCGGTCCGCTGAGGCACGAGACGCTCGCCAGAAGTATTGGTGTCCATTCCGAGACGAGCTGTGCAATAAGAAGAGCCGACTGATTGATTTTCCTTTTGGTGTCTGCTCGGTGGAGTACGACGGCGATATCTACACAATTTGTCCTCGACGTTTTGAGGAAAGCGGCTCGACCGAGGGGGTGGCCCGGGTTTTAGAGGATATTGCAGTACACTATTTTGGCAATACGGATAACACAGTTGTTTTTTCCGAAGTCCGCCTGCCGAACGTGGGCAACATCGATTACGTCATAATCAAACACAAACCAATGCAAGCCACAGTGGACGAATTTGTCGCTGTCGAGTTTCAGTCTGATTCCACGACGCAAACCGGAGAGTTGGTTCGTGGAATAGACGATTTCTATCAAGGACGCGACATACAGAAACGATTCTACAGGTTTGGTATGAATACCTACGATTCGATAAAGCGCGCCATTACTCAACTAATGAATAAAGGTATCGTGTACGAGGCTTGGAATGCGAAGTGCTACTGGGTGATACAGGAGTACATTTATGCGAACTTGGTCGCTCGCTACGGCTTCAAGAAGGATGGATTTTCACCTCAACACTCTTCCATATTCGCGTTGTACGACATGGTGACAAACGGCGACCGCTTGACGCTGACACCTACTCGCTTCATATCGACCACAGTTGAGGAGGTATATCAAGCCATGCGAAACAACCCCTCTGTGCCGAACAAAGATGCGTTCGTGGAAGAGTTGAATAAAAAGCTGCGGCTCAAGCTATGTGTGGCATGATTAGAAGTAGTGGGATCTGAGTTATATGGAAGAGCGCAACAGAGAAAGGCATTAGCAATAATGGGCGAGCGCATTCGCGGCTTCGGCAGCGACAATCACGCCGGAGTCCATCCCGAGGTCATGGCGGCCTTACACCGCGTCAACGTGGGGCACGTGCATTCCTATGGGGACGATCCTCACACTGATGAAGCTGTCGCGCTGTTTCGCGAGGTGTTGGGGTCGGAGGTAGAGGTTTTCTTTGCGTTCAATGGCACCGGAGCCAATGTTACGGCCCTCACCGCACTCACGCGCTTTTGCGACGCGGTGATTTGCTCGGACACGGCTCATCTCCACATCGACGAATGCGGTGCTCCCGAACAAGTGGCCGGCGTCAAGCTCCTGACCGCACCTGCACCCGACGGCAAAATCACCCCCGAGGGAGTCGCCGCCCACATTGCGGGTCGCGGCGACGAGCACCAAGTGCGTCCCCGCGTGGTGTCTATTACTCAGGCTACGGAACTGGGTACTGTTTATGCGCCCAGTGAGATTCGCGCCCTCGCCGACTGCGCCCACGAGCACGGGTTGTATTTGCACGTCGATGGAGCGCGGATTGCCAATGCAGCCGTGGGCTTGGGCTTGGAACTGCGGGAGGTCACTGGGGATTGCGGGGTTGATGTGCTGTCGTTTGGCGGCACTAAGAACGGCCTGATGTTGGGAGAAGCCGTGGTCTTTTTTCAGCCTGAGCTAGCCGAGGACTATCGCCGTGCGCGTAAGCAGGGGATGCAACTGGCCTCTAAGATGCGCTTTGTCGCCGCGCAATTTACGGCCCTGCTGACCGACGACCTGTGGCGTCGGAGCGCCGAGCACGCCAATGCCATGGCGCAGGTGCTGGCCGAGCGCGTGCGGCCCATTCGCGGGGTGGAGGTGATTTACCCCGTGCAGGCCAACGCCGTCTTCGCGCGATTGCCTGTAGAAGTGATTCCCATTTTGCAGCAGGAGTTTTTCTTTTATCCCTGGAATGCCACGCGAGGCGAGGTGCGCTGGATGACCTCGTTCGACACCGAGGCAGAGGACATAGAGGCGTTTGCGACGCTTATCGAAACGCTTCTCTCTCCGACTGAATAGTCGGAGCCAAACACTATGACAGAAAGGA
Source organism: Candidatus Latescibacterota bacterium (assembly GCA_022826515.1). The sequence continues at coordinate 2,185 of JAJDUT010000080.1, forward strand.
ACGCATCGTGATCATTGATACTCATACCCATTTCTACGATCCCACGCGGCCGGAAGGCGTGCCTTGGCCGCCGGCTGACAACGAGCTGCTCTACCGCACGGTATTGCCCGAGCACCACCGCGCTCTCGCCACGCCCGAAGGGGTGACCGGGACGGTGGTGGTGGAGGCCAGTGCGTGGCTGGCGGACAATCAGTGGATTCTGGATTTGGCCGCTGATGACCCTTGGATCGTCGGGCTGGTGGGTCACGTCGATCCCAATCGGGAGGACTTCAAAGGCGACATCGATCGCCTAGCGGGAAACGCGCTCTTTCGCGGCATTCGCTGTGGCGGTGGGTACTTTGCCGACTTGGAGGCCGGGTCTTTTCTCGCCGACATGGAGCACCTCGTCGCACGGGACTTGAACCTCGACGCGCTGGTGGGGTCGGCGGACTTGGCCCAAGTGGTCGAACTGGCCCGGCGGCTGCCCGAACTGCGCATCGTCATCAACCACTGTGGCGGGGTTGGAGCCGATGGCGGCGATCCCGATCCGGCGTGGCTGGACGCCATAGCCCAAGCGGCCGAGCAGCCGCAGGTTTTTATGAAGGTCTCGGCGATCATGGAGCAAAGCAGGGTGGAGCCGGTGCCGGAAGAGCTGGACTTTTATCGCCCGATCCTCGACGCCATGTGGGACGCCTTTGGCGCAGACCGCGTGATCTACGGCAGCAATTGGCCTGTCAGCGACCGAGCGGGGAGTTTCAAGGCCGCCATCTCCATTGTCAAAGCGTACTTTGGCGAAAAGGGCGTGACCGAGAAGTACTTCTGGCAAAACAGCAAGATCGCCTACAAGTGGCCAGACCGCTAAGGAGGCCCCCGTGAAATTCTGGATCTTCACCCACAGCGACCAGCCCCTCGAACACTGGCTCGAAGGCTACCAGCAGCGCTTTGACGCTTGGGAAGAAGGCGGCGTGGAGGGCATTATCGTCGGTCGCATGCAGTTTAAGCAGGACGATGGTTCGATGATCTCCAGCTATCCGGTCAACCGGAGCTTCTACGCCGAGCACGGCGTCGAGCCGCCGGAGGAGACGCCTCGCGATTTAGAAAAAGAAAAAAAGCTGCAAGGCATGATGGACGACGCGGCGGCGCGTGGCTGGCAGATTATGACCTTTGGCATGGGGCGCGGCGGGTTGGTCGGGCTGGAGGAATTGATCGCGTTCTATCCTCAGGTCCACGGCGTCATTATCGACGGCCCCGGTGAAAACCACTACGAGCTAGCGTTCCACCACGGCGGGGAACTGCTGGAACTCCGGCCCGGCGAAGATCAGCTCTTTGCCGGTATGGGAGCCGATGTCGGGCGGATGCAGCGCGGCATTGACCATCTGCGGCAGGCTCTGTGCCGGCTGACGCCCCAGCGGGTGCGCTACCTCGCCCAAGGTGGCCTTTTCTCGGTGCTGAATTTGATCGATCTCGACGAGGATGGGCTGTATTGGTTGCGGATGCGGCAGGAGAAGTCGCGCCGCTCTTGGGAAGACGCTCGCACCATCGTCGATCAGGCGTCGCGCAAGATCGAGTTGGGAGGGATTCCGCGTACGGCTGTCTTTTCTGGGTTGACCGGGCAGGACTACGAGCGGATGGCCGGGTACTTCGATTATATACTGCCCAAGCACTACTACTGGCATCGCGGGTTTGACGGCCTGTACGGCACAGTGGCGCGCTGGGTGCAGACGCTTGGGGAGTGGAATCCGGGGCTGACGGAAGAGGACGCTTTTGCCGTGGTGCAGGCGCTTTTTGGTATCAAATTGCCTCAGGTGCGGACGCTTTTTGACTTGGAGGCGGGCTTTCCCGACGAGTTTTTCAGCGAGGTCGTGTACGGCGAAACGCGCCGGGCCATAGAGGCGGCTGGTGTCGATAAGGTGATTTGCTGGGTCTCGACCGGTCGCACGCCGCACGCTGGCGACCCCATGCCCGCGCGCGATCTGCTCGGCATTTTGCGGGCGTCCGAGGCGGCTGGGCTCAAGCGCTTTGTCTTTCATCCAGAGGTCATGGGCGCGTCTGAGTGGCGGGTTTTGACGGAAATTTGTGGGACGCCGTGGCGCGAGGATCCGAGCGGGTACTGGCCTTCGGGTACCGAGAAGCCGGATGCTTTTAATGGGGGACGCAGGAAATAGGCACGTTGTAATGGAGAAACACCCATAAACGAAAGAAAAATAAACGTATGGTTACACCCAAGAGGGTGCTTGTTACAGGCGCTACTGGGCAGATTGGTTACATGACATACAAACGGCTGCAAGAACAACCGGAAAAGTACGATGCGTATGCACTCGACTACAAATTGGAGCCATCTGTTCGCATTCCGGGGTCATGGACGCTCGAAATTCCAGACGAGAAATTCATCCTGTGCGATATTGCTGATTTTAATCAGGTACGACGCGCTGTTGAAGGTATGGATGTTGTTGCACATCTTGCTGCGGATCCGAGCGGGGAGAGTTGGGAGAGTTTGCTAAACAACAATATCATTGGGACTTACAATGTCTTTGAAGCGTGCAAAGTTACCGGCGTTGCGCGTATCGTCGCCGCCAGCAGCATTATGGTCTCGGAGGGACATCGCAAGCAAGAGCCGTACAAGGCGATGATGGAACGCCGACATGCAGATATACCGGACAATGTAGAGATGATTACGCCCAATATACCCGCGGAACCGAGGGGTCTATACGCCTCAACCAAAGTGTGGACGGAGTCTTTGGCGCGAACCTACGCCCATTGTCATGGGTTGTCGTGTCTCTGCGTCCGTATCGGTCAAGTCGAGCGCGATCGTCCTCGTCCGCCACAGGGTGCCGACATCTATGTGAGCCAACGCGATATTGTCCAGATATTCGAGCGGTGCATCAATGCTGATGGTAGTCTGCGCTTTGAGATTTTCTACGGCATGTCGAACAACGACTTACGTTGGGTGGACATCTCAGATGCACAGCGAAAGGTGGGATTTGTACCACAGGATCGAGCGGAGGATAATCACGACTATGACGCGTAACCAGTGGAAACCACTCCACTGAGGTTGACATCTGATTGTCTCTACACTGTGGAGACAATTGCGCTGGTCGTACTTGATTGCAAAACTTGAAGAGAGGCTATTGATGACCCGCTGGAGCATTGTCGCCTCGGAGGTGAACGCAAAATGGCTCACTCACTCGTAAAATCGCCTGACTACGCCGCATGGCTATGCGAGATGAAATCGCGTATTCGGTCGGCCCATATCAGCGCAGCGCGGGCGGTGAACCGCGATATGATCCTGTTGTATTGGGACATCGGGCGTGGGATCGTGGAGAAGCAGAAGGAACAGGGCTGGGGTAAGTCAATAGTGGACAGACTGGCCGCAGACTTGAGAAAAGAGTTCCCCCACATAAGTGGTTTCTCGGCACGCAATCTCTGGAACATGCGTCGGCTGGTCGAGGAGTATTCTAACGCTGGAGTCCTTGCACAAGCGGTGCAGGAAATAGGGCATTTGGAGAAAGATGCAATTCTGCGACAGCCTGTCGCAGAATTAGAAAATGATCGCACGGAACAAGCCAAGGAATTTCTGCAACAGCTTGTTGCAGAAATTCCTTGGGGACACAACTTATTGATTTTGAATAAGATATCTGATTTCGACACCCGCCTGTACTATCTCCGCGCCACCGCCCAATTCGGCTGGACGCGCAACGTCCTGCTCAACCAGATCAAAGCCGGAACCTACGAGCGCTCCTTGGCCGAAGGCAAGACGCATAACTTTCCGAGTACATTGCCCGAACATCTGGCCGAACAGGCTGAAGAAGCCCTCAAGAGTTCGTACAATCTCGAATTTCTCGGGATTTCACACGAGGTAAAAGAACGCGACCTTGAGACTCGGCTCATCGAGCAATTGCAGGATTTCATCTTAGAACTGGGCTATGGCTTCTGCTTCGTGGGACAGCAGCATCGCCTGACCTTGGGCGACAAGGAGTATTTCGTTGATCTGCTGTTCTATCATCGCTTTCTCAAGTCGCTGGTTGCCTTTGAACTGAAAACGGGAGCATTCGAGCCAGAATACGCCGGCAAGATGGACTTCTACCTCAACGTGCTCAATGAGAAAGAGCGAGCCGAAGACGACAACCCTTCCATCGGCGTCATCCTGTGTGCAGAAAAGGACAACCTCGAAGTGGAGTTTGCGCTCAAGAGCAAAACCAATCCCATCGGCGTGGCCGAATACCAGTTGCAATCGACTTTGCCGGAGGAACTCAAAGGAAAACTCCCGACATCCCAACAACTGAGGGAAGCGCTGGGCCTATCGTGAAAAACTCGAAGAGAGGCTATTGATGGCCCGTTGGAGCATCGTCGTCTCGGAAGATACGGACCGCACCGTTCGGAGCTATTTGGCCCGAACAGGAGGGAAAAGAGGCGACCTATCGCGATTTGTCGCCCGTGCGGTCCGCCAAGCGATCTTTTGGGAGACCGTTGACTCCGTCTGGGAACGCAACAAGCACCTCTCGGTCGAGGAAGCCCAAGCCCTTGCTGACGAAGCCGTAGCTCAAGTTCGTGCGGATCATCGTCGTACCCTGTGAGGCAGTTATGCGGTTACAAGAGATAGTCGTATCACTGATACGACAATTAAGCTCGTTGCACTTTAGGAAATTAGGAGATTAAAAATGTACGACGAATGGAAGCCCATCTACTCGGCTTTAGTTACTGACATCATGGACCAACTCGGCTACCGCGATCAGGCTATGACGCCCGATATCCGGCCCAGCCGTCCCGGCGCCTTCATAGCCGGTCCGGCCCTCACTATCGACGCGTACGCCGATACTAGCCCCGACCCCGACCCCTACGGCCAAATTTTTGCCGCCTACGATCAAGCTAGCCCCGGCGACGTCTTCGTCATCGCCACCAATGGCGAAGAGCGCTCCGGCCTTTGGGGCGAGCTTCTCTCCACGGCTGCCCAAGCTCGCGGCGTCGAATCCGTGCTCACCGACGGCTTGGTCCGCGATGTGCGCCAGATGAACGCCATGGGCTACCATTGCTTCTGCAAGGGATATTCGCCGCTCGACTCGGCGGGCCGCATCCTCGCCAAAAAGATCAACCAACCTATCGCCTGCGGCGGCGTGCAGGTTCACCCCGACGATTTTATTCTAGCCGACTACGACGGCGTGGCCGTGATTCCGGCGGCGATCAAAGGCGAAGTTTACGAAAAGGCTAAGGAAAAGCTCGCTGGGGAAAATGTCGTGCGCGATGAATTGGCTGCGGGGCAGTCGCCGAGGGAGGTTTTTGATCGCTACGGGATATTGTGATACCGAAGTTGCCTAGCTCTTGCGCGTCTCTAGGTGCGACGGCAGCCAGCCGACAACGGCTTGCTCTGAGTCGTCGTCCCAAAAGAAATACAGCCGAAAACAGCGGCGCACGTCTCGGGTGCTTCCTTTCTTCAAATGGCGGTCGAGCAGATGCCGCCTACCAGCGTAGCGCACGAAATACATGTCGCCGTGTTCGCCGTATCCATCACCGGCAAAGGTTTGGGTCTCCTCGATGTTCAAGGCTAAACAAGCCTGTTTGAAAGCGTTGGCCTTAGAAGATCCAAAACGCCGCATGGGAACGTAGTAGTCTCGGAGCAGAAGCAGGGACTTGTACAGGAAAGCGGGGTCTTCATACTTGCTTTTTTTGGCGGCGTGTTTGGCGCGCGGCAGCACTTCGACAACTCCCGCAAGGTTCTTGTCGCACCACCGATCAAAATTGTTCAGATCACTGAGAATCTCCGGCCCTTTTGGGCTTGATCCGCTCGCGAGTGCCTTTTCGAGCATCTCCACGCGGGCGCGTAAATTTCGCGCACGTTGGGTGGCTGTGTCGGCTTGAGCTCGGGCTATATCGCGCTCTTGCTCTACGGATTTCAGGACGCCTTCAAAGGTCTCTTCCATCTCTTCGCGCTCGGATTGGAGCTCGACGATTTGGGCCTCGGCTAGTTCGAGCCTTTCTGCTATGGACGCATTGGTTGCCTTGGCGCGCTCTATGCGACGCTCTGCTGCCAGCCGCCGAATTTTGGCAAAGGACGGGAGATCGTTCTCAGAATCTGGACGCTCGACCGCGTCTTTTAGCACTCGGTCAGCCAAAAATCTCGCGTACGCAGCAGGGCCTCCGTCCCAATTCTGAATGCGGCGGGCCGCGGCCCATGGGTGTTGATGCGGTTCATCTACCTCGAGGTTGAAATTCGGTCGGTAGTTTCTGACGGCTCGATTGAATACGGAAAACTCCTTGCCAAACTCATCGGTCAAGCGGAAGGTGGCCGGCACGGTGATGATCGCTACGTGGGCAGCACCAAACGTCTTATGGCATAGAATGTCGAGCGGGAACGTTGCGTTTTTTGCATCGGTGGAGCCGGCCGGGAGCGACGCGACAATGACAGCGGCCCGGCGCTTGGGGTCGCGAATCAAGTCGCACAGCGACGGAACTTCGTCGTCGGAAACCAGCCATGGAATTGGACGCAGCAAACGACCGTCTAGCGAGGCAGTGCCAATGGCGGCGATTGGCCGGATGAAATCGGGAGTGGACCGCTCGATGAAGTTATCTGTCCCGCGCCTAGTACACACGAGGCGAGCGCTGACGGCGATTGATCGGTCCGATAGCTGCTTTAGCCCAACCTCTGTAACCCAAGTGAGTTGCGGCACGGACTTGTCGGCATCATCGAGCCGCGCCCCCCACATAGCCAGATCATCCAAAAACACGGCCGCGGCGTACTGCGCTCCAATTTTTTCGGTCTCAAAGGATTGCCCGCTCCAAGCCTCCTCGGGGAGCCGTTGTCCAACTCGCTGGGCTATCCATTGCAAGACTTTCTGCTGAGCCGCTACAAAGGGGTCGGTTCCATCGCATGGGTTGATCTTGATGGAGATTTGGCTGATCGGCATCACAGACGAATACTGCTCGTGCATTTGCTGGTGCACGGGCCGCAACTGATCGGCCAATGACGTGTTGTAAGGACTCATGGAATCTGCTTTTCTCTTGCAAATTATTAGATGACAGAGCGGGACTACCCAGCCAGTCCTTGTGCAAAATCCGCGCACAAATCCTCGGCGGCCTCAATGCCGCACGCGACCCGTACTAAGTCGTCGGCATTGGGACAATATGTTTGTACTACCTCGTACAGGCTCTGTTTAAAGAGGGAACGTAGCGGAAATCATCAATGCTGTTGTAGTGCGGCTATTCCAGTACACGCAGTCCGCTTCCGAGCGATAGCTATACCTCTGTCAGTTCAGGAACGTGTTCAGCCTCATACTTCTCAATCAGCACACCAATGACCTCCATTAATGAGGCTAGAGGGTGATTTTCGTCCTCGCCTACGACATCAATCAAATCGTCTAGTATAGCCACAAGCCGTTGATATTCTCTCTCTGCATGGGGGACGAATACAACAGGAGTCAGCATGGGCCATACATCTTGAGCGGTTTGTATTTTTGCTTCCATAATTTACTCCTTCCATCTCCCTTTATCATACTCATCATGCGTTAGTACCGCACGAATATAGATTTTCTGTCGGTTGTAGTGTATTGCCGCGATAAGACGCGCCTTGTTCCCACCAATGTTGAAAACCGTCAACCTTTTCACCTGATCGGCGTGAGGGAATGCGGTTTTCAACTCGATAAACGAACGGAAATTTCCCCGCTTCATTAATCTATACCAATGTCCGAGTGCTGCCTTGGTATCAGGATGTTTCTGGGCAAACTCGTTCAGGCGTTTTCGCGTGATGATATGCACGGAGCATCCCTGCCGACACAGTTTTTTGAGCCTATTCTACTGGTGAGCTCAACCCCCATGAAGGCGTAGTGTGGCCATTAAGAAAAATCGCCTTGTTGCTTGGCTCGTAGTGCCGACACATAGAGGATTGCAGGAATCAGCCGCTTGTAATTTGCACCAGTGAGTTTCCAAATTGCGAACATCCCTGCGCCGATCCAGCCGACGGGACCCATAACTATAAGTGGCAATGTCAATGTGACGCCTACCACGTCTTTTAAGGTGCCTAGTGTTGTGGAAGAGAGCAAGTAAACTCCGAATCTAGATAGTTGGGAACCTGTCAGGGCAGCAAATATACTCGCACTTTCGATCAATTCCCCACTCTCGTCAAACTCTTGGGCTGCTCGTCGTAACTCGGCTTCCATTTCCTCTCTCTGCTCAGGCGTCATCTTATTCCAAGCGGTTTCTAACACCTTGCGGGCGATTTCAACCTCAAGCTCTTCGACCGTCGCACCGACAGGATTAATATCGAGCTTCTCTGCCACTTGCTGAACGATTTGGGCATAGGAGGGTTCGCTCCCTGCAAGGTAGCCAAAAATGGATTGGCAGTTCCATCTAAACGCCTCCACGATGTGCTCAGGGCGAGGGCTTTCAGCCTCCAGTATCTCCGCTAGAGCACGACGCTCCTTTGGAGTTGCTTTATCGAGTAGGCCGTGTATGGAATCTCTATCTGTGAGAAGCCAACCCAAGCCAGCAGCAAAAAGGACCCCAGGTATGCCAAGACCTAGTAGGGGAGCTCCAAACATACCGGTAGAAGCACCAGCAGCGAGTTTGTGAAGGATTTCCTTTGCTTGAGGATTTCCATTTTCTACTTCACAGACTGTCCGATACAGCAAGTCAACCTTTTCCTTTTGCTTGCCCCTCGGCTCTGATTCGTTATTCATCCAGCGAGAAAATGAAGACGGAGCTATATCCAGAATCTTAGCAATATGGCTCGGTCTGGCTGAAATGCCTTCTTGTATGAAGATGTCCTGGATTTTTTTTACTCGCTCTGATATTGGTATATCATTTGCCATATCTATGGCTCCGTTCATGGCTCCGTTCAGGTTACAAGGTTGAGTCAACCGTGATGCCTGCGATGGTTAAACCTTGATCGATTCCATATCCGAAGGGCCAATTCAAAATACGTGCAAGGTGATACTGAAATGGTGAGATGCGAAGGTCATTCGCAGACCTAGGGTACGGAATACAGTAGTGGAAGTTGGCAACATAGACAAACCAGAATTTTTTAATTCGCTTACCGTTGTACTCCAAATACACCTCTTGTTTGTAGCCCTTTGGATCTGGAAAGTTCGAGACCCAAGGCTCATAGAATGACTCCATTTCGTCAGATTCGTCAGATCGATTCATTATCAGTCGAAGGTTAACGTCATCCTTATACAAATACTGACCAATTGAATCGTCGTAATCGAAATCTTCGGGGTCGGCCCCAACAAGCATTTGGAGCACGTCGTCTTTAGAGGTCTTTATCTGGAACCATTGCGGAAAATGTTTCTTGAGAAGTTCATCGGATCCAGAAAGTTGACGCGATAAATCTTCCCAAAACAGGATTTCGACGCGATTGATCTCCCAGTCTTGAGTCCGTACGTACTCTTGCAGGCTTGCATCGCGTTTCAGAGTGGTGAGAAGCAAGTATTCCTCAAGTGATGGTTTAAACTCAGTAGCCTGTTTTATTTCTTTTTTTATGTTTTTCTCGGTTAATGCTTCAACACGCTTGCACTGTGCACCGGCGATTTCACTGCCGTGCCCCTTCAAATGGACGGGCTTACCGTAAATATCAACCCCGTGTTGTCTCTGTCTAGATCGTCCATTTCGCACGACGTATGGGTCACTCCACATACATTTGAGGAGCTCAGCACAGATATCTTCAAATTCGTCCCATGATTTTGGTGTTGGAAGATCAGTTGTTGTAGGAGAAGGCATGGTGATGAGTCACTCTCCATAGTTCATCTTGGCACGTAGAAATGCGACTTGGATAACACATGGAATAGTTACGCGATAGGCTGGACCAGCGATGTCAATTGCAGTCCAAAGACCAGTAAGTACCCATCCGATTGGGCCAGCAAAAGCTGCGATCGTGCGAGTCAATCCAGCATTCGCAGCTAGCGAGAGACCGCGACCGATCAGTGCTTTTGCGACTTGGTTCGCAACAATCAAGGCCATTTTGTAAGCTAAAAATCCGCTGAAGCGAACACCTGCTTGGAGGGCAGCTACTACAGCTTGCTTCGACAGATCTGTGGTTTTCAGGTTCAGGTCTTCGACTATCTTCCGAAGATCTTCGGTATTCATTCGCTCTATTGAATCCGTGAGGATCTTCATCAGGAGGTTCATCTCTATGACCTCAACCGATGCACTAGAGTTATAGTTGACCTTCATCTTGTTGCACGCATCTATGAGCAATTCTCTATATAGGACGCCCTCCCCCCCTCGAATTATCGTCGCAAAAGTGTTTGCTCCAAAGCTCTGGAGTTCGGCAGCGATCAGATCCCAGTATTCGGAGTGATCTGGATAATACTGGCTGTAGCGTTTCTCCGTTGTGAGCTCTTCGGTCAGTCTCTCAGCGCCATCTTTGGTCCTCGTCAGAATGAGGACTAGCTCCTCCAAGTCATTGCTTGAGCAGTCTTGCAAAAATTCGAGGTCTTTGTCGGCCCTGTATGCCAATGCCATCTTTCCCTCCTTGAGGATGAGTGGACGCTCAAAATGCTTAGAAGCCAGCTTCCCGACTCTACGACGGAAGGGACAACCGCGCTTCCAGAATAGATCATACGAGATTTCTTATCCGATGTCAATATTTTTTCCAAAAGAAGAAAAAATAGAATAAATAGTGCTTATAATACTAATTTTTGGAAAAAAAGAGAAAACAGAGATCTGTGTCAAGGGACGTGGAAGACTGTGGCGATGTTGGCGAAAAGATAGTAGTGAGTGAAAGTTTGGTGGCTTGGGCCGCAATTAGAGGTAATCAGGTCGGCAGCATATCAGGCGGCCAGGCTCAAGTGCTTCGTGCTCAACCTACCTAGAGGGCACAGGCTCAACCGAGCAGCAGGTTTTACCTCTGTCGTGCGCGATGAATTGGCTGCGGGGCAGTCGCCAAGGGAGGTTTTTGACCGATAGGGGATAAGGTTTTCGCGCGGTGTCGAGCTACCGAGGTTGATCACTGATCGAGCATTGATTGACCTATGCCCGTCGTGCGTCATCCGCAAGGCCACAAAAGGACATGCCCATGCTCAAGCCCGACGCGCCACAAAAGGGCACGGCCCGTCTCCCGTTTGCTTGTCTCACACTCGGCCCGCTTGCCCCCGCCTCGCTTTGATCCACCGCACGACTTACCGAGAAGCCGAAACAGTAATCATCCGTAGCAGAGTTAGTAGCAGGCCCCCTAGTACCCCCGGCCCGTGTGATACTGCAATCGACAAGACCAACTGCCAAAGACGAAAAGCGATGCTGGCGCAGCTTCTTTAGCTTTTTTCTTGCACTCCCTCTGAATTGAGCGTGATTTCTCAACCGGGGATTGACCACGCCAACACCACCAACCGAGAGGACGAACCAATGAGCAAAGAAGTTGGAGACATGAGCTTCGCCGAGTTAGCCGGCTTGGCGGCGGAAATTAGCTACCAAGACACAAGCAATAGTCTCAGAAACACCGCCTCCACTGTGCGGGCGTTAGCCGAGATTGTAGCTGAGCTTTGCCGAAGGCAGGAGGCCCCGAAGGCCGAGGCCGACGAGTAGCCCACGCCGGCGGAGCCTGAGCGAAACCCCTCCGCAGGCTCCGCTTGGTGGTGTGGTCAGGAGATGCCGTAGGCTTCGTTGATGGCTGCGGTGGCTTTGGCTTTGAAATGCTCGACTTGGGCAGTGGCACTATCGAGTTCTTTGTCCTTCTCGGCTTGGTCTCCGAAGGCTTTAGGGTCGCCTTCAGCAATTGCGGCCCGAGTTCTTCGGGCTGCAACCCAATCCCCAATAAGGGTTTTGGCTTTGCGAACTTCCTCACTATCGTTTGTTGCCCCCCCAATTGGCTTTGAGCATATAATTCTTGTACTTCCCCTCCTCATTACACCCTATCCAATTACCGTTTGCGGTGGGGAGCCATTCGATTGTAGCCTGAGTCATAATCTCTATTCCTTTCGATGTGTGTCTCAGTGATGAATACAGAAAGGTACCGACACCCCCTACTAGGTCAAGGGGCCAAGAAGAGCACCGGCTCCGCCTAGTCGAGACCAAACTACCGATAAGCCCGCCTACCAATACTTCGATTTTTTTTGCTCCAATAGCTCAAGGTAGCAATTGGCAAGGCGCAGGGTGCCGACCGCTTCATTGTCGTCGTTGTCGTCGGGTTCGGCGGCTCCCTCACCTAGTAGACGAAAAAGCAACTCGCAATTTTCCCGTAGTTTTTAACGCTCTGTTTCGCTGAGCGTTTGGGCAAAGATGGCAAGGCAAGCGGCCGCTCCGGGGTTGGATTTCTCCATGCTGTAATCCTTCCAGGCAAATCGTGAGCGGGGCCGATGATAGACCTAACCACTGGCCCCGCCTTGTTGTTGTTGGTTGGCTGAAAATTTCCCAGTCCCGTTTTAACCCCGTCAAGGCCCTGTAAGCGATTCTAAGCTCCGGTCTGGTCGGTCCTTATTTTTTTAGGTTTATCCTTGAGGTTACAAGCGACCGGCCCGTTTTTTGATCACCACACCTAAAACCTACAAGGAGGACATGGTGAATAGCGAGGATAAAGCCGCGTATTTTCAGGGGCGATTGGAGGCCATTATGGGACGCGAGCCGGGCTTGACGGAAGCCCGGGCGGTAACTGCGACCCGATTAGTTATTGCCAAGGAAGAAAGACGCGAACCGGAGTATCAAGCATGGTTGGAGTCAAAGTTAGGCCAAAACAAAGCGAAAGGAGAGGACGCCGGCGGAAACTAGCGATAAACCCTAGAGCGGTTTATATTGCTGCTTCCATAATTCACTCCTATTGCCCCTACACCCCCGCCAGTGCCTGCGCAAAATCCGCGCACAAATCCTCGGCGGCCTCAATGCCACACGCCATTCGCACCAAGCCGTCGGCTATGCCTATGGCCGACGGTTCTTCTCGGCTCAAGCCGCTTTGTGACGCGGTGACGGGCCAGGTACCCAACCCGCCAAGACCGTCGCCTCCCGTTTGCTGCGTTCACAGCTTGGCCGCTTGCCCCAAGCCTTTGGCCTATCGAATCACCTGCCAACGAGAACCAAGACGACGAGGCCCGTTGTCGAGGTTTGAGCAAACCCCCGTTGACCCCGTCCAAGCCTAAACTGCAAATCCTTATTTTTTTAGCTTTATCCTTGAGCCTATAAGGAGACTTCTATTATTTATCTCCAGAGTAATCAACTGGGGATCGACCCCGCCAACATCATCACCGAGAGGATCCCCTGTAATGCTCACAGAGCAAGAAAAGATTAGCGCAGTGGCAAACATTGTAGCCACAGCCCGCGAAATGAACCAAGGATGCCCCGCTGCAAGCAGCATCGAAAAAGCAATGTTAAACGTCAATCAGCGGTTGGATACCAGAATCGAACTTATTGCTGTCGTTGCCGCAAACGCGAAAAGTTTGCCTCAAGGCCCCGACCCCGTTCTAGAGTGGATAGCCACTGCCGCCGCACAGATTGCACGCGAGCTACGCGGCGGATAGTGTATTGTGCCGCTTGACCTATGTTGGTGTAGTGGGCTAAGGCCCCCGTATCTGGTCGCGAATACTAAAACAAATCCACATCCCAAAGGGAGCAGGAAAGCCATGAGCACCAAGAAGATCGCTACCTATCGCCGTCGTTGCGATACGATTGCACGCGATGTGAAGGAAGAAATTGAGGCGGGATCTGACGTAATCCTGCGATTCAACAGGAATGTTGACCCCGATCGTATTCTTGAGACAATCGATCTTTGCGTCAAGAACAAAAAGGTCAAGATAACTATCCGCCACGCTGAGTTCCGGGACTATGTCGAGGGTGCTGCTAGGGGAGCCTCTATGGGAATGGCCCTTGCCGTCGCTGGCTTTGTTCTCAAAGCGCTTAGAGCTGGTAATCCGGTGACACTAGCGATGGTGATAACCGTTTCGGGGATTGGTGCTCTCGTTGGTGCCATCATTGGTGGGGGCGCAACTCAAGTGGGTTCGGTCATTATCTACAAGTACCGAGAAGAAACCTGTGTTCGGCTAGCTCCCGCAGCATAGAGTAGGCGGACTTATACGGCCATCCATCCGGGTCTTTGTAGTTCCAACTCCCGATAAACCCTAGAGCGGCTTGTATTGCTGCTTCCATAATTCACTCCTAGCGACCCTACACCCCAGCCAACGCCTCCCCAAAATCCGCGCACAAATCCTCGGCGGCCTCAATGCCGCACGCCACGCGCACCAAGCCGTCGGCTATACCTATGGCCGCTAGCTCCTCTCGGCTCAAGCCGCTGTGCGACGTGGTGACGGGCCGAGTGATGAGGGTTTCGACCCCGCCGAGACTGGGGGCTGACGCCGGTAGAACCAACTTGGACAGCAACCGCTCGGCGGCCTCCACGCCCCCGTGCAGCTCAAAGCTCAACACCCCACCCGCCCCGGCAAACAGCCGCTGCGCCCGCTCGTATTGCGGATGGCTTTCCAACCCTGGGTAGTTCACCCGCGCCACCTGCTCCTGCTCGGCCAAAAAGCGCGCCAGCCGCAACCCGTTCTCGTCGTGTTGCCGCATTCTCAGCGACAGGGTCTTCAAGCCCCGTTGCAGCAGAAAGCAGGCGTGGACATCCAGCGAGCCGCCCAAGTGATTCAGTTTGTGCTTAATGGCCTTGACGTGTGCAGCCGACCCGACGACCACGCCCGCGACGAGGTCCGAATGGCCGTTGAGGTACTTGGTCGCGCTGTGCAGCTCTATGTCAAACCCGATTTCCAGCGGGCGGAAGTTGCACGGCGAGGCAAAGGTATTGTCGATCAGGGACACTAGCCCGTGCTCGCGGGCAAATGCCACTACCGCCTCCAAATCGGCGACCTCCATCAGCGGGTTGGTCATGGTCTCCACGTAAATCGCCCGCGTCTCGGGCCGCAGCTTGGCCGCCCACGTCTCAGGCGCGTTGCCGGCGATAAAGTCGTAGCTCAGCCCCAAGCCCGGCGCATCCTGCGTCACAAAGCTGTGCGTGCCCCCGTAGAGGCAGTCTTGGATCAGCAGGTGATCGCCGCTGTTGAGCACGGTCATCAATGCGGTGGTAATCGCCGCCATCCCAGAGCCAGCGACTAAGGCGTCCTCGCCGCCGCAGATAGCGGACAGTTTGGCGTGCAAGGCGCGGTGATTGGGCGTGTTGTTGAGGCGGAGATAGCGGATGTCGTGGTACTCTTCCTCCTTAGGTGAAACAAAAGTCGAGCTCTGGAAGATCGGCGTCACCACGGCACCGTTGATGCGCTCCTCGCCAGCGTGGACGAGGCGGGTCTGAATATCCATGAAGTGATTCCTTTGGTAGTTAATGCGGGCAACCACGAGGGTTGCCCCTACATGGCGAAAAACGTCCTATGAACGATTCGAGATGCGGATCGTTTTCTGCGTCTATCTGCGTCCATCTGCGGATTATAGTGCAAATTGGGAAAGTAGCCGCTCGTATAGCCGAATGAAGTCCCGGCGGCCGTTGTCGCGGTTGTACGCGTAGCACATGGGGTTGGGATTGATCTCGATGATGGAGAAACCGGCTGCGCCGTGGATGAGGTCGATGGCGTAAAAACCGAGCGAGAACACGCCGGCCACTTGCGCGGTTAGCTGCTGCATTTGCGCTAGCAGGGCCGCGTCCTCTACGCGCACGGCGCGCCCCGTAGCCTGATGCAGCGGATTGAGGTCGCCGTCTGCGCCCACGGCCTCGCTCTCCTTGCGATAGGCCAGCAACAGCTCGTCTTGGCTGGCGACGATCCGATACTCCGGCCCGGCCACGTACTGCTGCACCAGCGCGATGTTGTCCAAAAAGCCGCTGTTGGCAAAGAGGGATTCGAGCCGTGTGCCGAGGTCTGTTGCGTTGCGCTCTAAAAATACGCCCTGCGCCAGTGAGCTGTGGCACTTTTTGACCAACAGGGGGAACTCGAACCGCGCCACTACTTCTTCGACGATTTCCGCGACGGTGGCGTGGGTTTTGTAGCGGTCGAAGCGCGCGTCGGCCAGTGGGTTGAAGAGCTTGA
Organism: Candidatus Latescibacterota bacterium; assembly: GCA_022826515.1. Next base: position 18,096 of record JAJDUT010000080.1, read on the forward strand.
GGGTATCGGGGACTGGCAATCCGGCGGCAGCGAAATCCTCGTATTGATACGCCTTGTCTTCGGCGAGCCGGGCTTCGACGTAGTCGTTGAAGGGATGCTTGTTGCGCCAGAAGCGCAGGGGACGACGTCCGCCCGACAGCTTGAGCCGAGTGCCGTCGTCCGAAATCCACTCGCAGATGAGTCCCTGTCGCCGGCCCGCCTCGGCGACGCATTCCAGATTCTCCAGCGCCATGTCTTCGGTGATGCCGTCGCGCTCGCCGGGCAGGTTGAAAAACTCCCGCGCCCGCGCCACCAAGTGCAGGGACCCGGCCACGCAGACTCGGCCTTTGGGCCCTGCTAACGTCAAAGCGCGTTTAAGGGCTTGGCTGCTTGCAGGTACCTGCTCGATGGCTAGTCCGTCCGATGCTAGGTCTGCTAGCATCGCTGGTGCCAGCGCTCGTGGATGGTCCGACGAAGTTAGCAAGACTCGCTGTGCCATCGGCGCTAGGGCGTGCAAAATCCCTGCGGCATCATGCCCTGTGCCCGCGCCGAGGACCAGTACCCATGCGTTGTCAGTATTGGCGACGGGACGATTTCCGCTCAGCCGCTGTAACTCCCCGGCCAGTGCCTCGGCAGCCGCTGGATTGTGTGCGCCGTCGAGCAGGACCAACGGCTTTTCTTGCGCCACTTCAAAGCGGCCCGGCCAGCGATGGGCCGCCACGGCTTGCTGCACCGATTCGTCTTCTAATCCCTGGACGAACCTCTGCGTCGCCTCAAGGGCCAGTCGCGCATTTTCCGCGTAGGTGACCGGACGGCCCGTTAGGTGGCCTAGGGACCATTCCGTTCCGGCAACCTGCAACTCCACTCCTTGCGTTGTACAGGTCTGCTGGATTAGGTCCATCACTTCGGGTGCCTGCGCCGCCGTGGTGACGAGCGTGCGACCCGACCGGGCGATATGCAGCTTGTCAGCGGCAATTTCCTCCAAGGTATTGCCCAGCAAATCCACGTGATCTAGACCGATAGCCGTCAGAACTGCCAGCTCCGAGTCCCAGGCGTTAGTCGCGTCATAGCGGCCCCCAAGCCCGACCTCAAAAACCCCGAATTCCACATCCTGCTGCGCGAAGAGATGGGCCGCGAGGCCGGTCAGGGCCTCGAACTTGCTGAACGAACCCAATGCCTCCCGGTCAAAGTCGCGGGTGCAATCGTCGAGGTGCGCCACGGCGTCGGCCCATTGTTCCTTGCTGAGGATCTCGCCGTCAATGCGGATCCGCTCGCGCTGAGTGTGCAGGTGCGGCGAAGTGTACAGCCCGACCTTGTGACCGTGCGCCTTTAGGATGGAGGAGAGTAAGCTGGCGACCGTTCCCTTGCCGTTGGTGCCGCCGACAATGATTGAGCGGAAGCACGTCTGCGGGTCGCCGAGGCGGGTCAGCAGAGCACGCATCCTCGGCAGGTAGTCTTCGATTGGCCCGAGTACTGGACGGCCGACCTCCCAGTCGGGCAGGGCGTCCAAATAGCGTTTGGCGCGAAAGTAATCCATGTAGTGGGAAGGTGCGGCTTAGCCGCCGCGGGTGTGCATCTCGCGGTGCGGGTCGGCTTGCAATTCTGCGACTTGATAGAGCACGCCGCGGTGTGGATCGTCGCGCCGCTCTTCGGCGCTGCGGTCCGTTCGTCCCGCCCACCCCGCGCTAATGCGTCGCACCAATCGCTCGCGGTCTGCTCCGTTGCGCAGCAAAGGCTTCAGGTCAGTGCCCTGCTGCGCGTATAGACACGTGTACCACAGGCCGTCGGCTGTCAGGCGGCTGCGGTCGCAGGCCCCGCAAAACGGCTCGGTGACCGACGCGACGATGCCAAAGCGCGTGCCGTCGCGCAGGCGAAAGCGCTCTGCGGGCGCAGAGCCCCGCCCCGCCTCGCGCTCGATGGGACCGTAGTGCGCCTCCAGCTTTGCTAGCATCTCCTGCTGCGACACCACCTCTCCGAGCGACCAATGCGTGGCCCCGCCGACGTCCATGTATTCGATGAAGCGGACCTCTGCGCCTATCTCCCGTCCGAATTCGAGCAGATCCACTAGCTCGTCGTCGTTGAAGCCGCGCATTACGACCGAATTGATCTTGATTGAGTCAAAGCCAGTCGTTGCGGCGGCGCGGATCCCCTCCAAGACCTTGGCGTGCGCGGTTCTCCGCGTCAACGCCTCAAAGCGCGCTGGTTGCAGCGAGTCCAAGCTGACCGTGATCCGGCGCAGCCCAGCTTCCCGCAGGGAGTCAGCCCGGCGCGCCAATTGCGTCGCATTGGTCGTCAGCGCTAGGTCCTCGACCAGTGGTAGTCGTGTGAGTCGGGCGATGAGTTCGAGTAGATCGGCGCGCAATAGCGGCTCTCCGCCGGTCAGGCGGACGCTGCGGACGCCAACTTGGCAGAAGGCATCGACCACGCGCTCGAGTTCGGAGGCGCTGAGGATGTCTTTACTGGGTAGCCAGGTATAGTGTTCTTCGGGCATGCAGTACTGGCAGCGCAGGTCGCAGCGGTCGATTACCGACACGCGCAAAGAGGCCAGCGGGCGGCCCAAAAGGTCGCGCACTAACTCGGTTTTGGCGGGTGTTTCAAGGGCCATAAAAGGCATCCACAGACGGAGTTAAAGAGACTTGAGAATATAGAGAATCCCTAGCGGTGGGCAATGTCAGGCGCAGCGGACGCGTTCTTGCTGTACGGAAGTTGGGGCGTGATATTAAGGGACTTGACCCGCCTGCGACTTTGATCGTGCCACATCTATCGACAAGAAGATCCGCAGATGGACGCAGATAGACGCAGAATAGGATTCACAAGAATCGTTCAAATCATTCCGGCTTGCTATAAGGCATTGCACCGCGCAACGAGAGAGGTTTAATGAGTACCACTGCCGCGATCCAGGAGATGCTCGCCGAGCACGGGTATGTCGCCGATCGCCAAGTTGTTATGTCCGTGTACCTCGCTCAGACCCTGGAGCGTCCCTTGCTCATCGAGGGGCCGGCCGGCGTCGGCAAAACCGAGGTCGCCAAGGTCGTAGCCCGCGCCCTCGACACCGAGTTGATCCGCTTGCAGTGCTACGAGGGGCTAGACGCCCACGCCGCGCTGTACGAGTGGAACTACCAGCGCCAACTCTTGCACATCAAGCTCGACGAGAAGAGCCAGCGCCCCCTAGCCGAGCGCGAGGCCGACCTTTTCTCCGAGGACTTCCTGCTCAAGCGCCCCTTGCTCCAGGCCATTACCCAACCCGTCCCGCCGGTGCTGCTGATCGACGAACTCGACCGGGCCGACGAGGAGTTTGAGAGCTTCCTGCTTGAAGTGCTGTCCGACTGGCAGATTACCATCCCCGAAATCGGCACCATCCGCGCGGTGGCGCGGCCGCATGTAATCCTGACTAGCAATCGCACCCGCGAGTTGTCCGACGCCGTGCGCCGCCGCTGCTTCTACCTGTGGATCGACTACCCGGAATTTGACAAAGAAGTGGAGATCGTGCGCCGCAAGGTGAATGGGATTGACATCCAGCTCGCCGAACAGATCTGCCGCTTCATGGAAAAGATCCGCATGCAGCGCCTCGAAAAGGTCCCCGGCGTCGCCGAAACCCTCGACTGGGCCAAGGCGCTCGTCGCCTTGCACCAGCACCATCTCGACCTCGAAGTCGTGGCGGATACTTTGGGCATTGTATTCAAGGACCAACGCGACGTGGCGCAGGTGAAGCAATCGCTGGCCGAGTTCTTGGAAGGATTGGGGGTCCGCGCCAAGCTGGCTCCAGAACGATGAACCACAAGATCGACGACATCGCATTGCACGGCGCGTTGAGCGCGAATGTGGTCGGCTTCTGCCGTTTGTTGCGCGCCCAGGGGTCCGGCCCGGCTTTAGGCGAGGAGCAAGACGCGCTCCGCGCCCTCGCGGCCATTGACCTGTCAGACCCGGAGGACTTCCGACTAAGTTTGCGGACGGTTTTGGCCAAGACGCCCGCCGAGCAGAAGCTCTTCGACGCGCTGTTCGATATCTATTGGTCCGTATGGGATCGCGCCGGCGAATTGGGTCAGCCCCAGCCCGAGTCCTCTGCTTCCGAGAAGGCTAGTGCCAATCGACCTGGCAAGAATGGTTTGACGAGTATCCGCGATTGGCTCAAACAGGGCGAGCCGACTGAAGAGGAGCGCGAGGCCGCTGGATACAGCCCCATCGAGGTCCATACAAAGCGCGACTTTAAGGACTTTAACGCCGAAGAGCTGGAGGAGATCGGGCGGCTGCTGCAAGCCATTGCCCGTGCGCTCGCCACGCGCTTCAGTCGCCGCTATCGGCCCGCGCGTCCTCCGGGCCGCCTCGACTTGCGGCGCACCCTCCGCGCCAGCCTGCGTCGAGGTGGCGAGTTGTTGGACCTGTCCTATTGTCGCCGCACCCGCCAGAAGCCCAAGCTGGTCTTGTTGTGCGATGTCAGTAAGTCCATGGATTTGTACAGCCGCTTCTTGATCCAGTTTATGTACGCCTTCCAAAACGCCTATCGTCGCATTGAGACGTTCGTGTTTGCGACCTCGCTGCACCACGTCGCGCCCCTGCTGCGGGGCAACGATCTGAGCGCGGGCCTGGACGCGATTGCCGCGCGGGTGCCGGACTGGTCGGGCGGCACGCGCATTGGGGCCGCGCTGGAGACCTTCCTCAGCGAACACGCCGATCTCGTCGATCACCAGACCGCGCTGCTGATCGTCAGCGACGGCTGGGACACCGGCGATATTGAGACCCTCGAAGAAAGTATGCGCGCGTTGCAGCGCCGCAGCCGCTGCCTAATCTGGCTCAACCCCCTGCTGGGCAGCCCGGACTACCGACCCGCCACGCGCGGGATGCAGGCCGCCCTGCCGTACATCGACCTCTTTGCTCCGGCCCACAATATCGACAGCCTCAAGGCTCTCGTCGGATACCTAATGACGCTGCGCGGTGCAACGGCCGCGCAATACCTGCGCCGCCGTCCTGAGCCGCCCGCGCCGACAAAAGCCCAGCCCACCGCGCCGACGAGGGCCGACTGGTACCGGCGCTTTGGAGTTCAGCCGTGAAAGACTTGCAGACGATTCTCCGCCGCGCTCGGGTACTCGACGAGGCGGAGAAGCCCTATGTCTTGGCCACTGTGGTCCAGACCTCTGGCTCGGTCTATCGCGGCCCGGGCACTCGCATGCTCATTGAAGCTGATCTCCAGAGCTTGGGCACCATCAGCGGCGGCTGTCTCGAAGGCGATGTGCGCGAAAACGCGCAAGCCGTCTTCGCCGATGGCCAACCCCGTCTTCTCCACTACGACGCTACCTCTGAGGACGACATCCTTTGGGGAACTGGGCTCGGCTGTAGCGGCACGGTGGATGTGCTCTTAGAGCGCCTGCCCCAAGACGCGCCGTTTCATTATCCAACCTTCTTGCACGGCTGTGCCTTGGAAGATCGGCACGGCGTTCTCGTCACGGTTTTTGCTACTGAGGGCGGAACGAATGCTGCTCCGGGTCAACATCTGATACTCGACGAGCGGGAAAAGGTTCGCGACGACATCGCCGATTTGGAACTGCGCGAGATTGCGCACAACGCCGCCGCTGAAATCCTCGCGACTCTCGACGACACCCGACTCCCTATCGCCCTAGGCTACACGCGTCACTACGAGTTGACGCACGGCAAGGCCGCCCTGCTCATAGAGCCTCTGCTGCCACCCATCGCCCTCTATCTTTTCGGCGCTGGCTACGACGCTGTGCCCCTCGCTCAGTTAGCTGGCGAACTCGGCTGGAGCGTCACTGTCGCCGACCATCGGCCCTCCTATGCTCGCGCCGAGCGCTTCCTCTCGGCTAGGCAAGTCCTTCTCGCCCAGCCCGGTCATCTGCCCGAGGAGCTTCAGTTCGACAACCGCTCGTGCGCCGTCATCATGAGCCACAACTACCTACAGGATCAAGCTCTGTTGCGGGATTTGCTCGGCGCTCCCCTCGCCTACTTGGGCGTCCTCGGCCCGCACCAGCGCACCCAGCGCCTGCTCGCCGATTTGCAAAAAGAAGGCGTCGCGCCAAGTGATGAGCAGACCGCACGCCTCTTTAGCCCCGTCGGTCTCGACATCGGCGCTGAAACGGCCGAGGAAATCGCCCTGTCCATTCTCGGCGAAATCCAAGCCGCGCTTACCGGTCGTCAAGGCGGCTCGCTCCGAGACCATCCCGGGCCGATTCACGACCGACCGGCCTGACGCGAAAGCACTCATTTCCAGTCGTCGGGATCAATCTGGCGAAGGTCTTTTGTCGCCTCTTCAAACTCGGCCAGATCCGCTGCCGACCAACAGCCAAAGAGATCGGCAAATTCTTCGCGCCGCGAACGCCGCCCTCCCAATGCCTGTTCGAGTAGCTCTTTAATGGTCTTGTTCAAGCCTGCAATTACTCCCTTGCCAAGAGCGTTTCGACTCTCTGTAAAACCGCATCCACGATCTCTGTGGGCAAAGGACATATCAACGCTGCATTTCTCGCCTGCCAGTCCATGCTCTTGACCTGATCTGCTAGAATAACACCCGTCACGTCCAGCCCCGTGGGGATGGCGACCTCAAAGGGATACCCCTTCACTTGACTGGTGATTGGGCAGAGAATTGCCAAGCGAGTCTTGCTATTATAAGCCCCTGGTGAAACCACAACGGCGGGGCGATGTCCTGCTTGCTCATGTCCTACTCGCGGATTGAAGTTAATCCACACCGCATCACCGCGCTGTGGGATGTACTCGGTCGATCTCATCATACTTCACTGCCCGTCGCAGGTCCAGTATCTATTTCGCCGTGTAAGTTGTGCTCAGTCACCTCGGCTAAAAGATCGTCCAGCTTCAAGCCAGACGGCCTTACGAGTTCAATGACTAACTCCTTACCACGCAGCGATAATTCGACCGGTGAGTTGAGTTCAAGCCCAATCTGGCTAGCGAGTGGTTTGGGAATACGCAGAGCCAAACTATTGCCCCATTTTTGCACGCGAGTTTCCATATCTTCCTCCTCTAAATAGTAGATACAATGAGGATACATTGAGGGTCGGCATTTATCAAGACCGATTCTCTGTTCTTATGCTCGGAGACGAATCTACAGGATTTGGCAATTTAGCTATATTTCACCATTCATGTACATGTTGCGGCAAACGCAATTGCCTTGCAGAATATCCTGAACCAATAACACAAGAGGAACGCAATGCCTATCAGCGCCAAAGACCTCCAAGCGGCCCTCCCCGACCTCGAAAGCACTCAGTGTTGCGAGGGCCTTGAAAACACCGTCACCATCCACCGCGACCCTTGGGGAATCCCCCATATCCAAGCTGAAGGCGAAGCCGACCTGTTCTTCGCCCAGGGCTTTGCCACGGCCCAAGATCGGCTGTGGCATATGGACTTCGATCGCCACCAAGCCCTAGGCCGCTGGTCCGAATGGGCTGGCCCTGCAGGACTGGACCGCGACCGCCTCCTGCGGGCTGCTGGCATGGGCCGCACCGCCAAGTTGGATTACGAAGCGTCTAGCCCTCAAGCCCGCGCCATGCTCGACGCGTACGCCGCTGGCGTCAACGCCTTTTTGGCTAATACAACGGCCCTGCCCATCGAATACCAACTCCTCGGCCAGTCTCCCGAGCCGTGGGAAAGCTGGCACTGCCTCGCCGTGTACAAGATGCGCAACAGCCTGCTCGGCACCTTTGAATCCAAGCTCTGGCGCACTCGTCTGGCCCAAGTGATCGGCCCTGAGAACCTCGCTCAGCTAATCAAAGGCTATCCCCAAGGCCATCTGCTCACCGTGCCCCCCGGCACCGAGTACCAGGGAGAACCACTCGACGGCCTCGCCGCTCTCAGCCGCGAAACCGACCCCGGCTCCAATGCGTGGTCCATCGCGGGTGAGTACACGGATTCGGGCTTGCCGCTGGTGGCCGGAGATTCGCACCGCGGCCTCGACACCCCTTCCGTCTATTACCAAGTCCATATCGCCTGCCCGGACTTCGCCGTCAGCGGCTACTCAGTGCCCGGCGTCCCCGGCACCCTGCACTTTTGCCACAACGAGTACGTGGCTTGGGGCATGACCTACGGCAGTGCTGACACCCAGGATTTGTTCGTCGAGCGCTTCCGCGAAACGGCCGATGGCTTGGAGTACGAATTCAGCGGCGCGTGGCGGCCAGCGGAAATCCTGCGGGAAGAAATCCACGTCCGCGGCGCGGCCTCCGTCACCTCCGAAGTCGTCATTACCCACCACGGACCTATCATCGCCGGCGATCCGCGCAAAGGCCAAGCCATCGCCATCAGCGACCCCGGCCTCATCGAAGGCACTCCTTGGGCCGACGCGGCCCGCGATGCCATGCGCGCCCGCTCGGTCGAGGACTTGCACCAAGCCTTCGCCCGCTGGAACGACCGCGTCAACAACTACGCCGTCGCCGATGTCCACGGCTGCTTCGGCTATCTGCACGAGGGTCGGATCCCCGTGCGCGAGGCCGCAAACGGCTGGCGCGCCGTTCCCGGCTGGAGCGGCGAGCACGAGTGGCAAGGCTACATCCCCCACGCCGAGTTGCCCAAAGCCATAGACCCGGCAACAGGCTATGCCATTACCTGCAACCAGCGCGTGACCGGCTCTGATTATCCCTACTACGTCGGGCTCGTCTTTAGCCCCGACTACCGCGCCCGCCGCATCCAGACCCGCATCCTCGAATTGGCAAAAGGCACGGCCACGCCCGAGGCTATGGGCCACATCCACGCCGAACGCGTCTCGCTGCCAGCCCAGGTCTTTACGCGGGCCTTGCTCGCCATCGAGCCACCCGACGCCGACTGCGCCCAAGCCCTCGACTTGCTGCGCCAGTGGGACTGCCGGATGGACCGCGACCAAGTCCAGCCGACGATCTGTGCGCAAACCCGCAACCTGCTCGGCTACCACATAGCGCAACACCTGTTCGGTGACGACGCCTTGACCTTGCTCGCGGAGGCTGGCGGCGACGCTCACTGGCGTCTTATCAATCTCGAAGCAACCCTCGCGATTGAGCACGGCGATACTGCGCTGCTGCCGTCCGGCCAAACTTGGTCCCAAGCTCTGACAGAGGCTCTGACCGGCGCTCTCGCCACTCTCAAAGAGGCCCTCGGCGACGACATGGGCCAATGGCGCTGGGGCCGCTTGCATCGCACCCAGCCGCAGCACCCATTCTCTGCGGTTTTCCCCGAAGCCGCTTCCTTCCTCGACCCCCCTTCGCTTCCCGTCCACGGCGATGGCGACACGCCCCTAGCCGGTAGCTATGCCTTCGACGATTTCACAGTTACGGGTCTTTCGGTCAATCGCTATATCTTCGATCCCTCCGACTGGACTCGCTCGCGCTGGATCGCGCCGCTGGGGGCCTCTGGCCACCCGGCTAGCCCGCACTACGCCGACCAAGCCCAGCTTTGGGCCGATGTGGAATTCATACCTCAGTTGTGGGATTGGCAGGAGATACGCGACCGGGCGGAGACGACGCAGCATTTGGTGCCGTCGGAGGGATAACTCTCGCGGATGGCGTCGAAGAACGGATTTTCATTGCAATAAATTGCCATTAAAGGTAATCTATTGTTATGAAATTCGATCAATTGCTCGCCATCGTGGCCGACGAGCCAGTGTTTGAATCCGGCTTACTCTTGGCCGGTTCCGTAAACCCAAGCGATATGCAGCGACAACTCGTGCGCTGGACCCAAGCCGGACGACTGCACCAGCTACGGCGCGGACTCTACGCGCTGGCACCGCCCTACCGCCAAACCGCGCCCCATCCCTTCCTCGTCGCCAATCGACTGGTACGCGGCTCTTATGTCAGCGGTCTGTCGGCGTTGGCCCACGCTGGTGTGATTCCCGAGTACGTGCCGGAAGTGACCAGCGTGACCGGTGGGCGTCCTCAACTTCGCCAGACGCCGCTAGGTCGCTTTTCCTTTCGCCATCTCAAGACCGATCTGCTCTACGGCTATCAACACGTGGAGTTGGCACATGGCCAGTCGGCTTTTGTCGCTGCACCGGAAAAGGCACTGCTCGATCTGATCTATCTACAGCCGAATGGCGATGCACCTGCCTATATCAACGAACTACGCCTCGACTGGGGGAGCCTCGACCTAGCGGAACTGGATAGATTGGCTGCTATCGCCGCCCGTCCCAAATTGCTGAGAGCCGTGCGGTGCATTCGCGCACTCGCCGAAGACGAGACGTTGGGCTACGAGCAGCTATGAAGGATCACCTGTTTCAACTCGTGCAGGCGGCCGATGTGCGTCCGTTTTTGGAACGGGAGGAAGACGCGGCGCTGTTGAACATGAAAAACGCGTTGGAGCTATTGGTTGGCTAATCGCTCAACTCCCGCTTCATTTCCCTAATGACTTCCGCTAGTACTGCGGCGATCTCGACTACCTATTCTTCGCTAATGATAAGCTGTTGGCGATGTGGGTTTTGATGTCTCCTTGATCGCTCCATTGAAACTATGCGCCGCTGGTTCAACGCACTAACGTCAGTTTTTCTTGGTATAGCTGCTCGCCGGCATGGAGGTTGATAAAATAGATCCCCGATGCAGCTCGTTGCCCCGACAGGTCGCGTCCGTTCCACGCAACAGAGTAATTCCCTGCTTGGCGATATTCGTTGGAAATAAGCGTGTGGATGCGCTGCCCCAGCATATCGTAGATCGAGAGGGAGACCGCCATCGGCTGAGGGAGATTAAACCGAATGGATGTAGAGGGGTTAGAGGGATTGGGCGCAACGCTTAAGGTGGTTGAGGCGGCGGACGGAGCGGTTACAGTTACGGATTTGGCCGGTACGGTCCCATTAATTGTGCCCCCTGTAGATGTGATCGTATGTCCATTCATATTGATGGAGAGACCTGACTCTATGGTCAGCGTTCTTCCAGAGGGAACGGTTATATTTCGGTGTAGGGTGATTGCTTCGCTGCTACCGGTGAAAGCGGACCAGTCTTGGTCAAAATCTAACCTCCCGTCTCCGGCTCTACCGGGTGATGTAGTCATATAGACGCCGCCGGCCTTGTCCCCCCATGCTAGCGTACGGCGCTTCGTTTCAGCTCTATTCGAGGAGTAATACATGGTGTTATTACTGTGTGTATTATCGCTATGTCCAAGCCCCGTAGAATGACCTAGCTCGTGGGTCATTACGTCCCTGAAATCTTTGGGTTGAGCTACGGTCCAAGAGCTTGGATATGTTGCAGACGTAGTCCAAGTGTAGCGCGAGCTGAGACGGATATCCGAGACAACCACTCCACCGAGCATCCTCGGATAACTTGCGTAAGCTGCGGTACCTCCTGGACTACCGAAAGCTTCAAACGTTACCGTACTCCACGAATCAGACCTATTGCGCGTTCTATTGGTCGAAGTGCTAGCTACTTGAAACCTAATATGGCCATCTTCAATACGATTCCACTCGGCTACACAGGCATTCATAGCTGTTCTCAAGTCACTGAATGGGATCGGGTTGCCGTTTCCATCTATAGCACCATCTGGATTAATGTGGAAGGTAATGGTAAGAGGCGGCGGGTGATGGCGGTATCTTGTATAAGCACGAAATTGTCCATCCAAGTGCCTCCCACTTATAGAGGTAGCTTTCGCAGCACGCTTTCCACTTGCTGCATGTACCTTATCCAACTGGTATTCAATAGGAACCATGTCGACTTCCAACTGCGATACTTCCTTCCTATCGACTCGTTTGATGGCCTCTTTGAAGTCGGTGAGATTAGTCCCGATTCCTGCAACCTTATCCCCGATTATATCGATTTTGCCGCGGAAAGCCCCTGTGACTTCGTATATATCTCCCCTGTTTAATAGAAAGAGGAGAGTTTGCTCTCCTAGTGTGAAGATGGGTCTGAAATAGGAGTACTGTTCAATTTCCCCTCCCTTTGATTCCGGGTCACCTTCAAAGTGGTCCACGACAATGGTTTCACCGATGCCTTTATCTTTACCCTTGATAATTTCTTTAATGCTTATCGTCGTTTTCCTTCTGGCGTCCCCCTTTTCATTTTCATAGACGGACGTTTTTTCTACCATACCAATCACCACGAGATCGGACTTCTCGATCGTGGTCTCAATGGGTTGGGTTTCATAGGTTTCAGCAAAATGGGGCACTGGCCCTACCAATAGAAGAAGGGCCCCTATGGTCAACTGCATTTGCCGTTTCATTTTTTTCTCCTTATGGGTGATGAGTGTTGACTAGCGGCGCGGTACAATGCCCAACCGCTTGCAGCCTAACGGCCTTTATAGGCCCTGCTTGCTGGCATAGAGGGATCACCACGGGACCCCTTAACTCGGCCCCAACTCGTCTGCTCTACTGAGGTCGCCCGATCCCTTATGATGGTTTGACCGCCTATATGGGCTTCCCTAAGAAGGCCAAAGTCCCAGATCTCAGTTTCTGTTGTAAGACGTGTGATATAGATAGGTCCTACACCTACCTCAAACACTTCATCCCATTCCGACTCCGACCAAGACGTTGATAAAAAGCGGAAAAACCTTTGAGAGGATGTTAGTTCGCCCTCCCAATTCGGTGGACCGAATGCTAGTTGTACGGTATCGCCCTCCCAATTCGGCGGACCGATATCGCCTGGCCAACGGGCATTGACGAATACCCACCATATATTTACCTCTGGCAGAGAATCAAGATCTGGTAGGGGCAAGTCCCAAAAAGTTCCTTGGGCTGCCTCAAAGTCATACATCAGCCAATCTGTCTGATTGGAGTCTAGAGGGTGCGGGTCCGGGCTATCCATGTCCTGTGCTAGGGTCCCAGCCGCCACGGTATCCGGCTGCTCTATGTAGCGAAAGACTTGTGCTCCTTCTTTTCTCAGGTAGAGTGTATCGGGCAGAAACCAATTCCAGTCCTGTCGCACGACGAAATACGACCGTTCCTGCAACTGAACTTGGCCGATTACTTCCGTTGAAACAGTCTCCTCAACCCGGAGGGTGTCTAGGTATCTTACGTCATATTTCTGAAACACCCAGCGGTTGCCTACTTCCAACGGAAAAAAGTCGCCTCCCTCGGCTTGGGCCGTGCCCATGCAGCCTACGACTAAGGCTCCCGATACGATCCATCTAAGTACCATTCTATGACTCCTCATTGCGCTTGCTGGTGCCGAGCGATCATCTGAGCATCTGATAGATACGTCGATGAATCCCCTTTACTACAAAAGTAGCGACCGTCACATAGCTTTTGTATCGGGTAAACACCTGATTTTTGGCCAATTTTATCGGGTAAACACCTGATTTTTTCGAGAAAACACCTGATATTGGCTTGCGGCCATAGTTTCGCGGGATCGTCTATACGCCTGTGACTGCGGTTGGCCCCCCGCCCGTCAGGACATAGACCGTACCACGAGCCGTTTGGCTAGGGCGTAGGCACGGTAGGTTGTAGATCTCCGCCGGATAAGACGTTATGGCTTCCTATGGAGAGCTGGAATTTAGCGAACGCGGGTGCGCCAGATCGCACACAGTGGCACTACTAGTACTAGCAACACGGACGAGGACGCTAAGCCACCTGATGTCCCCAGTGCTAGGGTGTACCAGAAGTCGTTTCTGTCGCCTTGGAGCAACAGCGGTAGGAAGCCGGCGATGGTCGTAAGAGTGGTGATGAAAATGGGGCGCAAGCGTTGGAAAGCCGCGTTGGCAATCGCCTCGGTGGGATCGGCTGGCTGCCGCTTCAAGGCTTTGGAAATGGTGTACACTAGCAGGATAGAATTGTTGACGGCAATGCCCATCAGCAGCAACAAGGCCGCATAGCCGCCTTGGTTAAAAGGGGCGTCGAACAGAAAGAGCGCGGCACCCATCCCTATGAGTGCGAGGGGCAAGGCGATGAGCACCAACAGCGGCTGGGTCCACGACTCAAAGAGCGCGGCGGCGATCATCCACACTAAGAGAACGGCCAATAGCACAATGCCCCCCAATTCCCGCTGCTCCTTTTTGTCCATTTCGTATATCATGGGATTGGAAAGGCTATAACCATAAGGCAGGGGGGTGTGGTTGACGATGTCTTGTAGGATGCTGTTGGAATAAGAGTAGCTGCCCAAAACCGTGAATCCAATGGTGCGAATGTAGCGTTGATCTTCGCGTTTTATGCTGGGCGTCACGGCTCGTTTCTCGATGTGTGCGACGTGCCCGATACGCGCTGGGTGTGCGTCCAACGCGACTTGGCTCAGACGACGGGTAGTCATGCGGCTGGCTCCGGTGTCGGCGATGCTGACGGCGTATTGTTGCCCGTCCACATAAACGTGCGAAAGGGCGGTACCGACGGCGAGCCGATCTTGGATCTCACGGACAATGTCGGCGTGGTCGAGGCCGAGGGGTGCGGTTTTGGTGTGGTCGAACTGGGCCACTATTTCGCGCTGGGATGGGCCGTAGACAAAGTCGATGTGAATGTCCTTAATCCGCCGCGAGCGACGCTGCCTTAGCCGCTCAGCAATGTCTTCGGCAATGTTGCCTACCTGCCCAAAGTTGAACCCTTGGATACTTAGCTTGTTGGAGACACTCCGGCTGCCTCCCAAACGCTTGCCGAATCCATCTAGCCCCTTGCCATATACGGAGAACCCAACGCCGCCAATATTACCCTCATAAGCTGCTAAACGCTCGTAGAGAATGTATGGTATATCCGAAGTGCGATACTCTTCCTTTAGCAACACCTGAATAAGCCCGTACTGGCCCGAACTTTGGGTGATGATGCCCTCGATATACGGCGCGAAATTGAACAATTGTTTTTCGACATCCCGCAAAATGTTATCCATCCTGCTTATGTGGGCATTATAAGGCATATGGAGAGTGACAATCAGCGAAAAGCCCTCTGAGAGGTCTTGTAGAAAGTGCCGGGGAGGTCGCCGATCGAGCCGGTGCGATAGGTCGCTAAATAAAAAATACGTGGCCCCACCAAATGCTTTGAAGAGTGCTGGTTTGATTGCACTCACTATGGGATTGCCCCACATTTGGTTGTAAAGGTCGGCCCCGCTAGCGGAGAGCCGATCCCAGATCGGGCGATCTTCTTGCGAGCGTTTGGACGTGAATATCGCGTTGCCGAATAAGCTCGACGAAGTGGTTGTATCTCTCGTCGCGAGCCATGCCTTGTACTGTTGTCGCGTGGTGATTTTGTCGGCTGGTGCGGCCTGCACAACCCGCTCGTCGCCTAGCTTGTCCGGTAATAACCACAGCGGTACGCCTATGGTCCATACGACCAAACCAAGGAACAATTTTTTACGGCGGATGCAAAGAAAGAGGACAGTGCAATACAAGTGGTAGAAGCGGTCTGTGGGTGCAACCGGGGCGAGAGCCGCTCGTGCGACCGTCCGGTAGAAGAAGGTCGGGATCAGGGTGAGGGCGACTAGGAGGGCAATGGTGAGGGTTAGGCCTAGGGCAACCACAAACGGCTCGAAATAGCCTTGTAATTCTCGGGAAAGAAAAAAGACCGGTAGAAAGGCTCCCAAGGTGGTCAGGTTAGACACGACGATGGGATGAACCCCTTCGCGCAATCCCGCGGCCATAGCCGCCCGCAAATCCTCTCCGGGACCGCAGGATTGGGCACGGCGGTGGAGATAGTCGTAGATGACAATGGCGTTATCTACGATCAGACCAAAACCGATGGTGAAACCGGCGAGGGTAGCGAGGTTTAGGTGAATGCCAAGGGCGAAGAACAACACAACTGCCCCTAAGACTGACAACCAGATGGAACTCAAGATGAGTAAGACCGTTTGGAATCGCTTGAAAACGCCGATCAGCACCAACGCAATAAACGCGATGGAAAACGCCGACCAGCGCAGTAGAAAGTGGAAATCCCTCTCTATCTCGGCCCCCTTGTCGTGTAGCGCGACGATCTCAAAGCCCTCGGGTAGCTGCTGGGTAAGTTCGGCCACCTTCTCCCGGATCTGCTGGGAGGTGTGGATCATGTCGCTACCGGGCGTTTTTTCAAGTTGGATGGCAATTGCGTTACGCCCGTTGATCCGGTAGAGAGATGACGGAGGGCCGGGCTGATAGCGCACGGTTGCTACATCCTTTAGGTAAATGAAGCGGCCGATCTCCAGCCTCTTGAGTGGCGCGTTCTTGAGGGGCTCCAAGTCTGCGAGGTTGCCGCGAAGCTGGATGCTGCTGAGTGCGCCTTGGCTTTGTGCTGCGCCGAGGAAACGGGTCTGTATGCCTTGGGCGGCTAGCGCTTGGCTTAGCACCCCTTGGTCTATTTGCCAGCGCCGCGCCAAGAGGTGGTTCATTTCGAGGAGGATGTGCTGTTGAGCACCACCGCGCACGGTCACCTGCTCGACGCCCGGCACGGATTGCAAGGGTAGCCGCAATCGGTCGTCCGCATATTGGCGCAGGACCGCGGGGTCTTCGCGGCCAAGCAGCATTAAACGGACGAAGTTCGGGTTGTTGAGCTGATCGAGATCGGTGGACTGGACGCGGGGCGGCGAAGCACCGAGCGGCATTTGGCGGCGGAACGAATAGATCTTTTCGGCTAGCTCTAGCTCAGCTAGTTGTATATCCGTGTCCGGGGCGAATTCAGCGGTGATATACGCATGTCCCTCGGAACTGGTGGAGCTCAGCAGGACCACGCCCCGCAGACTCTGCACCAGCGACTCTAAGGGAGCAGTAATCTGTGATTCAATGGTAAAAGCCGAAACGCCGGGCCACCCAACGCTCACGGTGAGCCGAGGCGAGTCTAACTGGCCGCCGATATCAATAGGGACCAACCGAAAACAAACCAGCCCTAACACCAACACCGCCACTCCGGCTACGCCCACGGCCACGGGCCTGTCCAGCAGTTTGTGCATGTTAGTCTTTCGCTCGTGCGACGACCGAGTAGAGGATGGGAACGGCGATCAGGATCAATAGGGTTGATAGAGAGATGCCGCCAACAACCGCCCAGGCCAAGGGACGGCGCAATTCGGCACCGCTGCCGCTAGATAAGGCCATGGGCAACAGGCCGCAGACCGTGGTCAGGGTCGTCATACAGATGGGGCGAAACCGCTTTTGCCCGGCCTCCATAATGGCTTGACCAAGGTCGCCGCTGGCCCGGTAATGCCGATGGATGAAGTCGGTTTTGACGATGGAATCGTTCACCACAATCCCCACGAGGACGATACATCCCAACAAGGACATGATGTTTAACGTATTGCCCGTTAGCCACAGGGTGCAGATGACGCCTATGGACGCGAGGGGTACGGCCACGACGATTACAAAAGGAACGGCGAGAGACTCAAACTGGGCGGCGAGAATGAAATAGACCAATACAATGGAAATAGAGAGGATGAGATACAGGTTTTGATAGTGTTCCTGCAACTCGGCGTGCTGAGTGCCGATCTCGATCCAGTACCCGTTGGGGATGGCTAACTGGGGCAGAAATTCGTTCAGCCTAGCCTTGGCTTGGGCAAAGTCGAGGCCTTGTAAGGCGGCTGTGATAGCGACGGTGCGCCCTTGGTTTTCGCGATGGATGGCTTCGTAGCCCGCGCTCGGTTTGAGGCGGGCCAACTCGGAGAGCGGGACGGAGACGAGGCGGCCCCGCGTTTTGACTGGGTACTGCATGTTGAGGATGCGCCACAAGTCGGGTTCATCGCTGTGCTCGGCTAACACCTTGATGTCTATACGGTCGGCAAAAGCGACGAACTGAGTGGGCGTACTGCCTTGTAGCTGGCGGTTGATAAAGTCGGCGAGTTCAGTGAGGCGGATGCCGTACTGTAGGGCCGCTTCCCGTTGGATCTCGACATTGAACACCTGCTTGCTGGCCTGCAAGTTGGCGCGGGTGTTGGCAAAGCCCGCGTCCTGCTGCATAAAATCTGTGATCCGCTGGCTCAAATCGGCGAGGACGGTTAGCTGCGGCCCGATGATTTTCAGGTCGAATTGGGTCTGGTGCTGCTGGAAAAGCTGCTCAAAGGCCGATTCCGGTGGCGACAGGGAGAGAGTTAAGCGGCTGAATTCCCCAAAGACCGCTTCGATCCGCTCAGCGACGTTTGCGCTTTCACTGTCCTCGGCGACCTCTATGTCTAGCACCGCTTTGTTCAGCCCGGGCCGGTACTGCCGGTTGAGTATTTCGCGGGTGATGCCGATGGACGAGAGCACGGACGCGACTCCGTCTTCGCGCAGCAGGCGGCGTTCTAGTTTGGTTATTTCCGCCGCAGTGGTTGGCAGATTGGTCCCCGGCGACAGTTCGGCGCGGAGAACCAAGTGCTTCCTATCGACAGTGGGTATGAGCTCCCGCTCTAGGCCGGTGGCCAGATAGGTACTCAGCGCAAGCAAGGCAAACAGTGCTCCGACGACCTGCCAGCGATGGCGTAGGGCGCGAACGAGGACGTACTCGTACAGCAAGAAAAACTTGTTAAACAGGTATTGAAAGAGGTTGATGGTGAGGAGGAAAGGAGTGACCGCTATGCGCCCGATGCGGTAGAGCGGACCCGATTTGTTGGGTGCATTCCAAGACCGGGCAGAGAGCATGGGAAGTAGCATGATGGATACGATCAAAGAGGCAGCTAGAGCGAGGGAGATCGTGACCGCCTGCTCGTAAAAGAGCGCCCCGGCAATCCCCTTGACATAGACTAAGGGCATGAAAACCGACATGGTGGTAAGGGTCGAGGCCGTGATGGCCAAGCCCACCTCGCGGGTGCCGCGGACCGCTGCTTCGCCCGGCTCGTGCGACATTTCGCGGTAGCGATAGATGTTTTCCAGCACGACGATTGAGTTATCGACTAAGATGCCGATGCCCAAGGCGAGGCCCCCCAACGACACAATGTTAAAGTGGATGTCGAGAAAGTACATGCCGATAAAGGTGGTAATAATGGAAACAGGTATGGATAGCCCCACGATGAGCGGATTTTTGAGATCGCGGAGGAAGTAAATGAGGATGACAAAGGCAAAGAGGCCGCCCAAGTACAAGGATTGTAGGACGTTGTGTATAGATTCGCTGATGAACTCGGCTTGGTCGAAGACTGGCACGACGGCGAAGCTCGCGTATTCTTGCGAAAAGCGATAGAGGCTGTCGTACACTTTTTCGGAGGCTTCCACGGTGTTGGCACCGGCCTCCTTGAAAACATACAGGGTAATGACCTCGTGTCCGTTCAAACGGGTGTAGCCGGTGCGTTCTGCATAGCCTTCTTCGACGCGGGCCACGTCCTGTAAGCGGATTAGTTTGGGCGTTAGTTGCACCGGGATTTGGTGGATTTGTTGCACATCGGTGAACTCGGCTTGGATGCGCAGGGGGAACTGGGCAAAACCGTCGCGGATCGAGCCGCCGGAGTGGGTTATGTTGAACTGCTTGAGGCTGGTTTCCACCTCGGCAAAGCCGATGTTGTAGCGCCGGCTTTTCTCAGTGTCGAGATGGATCTGAATCTCGCGGTCTAGCCCGCCAGCGACCTGCACGTACGCTACGCCGTCAATCTGCTCCAGCCGACGTTTGACGACGGCCTGCGCGACTTCCTTCAATTCCATGAGGGCTGCTTGGTGATCCCGGGTGGAGCGGGGCTGTTCGACCCGATCGCCGGTGATCACAAGCGTCATAATGGGGGCAGCCGAGGGGTCAAAGCGCAAAATGGTAGGCCGGCCAGCCGTTTGCGGCAGGTGGCCTTGGTCGAGGCTGCTGCGCGCTTTGATGAAGCTGAGGTCCATGTCGCTGCCCCAGTTGAACTCGACCTCCACAAAAGAGATGCCGTCTTGCGAGATGGACTTGAGCCGCCGTACGCCGCTTATGGCGCTGAGGGACGCTTCGATGGGGCGGGTGACATGTTCTTCCACGTCGCGGGCATTTAGGCTGGGGGCGTCCGTGCGAACTATGAGTCGGGGAATGTCGATGTCGGGAAGGAAATCTACGTTCAGCCGGAAGAGGGAGTACAAACCCAATAGGAGCGCGGCGAGAAAGCAGACCGTAGTGGCTACGGGCCGATAGACGGCAAAGCGCACGATACGCACGAGCCGATCCTCTCAGCGTTGGACGACCACGACTTTTGCATCGTGGGCTAGGTTGTAATGACCGGATACGATGAGTTCTTCGCCAGCTTCTAGTCCTTCGGCGATCTCGATAAAGTCGTCGTTTTCGAGGCCGGTCTTGACGTAGCGCCATTGGGCCAACCCGTCTCGGTGGACGAACACTAGCTTGCGGTCGTCGCGGATTAGGAGCGCGTCGCGCGGGATGAGTAGCCGCTGCTGAAAGGCTTCGATACCTATTTCTACCCGGGCGAACATGCCGGGTTTGATGCGCTGGCTGGGGTTATCCATTTGGATCAAGATGCGGCAAGTCCCGCTCTCGATATCGACTATCGGACTGATGGCCTTGACCGCGCCCGCAAATTGGTCGTCGGGGTATGCGTGGAGCACGATAGCTGTTTGAGCACCGACGTGCAGTAAGCGCAGCTCGCTTTCGAGGATGCTGACTTCGAGCAGTAGCGGGTCGGGTGCCAAAAGCCGCATCAGGATCTGTCCTTGGGAGACCCAAGTGCCAGAGGTTACTTCCACTTCGGTTACGACGCCGGCAAACGGCGCTGTAATAACTGCGTTTTTGAGGTCGAGTTCGGCTTGCTTGAGGGCGAGTCGGGCGTGCGTTAAGCCCGTAGTGCTGGCGATCCATTCTTTGGGGGTGCCGTTTGCAAATAGCGATAGGGCTTCTACATCGTTGATGTTGGTGCTATCGACTTTGGTCTCGATGAGGTCGCGTGCTTGGTGCCCTCGGTCCAGTTGGTTGCTCAGTAAGGCTATGGATGCGTATTCCCGCAGTGCCCGCGTCATTTGGTCTTTTGCCTGTAGATAAGCGATGGTATAGCGTTTCGCGTCCAATTCCAAGATGGTGTCGCCTTTGCTGACGTAGCGGCTTTCCTCGACTTTGAGGCGGCTCACTTGGCCCGCTACTTGGGGGACGATGGCGGTTTCCATCTTGGCCTTAAAAACCCCCGTTGAGGTAATTTTCTGCACGAGGGTGCGGTGCTGAATTGTTTCTATAGCGACCGGGGTGTCGGGTGCTTCAAGTTCAGGGAGGGTTTCGAGGGATTCGCCACGGGGATTTTGCGATGGCGTGGAATCGCTGAAAATCGCAAATAATAGGACGAGTAGCATAAGCGCGAGAACAATATATAGTAGCTTTTTTAATGTCGTCATTTTGTAAGCTCGCGACCTACCGTGGACAGTACGCAACGCTTCGGTTACGACTTGTTCAAGGTTTGGGAGTGATTGGTCAGGGCCTCTAGAGCCTTACCTTCTTGGATGGCGATGGTGTGGAGTCGCGACTGGATGCGCGGTACTAGCCTTGGCGTCTCCTTGCTTACGCCTTTGAAGCACAAGTTTTTAGCGACAAACCAATTCTGAGAAATCGACTCAAATTCTCGACCGAGAACGCTTAGGCCGTCGATGCTGCAGATCCGACTGGCATAGTGGAGAAAAGCACCGTGCCCTTCTCTGTTCAGGGCGACATCAAGGAACAATTCAGTGCATTGGTTCAGGCGCGTTTTTGGGGCTTGCTTTTCGCATTCTGCCCATGTCCCTACATCCTCTGCGAGTTGCTCAATCCCGGCTACGCCTTGGACGCAATCGGCTTGTGAATTGGTTGCAGACATGCTGACGAGGTTGCGTTGCAAAATGGCGGCCACATGGTGGGGCTGGACGTTAGGCGGTTCATCCGGCATGTCTAGCCACGTCCAGTCAAAGCAGGGCTGGTTCCCTCCAGAAATAGCCCGTGTGTCCCAACAGGCAAGGAAGAGATCGAGCGGGATATCTCGTGCCGAAGGTTGCCACGGCGAAGGATCGATCAAGTGAACGGTCCCAGCCTCCTCGTCGTACCCGGCGACGATAACTTGGTGATCGGAGTGGCGCAGGCGCGGATAGAGGCTGGCTTGGGCCAAGGGGAAAACATCTACGCTGACGGCTACGGGCGTATCCGCATCCAATATTTTTTTTACTTCTTTCCACTCCGATCTGCCATAGTCAGAAGTACAGTTGAATGCCTCAATGCCGAACTGCTGGAGCATGGCAAAGAGGGAAGCCGGACGACTCTTAATGCTAAACGATTCGCCTCTAAAGTAAAAAAAGTCCCAATTGTAAAAAGCGGGCAGCGACGGTTCCCATTGGTAGTAGCGCAACAAGCTGTCTAATACGACATGGAGGCAGTTGTAGTGCCGATTGGTGCAGAAGGGAATACCGCTAATGCGCTTTTTCATAACGAGCCTTCCTCTCGGCACAAGGTCAACGCGAAGATGTGCATGGATGGGTTATCTGGCATTACGAGATGCGACAACAGCAGGGGTTCTTTTAACGCAATTATCTGATGCCATAATCCCGCTTCAATATGCGTCTCCTGCATCTGGTAGCCCTCACCCGGCGGGGTAATACCGAAGAGGAATACGTGGGGAATAAGACTATCAGGAGTGATCAGTTGGCCCGTAAGCCCCTCATGCTCTCCGTATTGGAGCCCTTTGTAATGCGAGGCGTCGCTGAACCCGAGAGTTGCTTGGGTATGGGAACCATCTGGCAAGTGCAACAGGATGATTTCGGCCATGGCCCGCCAGTCGCATAGGCCCAGAACGTGGAGAGCACGGTAGCATCCCGCTGGCAGCGGAATTTCTTGAGCCTCGCAAGCGATGTTATCGGGCACACCATCTCTTTTATCTGGGAACGCAAACCTTGTGCCGCTGCAATCGACGGTCGCCCCCGACGCCGGGAAACCCTCTGCCCGAAAAATCGTTCCCATCCCGTCGAGTCCGTCGGCGGCAGGGTCGCAGGAAGAGGCGATGCCAGCGTTGTTGAAATAGGGTGCTAGGTCCACAGTTATTTGGTCATTGGATTGCATGTCTGTTCTCACCTGTTTACTCAGCGCATAGGTGATTGAAGTGCCAATCGCCCTTCTATATATGAGGTCAGGGTACGAACTGAATCGAATAGGTCCACCCGCAGGTCTTCGTCTTCTACTTCAAACCCGAACTCTTCTTCAAGAGCAAAGACGATCTCTAAAGCGGCAATGGAATCGGCATCAAGGCCCTCGCCAAACAGGGACTCGTCATCGGCGATATCTTCGGGATTGACCTTGAGTTGGAGCCCTCGGACGAGGGCTTGTTTCACTCGTTGAGCTATATCGCCGCGCATGACTGCACCTCCTCTTCGGCGAAGTGGTTGATGATCACCTCTACGGCCCGATGAATATCGGCTTCGTCTGCGATGGATATCGCGGGAAGGCCAAACGTCTGTTCCAAGCGATTTAGCTTGTCGAGCACCTCGGCCTCGGCCATGGGCTGCGGTTTAATAGAGGTTCGGCCATAGGCCGTGCGAATGTGCTTCGCCTGATCGCTCATGGCCAACAAGAGCGTAGGCGTTTGGCACAGGGCGCGGATGCCGTCAATAGTGTCTTGGATGTAGTCGTCGGCGTCCACACTGTTGACCACCAATAGGCAGGCTTGGGGCTTGACGCCCGTCAGGAATGCAAGGGTAGGCAGCGTATGGGTCTGGTGTTTTTCCACGTTGTAGGGCACCGTGCCGGATTGGGTGCCGACTAAGATCAGGTCCGGCTGCTTGCGGTGGTTGATTTCTCGCATCTTGGCGTCGAGATAGGGCGCGTAATAGTCCAGCGGCATCTCAACAGACGCCGCGTAGCCCATGGGGAACGCGCAGTCCATGCCGAAGAGGGCCGAGTGGTGTTCGGTGCCGATTTGTCCCACCCGGTAGCCTAGTTCCAGTAATCGGCGGCGCAGGGCGAGTTGCAGGGTAAACTTTCCTTGCTGTGAGCTAGTGCCTGTGACCGCTAAGACTGGCACATCGACTTGGGGCCAGTGATCCGCTGAACGGAGGGTTTGCCGTATTTCTTTGGAGGACAACGATGGATAGTATAGCCGTAGGCCCTTGGCTTCAGCCTGTTCGTACAGGTCGGCGTACTGCTCGTGCGGCAGCGCCAAGAGGCTGAAGACGTGGACGCCTTGGTCTATGGCGGTTTGGACGGCTTCGCGCAATAGGTCTTTTTTACGGATGCGACTCAGTTGATCCATATAGCCCAAAATAAGGGTATCGGCTCCCCGCAGGGCGGCGGTCAGGCTGGGCGCAATGGGCAGGCCCGCTGGCGGCAGGCCAATGACCGCGCCCGCATCTTGCCCGACCAAGCCCTTGCCGACCGGGTCGCCGACGCCGACGATCTCAAAGCCGAGCAGTTCGCGCCCGCGCACCAGCGAGTGCATCTCCTTGTTGTAGGGATAGAGGGTGGCTTTCTGAATCCAAGCAAACGGCTCCTCTGCGCGAAGCTGCACAGCCACTGGGGAAGGGGATTGGGGGAGCTTGACTTCGGGCAGAGCGTGGTTGTGGAGGATTTCGCGCACCTGTGCTAAGCCGGCACTGGGATGGTCTTGACGGATGAGAGCGAGCAGACCGGTGATGTGGGGCGCGGCAAAACTAGTGCCCGCTAGCATGACCTCGGGCGGCTCCAGCCAGCACAATCGCTGGAGTTCTCCCCGGGCTATGCACTCGATGGCGACTCCTGGGCGATAGTAGTAATCGTATAGGCCCTGCAATGGCCCCGCGCCCACACCGATGACTTGGGGCAAGTGCGCTGGATAGCTTTCGCGGCCTTCTTCGTGCTCGGCGGCGACCATTAGGATGTCTTGGTCTGCGGCCTGCTGGCAGATGCGGGCCAAGGCGTCGCGTTGCGTTACCTCGGTGGTGCCTAAGCTCAGGTTGATGATGTCCATAGCTTGTTCTATGCACCATTCAATGGCTGCGATTAGCAAGCGGCTATCAGCTTGCAGCGATTCGTTGAAGATGCGCACGCTGTAGAGCGCGGCTGCGGGTGCTTTGCGGCGAATGATGCCGGCGCAGGCCGTGCCGTGGCCGGCGCAATCGGTGTCGTAGGTGCCTTGGCGGATTGCACTATCGGACCCTACGGTTAGCGCGACGCCGCCAGCCACTGGCCCGATTTTGGGATGATTGGGTACGAGGCCACTATCGACGATGGCGACCTTGACGCCGTGGCCGGTCTGGTCTGCAAAGGGAAAACTCATAGCAAGTGATCTCCTGTTAGAGTAAGTTTCACAGATTTGTCTTCGCGTCCATGGCGACCGGGAAATCCGGCCTGCTGCCAAGCCGGCCAACCACCCGTCAGAACATAGACGTCATCACGAATCGACTCTTTGACCAGCCGTTTGGCGAGGGTGTAGCTACTCCGGCACCCGCCTCCTGAACAGTAGGTGATGATTTGGATATTAGCCGGACGAGAAGCCAGCATCCGGCGCAGGCTATCTGTGGAAGTATGGGAAGGCACATGTAGAGCACTGGGGATGTGACCGGCCTCATAAGCGTGCGCTGAGCGTGCATCGACAAACACGGCGTTGCCGCGGCCGAAAGCGTGTTTGGCCTTGGGCACGGAGAGCCGGGGGATGCCCTGCGTTGTGGAGGAACCAAGCATTACATCGGCCTCTAGCGCACCTACCGACAGGGAATGTTGCTCGGCATAAAACCAGATCGCGTACACGCCGCCGGCCAGCACGGCAAGCCAGAGGATCAGACCCATTCCGAGTAGAAGACGACTCATGCGATTAACTCCTAGGCGGCCTCTTGCTGATGGTGAACAAACTGGGTGTAATAGCCCGGCTTTTGGCGCAACACCTCCGGCGGCCCCTGCTCGACCACGTGTCCGTTAGACAGGCAGATCACCTCATCCACACCTTGCACCGCACTGAGCCGGTGGCTGATTAAGAGAATCGTTTGATCGCCGTATAGATGCTGAATGCGATGGAAGAGAGCTTCTTCACTTTCAGCGTCCAGTGCGGCGGTGGCTTCGTCCAAGATCAGCAGATCCACTGGCTTCAACAGGGTCCGCGCTAAGGCGATACGCTGCTTTTGGCCGCCGGAGAGTTGTACGCCCTGTTCACCGATTTCAGCCTGCCGGTCCAAGCTATTCAGTCCCATTTGCTCGATTACTTTTTCGATCCTAGCTGATCCGCACTTGAAGTTGCCGTAGCTAATGTTGTCCCAGATCGTATCGTTGAACAGGTGGACTTGTTGGCTAACGAGGCCAATGTGTGCTCTCAGTTCGCGCAGACTAATCTCTTCAAGCGGCACACCGTCTATAAGGATGCGCCCTTGGTCCGGCTGGTAGAACCCACACAACAGATTCGCCAGCGTCGTCTTGCCACTGCCACTCATGCCAACTAAGGCGTAACTCTTGCCCTTGACTAGCTCTAAATTAACATCCTGCAAAACAGGTTGGTCGCCAAAGCGGAAGTGAACGTCTTGCAGTTCAATAGTATGCTGATAGACGAAGGACTTGTGGCCTTTGTGCATCGCCTCTTGAGTGGGCAACTGCATGAATTCTAACACCCGACGCATGGAGACCAAGCCCCTCACTAAGTCCATGTACAAATCGTGTAGTCCGCTAACCGGACCAAACAGACGCGAAGTGTACTGGAGAAAGGCAATGAGAGTTCCGACCGTCATCGCGCCCTGCATTACCTGATAGCCACCCCAGCCCATGATGAATACTGGCGTTAGGGCCACTAACCCCGACGAAACTGTACGCATGGAAGCCGAGTATAGCACGTTGCGCATGACGAATGCGATTAAGTCGTTGAGGGCCGAGCGAAAGCGATGCATTTCGTGGCCATCGTTGTTGGAGAGTTGAATCAGCGGAACGTTGTTGAATCGCTCAACAACATAGCTAAAAATATCGGATCCCTGTTGCTGAATTGATTCAACGATCTTTCTGATCTTGGGCTGAAAGTAAAGCAGATTCGCCACAAAAAAGGGAATGACAATGATCGATAGCAGAAACAAGGTAGCATTCATCCAGCATAGTACCACTACAAGGCCAATTAGGGTCAAGACACTATGCAGGAAACGCAGCACACTTGATGTCAGAACTGACTGGATCACTCCTACGTCGCTGTTTAAACGAAAGATGAGGTCGCCGGTATTTTGCCGATTGTGAAAGTCCAAAGGCAAGTGTATAAGATGCTCAAACAACTCGATGCGTATGTCCCTAACTATGCGATTGCTAATCCCCGCATATAGATAATCGGATACGAAAGACAAGATTAAGTTAGTCAGTATGATACTCAATAGAAGGGCAATGGCTATGAGAAGCCAGTCGAGGTTTTTGGGTAATAGCACATCATCAATAATGATCTTCATGATGTAAGGTGGAGCCAGTGAACTAACTGTTACGAACAATAGACAGAGCAATACAATGGATCCCTGAAACCAGTAGGGAACCAAAAATCTGACAAAACGGCATATTATCGATCTAGATGTTAGATGAGTATCCATTATCAGTCTCTAAAAGGATTACTGCTTATATGATGACCTTTGACCGCTTCTAAAAGCGATACGTCTTGCAGTTGGGTGAGCGGCGAGTCCTTGAAGCCCTCCGTGCTTATCTCAAGAGAAGGGAAATGCTTGAACACTAGCTTCGTAAAAAAGATAACGGAAAATTGTTCCTTTCCATATATGGGATAATGGCATTGGAGAATAGTATTGTGCTCGTCAACAAGTAGAATTAAGGGGGTCTGTTCAAAAAAGGTATCCTGTAAAATGTCCTCTTTCGTTATTACCCCTAACTGATAATCTAAGCGAAATGCGCGTCTGATTTGCCAGAGCCTTTCCAAAGAAATGTCCTTGGAAAGAGCATATATGGGAAATTCAGTGGAATCTATTAAGTTATCGCGTATATGTTGTAAACCGTTCAACACCAACTCAAGACAGGGCTGACATGACGTCGGGTCGAATAACAGTACCAAACCGCCTTTCTTCTCAGAAAAGTCTATATGTACCGTATCACCGTGAGCTGTCTGGACAGGAGTTATAGGGAAATGCTGCCCAACAATCATAGTCGATTTGTAAACGTTGATCAAAAATGTCTGGTTATTTTCAAGGTCAAAAAAATGGAGTTTTCCGATCCAAGCCACGGAGACTGTTAATCCGATCAGTAAGAGTAAGCTCGTCATGCCCAATAGTTGTGCTAGAGTAAGACGTCTCATATGTATACTCCCAGTTAGTTAGCTGTGGCTATATTTTCAGTGGCCTTGATTGAATAAATCAAGGCCACTGAAGGCTGGCTACAGGTCTCACAAGTAGTCCAAGGTCAGCAGTCGGTGACAGTTCGGCTTCCCTTGTCTTTGTCACCGGTCGTGCAGAAGACTTCATCGGGCTCACTTACACACGTATAATCCCATTTTGTGGTTGTAACAGTACAACCATTCGCGTCGACATAACTCGACGTAGTTGTACTTCCCTCCCAAAAACCCATCTCATAGGCATATATAGAACTGTTATGCCTAGCGAGAGTCTTCTTCTTGAGATTTAACATATCGAACTCCTTTCGCTTGATTGAGGAAGTTAGACCTGTGAGCCTAGCCATAACTTAAACCAGCCATCGTTGCTGTTGCGTTGCGGTATTTTCACTCCATGGCCAACTCATATATCTCTACTGTGCCGTTGGAAATCTCAGCCCGCTCTACGGACGGCGGTTTATACACATAGAGCTGATTTTGCCAAGAGGTAATTCTCCCACCTATACTGCTAGCCTGAATAACATCACCTTGTGAATTTTTCTCGGTGCCATTTAATGATTGATAGGCGGCACTATTGAGCGAATATGCCTTAATCACCGTTGATAACCCTAGGGGAGTTAGGTCGTAAAGTGTCCATACATTAATGGATCTTACATCAGGCAAACGGTGTGAAATTAGTAAATAACGGTCTTCAAGTAATTTCATGCTAGTAGCCTGACCTATGTCGCTTATCAAAGAGGTGAGTTCCCCGATATCCAATGAGCCACAATCTAAGTCGTGATACTTTTCTGGTAAGAATACGAAATTTGAAGACACCTGTTTCTCTAAGTTCAAAGCGTTATAACTCGGAACCAGAATACCAAACCGTCGAAGAATCTCGCCAGTTGAGGCGTTGATCTCTTTCACCATATAGTCATTTATCTCTAGGTAATACAGATGATCTGATGTAGCATTGTAACACTGTTGAGCCGGCTCACTTATGAAGCAAGTAATAATCTCCTCTTTTTTGCTGAAAAGAGGCAAAGTATATTTTATCTCTCCATTAAGGCCCGTAATTCGCCGAATCTGCATGAATAAACCGTATTTCTTCTCCATGAGAAGGAATTCGTCCTCGCGGTTGACTAGCACATCTACACTACTAGTCCAGTGCATCTTATGGTCGAGGTACTGCCCCTGTCGGTTGTAGCGCAATAGTTGGTTGTATATGCGATCTTGGATATAAATAGATCCCTTGGAGTCTAGGACCATACGCTTAGCGTTCCCATATTCTCCAGGCCCCTTTCCTTGGCGTCCAAAAGAGCGGATGTACTGGCCATCTTTCAGGCTGAACTCGTGTGCCTCACGAGAAACTCGATCTGTAAGGAGCAGGGAACTGTCAGGGGTAATTCCCATCCATTCTATCTCACCAATACCCGGGGCTTCCGTATCGAAAACCAATTCGACTGTGCGCTTGAGTTCCAAGCCGATCTCGCCGGCGTATTCGACAGGTGCTTGGAGAATGCTCTCCTCGTCCCATTCTTCTGTCCGTGCAATATGGTAGTACTGACCTACCTGAGTTTTCAAATAGGAAGCAATTGAGTTGACGTCATCGCAGCCTGTTATCACCCACGCGACGAGCAGGATACTGACTAAAAGCGATCTGTTACGCATGATGGACCTCTATGCTTTCTGTTGAGTGCTGCCGAACCGTAAATGGAAACTGAAGTGAGCCAATATGTACCGACAGATCCACGCCATCTTTCGCCTCTACATCCCACTTTACCTGCCGTTCTTGACCGCGCAACGCACGCACCACCTCACCCAAGCCCTCCGACTGGCAGCAACTGATTTCTGGTGCCGTCCGGTTCTCCACCCGCACCCGCACTTGTAATGGCTCCTCGTTTACCACCCAAGCACCAAACGACCACTCACGACAGTCTATCGACGCAATTTGACGACGTTGAAAATCAACAAGTACCTCCCACGTCTCGTCGCCCGCCTGCCACTGATAGCGGAATACATATAGGTCGTTGTATTTAAGGTGGTCATAGCTGTAACTGCGTTTATTTACAAGTGTTTTGATATAATCGTGCCGATGAAAATAAGGTCGCAGTGCCGGATGCCGAATAAGGATGGGAAGGTAGTTCTCCATCAACAAGGAGGTGCCCGGCACGGCGCGAAAGCCGCATCGCTTATACAAAGGAATGCCCTTGCGATTAAAGACCCAAGTCACTAACTCGACCCGTTGAAAATCCATCTCAATCACTTCGCGTACACACGGGAGCAGACGAAACCAAGGAATACCGCGGCGCTGAAAGGCCGGATGAGTCTCCAGATCTGCACAGACAGCCACTTGTCCGTCGCCGAATTTATCGTCGATCTTCATCGAAGCGATGATCCGGCCCTCATACCTTAGTATATAGTGGCCTACGCGATGAGGATGCTCGTGCTGCTCTTTGAGTAAAGCTTCGGTCGTTAGAGAGGGTATATGTTCGGGTTTGCGCTGGTACGCCGATGATGACAGAGACCAGTGCTGCTGGTGCAGTTCGTTGAGAAACGTCGCGACTGCTTCAGCGTCGTGTGGTTGAAAACTAGACAAAGTGAAAGAACTAGATAGCACGGTCTGTCTCCTCATCTGATGGTGATAGAGGCGTTGTCATCAAAGGTGAGGATCGTATGAATGTGAGAGTACATGGTTTTCATAAGGCTTCGATCCTTTTGTTGCCGACAAAGATAGTAATTGCCACGGTGCTTTTGTATCGGGCGATGACCTGATTTTTTGCCGGTTCTTATCGGGTGATGACCTGATTTTTTCGAAAAAACGCCTGATACTGGCTTGTGGACTAAGTTTCGCGGACTTATCTATGCGTCTTTGCCGGCGGTCGGTTAGCCAACCGTTAGGACATAGACCACTTGCGAACCGACGCTACCACAAGCCGATTCTTAGGATATAGGTACACTAGGTGATGCTTGGAGTATCCGCCGGATAAGACGTTAGGGCGCAGGCGGACTACTGAATCATGGGAAAAAGGAGGGCAATAACGGTGATTCTCTTGATTCCTGCGGCTGTCTATTGGGACCTACTCTACTAGTGATTCGTGGCTGCTGCATTGGAAGACGCCTTGACCTCTTAGAGCGGCTCGCCCTCCCCATCCATCAATCCTTCTCTAATCGCGTACGCTGTCAACGCGGCCACGCTGTGCAGGTTGAGCTTATCCATTATATGCTGGCGATGGGTGTCGATAGTCTTTTTGGTCACATAGAGTTCTTTGGCTATTTGTACGCTTGTTTTTCCTTCGGCGACGCACCGCAGCACCATGCGCTCACGCTCCGTCAGGGGAGAAGGTTTGCTAGAGGTGGTCGAGTTACGGGTTTGACTGGTGACGATGGGGTTGGTCAATTGCGAGCTCACATACTGGCGGCCGGCCTGTACTTCCCACAGTGCTTCCACTAACTCGTTGATGAAATTCGTTTTCAGCAGGTACGCCGAGCCACCGGCCTCGAATAGGCCCTCCACAAAACGCTTGTCTGCGTGCTCCGACAGCGCGACGAACTTCACCCGCGGGTGCGTAGCCTGTATCTGGCGCGTCACCTCAATGCCGCTCAGATCGGGCAGCCCCATATCCACGATCACGATGTCGGGCTGATAGGCAGGGATCAAGTCGATGGCCGTGCGACCATCAGAAGCCTCGCCGACGATCTCAATCCCGCTTTCTCGTTCAAGCCGCGCGTACAGGGTTTGGCGCACCATAGTGTGGTCTTCTACTAAGAAAACTTTCATGGTCATGGGGAATGACCCTCCTCTTCAGACAGGGAACTCGGAAGCGTTATAAGGCAGCGCGTGCCTTTCCCGGGCGTTGATTTGATCGTCAAACGTCCATTTAGGTGGAGCAGGTGCTCTTGAATGCTGAACAGACCAAAGTGACTAGCTTGATCCATGCGGTCCAGATGCGCAACATCAAAGCCCGCGCCCGCGTCTTCTACCACCACTTGCAACTGAGTTGCATCTCGCCGCAAGGAGACGGTGGCTTGGTCTGTGTGGGCGTGCCGAGCGACATTCACCAGCAACTCGCGAACGGACCTGTACACTAAGCCGCGTATGTCGTGGTTGAGTATCTCCCACTTATCCTCGACTTCCACGCGCACGGTCAACCCATACTGGGAATGAAGGAGGTCGCCGAGGGCCTCTAGGCCGGGCGCAAACCCCATACCGTAGAGCACCGGCGAACTGCTGTCGAAGGTCATGGACCGGATGAGATGAGCCATCCCGTCAAGGTTCTGCTCCAATGCGTCGAGCAAGACTTCGCGTTCGGCGTTGTCGGTACGCCGCAGTGAATCAACCTCGACCTTCGACAGCACCAGCATCTGCCCGATGGAATCGTGGAGATCAGTTCCAAGGCGCACCCGTTCGCGCTCCCGGTCAATTAAGAGCTTAGTGGCCAGCCTCTGCAATTTTTGGATATGTCGTTCCAGACGCTTGGGCCTGCTGGTTTTGCGGATGATGCCTTGATAGCCTATGAAGCTGCCATCTAAGTCGCGCTGAACCGAGACCGTTACCAGCGAATCGAAGCGGTGCCCGGTGCGGGTTTTAAACGCCGCGCCAAAATCATGCAAAAACTCTTGCCGCTCAATCTCTTCCTGAAACCGCTTGTAATCGTCTAAACCGGCGTAAAGACTGCAGATGTTCAAGCCGAGCAGGTCGGTGC
Source organism: Candidatus Latescibacterota bacterium (assembly GCA_022826515.1). Next base: position 50,671 of record JAJDUT010000080.1, read on the forward strand.
GTTCGTAAGCAAACAGTTCACTGGCGGCATGATTGGCATCGACGATGGTACCGTCCCGCTCGGCGATGAAGAGGGCCTCTGGCGACGTTTCAAACAGGCTGCGATAGAGGGTTGGGTCTCGCTTCAATTTTCTTGGCTTAGACTTGCACATGGATGCTCTTTCTATTCAATGATGGGATAACCGATGCAAATTATGTCGGCGCTTCTGTTGCCGTCAACTCTGCCCCGCGCTCCACGCCGCTCGATAGCTTTCCTGCGTATCCACATCCACGAAGATGCCCTCGTCCTCGACAGGTACTTCGACGACGTTGGCTGCGTTTTTTGCCAAGACCGGCCGCGCACCCCGGTCGCCGGTCAACGCGAGCAAGGCATCGCGATAGGCGCTGCCGATAGCTACTGGATGGCCGCGTCGCCCAGCGCATACCGGCACGGCGATGGCCTCGTTGCTTTTCAATGCCTCGGCGACCTTTAGCACCGTCGTACCAGCTATGTGCGGCATATCCCCCAGGGCAAAGAGATACCCTTGCTCGCCGACTGCCGCTTCCACGCCCACTCTGATCGAGGCGGCCATCCCCTCGGCAAAATCCGGGTTGTGTACCAGCCGCACGGGATAGCGGCTCAACGCTTCCTCTACCTCTGCTCGCTGATGCCCTGTCACTACGATTACCTCACTCAAACCGACCTTGCAGATTTTCTCCACCACGACTTGGAGGACGCATTGATTCTGCCAAGGCAGCAGCAACTTATTGGCACCCTCCATCCTGGAGGAACTTCCCGCCGCTAGTACGATTCCGCTAAGGTTTGCGAATCTGGTCATTCCAGTCCCCTACGCGATTGACAAACATAGGCTAAGTTTTTTAATATCCACCTCCGCGTCACTCGATTCTGGCCCTTAACAATAGTATCGGCTCATGCAGCTTACCGGCTCTCATACCTTTCGCGCCCCGAGGCAAGTCATGTGGGACTTGCTCAACGACCCCGAGGTGTTGGCGCGAATTACTCCAGGCGTCGATACCTTGGAGCAAACCGGCCCCGGCCAGTACCAAGCCGTGCTGCACATCAAAATGGGGCCGATCAACAGTACCTTCAACGGCGCGCTGCAAGTAGTAGATAGCAAGGAGCCGGAAAGCTATCGCCTGCTCGTCGACGTCGATGGCAAGATCGGCCAGATCGCGGCCGAGGGCCACATCCGGCTCGCCGAAGACCACGAGACGACCACGGTGGCAGTCGAGGGCGGCTCGCAGTTGACGGGCCGGTTGGCGAGCATGGGCCAACGCCTTCTATCGGGCGTGGCGCGGATGTTTACCAACCAGTTTTTCAAGGCGCTAGAACGCGAATTAAGAATTAGGAATTAGGAATTACGAATTCCCAGCCCGTCCCCAATTCTTATAATTCTTAATTCCTAATTTTTAATTCTTAATTCCATAGGAGGTGGCTATGTCAGTAGCAATCAAGGTCACTGTCAACGGCCAGACCCACGAGCACGAAGTGGAGCCGCGCCAGATGCTCGTCAGCTATTTGCGCGAGGAGTTGGGCCTGACAGGTACGCACGTCGGCTGCGACACCAGCAACTGCGGTGCCTGTACCGCCATCGTTGATGGCCAAGCCGTCAAGGTCTGCACCATGCTCGCGGCGCAAGCCGACGGCGCGGAGATAACGACCATCGAAGGGCTTGCGGCCAACGGCGCGCTGCATCCGCTGCAGGAAGCCTTCCGCGAGACCCACGGCTTGCAGTGCGGCTTTTGCACGCCCGGCATGATTATGGCCGCTTGGCAGTTGCTAGAGCACAACGCAACGCCCAGCGACGCGGAGGTTCGCCACGCGCTCGAAGGCAATTTTTGCCGCTGCACGGGCTACGACAACATCATCAAGGCGGTCCAACACGCCGCCGAAAGCGCATAGGAGGCCGCTATGGGAGTCATAGGACAATCCGTCAAGCGCGTCGAAGACCAGCGCTTTATCACCGGCAAGGGCCGCTACACCGATGACATTACCCTGCCCAACTCGACCTTTGCGGCGCTCGTGCGCAGCCCGCATGCCCACGCCGCGATCAACGGCGTCGATACGACGGCCGCGGCCGCGGCCGCTGGCGTGGTCGCCGTGTTCACAGGTGCCGACCTCGAAGCGGCTGGCGTCGGCGGCCTGCCCTGCGGCTGGCAGGTGGATTTCAAGAGTGGCGACACCATGAAGGAACCGGCCCATCCGGTGTTGGCTGCGACCAAGGTGCGCCATGTCGGCGACCCGGTTGCCATCGTCATAGCAGAGAGCCGCGAGCAAGCTGCGGATGCCGCCGAGTTGGTGGCCGTGGATTACGAGGTTTTGGACGCGGTCGTCGCGGCAACCCAAGCGACAGCCGAGGGCGCGCCGCAGTTGTTCGACGATGTGCCTAACAACACGCCTTTCGACTGGGAACTCGGCGATCAAGCGGCGACGGACGCGGCCTTGGCTAGTGCCGCGCACGTTACCACGTTGGAGTACGACAACCAACGGCTCATCCCCAACGCGATTGAGCCGCGCTGCGCCATTGGCGATTACGACGGCGCGCGCGACCACTACACGCTCTACACCTCGTCGCAGAACCCCCACGTCATTCGCCTGCTGATGACGGCGTTTGTCCTAGGGCTGCCCGAGCACAAGGTGCGCGTGGTGTCGCCGGATGTCGGCGGTGGCTTTGGCTCGAAAATTTTTCACTATGCCGAAGAGGTCCTCGTCACGTGGTGCTCGCGCCAGATTGGCCGTCCGGTCAAGTGGACCGCCAGCCGCAGCGAGGCATTCCTCACCGATGCCCACGGCCGCGACCACCACACCAAGGTCGATCTTGGCCTCGACGCCGACGGGAATTTCGTCGGCCTGCGAGTCAAGACTGTTGCCAACTTGGGCGCGTACCTATCGACGTTTGCGCCCTGTGTGCCCACGTATCTCTACGGCACGCTTTTGCAGGGGCTGTACACGACCCCAGCGGTTCACGTCGATGTCACTGGCGTCTTCACCAATACCACGCCAGTTGACGCTCTGCGCGGCGCGGGCCGCCCCGAGGCCACGTACGTCCTTGAGCGCACGGTTGAGCAGGCCGCCTTAGAGACGGGCCGCGACCCAGCCCAACTGCGGAGCCAGAATTTTATCCCGCCCTTTGACGGGGTCGAGCAGGAAGGCTACCAGACCCAAGTGGCCCTGCAATACGACAGCGGCAACTACGGGGCTGTACTCGAAAAAGCCCTCGCGGCCATCGGCTACGACGAGCTGCGCACAGAGCAGGCACAGGCCCGCGCCGCTGGCAATGGTCGCCATATCGGCATAGGCTTTTCAACCTATATAGAAGCCTGCGGCATTGCGCCCTCGGCCGTGGTCGGCGCATTGGGTGCGCGCGCTGGTCTGTTTGAGAGCGCGGGCGTCCGCGTCCAGCCCACCGGCAAAGTCACGGTATTTACCGGCAGCCACTCGCACGGGCAGGGCCACGAGACGACCTTCGCCCAGGTGGTGGCCGACGGGTTGGGCGTGGGGATCGAAGACGTGGACATCATTCACGGCGACACCGAGTCCGTGCCCTTTGGCATGGGCACGTATGGCTCGCGCTCGCTGGCCGTCGGCGGCACAGCTATCGTCAAGAGCATGGATAAGATCAAGGAGAAAGGGGCCAAGATCGCGGCCCACTTGCTCGAAGCTGCCGAGGAGGACCTCGAATTCGCCGAGGGTAGCTGGACTGTTAGGGGCACCGATCAGTCGATCGCCTTTGGCGAGGTCGCGCTGGCCGCGTACGTGCCGCACAATTTTCCCGAGGGGCTGGAGCCGGGGCTGGAGTTTACCAGCTTCTACGATCCGGCCAATTTTACCTTTCCCTTCGGTGCCCACATAGCGGTCGTGGAAGTGGATGCCGAGACTGGCGTGGTTGCGGTGCGGCGCTACGTGGCTGTTGACGACGTGGGCAATATCGTCAATCCCATGATCGTCGAAGGCCAAGTAGCAGGCGGCATTACGCACGGCATTGGCCAAGCCCTGTTTGAGGAAGCGGTGTACGACGACAGCGGCCAGCTTATTTCTGGCTCGTACATGGACTACGTCCTGCCGCGCGCCGACGACCTGCCTTCCTTTGAAACCGACCACACTGTCACGCCCTGCCCGCACAATCCTCTCGGCGTCAAAGGCGCTGGCGAGACCGGCACGATTGGCTCGCCGCCGGCTATTGTCAACGCCGTGATCGACGCCCTGTGGCCTTTGGGCGTGCGCGACCTTGCTATGCCGCTGACACCGCAGAAGGTGTGGCAGGCCATCCAACAAGCCAGCTAAGGAGAAGACGACCATGATACCTGTCGCGTTTGACTATCATCGTCCCTCTTCAGTAGATGAGGCGATTGAGCTCCTCTCGGACGACGCCAAGCTCTTAGCTGGCGGCCACAGCCTGTTACCGGCCATGAAGCTGCGCCTGTCGTCACCGGGCGCGCTGATCGACATTGGCCGGATCGCCGAGCTCAACTACATCAGAGAGGACAGTGGCACCATTGCTATTGGTGCGACCACCACCCATCAACAGATTGCGTCCTCGGACTTGGTGAGTGCCAACGCCTCGGCCTTGGCCCAAGCCGCTTCGGTCATCGGCGATCCCCAAGTGCGCAACAAGGGCACGATTGGCGGCTCGTTGGCTCACGCTGACCCGGCGGCGGACTACCCTGCGGCGATTTTGGCGCTGGGGGCTGAGATCGTCGTCAAGGGACCCGACGGCGGGCGTTCAATTCCGGCGGACGAGTTTTTCTTCGATCTGTTTTTGACCGCGCTCGCGCCGGACGAGATCATCACCGAGGTGCGCGTCCCGGCCGCGGACAAGTCGGCGTATGTCAAGTTTCCGCATCCGGCTTCGCGCTTTGCTGTGGTGGGTTGCGCTGTCGCCTCGGTTGGAGGCGCGGTCAAGGTCGCCTTTACGGGCGTGGCCAATGCGGCCTTCCGCGATAGTGGGGTTGAAGCAGCCCTCAGCGGCGGCTTGAGCGAGGAATCGATCGCCGCTGCCGCCGCACAGGCAGCCGACGGCCAGGAGGTGCTCGCCGACCACTTTGCTGGCGAGGAGTACCGCCGTCACTTGGCCAAGGTTTTCGCTCGCAAGGCGCTTGCGGCCATCGCTTGAGTGCCGTCGTACCTAACAGGAATAGCCCCCGATGCCGGTTGAGCGTCGGGGGCTATTTCTATGGTAGTTTCAGAGGCCGTCTGTTTTGACGAAGAAGCTTTGTTCAACAGATCGTAGGCCAAGCGCCGCGCACAGACCCAAAATGCCGTTGCAATGAGGGAAATGCCTCGTGTGTCGGGTCGGGTTGCACGGGAACGGACTGTTGTCTGTCCCACGTCGTGAAACATATCTAGGTCTTCGGAAAAACGCGGGCTGTCGGGAATTTGGTGCAGGACCGTAGCACCGGCTACATAGCTTTCTGGGCTGCGGTTTTGCGCTAACAAACGCAGGATGGATTGCTGAAACGCGCTTAGGGGCATAGGCGGGCGGCCAAGATAAATCCCTGTCGGCCTCCGTGCAGGCGCAAGCCCCGGGCGATCTCGGGTATATCGCCGACGCCGATTTCCAAATCACGGCGCATATACCAGAAGCAGCGGGCGTAGTACTCGGCAAAGGCTTGGCGGGCGAGTTGCAGCCGCTCGGTTTCGTCTAGCGTGTTTTTGCGTTCTGTATGCACGGGTCGTTTTTTCGGGATTATACGCGAGAAACGGCGATTAGCGTCTCTGGGGAGGCTACGCCGCTCCATCAGGAAAAAGACGGTCCACGGCCAGCGTCCATCCTGGGACCGCCGGCTCGGCCGCTGCTGACTCGCCCCGCCGATATGTGATCGGCCCGTCAGGATTTATTGCGTTGTAACTGCGCACCACATCGTCACCTACCAAATCCACGTCCCAAACGACCAGTGTCCCGGCGGCGAAATAGTCCTTCCGCTTTTGCTCCATCTCTTGCTCGGCCGTCGGACCATAATCACCCTCGCTGCGGACCTCAACGGCGAAGACGGGTGCTCCTTTGAGAAACTTCATCGTCAGCTCACCCGTATAGAACGCCGCGTCCGGGCTGAACGATTGGCGCTCGGGCAAATCGACGATAAAACCGACATTGTCCGCGAAGGCGTACCCGGTGCGGGTCCGCTGTGCGTATTCCCGCAAGCTGGCGAAAATCTCGCCCGCCGCATACCCCGGCAATCCTCCGGTCGGCGACATAAGTACTAATTCCCCTTTGACCAGTTCGGCCTTGCCGTTTTCTGCTACGTGGCGCAGGTCATTTAGAGTAGCTGCAACATTTGTCATAGCTCGTACACATCCTGCTATAAGGTCATAATTGAACGGTACATTAGAATGAGAACAGGAGCAAGGTTTTGCTGTGCAACTTAATCCCGCGTCAACTGACTTCCGTCTCGTAGATAAAAATTGCTTCGATCGGCGCGGAGAAAATGTGGGCGATCTTAAATGCCAGCGGCAGACTGGGGTCGTATTTGCCCTTTTCGAGGGCGTTCACCGTTTGCCGCGAGACCTCTAGACGGGCCGCGAGATCGGCTTGGGTCCAGTCGCGCTCGGCGCGCAATACCTTTAGGCGATTTTTCATCGGTAGCGGATATGGCCGACGATAACGGAGACCACGAATGTAAACGTCATCAGCAAAATGATATCTGAGACTTCGGCATCCGTTATGAATTTTGCAGTTACCATCAGCAAATAACTAACGCTGCCGACGAGCGCGACGCCCATAGCTATAGCCAGTGCATCGAGTTGGATTTTGCGCTGTAGCTCATCCATGTATTTCAGGTGGCGCAAATACGACAAGATCATGCCGATGCCGATACCCGCGTTGAGGACGATTGCGATAGCGGATATCAAATCAGAGGAATGCCATTCGTATAATATCGCTTTGTCGGCCAACACCATTGTCATCGACTAGGCAAAGGTCCAACAAAGAAAGCGAATTGTGTTTTTTGCATTGCCGCTAGTAAAACCACTCAAATTGACCATTGGCTTCTCCATGAGTCTGCTGTCCTTTCCATAAAGTAAAGTTTGTTTTACAAGAGAACATAATCTGAAAAATCGTAATGTCAAGCGTATTTTACAAAAAGATTGACACACTTGCCTTTTTGGATGGTATTTTTTAGGGATTGTTCGGGTAAGGCGTCTTGACTTGTGCGACTAAAAAGGACAATATCGGCGGGCGTTGAGACGCGGTTGAAGTTCAGCGGGGAGTTGGGTCGAGTCATGTCCATGCAGGCGGACCGGAGTCAGTCCGTCTTCACCAAGGAACAAACAGCGATGTCCACGATACAGACGATGTCACAGAGCGATCTCAGAGCCGAAGCCAAGCGCTACCTGCCGGGCGGCGTCGGCGCTACGGCACGGCACAACCCATGCCTGGGGTACGCCCTCTACCTGCGCAATGCCGAGGGCTGCCGCATCTACGATGTCGATGGCAAGGAGTACATCGATTTCAACTTGGCCCACGGAGCCGCATTTTTGGGCTACAACCACCCGGCTACGCGCGAGGCCATGACTGCGGCATTGGACGCGGGCATTCTCTCCGGCTACGAGACCGAAGCACATATGGACTTGGCGCGGCGGATCACCGAGATCGTCCCCTGCGCCGAGCGCGTCCGCTACGGCAATACCGGCTCAGAGGGGACGATGGTCTGTGTCCGCTTGGCCCGCGCCCATACCGGCAAGCACAAGATTCTCAAATTCTGGGGGCACTTTCACGGCCTCTACGACTACGTCATGTACAATTCGCACACGCCGTTGACGCCGGTGACGCCGGGCAGCTACGTCGAGCCGTGTGGTGAGTCGGCGGGCATGCCGCCGCAGATGGACGACCTGATCATCGTCGTACCGTGGAAGGACGAGGCCGCACTGGCAAGAGCGCTGCGCGAGCACGGCGACGAGATCGGCGGCATCATCATGGAGCCGATCAATTACAACCAGGGTTGCATCGTCGCCGACACCGAGTACATGCAGTTCGTCCGCGACCAGGCCAGTGCCCACGATATCGTCCTCATATACGACGAGGTGCTCTCGGCCTTCCGCACCGGGCCCGACTGTGCGCAGGGATACTACGGCGTCACCCCGGATGTTTGCGTTTTGGGCAAGGCTGTCGCCGCTGGTGCTCCAGTCACTGTCATTGCTGGCAAAGCCGAGATCATGGACTTGGTGGGACCGCTTGGCGAGGTGGCCCAGAGCGGGACCTTCACCGGCAACCCGCCAGCCGTGATGACCGCGCTGGCTGCGGTAAACGAGCTTACTAGTTCGGGGTTTTACGATCACATCTACGAAGCCGGAGGTCGGCTCTGCGACGGTCTGGTCGAACTGTTCGAACGCGCTAGCGTGCCCGCCCGGGTGCAGGGGCTGGGTGCGCGCTTTGGTATCTTCTTCGGATTCACCGATCCGGTCGAGCGGTTTGACGATAGCCTCAACCGCGATCAGGAGCTGACCGGGAAGTTTATCCGCGCCTGCGCCGACAAAGGGGTCTATTTTCACGACTACGGCACGCTCGTCGCCGGCCACCACGGCGTGTCAGCCCAGCACACCTTGGACGATATCGACGAAGCGCTCAATCGGATCGAGAGCGCGCTGCACAGTATGTAAGCGGTGGTGCTACAGCATTAGTCCCGCGTCAATTGCCGATAGCGCACCCGCTGAGGTACAACCGAATCCTCGCCTAGCCGCGCTTTCTTGTTTTCCTCGTATTCCGAAAAGTTGCCCTCGAACCAATAGACTTGGCTGTCGCCTTCAAAGGCCAGAATGTGCGTGGCGATGCGATCCAAAAACCATCGGTCGTGGCTGATGACCACGACGCAGCCGGCGAAGTTTTCCAGCCCCTCTTCCAGCGCCCGCAGCGTATGCACGTCTAGGTCGTTGGTCGGCTCGTCGAGCAGGAATACGTTGGCCTGCTCCTTGAGTACCTTGGCCAGATGGACCCGATTGCGCTGTCCGCCCGAGAGCGTACCAACCTTCTGCTGCTGGTCGGCACCGAGGAAGTTGAAGCGCGCGAGGTACGCCCGCGAGTTTATCTTGCGCTCGCCTAGCTCAAGCTCTTCTTCGCCGCCCGAGACCTCTTGCCAGACGGTGTTTTCTCCCACTAGGGACTCCCGGCTCTGATCGACATACCCGAGTTGCACGGTCTCGCCGATGCGGAGCTGGCCGCTGTCGGCGCTTTCTTGGCCAGTAATCAGCCGGAACAGGGTCGTCTTGCCCGCGCCGTTGGGGCCGATGACACCGACGATCCCGCCCGAGGGCAGCGCGAAATCCATGTTCTCGAAGATAATGCGGTCGTCGTAGCGCTTGCTCACGCCTTTAGCCTCAATGGCGATATCGCCGAGCCGAGGCCCCGGCGGAATGTAGAGCTGCACCTCCTCGTTCCGCTGCACTCGATCCTGGTTTAGCAACTCCTCGTAGGCCCTGATCCTGGCCTTGTTCTTCTGTTGCTTGGCCCTCGGCGTCATGCGAATCCACTCCAGCTCGCGCTCCAGCGTCCGCTGTCTCTCGCTCTCGCTCTTTTCTTCTAGTCGCAGGCGCTCCTTTTTCTGCTCTAGCCACGACGAGTAATTCCCCTTCCACGGTACGCCGTGTCCTTGGTCCAGTTCCAGAATCCAGCCCGCCACATTGTCGAGAAAATACCGGTCGTGGGTAACGGCGATCACCGTCCCCTGGTACTGATGCAAATGTCCCTCTAGCCACGCCACTGTCTCGGCGTCGAGATGGTTGGTCGGCTCGTCGAGGAGCAGAATATCCGGCTGGCGGAGCAACAATCGGCACAGGGCCACCCGCCGCCGCTCGCCGCCCGAAAGCGTGGAGACCTCTTGGTCTTCGGGCGGACAGCGTAGCGCGTCCATGGCCATATCCAGCCGACTGTCCAAATCCCAAGCCCCGGTCGCGTCGAGCTGTTCGGCCACGGTGGCCTGCCGCTCGATCAGGGCGTTCATGGCGTCGTCGTCCATGGGTTCGGCGAATTTGGCGTTGATGTCTTCGTACTCGCGCAGCAAATCCACGGTCTCCTGCACGCCTTCTTCGACGATTTCCTTGACCGTCTTGCCTTTTTCCAACTCGGGTTCTTGTTCTAGGAACCCCACGGTAAATCCCGGCTGGACGTTAATGTCCCCCTCGTACTCGCCGTCGATACCCGCCATAATCCGCAACAGCGTGCTCTTCCCCGACCCGTTCAATCCCAACACGCCGATTTTGGCTCCGTAGAAATACGACAGTGAAATGTCGGTGATAATCGCCTTCCGATTGTAGTGCTTGCTCACCTTGTACATCGAATAGATGATTTTTTCCGCTTCGCTCATGTTATTTCAGTCCTTTATATGCTGTAAATACAATGCCCAAATCTCGTTCAGCACGCGCCAAGTCTGAATACGGCTGCCGGCCTGGCTCCTGCAAACACTGCAAAAAGTCCTGCGTCATGCCCTTGTAGCCCATCAAGTCCCCCACGCCCGGAAAGTAGAGCCGCTTCCGCCGCCCCCGCAACCGCACGTACAGCCCATTGCACTCGAAGACGATCCGCCCCTCGTCCCCCAAAATTCGCGCGTGCTGAAAGGTGCCCTTGGTCAAGCTGAAGGCGTTCCAAGCATAGCGCAACACCAGCTCTGCCCCCGATGGGTATTCGACCCGCACGACCGAATTCCGCTCCGGCTCGCCCGCCTGGTGTCCGGGGAACTCCGCGGTCACCCGCTGAGATGCCTCGGCGAAAAGGTCCGCTCCGAGGGCCACAAAGTGGATCCCGCCCTCCAGCAGCGCGCCGTAGCTGCTTTTCCATCCCGTGGCATCTTGCGTAAAGCGCTTGCCGATAATCGCCTGCTGCACTTGGCCGATAAAGCCCTGCTGGATGATCCGCTTGAGCAGCTTGAGTGAGGGCTTGTAGTAGTAGTTTTCCGCGATCATCAGCAGCGCATCTGGATGGGCCGCCGTGGCCGCGCCAATGGCCGCCAAATCGTCTGCTGTGGCGCACAACGGCTTTTCCACCAGCACCCCCTTGTCGGCTGTCAACGCGGCGACGACCTGCTGTCGATGGACATCTGGCGGCGAGCTGATTAGCACCGCATCCACCGCGCTGTCGAGGACGTCGGCGTACGATGCGAAGACTTGCCCGCCGCCGCATTGGCGGCTGAGGGTCTCTGCGCTGGCCTGCGTGCGGCTGTGAAAGGACAGCTCGACCTTGCCGACGAGGTTTTTCGCGTGCAGGCGACCGATGGTGCCGCATCCTACTAGACAGACCTTTTTCATCGCTGCTCCAAGATCCGCTCGGCGACCCGCAGTGCGTTGGCTGCGATCGTCAAACTTGGATTTACCCCGCCCGAAGACGGCATGAAGCTGCCGTCGGACACGTAAACATTTTCGCTGCCCCAGTAGCGGCAATCCTCGTCGAGCACGCCTTCCTCTGGCGCGGTGGCGCAGCGCAGGGTACCTATGGCGTGGGAGAAGGAATCAATCAAGTAGCGGTAGCGCAGCAGGCCGCCCGCTTGGCGCAATACGGCTTCTGCTTTGGCCAGCAGGTAATCACGGCGGCGACAGTCGGCGTCGCTATAGGCGTGTTCGATCTGCACTAGTTCCATGCCGAAGATGTCCTGCTCGCTGGACAGGGACACGCGGTTTTCTTGCCTTGGATCGTCCTCGGCAATGCAGAGCAAGTTCTGCATATAGCCAGTCAGCAGCCCGACGAGGGTCTTGAAGCCCCACGGGGCGTGGTGCCGGATGATGGGGGGAGCCGGCGTGTAGATGTCTTGGATGACGCCCACGGCCGTGCCCAATTCCGCGCGCAGGTCTTCGTAGAAATCGGAAAAGCAGAGTTGTTTGTGGAAGACCTGTTGCGGGTTGGTGCGAAAGGGAAAGATACAATTGGCAATCCCGTTGCAGTGGCGCATGAGAAAGCGCCCAATCAGGGGGTGGTCGAATCCCGAGCGAAGCATCAGGGCCGGGCTATTGAGCGCCCCAGCGGCTAAGACCACCAAGTCGGCCGAGAGCGCGTGGGTTTGCCGGGAGGCGCTGTCCACGTATTCGACCTGCTCGACGCGTCCGCTCCGTTGCACTAGCCGCCGTGCTACCGCGCCGACGATGATCTCTAGTCCGGCCGCCGAGGCAGCGGCTAGCAAGGTGGAAGCCATGTCGTTTTTGGCCTCCACCTTGCAGGGGAATCCGTCGCAGGTGATGCAGCGCAGACAGAGGGGCCGGGTGCGGTCGGAAAAGTTGATCGCCAGTGGGATCTTGAACGGTCGCAGCCCCAGAGCCGTCCCCGCTTGGTAAATGCGCTGGGCCGGCGCGCTCAGCTCAACGGCGCGGTGCGGATAGGCATCTACCCCCGGGGGCTGGTAGGGATCGGTGCCCACCTCGCCGTGAACTCCGAGGAGTTGCTCGGCGCGGGCGTAGTACGGCGCTAGGTCTGCATAGGACAAGGGCCAGCGGGCAAAATCCGCCGGTCGCAGCCGCAGCGACGCCCCGCCGAAAAAAACCGAGTTGCCGCCTACTACCTCGTTGGGATAGGTGCGCTGGAAGGTGCGGCGTCCGTACTGCTTGACCAAAAGGGGCGAAGCCGAGCGGTAGCGCTTCTTCAATAAGATGGTGCGCTGGTCCCAGTCCGCGTCGTCGCGCTTGGCCCATTGGCCCCGCTCCAGCAGCGCGGTCTTCAGCCCGGCTTGCACCAGCGCGTGCGCCACCAGCGAGCCGCCGAACCCAGAGCCGATGACTACGGCGTCATAGTGCGCCGCGTTCATGGGCGTAGAGCACGGCCAGCCCGGCGATAATCACCAAGGCCGCGTAGTGGAACTTCTCGCGGGTGTCCAATTCGCGCTGGATGCGGGGTAGGTTAGGTTGGAATTTCCCGGACATATTGCGCTGGATATAAGTCTTGTAGTACTCGACGGTGAATCGCTCTAGCCCGCCGTTCATGTAGATGAGAAAACCCAACCCGACCGGGTGTTCGGGATTGCCGAGGAAGTAAAACAGCGGACTCAAGGCGGCCAAGACGACTCCAGAGCGCTGAAATTTGAGCCACTTGAACCCCTCGAAGGGCGCGTCCTTATAAGCACCCCCCGAGGCCACAAGAAGTCCAGTGCAATACCCGGTTATCAGATAACCCCAGAAGCTCTCGATGGGCGCGGCGACGAGCAGGAAGGCGAAGACAATGGCGACGATGAGGACCCCCGCGCTGTGGCGGACGAGGTCGCTGGTGATCGGGCGGCCAAAGAAGGTAATGCGCGAGGGGACGAAGTACTTTTGCTGGTCTTCGGTGCGGAAGAAGCCCTTGTAGATTTCGGCGAGGAAGCGCTCTAGGCCCATGATAAGGAAGAACATTTGCACGAGCTCGAGCTGCTGGAATTGCGCGCTGAAATACGGAATGAAGTACAGCGGCAAAAAGATCGCGACGTGGAAGTACATGCTGCGCGGAAAGGTCTTGGGCTTGAAGCCCTCGTACGGAGCGTCTTTGAACGCGCCCCACAGGCAGGTGTAGAGGCCGGAGACGAGGGCGGTGATAAACGAAAGGGCGAAGGTCATAGAGTTCGTTGGGAAGTTGTTGAAGTGGTCAAAGCATCAAATAGTAGGCCCCTCGCCTCGGTTCGGCAAACGGCTCGCGTGTTGACGTTACCTGTACCAATGGTCAGTTTTTGAGGCGATTCGGCCACTATTCACTGCACAATTTCAACGAGGAGTTTTTCCTATGCGGCTCGGCGTCGTCGGCATGTTGCCCCCGGACTTTCGCGAAATCAGCGACCAACACCTAGCGGCGATCAAGGCGCTCAATCTCACGGGTACGGCCTTTCACGCCCCTGGGGAAAATCTGGCTGCCATCACGGTTGAAGAGTGCCACAAGGTGCGCGATACCATTGCAGCCGCGGGCATGGAGCTACCCCAATTCGGCATTGGCTTTTCCGAGTGCCTGTTCGATCCCGACCCTGCGGTGCGCGACCAAGTAGTAAGCAAGATCGAGCGCGGCATTGAAGTCGCCCGCGACTTGGCTGCCCACACCTGTCTAATCCGCACGGGTAGTCTCAATCCAGCCGGTTCTTACTCGCCGTCGCCGCTCAATCTCACGCCCGAGGCCCGCGCTCTGCTCGTCGAGACCCTCAAGCGCGTGGCTGCCAAGTCCGAGTCTGAAGCCGTCACCATAGTCATTGAGACGCATCTGCTCACTATCATGGGGTCGCCGGAAATAAACCGCGACGTGCTGCAAGCCGTTGGCTCCGAGCGGATGACGGTGGTGATGGACTACGTCAACCACTTCCAGAACTTGGACCAGGTGTACAACAGCACTGAGCGCTTGCAGCACATATTTGAGATTATGAACCCCATCTCGGTCGTCGGGCATTGCAAGGATATCAAGCTGTCGCCTGGCTTGGTGCTCCACATTGACGAGGAAATACCCGGCGACGGCGAACTCGACCTCGTCACCGCGCTCAAGCTGTGGCACGACGCCCATCCCGACGGCTACATGCTCCTCGAACACCTGCCCAACGAGAAATACCCCAGAGCCGCCGCCAATGTCCACCGCATCCTCGCCGAAGCTGGCATTCCCGTACATTAAACGCACATCTAATCAAGGAGAATACTGTGATTAAGCCCCACGGCGCAGAAGAACTCAAACCACTTTACGTCGAAGACGATGCAGTGCGCGCCCAGTTGCTAGAAGAAGCCGCTGGCCTGCCCTCTGTAGTCGCCTCTTCGGCCGCTGCATCCTCAGCCGTCATGCTCGGCTCGGGTTACTTTACCCCACTTACAGGCTTTATGGACGCGGCCGATGCCAAGAGTGTGGCGGCAAACATGTACATGGCCGACGGCCTGCTGTGGCCCACCCCGGTCGTCAATATGGTCCCCGGCGATCAGGTCCCGGAGGGCGTGGCCCCCGGCAGCCGCATCGCCCTGTTGGATCCGAATGTGGACGGCAATCCCGTTATTGCCATCCAGGAAGTGACTGCGGTCGAATTGCTCTCCGATGCGGAGCGCGCTGCTATCATTGAACAAGTCTTTGGCACGGACGACGACGCCCATCCCGGAGTCGCTGCTTTTAAGGCTGCGGGTGACACTCTCATCGCCGGACCCATCGAAGTGCTCAACTTCTCGTACTTCCCCGGCGACTTTCCCGCGACCTTCCGCACCGCGGTCGAGTTGCGCGCCGAGATCACCGAGCGCGGTTGGGACCGGGTCGTGGCCTTCCAGACTCGCAACCCCATGCACCGTGCCCACGAAGAGTTGTGCCGCATGGCGCAGCAGGCCGTTGAGGCCGATGGCATCCTCATCCACATGCTGCTGGGCAAGCTCAAGGCCGGCGACATCCCCGCCGATGTGCGCGACGCCTCCATCCGCAAGATGGTCGAACTCTACTTCCCGGAAAACACCGTGATGATCGCCGGCTATGGCTTTGACATGCTCTACGCCGGTCCGCGCGAGGCCGTGCTGCACGCCATTTTCCGCCAGAATAGTGGCTGCACGCATCTGATCGTGGGCCGCGACCACGCGGGCGTTGGCGATTACTACGGAGCGTTTGACGCGCAGACCATTTTTGACGGCATCGGCGACGCCCTTGAAATCGAAATTTTCCGCGGCGATCACACGGTCTGGTGCAAGAAGTGCAGCGCGGTGGTGATGATGCGCGACTGCCCGGACAGCGGCGACTCGTACCTGTTCCTGTCGGGAACCCAAGTCCGCGAGATGCTAGCCGCTGGCGAGGCTCTGCCACCGGAGTTTGCGCGGCCGGAAGTGGCCGAGATTCTCGCGGAATATTATCAGCGAGAAGCGGTGGGATCTTAGGTGAAGTCGAGGGGAGCTGGGCTTCGAAAAGCTCAGCCCCCAAGACAGGCATGAACCGCCTCAGAGTTTTAGGACATGCAAGAGGCACCTTGGGGAGTGGAGGAATTCACCATTCTTGACTTGGATGGAGACGGAATTACATTTTTTGAGCCGTTGTGAGCAGCGAAATCCCGGGCGGAGGAAAAGATGGCAAACGTTAAAGAATTGCACTACCCCGATGATTTCATAGATCAATTTATCTGTGGCAATGCTACGGATGTTATGCAGCAAATACCTAGCGGTAGCGTTGATTTAGTTGTGACCTCGCCGCCCTATAATCTCAAGAATTCAACGGGCAATGGAATGAAAGACGGCAGGGGCGGCAAGTGGTCTGGTGCCGCATTAGTCGATGGCTATTCTCACTACGGCGACAACGTACCACACGAAGAGTACGTGCGCTGGCAAAGGGCGTGTTTAGAGGAAATGTTGCGCGTCATTCCCGAAGATGGTGCCATTTTTTACAACCACAAGTGGCGAGTACAAGCCGGCTTATTACAAGACAGGAACGACATTGTTGCTGATTTTCCCATTAGGCAAATCATTATATGGAAGCGAAAAGGAGGTATAAACTTTAACCCGGGTTATTTTTTGCCGACGTATGAAGTGATATATATGATTGCCAAGCCAGAATTCAAATTGGCGGAAAAGGCAAATGCCCACGGCGATATATGGGAATTCGGGCAGGAGAGTAAAAATAGACACCCGGCTCCTTTCCCTGTCGCTTTGATAGAGCGTATCATTTCTTCTACAAGTGCTAAGGTCGTCCTCGATCCTTTCATGGGTTCAGGTACTACGGCTCTAGCAGCAAAGAATCTCGATAGAAACTTTATTGGTATAGATATTTCGCCTGAATACTGCGAGATGGCCCTACAAAGGCTTAATGATCCTCTATTTGCAGCAATAGATGAAAAAACACAGCAAGCTCCACTGTTCGACGAGAGGAGTGTAAAATGGAAACATAATGTTAGTAGAACCTAGAAAATTAACGGAATACTTCATTTTTATTATCAAGAAATTTTCGTACTAATTTATACGCAGAAGTCGAACAGTATTGATATAGCAATTATTCGTCCAGTTTGGCTAACCTTACCCAAAAGCAATCACGAGGAAAGAGCAATGGAATATCGCAGAATGGGCCGCACCGGCCTCAAAGTATCGGAAGTTTGCCTCGGCACCATGACCTTTGGCCACAGCACGGACGAACGGGAGGCCAAGCGGATCGTCGATCTGGCGTTTGACGCGGGCATCAATTTCTTCGACACGGCTGATTCGTATGGCGGCGGCGAGTCCGAGGTCATCACCGGCAAGGCGCTCAAGGGCCGCCGTCGCGACGCGGTCATCGCCACCAAGTTCTTCAATCCTATGGGACCTGGACCCAATGACTCGGGGATGTCGCGGGTGCGCATTATGAACGCTGTCGAAGACAGCCTCCAGCGGCTGCAGACCGATTACATTGACCTCTACTACATTCACCACGTAGATACTCAGACTCCGTTGGAAGAGATGTTGCGCGCGCTCGATGATTTGGTCCGCCAAGGCAAGGTGCGCTATCTCGCCTGCTCCAACTATCAGGCGTGGCGCTTGATGGAGGCGTTGTGGATTTCAGACGCGAACGGGTTGGCGCGCTTTGAGTGCTATCAGCCGCAATACAGCTTGGTCGTGCGCGACATTGAGCAGGAACTGATTCCCGTCTGTCAGCTCAAGGGTCTCGGCGTGGTGGTGTGGAGTCCGCTCGGCGGCGGCTTTCTCTCGGGCAAGTACCAGCCCGGCGAGCGCACCTTGGAAGGCACGCGTTCCGCTGATGCTTGGGCCTACCCGCAAAGCTATTTTGCCGCCAATGCCGACGAGACCTTGCAGACGCTGCTAGCAGTAGCCGATGAGATGGGCCGTTCGCCGGCGCAAGTTGCCCTGCGTTGGGTGTTGGAACAACCGGCCATCACCTCGGTCATCATTGGCGCGCGTACTGTCGAGCAGGCGAGGGACAATATGCTCGCTGGCAGCTTTTGTCTGCCGGACGAAGCTCTCGCCCGGCTCGACGAAGTCTCCCACCTCCCGCATCGCTATCCAGAGGCCATGGAAGCGAACATGCACGAGCGCCGCGACGACGCGGTCGAGATGCCGGCGCTGGAGTGACGGGTGACGGAGCACTCCCTCCAGGCTGCCAAGACCTGCGAGCTTCACGTCCACATCGGCGGCAGCCTTTTTGCCGCCGATCTCCTCGACTTGGCCCGCGACCACTACGAAAAGATCGACTGGTCGCTGTTTGTCGATAGCTTTGAACGCACATATCACCGGCGGCCCGATCCGGTTGCGCTGTTCCGCGAGGTGCTCCACAGCCAACGTCTCGACGCGCTCAAGGCGCACTGCGTGTACGGCGCGGAAGACGGCGGCGACTTTGCCCATTTCCAAGCCAAGTTCAACTTGGCGATCTGCATCTATCGCCATTGGTGGAACGTCTTGGGCGAGCCAGAAGAAATTTTGCACCGCGTCTTTGCCCACCATCGCCGCGAAGGGCTGCGCTACGTCGAATACCGCGCCATGGCTCCCTACGACCACATCCAGCCCGAAGCCTTCGCGCAGTTTCACGAGCTGACTGCTCGCGCCATTGCCCAAGCCTGCACCTCGGACTTTACCGCTCGCTATCTCATCAGCCTGCCGCGCTGGGCACCGCTCGAATGCTACAAGTTGGTTCAACGCCTGCTCGACGAAAACGAGGATTTGATTCCCACGATCGTCGGCCTCGATTTCTGTCACTTTGAGGAAGGCTATCCGCCCGCGAGCACCCGCGCCTTCTTCCGCCGCCTGCGCCGCGACAACCAACTGCGCCCGAAGCGCGCCCTCGACGTGGCCTATCACGTCGGTGAGGTGTACTTCGATAAGTCGCTCGAAAGCGCGGTGCGCTGGTGCCACGAAGCCGCAGAGTTGGGGGCGCTGCGTTTGGGGCACTGCACTGCGCTCGGGCTCGACCCGGAAGTTGCCGTAGCCCGCCGGCCCCAAGCCCACGAGAGGGAGCGGGTCAGCGAACGCTTGGCTCAGATTGCCTACGATTTGCATCACAAGGCCGCATTGGAAGAATTCGGCGTTCCGGTCGATGACCAAGCCCTGATGCAGGAGCGCAGCAGCCTCTCGTCCCGTCCCGGCGATGCGCTGGTTTGCCGCGCATACGATCCCCCGGGCCTCGAAGCAGTGCGCCAGCGGCAAGACTTTGTGCTCAGCCGCTTGGCTGCGCGCGGCATCGTAGTAGAGACCTGTCCGACCTCCAACTTGCGCATCGGTGCCGTGCCCGACGCTAAAGATCACCCGGTACACCGCTTCTTGGCCTCTGATGTCCGACTGGCTATCGGTGCCGACGATCCCGGTCTCTTCGACTGCACACTCGCCGACGAGGTCAACTGGGTCCAGCGCCACACTGGCATGACGCCTGACGCGCTACAAGCCCGCCTCGGCGATCCGCGCGACTACCGCTTCGGCCCGCGTCGCACCCGCTAGGAACCCATGATTACCCCGCAAAAGATGTTCAAGGGGTTTTTCTATACCTTGGGCACGGGCTATGCGGCGCGGCTGTGCAGCGTGGGACTGACGGTCCTGATCAAAAGGCAACTCGAGCCCAGCGTTTTTGCCGATGTGTTTTTGGGCGTGACGGTCTTTACCATGCTGTCCAGTCTGCGCGAATTCGGCCTAATGCACGCGCTGTTGCACTTCCAAGACCGGGTCGAGGAATTCGTCGGCACGCATTTTGCGCTGAATGTCTGTATTACCCTGCTGTCGTGTTTGTTGACTAGCGGGGTCGTCTTGGCCTTGACGTTGCTTTTCCCAGCGGATTTTTCTTGGACTTTCGCCCAAGTCGCGTGGGTGCTGACGGCGCTGCACTTTGTGCGCCAACTGAGCCTGACTTCAGAGGCTCTGCTGAGGATGGATTTTGAGTTTGGCCGGCTCTCCCTGTTGCACGGTCTAGGGACGCTGTTGGCCCTGGGCAGTGCGCTGTTGGCGGCCCGCGCCGGGTGGGAAGAGTGGAGTCTGATATTGGGGGGGTGGACTACGTACTCGGTGCTCAGCGTGGTGTACGTGCTGTTTTTTTCTACTGCTACTTGGTGCAGCCGTCCCCTGCGTCGCGCCTCCTTGCACTTTGACTGGGTTTGGGCGCGCCGCTTGTTGGGCTATGGCGTGTGGATTTGGATTGGCTGGGTGTTGCAGATTTTTATTTGGTGGTACGACAAATTGGTCGTGCGCTTGGTAGTAGGCGATACGGCGCTCGCGCTCTACGAGACGGCGTGGTGGCTGGTGCAGATTCCCACTGCGGTCATCGCGCATATCATCTTCAACTACAGTAGTGCCCTGTACTCGCGGTATCAACACGAGCGCGAGCGATTAGGCGAGTTGTTCTCCAAGATGATCAGCCTAGTGCTAAGAGTGTCGGCTCCGGTGTCGTTGATTTTGGTTTTTAATGCCCGCGAAGTAGTCACCCTTTTAGGCGGCCAATGGGCTGGGTCGGCGCGCATCGTGGTTTGGCTGGCGGCGTATGCGCTGTTGCGCCCGCTGCTCAGCGATGGATTTAGCCTACTGTGGGCCGTAGGGGCGACGCGCCGGTCCGCGTGCATCGTGGGGATGCAGGGGGTAGTGGCTCTTTTTGCCGTCCCGGCGCTGGCCGTGTTGTGGGGTGCGGAGGGTGTGGCGTACAGCATGGGCGCGGTGGCTGGCGTGGGTTTTTTAGGACTGTGCGTTGGCCTGCGCTCCTATGTGCGCGTCAATTGGTTCAAGGTATTGGCTGCGCCGGCTGTGGGATTGTTGGCCGCCGCGGTATGTGGATGGTCGTACGACCGTTGGGCCTTGGATTATGTGGTGGGCGATTTTGTCTTGCGGAGTGGGATTATGGCGTTGGCGTACGGGATTGTTCTCGGAATACTAGAGCGCCGCACCATCGTCGAGGAGCTTGGGCACTTGCGCCGCATTATGCGCGGGAGCGAGGAGGAGGAATAGGGATTTCGCCGGCCGCGATCTGCGCGAGCGTCGCCGCGTAGAGGTGGTGTTCCACTGCTAATACCCGCTTCTGTAACGTTTCGGGCGTGTCTTCTGCTTTCACTGGAACCTTCTCCTGTGCGAGTACCTTCCCGTGGTCGTATTCTTCATCCACCAAGTGGACTGTCGCTCCGCTCTCGCGCTCTCCAGCGGCCATCACGGCCTCGTGAACCCGCATCCCATACATGCCCTGTCCGCCGAACTTGGGCAACAGGGCGGGGTGGATGTTCAAAATCCGCCCTTCGTAGGCCGCCAAAACCTCCGTCCCCAGCTTCTTCATGTATCCGGCTAGGCAAATCACTTCGACCTCGTGTCGCTGCATGGCCGTCAGAATCGCCGCCCCCAGCGCCTCCCCGTGCGTCCGCTCGCTCAGGTGGTACGCCGCGATGTTCGCCTGCCGCGCTCGCGCCAGTGCGCCCGATTGCGAGTTGTTGCTAATCACCACGCGCGGTTCGGCCGCTAGCGTCCCCGCCTGACAAGCGTCGATGATAGCCTGCATGTTCGAGCCGGTGTGCGAGGCGAGAAACCCCAGTTTTAGCATTTAGAAGATGTCCAGAACTTGCTCTGGCGGTCGCCCGAGACGCGCTTGATTTCCTTTGACCACGATGGGCCGCTCGATCAGGATGGGGTGTTCCACCATCGCCTGAATGAGTTGTGTGCGATCCGTCACCTCGGCCAACCCCAGCGCCGCGTATTCGTCCTCTTTGGTGCGCATCAGTTCCCGTGGTTCCAGTCCGAGCTTTTGCAAAAGTTCATCTAGGGTTTTGGCGTCCGGCGGCGTCTTTAGGTACTCGACGACGTCTGCCTCTATGCCTTGCTCAGACAACAAAGTCAACGTCTGCCGGCTTTTAGAGCATTGCGGGTTGTGGTACATCGTTACTTCGGCCATTTTCTACCCCTGTTGAGTGTTTGATTGCCACCGCAAAAAGTAAGGTCTTGCCCTCATGCCTACAATAAGCCCGGCGACGCCAGCCGACGCCGAATTCTTTCAGCAAAACGGCTACATCCGTTACGAGCACTTCTTCTCGGCCGAGGAGATCGCCTCGCTGCGCCAAGCCATTGACCACGCCATTGACACGCATCGCGCCCGCATCAGAGGGGCCGAAAGGGATGGCCGCGTGTCGGAAGAGTACGAGCGCGTCTTCAATCAGATGGTCAATCTCTGGACCGACTATCCGGCCGCCAAGGAAATTGCCTTCCATCCGCGCTTGGCCGAGACCGCCCGCCGCCTAAGCGGCTGCCGCCACGTGCGCATCTACCACGACCATGCGATGATCAAACCCCCCGGCCAAACGAGTAAGGAGACGAACTGGCATCAGGACGCTCCCTATTGGCCGATGGACCCGGTCGGCGCGCTGTCGGCGTGGATCGCGGTAGATGACGTGACCGCAGATAACGGCTGCCTCCACTTTGTGCCCGGCTCGCACCAGTACGAGCGGCTCGAACCGATCAAGCTCGGCGTTGCTGGCGAGAGCATCGTCGCCAAAATGAAGGAACGGGGCTACGATGTGCCCGAGCCGGTGACCATGGACATGCAAGCCGGCGGCGTTACCTTCCACCACGGCTGCACCTTCCACTACGCCGGTCCCAACCAGACCGCTGCACCGCGCCGCGCCTTCGCCATCATCTACATGCCCGACTATACCACGTTTACCGGGACGCACGACGCGGCTGGCGCGGCCGACGAGATGGAAGCCGGCGGCCCCTGGGACCATCCGCTGCATCCGATTCTGGCGGGCGATTGAGACTGCGTCCCATGCCCCCAAGCGAAGCCAATTACGACGAGGCCAAAGTTCCTTCGTACTCGTTGCCCGACCCGCTAACAATGGCCAGCGGCGAATCCGTGGCCGACGCGGCTGCTTGGACCGAAGTGCGCCGCCCAGAGATTCTCCAGCTCTTCAAAACGCACGTCTTCGGCGAAATGCCTGGGCCTCTGCCCGGCATCCGTTTCGTTACCACCGAAGAGGGCGAGGCTCTTTCAGGTCGTGTTCTGAGACGCCAAGTCCGCGTGTGCTTTACCGATGACCATAACGGCCCGAGCATGGATATCCTCCTCTATCGCCCCGCCGATGCGTCTGGCCCGGTGCCGGTCTTCTTGGGTCTCAATTTCTTCGGCAATCACTCCATCCAACGCGATCCTAAGATCCACCTCAACACCCGCTGGATGCGCGCCGAGGCGCAAAGTGGCATCGTCAATCACCGCGCCACCTTCAACTCGCGCGGTTGCTTGGAAAGACGCTGGCCCGTCGCCAAGATCATCGAGCGCGGCTACGGCTTGGCTACTATCTACTGCGGCGACCTCGATCCCGACTACGACGATGGCTATCAAAACGGCGTCCATCCGCTGTTCTACCAAGAGGGGCAAAACCGGCCCGCCCCCGACGAGTGGGGTGCCATCGGTGCGTGGGCGTGGGGCTTGAGCCGGGCTGTGGATTATCTGGAAATCGACCCGGACTGCGACGACGAGCGGGTCGCCGTGCTCGGCCACTCGCGGCTGGGCAAGACTGCGCTGTGGGCTGGTGCCTGCGATCTGCGTTTTGCCTTGGTCATTTCCAACGATTCCGGCTGCGGTGGGGCGGCCCTGTCGCGGCGGCGCTACGGCGAGACCGTCGCGCATATCAACCACGCGTTCCCGCACTGGTTCTGCGACAATTTCAGACGCTATAACGATGCCGAAGACGAATTGCCCGTAGATCAGCATCAGCTCTTGGCCCTTTGTGCGCCGCGTCCGCTCTACGTGGCCAGCGCCGTTGAGGACCGCTGGGCCGATCCGCGCGGCGAATTCCTCGCGGCCCTCGCCGCCGATCCCGTCTATCGCCTGCTCGGGACCGACGGCCTGCCTGCCACGCAGATGCCCGCCGTTGATCAGCCGGTCATGGGCCAGATTGGCTACCACATCCGCAGCGGCGGCCACGACCTCGCCGAGTACGATTGGGAGCAATACTTGGACTTTGCCGATCGCCATTTGGAGCGTTAGCCGTGCAAATACAATCCATCCGCGTCGTTGATCTCAAGATTCCACGCAATCCGCCCAAAACCGCGCCCCGCCGTCCCTCTTGGAACCAGAGTTCGCCGCGTTCGTTGCCGATTAACAAGTATCCAGAATTTTCGCGTCTTCCCGGCCAGATGCCGGGCATGGGCGGTGGCCCCGTCTGGGTGCAGATCACGGCTGAAGATGGCACTTGGGGTTTGGGCAACTGCTCCTTTGGTGCGCCGGTTGCCGCCATCGTCGAGCAGGTTTTCGCGCCCCTGCTGACGGGCCGCGATTGTCTGGCCACGGAATTTCTCAACGACCTGATGTGGCGCGCCGCTCAGCGCCTCGGTCATGCTGGGACCGCAGCCGTTGCCCAAAGCGGGATCGATTTGGCGCTCTGGGACCTCAAGGGCAAGCTGCTGGGTCTGCCTGTGTATCGCTTGCTCGGCGGCCCCTGCCGCGACCATCTCGAACTCTACGCCACGGGCGACGATCTCGACTGGGGTCTCGAACTGGGGTTTAGCGCCTTCAAGGTTACCAATCCGGTTCACTACCGCGAGGGCCAAGAAGGTCTCAATCGCCTTGAAGACAAAATCGCCCAAGCGCGCGAGACCATCGGCCCGGACTGCGAGCTGATGCTCAACGCGGTCATGTCCTACAACGTCGAATACGCCGTCCAAGTCGCCGAGCGGCTCAGGCCCTACCAGATGCGCTGGATTGAGGAACCGCTGATTCCCACGGATCTCGAAGGGCACATCGCGCTCAAGCGGGCTGCTCCGTACGTGCCCATTGCCACCGGCGAGGACCACCACGGCCGTCAGGCCTTCCGCCAGCTAGTCGAACACCGCTGCGTCGATGTGCTGCAACCGGATATTAAGTGGTGCGGCGGGCTTTCCGAAGCGGTCAAGATCTACTACATCGCCGAAGCCGCCGGCCTTGTCACCATTCCTCACGGCGGTGCCAACAGTGCCTACGGCCAACACTTCGCCTTTGCCTTTCCCGAGTCTCCGATGGCCGAGTTCTGGCTCGGCTCGCCCCCGGGCATTCCCTTGGATGAAGTTCACACCATACCGGGTACGGCCGTGCCCCAAGATGGTCGCTTGGTCCCTTCGGACGCGCCGGGTTTTGGCATGGAAATAGCAGACGAGTGGATCGCACCGCGCTAAGGCATGGCTGAACAGTTCGACCTATCCACCAGCCCCGGCACCAGCCAGCGCCTAGTTTTTGCCCTATTGGGCATTAGCCAGTTGATATTGAGCACCATCGCCTTCCAGCGCGGTGGCTTTGTGTATGGACTCGCGGTGCTCGGCGGCGGGATCGCGGCGTTCTGCGCGGCGGCGTTCTTCGTCCACCGCCTCCATCGGCGCTTGGTCTGGCTGGGACCGGAAGGCGTGACTGTCGAAGAGGGTTTGTTTGGCCGGCAGACGCTGGTGTGGGCCGAGGTCAAAAAGGTGAGCCTGTCGCCGGCCGCGACCGTATTCCACGCGGAGACAGGTGAGGATATAGTCCTCCACAACGCGGGCAATCAACCGTCGGATATTGACCCATTTTTAGCGCGGGTGCGCGCCTTGGTAGAAGAGTACGAGTTGAACGGTTAGCCTACTCGGCAGACTCTTCCTGCTTGGCTTGGGCGGCAAGGTGGGTTTCGATTTTGCCGACGATCTCAGCGGCGGAGTTTTGCTTGGTCACTGTTTCCAGCAGGGTGTGGTCTTGGGCGTTGATGAGTAGGACGAGGCCGGTTTGGTTGTTGGCCTTGAAGTGGTCTTCTACGTCGAGGGCCGCGGCAAGCAGGCGGGCTTGGGATGTCAGCGTTGAGTCGGTGACGTCCAATTGGACGAAGAGGACCGGCTGTTCGGCCACCCCGGCCTGGACTTCTTCGAGGATGGGCACGAGGGCCGTGCAGGAGCCGCACCAATCGGCGTGGACTTTGACTACGTACAAGGCGGGGTCGCCTTCGCCTTCTACGGGGACGGTGCCAGCGAGGGTGGGGGCCGGGGCTAGCAAAAGGGCTAAGGCGGTGAGGGTGAGGACGTATTTCAGCATGATTTGCTCCCTATTTAAGAAGTTGTGGTGTGGTCGAGTTAGGTCAGTCCGTCGAAAGACGCCCTGACTTGCCAAGGGGTTCCTCGATCTTAGGGTAATTCTCGATTGCATTCAACCGCAGCTAGGCAACGAGCTTACGCAAGTAGTCGCGGAATTCGACGGTGTCGGTGATATTGTTGCCGCCGAATTCCAATTCGAGCCTCCGTTATTTGTCAAGGCGCGTATATATTGCGCGACCGGTACTGAAAGAAGATCATCCGCCGATTCTGCTCCCCCGTCCACGGATACGCTCCGTGCGTCTGCGCCGATGCGAGGAACAGCAGCACGTCGCCCGCCTTCATGGCTACGTGTTTGACCAGCCCCATCTCGTTATCACAGGTGCGAATGCCGTCGGGCATGGGATAGGCAGTTTTGTGCGAGCCGGGCACGCAGACAAACCCCCCGTCGGCCGGCGTTACATCGCGCAATTGCCAAGCCACGTTGAGGTATTCGGCGTACACGCGGCCATTCTGCTGTCGGTAGTGATTGCCCACCTTGGCCGGCGTGCCGGCCGCGTGCAAAAAGTGCCCAGACGACCCTTTCCCGGATAGGAAGCCGCTGCACATCATGCACTCAAAGCCGCTGCCCATGATCCAGTTCAGGCGTTGGACGAGCGCCGGATTGGCGATCATGCGCTGGAACGGCTCCCCATAAGGCGCAGGCAATGCCCACGGGTTGCCCATGGACGAGCGGCCGACCCCAGTGCCGGCCAGTGGCGTTGAATCGCCAGCAGCCGAGCCGCCGTGGCTGATCCGGTCGGGATTATTGTCGATGGCTTCGTTGGCCGCGGTCAGCCATTCCTCATCCATCACGCCGCGCAAAACGAGGTGGCCGCACAGATCCCAGTGGAAAAATTCCTGCTCGTCAATATCGGAATCTGGGTCGCGGATGTAGATCGAGGGATGGAAAACCCCCGGCTCCTCTGCCAGCCAAACCTTTTCACCGTCCGAATGCACCACCGGCGGCGGGTACGGGCGGTTGGGATTGTGCAAGACGGCGCGCTCGATATCGGTCAGATCGTCGGCCCATTCGGGCAGCGCGCTGTCCTCGCCGTGGATTTCGGATGCTGCTCCCGGCCGCACGCCCGTGCTGATGTACCCGCATTCGAGCAGGCGTTGCGGCCCTGCGCCCTGCCAAGGCCGGACGCCGCGCATCAGCGAGTCGGTGCAGAGCAAAAGATCGCCCGCCTGCAAGACCGGCTGTTCGACGAGTCCCATCGGATCGGTTCCGTCCACTAGGTCTTGCGGGGCCGGCACGGTGCTGTTATGGCTGGCTGGCACTACGACCAAACCTCCGTCCTCTGCGCCTACGTCCGCCAGCGTCCAGAAGGCCCGCACTCCCTGGCAGAAGCGATGCCCGTTGTACTGGCGATACGCCCGCGACCAATCCACCCACTCGTCACCCCCCGACAGATCTGTCGCCTCGGTACATGACTCGACGAGGCACGGCGATTCGTCGAGCCGGACCCCTTCGCCGCAAATCTGCTCCAGGTACTGCATTAGCACGGGATGCTCGCGCAGGGCGCGCAGGGGATTGCAAACGGGCGATGTCCAGCGCAGCGGCCCGTTGTCAGACGCTAGTTGGTCCAGGGCCTGATTGCAGGCGTTTAGTTCGGCTGCCGTCAGGACGCCGGGGACGATCATATACCCCGCCACGTCGAAGCGGTAGTTTTCTTCGTTGGTCATCATCTTGTCGTCCATGAGGTCCTCCTCGCGGTTCTCGGTGGAATTGACCGATCCCTTTGTGATCCTCCGGCAATTTGGTATCATTTTAGTCCTTGGACAAACGACGCGCAACGGAAACCTTATCGCAGAGGAGGCCCCCTGTGAAAATCACTCAAGTAGAGCTATACGAAGTCGAAATCCCGCCGATCCCGGCGATTGCCCGCTACTATCCCAAGATTTACGACATCACTCTCTGTCGCGTGCAGACGGACGAGGGTCTAGAGGGTTGGGGCGAGTTCCTCAGCAAAAAGTCTGCTGGGCAGGAGCAAGCCGACGCTCTCGTGGGACAGGACCCGCTGGCTTTGGACCCGTACAACCGTCCAGACGCTTTTACCTGTGCGCTGCTCGACATTGCGGGCCAAGCCTACGGCATTCCGCTGCACCGCTTCTTCGGGGCGCAGGTGCGCGACAAGGTGCCGGTGTCGTACTGGTCGTGCCCTATGACGCCAGAAGAGACTGCGGCCGAGGCGGAAATAGGGGCTGGGCTGGGCTTCAGCAACCACAAGCTCAAGGCTCGCTCGTGGAATA
Organism: Candidatus Latescibacterota bacterium; assembly: GCA_022826515.1. The sequence goes on from JAJDUT010000080.1 coordinate 78,781, forward strand.
TCGTCGAGACGGTGCGGCTGATGAAAGAAGCGGCGGGGGCCAATTACACTGTTGGCGTTGATCCTAACACTGAATTCGCCCTGTTACCCAAGGCCGCGCGCTTGGCGAGCGAGTTGGAGCCTTTTGGCACGGTGTCGGTCTTTGAAGATCCCATGCTCAAAAACAATCTCGAATGGTACCGCATCCTGCGCGAGAAGACCCACATTCCCATTGCCCTGCACTTGGGGGCACCGTCTGGCGTGCTGGCGGCGCTCAAGGCCGAGTGCATTGACTACGTGAATTTGAGCGGCTCGGCGATGGTGGTGCGGAAGGCGGCGGCGCTGGCGGAGGCTGCGGATGTGCCCTGCTGGATTCAGATGGGTGGGCTGTGTACTGGGGTGCTGGCGGCTTACTCGGTGCATTTACAGGCGACGCTGCCGAACGCTACGTTGCCCTGCGACGAGTTGCCTTTTACGCGGGAGGCTGATGTTGTGGCTGAGGGGTTGGCGCTGGAGAAGGGGCACTTTGCCGTGCCGACAGGGTCGGGGTTGGGGATTAAGGTGGATATGGAGGTGGTGGAGCGCTATCGCGTCGCTTGAGATGGGCTGTCTGTAGGCATTATGGTCTTCGCACCACCGTATATCGGAAATTTTAATTCGTTCTATCTCATTATATTACAACATGTTATGTGTAATATTGCAGCTTCGCGATATTAGTTTGCGACTGTTTACACGGATACGTACCTTCGGGTCAGATAAGGGCGATTATCCGAACCAATTGTTCGAGAATAAGACACCATGCACCGACTTCACAGTGAAGAGACTTTGTCGATTCGGCCTCATTTTGACACTCCCAACCTCTGCCTCGTTGTAGATAGCATTATTGATGGCAAAACCCCCGCTAGAGTCTGGGCAGACGACCTGGCTGCGCCGAGGACCGTGTTAGCTTGGGAAGGCCGGTGTATCTATCTCGTAGGAGACTTTGAAGGTGCCGAAGTCAACAAGGGGCTGCGAGAGGTCTTCTCGACTGAAATCCAGCCAGAGGGTCGGTCGAGAGAACTCGGGTTCTTCAAGCTCTACCATTCACCAGATGCTTGGAGCCTCCGGTTGGAGGAGATTTTCGGCTCGCTTTTGGACAATGACGTGGGAAGACGGATTTACTGCTCTGTTCGGGACAGTTCAGCGAGAATTGCCGTCCCATCGCCCCCTCTGGAGCTCAGGCAGATCGACGCCCAATTGCTCCAAAGTGACTTTGCGCACATTGGCTTGGTCAAAGATGAGATCTTGGGGGGCTGGCCATCCTTTGAAACATTCCTTGACCAGGGATTCGGGTTCACCATGCTCGATGGGACTTCGGTTGTCTGTTGGTGTACAGCAGAATACGTGAGCGAAGGCAAGTGCGGCATAGGTATCGAGACGATTGAGGCATACCAGAAAAGGGGCATTGCTACTGTGGTGGCTGGAGAGTTTGTCAGGCACGCCCTCGCTTCAGGAGTGAATCCCCACTGGGACTGTTGGACACGCAACACACCATCGGTCAGGGTGGCAGAAAAGGTGGGGTTTGCCGACAAGTACGACTACAAGGTTGCAATTGGCACATTCGGCGATGGATAGAGGTAGCACGACATCTAACACGACGTGCGCGGTGGACTTCGACCCAAACTACTGTGCAGGTTCGTGCACTGCGGGAACGTCGGGCGCAACGGTACGATTTTTCATTGACTTTTTGATTCTGATGGGTTGAATAGATCGGAGACTCAAGTAATGCATGAGCGCTTCTCTGTTGTTTGTTTTGTGGACCAAAAGGTAAACCGTCTCGTGGAGGGACTTCGCAGGGAAATCCCACCTCGCGTCGCCGTAATGCCGGCCCATGTGACAGTCAAGGGTTCCTTTGTTGAGCCGGTCTCAATACCCGAAATTCAGACCTGCATAGAGCGTGAGACCGTGCGAACGGGATCTATCGAACTACAGGTACAGAGATTATTTACGGGCGACAGAACTATAGGCCTTTCGCTACTTCCTACTGCTGAACTCATGACTTTGCACAATGGCCTATTTTACGCCTTAGAGCCACTTGTCAAAGACGTGTATGGTGATAGGCCCAATGACCAGTATCGACACCACATCTTACCATATTCTACGGCCTGAGCCCTGAAGAGAGAAAGCACGCTGTTGATTTGCTGGAACCTCTTGAGCGACTTCAGTCAGTCCATCTACAGGATGTGAACTTGATGGGTCGTACTGGTGGAGCAAAAGATGGGACTTGGGAAGTGATCCATACTTGGCCACTGGGCACACAGGAATGACTGAGCCCTAGTGCCTAACACATCCATGCCTGGGCTTCGGGCTACGTCCTTCGCAGTTCCGGTCGTGGGGAGATGTTACGAGAAATTAAAAAACCAATAACAATTGCTATTCCTCCTCACCAAGCAAAGAGATTCATTACTCAAGCATGTTGATAGGTTTCATATGGAAATTAGGATTGCTGAAGTAGATTCAGAGTTAGAACTAGTTGGTAGTTTGTTGATTCAACTCAGACCTAGCTATGACCTACGCACTATAATCTCTCAGGTTAAGGCCCAGCAAAAGAGAGGTTACACAATCGCTTATATCAAGGATGATGGTCAGGCGATTTGTGCGGCGGCATTTGTAATTGAGACCGGATTGGCTTGGGGAAAATACATGTACATTGAAGATTTAGTCACAGAGGCACACCGGCGTTCCTCGGGCCTAGGCAAAATCATGCTAGATTGGCTTAAATCTTATGCGCAAAAAAACGACTGCGAGCAGATTCATTTGGATTCAGGCGTTCAGAATTTTTCTGCACATAGATTCTATCTGCGCGAGGGGTTTAATATCGCAAGTCATCATTTTTCGATTGTGAATATCAAATGACTGTATAAAAGATTGAACCTTTCATAAACTACGAGAAATACTTTAAGAGACGAGTAGGAATTTCAGGTTTGAGACCAGTTCTTCTGTTTGACCTTGGCGACACTCTTGTCCAGTACTATCGCAGGGAAGAGTTTCCTCCTTTGCTGCGGGCAGGAATTCACGCAGCCAAAGAAGCACTGGAGCGTTTGGGACACGATTTGCCTGCGGATTCTGAGATCGAGCGCGGTGTCGCGGCTGAGAACTACGAAGCCAAAAACAGTCGCGTTCGTCCACTCCACAAGAGGCTTGGTCGTATCTTTGCGGTCGCACCTTGCGTTTCGGAGGAAGAGTGGCTGCCGATCTGTCGTGCCTTCCTCGCGCCCATCTTTTCTATTGCCAAGATCTATGAAGACACCCTTCCGGCTCTGGATGCGTATCTGGAGGATGGCTACCGTATAGGAATCCTGTCGAACTGTCCCTGGGGTTCACCGAGTGAGCCTTGGTTTGAAGAATTGCGGCGACATGGCCTTTCGACGCGATGCGAAGTGGCTATCTTTTGTTCGGATGTGGGTTGGCGGAAGCCCGCCCAACCTATGTTTCGCCGCGCATTGGATCATTTCGGATGCAAACCAGAGGAGTGCCTGTTTGTCGGAGATAATCCAAGGTGGGACACTGTGGGCGCGAGACGAGCGAAAATGATTCCCGTGCTCATCGACCGAATGGGCCACGTGGATGTGAGTTCGGAATTGGTTATCCGATCCTTACTTGATCTAAAGCCTGTTCTCAAACAATTAGATTGGACGCATTTCTCTTAACAAGACTGTGCCGACTTCGGCACGGCAAAACGTTATCTGACATGGAGAAATGGGAACGGGTGCTCCCACAGCAGGGCGTTGATAATGAATAAATCAGAAAGTTCCAGGCCCAGCCCCAAGCCGAGCATGCTGCTGTCACCGGCCCAGTTGGACGAGTTCAAAGCAGAGGGGGTGCTTGCGATTCCGGGCTTGGTACCTCCTGATGTGCTTGACGGGTGGCAGGACCAGATGCGCGCCGTTTGCTCTGGCGGCGTGGACTTGGACGACCCCAACACTTGGCCTGCCGGGCGGTACACACCCGAGGATGGTTGGCCCGAACTCAGCCCTAACCTGTACGATTTACCGAGCCTACAGTCCATTGTGGAGCAGATCGGTGGCGGTGCTTTGGCTCCCACCCACCCGGCGGGGCAGCCGTGGACGCCGCAGATTCCAATGACCCGGGTGATCTTGCCGAGCGCTCCGGGCACGGAGTGGACACCTCCTAGCGACGGTCACCTCGATGGGTATGCGACAGGCTGGGGTGGTGGATTCATGGCGTTCTTCGTCGTGCTGTTCTGGGATGTCAGCAGCCCCATGGGCGGAGGCACGGCCTATTGGCCGAGGTCGCACCTAGCGAACCACCGATACTTTCTTGAGCATCCCGAGCAAATCGATGGCTCGTACCTCTTCACAGAGCCCGTGAAGAGCGGCGGGCACCGGGCGATTTTGGAGGGGGATCCTAGTGTGGGCGAGGTGGTATGTATGACGGGGCGAGCTGGCGACGCAATGCTGCTCCATGGCCTCACTACGCACGTCGGCTCGGCTAACGCGGCGGGGTCACGACAACCGAGGGTGGCGCAGTTTGCACGGTACTCCCATAGGGAAATGCGCGAGCAGGCACCCATGGTCATGTTCCCCGACAAGGACGGCACGCCATGGTCGCCCCCGAAGCCGTCACCGCCCGAGCACGTAGGCAACACCCCGACAGGCTTTCTACCGCCGGGGCATCCAGGCCGAAGGCTCTTGCGATACGACGTACCGCGGAACCTCTGGAAATATTGGGGGCCTGCTCTCAATACCTAATGCGCCTTGTTGCCCACTGGTGCGCGCTTGGCGAGCGAATTGGAGCCTTTTGGCACGGTACTTGAGACAATTATCTGACGTGAACAGTATTTGTAGGAGAAGGCATGGAATACGTTATCAGACATGGCACCGGCTTTTCTGTAGAAGTCGGCTCCCCAGAAGAGCCTGAAATCACGCGGTGGACTTCATGGGGAAACGGCGACTTACAGCAGTCTTTTATGTTGCATACGCCTGAAGGTACGCTTATCACAGACCCAGTGCTCCCACAGCAGGGCGAAGCGCTCAAGATACTCAAGCAGCGTGCCGGTAGGGTAGCTGCCATTCTCAGTCTCTCTCCTTTACACGAGCGGCATATTTCTGAAGCCGCTAGGCGCTACAGAGCACCGGTATATGGTCCTCCCTCGGCTAAGAAAACCACGAAGTATGGTCGTAAGCTCAATGTACGCTATGGTGCAGACCAACCACTACCTGGTGGGATACAGACCATCGAATCAGGTGATGAGAACGGCGAAATATGGTTGTATTGGCAGACTCCCAAAGGCAAGAAAGTACTAATCAATGCCGACACCATTTATGGCCAGAATGAGCGAGGTGGTATGGGGGGACGCAATGTTTCGTACTGGATGCAGGAAAAGGGTATCCGCCTACGAGCTACAGGCACGCCATCACGCACTGAACTGCGCCGTAGGTACGAACGACTCGACGCACTCGATATAGACCTTATTCTCAACGGTCATAATCCACTCCCCCTGACTAACCCCAAGGCGGCAATCAACGAAGTCCTTTCTAAAGGTACATTTGAGGTACACCCCAGCGGTGTATGTACTTTTATGTATCTAGACTTCAAATGAGCAATGCTCAAGACTATCCATTTGTAGGAGTTGAAAAAATATGAAGCTGTTGACTAGTGACTCATTCGAGAAAGCAAGGACTTTCGTGATGGAGCAGGGCCGGGAATTAGAAAGACGGCTTCTATCTTATTATTTCGATGATGGAACTCCAGCCGCGGTCCTAAACGAACTTGCTAGCTATCAGAATCAGGATGGCGGTTTCGGCAATGGCCTCGAACCCGATATCCAAATGCCCGATTCATCCGTTATCACGACGACCATTGCGCTGCGCATCCTCAGAGAGGTCAAAGCGACTAGTGATGATGAGATCGTCCAGAAGGCAATCCAGTATTTGCTGGCCGCATACGATTCGACCCAGAGCAGATGGCCCATCGTCCCGCAAGCGGTGGATGAATACCCCCATGCGCCGTGGTGGAATTTTGAGAATACGGCGGATACTTTTGGCAATTTCCTGGCCAACCCTCGTGCAGAAGTTGTGGGCTATCTACATGAATATCACGAGTTGGCACCTACAGACCTGACTAAACAGCTCACGATAGAGGTCATAGAGCATATAAAGACATTACCAGATAAGATGGACATGTACGATTTTATCTGCTGTGTTCATCTGGTTGAGACAGCTAACCTGCCCCAATCCGCGAAAGATACGTTGGCGGAAATAGTAATTCAGAGAGCGCACTCCGTCGTCGTTCATACGCCGGAAGAATTGATGCAACCCTCTGCCAGACCGCTCTGGTTAGCTCATACGCCCACCTCGTTGCTGGCAGAGACATTGAAAAGCGAAGTAGATATGAATTTGGATTTTGATATTGAGCATCAAAATTCAGATGGCTCTTGGTCGCCTACTTGGACTTGGTATGGCCAGTATCCAGAATCTTGGGAGCAAGCCGAACACCATTGGAAGAGTTGTTTGACCGTTGAGATACTAAAAGCGTTAAAAGAATTTGGGCGGATTGAAGGTCTTTAGGGTCGATACTGTCAATCTCACCTCAGACCGTCTTATGAAACGAGAAGACTACTTTCGCTGGGCTGAGCGAGCTGCCCAATGGGGTGCCGAATACCTGGACACGCTCGAAGAGCGGCCCGTGCGGGCGCAGACCGCACCGGGTGAGATCGCTGCTATGCTGCCGTTAGCGCCGCCGGAAGAGCCGGTAGATATGGAGACGATCTTCGCCGACTTTGAGCGCATCGTACCCGACGGCATGACGCACTGGCAACACCGGCGTTTCTTTGCGTACTTCAGCGCCAATGCCGCGCCGGTTTCGATGATCGCCGAAAATTTGACGGCGGTCATGGCGGCCCAGTGCATGCTCTGGCAGACCTCGCCTGCCGCTACGGAGATTGAGACCCGGATGGTCGATTGGATGCGCCAGGCGCTCGGGCTACCGGAAGGGTTTCAGGGGGTTATCCAAGAGTCGGCAACGTCGGCAAATGTCTGCGCCGTACTGACGATGCGCGAGCGCGCACTCGGCTGGCGCGGGATCGATTCTGGCATGGTGGGAGAGCAACAGGTCCGGGTCTATGCCTCGCCGGAGACCCACTCGTCGGTTGACAAGGCGATCCGAATCGTCGGTATTGGCCAACAGCATCTCGTCAAAGTCCCGACCGATGGTTCCTGGGCGCTCGATCCAGAGGCGCTCCGCCGGGCGATCGACGCGGACCGCGCGGCGGGTTTCCTCCCGGCCGGTGTCGTCCTTTGTGTTGGGGGCACGTCGATTGGTGCATCCGACTGCGTGCGCCAGACCATTGAAGTGGCACGCGAGCACGATCTCTACGTCCACGTCGACGCTGCGTGGGCTGGTTCCGCGATGATCTGTCCCGAGCTACGGACGTTGTGGGAGGGCGTCGAGGGAGCCGACAGCATCGCCTTCAATCCCCACAAGTGGCTCGGGGCGCAGTTCGACTGCTCGATCCAGTTCCTTGCGGACCCGGAACCGCAGGTTCGCACCCTCGGCGTCCGTCCGGATTACCTGCAAACCCTCGGCCAAACCGAGATCACCAATTACAGCGAGTGGACGATCCCCTTGGGACGCCGATTCCGCGCTCTCAAGCTCTGGTTCCTGCTGCGCGCGCACGGCCTTGAAGACCTCCGCCAGCGCATCCGGAACCACATTGCCTGGGCTGAGGAGGCCGCCGCGGCGATTGCATCGCTGGACGGCTTTCGCCTGACGACGGATTGCCATCTTTCGCTCTTCACGTTCCAGTATGCCCCCGATGGCGAGAATGCCGACGACGCCACCGAGCGCCTGCTGCGCGCGGTCAACGACGACGGCCGGATCTACCTGACGCAGACAATCCACGAAGGACAGTTCGTCATCCGCTTCCAGGTCGGACAGTTCGACTGTAGAAGGGAAGACGTGCTTATGGCGGTCGATGTGCTGCGGGAACTAGCCCACGCGGTCCAATTGGAATAACATGACAGGAATAGATGCATCTTGATCGGCTACCCGACTTTTTATGGCCTGATCAGAAAGCACTATTGGAGCGTCATCAAGAGGATATTGCTCGCGAGATTAAAGCGATATCTGACGTGAATGAAAGAAAATCTACATCTCTAACAGAGTAGGAGAAGCCAACCTCAATGGAGAAGCTGACTCTCTTGTATCGGGACAAATGGATTGAGCGTACCCATGTTTTCTAGTAGGCTACTTCCTCTGATTGTTTTATGCAGCGTCTTCCTCGTGTTTCCCAGCGCATGTAACGGCGAAGATCCTATGAGTAGTCCAGATAAGGACCAAGTGGATTCACCCTATACCGTAGGCGTCTATTATTACCCTTGGTACAGCGGCGATTTTCACGGTGGCCGCTATATGCGCAAAGAGTTGATACCGCCGCAGTTGCCGATGCTGGGCGAGTACGACGACCGCAATCCCTCGGTGATCGCCCAACATCTCAAGTGGAGCCGACAGGCCAATATATCGCTGTGGGTAGCGAGTTGGTGGGGTCCCAATTCTCGCGAAGATCAGACGCTGCTACAGCGCATTCTGCCGCACGATGAATTAGGTGAGATGCAGATTGCGCTGTTTTATGAGACTACCGGGCGCACAAGGGAGTTTTCAGCGTTCGACAATGTCGCACCGGACATCGCCTATATTGCCGAACGCTATTTCGACCATCCCAACTATCTGCGGATCGATGGACGTCCGGTGCTCTTTATCTATTTGACACGGGTACTCTCGCACAATGGGACGCTGGCCGAGGTGGTGGAGGCGATGCGTGCAACGGCTAGAGAGGCGGGACACGATATATATCTCGTCGGCGATGAGGTTTTTGGACAACCGCCGCCGTCTTCTGAGGCTATTGGGCTACTGGATGCTGTGACGAATTACGACGTGTACGGCAGCATGGGAGCGAAGGGTTATGCCGGACAGGCGGCAGTGGATCGGTATTATGCAGCGCAGGCGGGTTGGCGAGAGTTGGCTCATGCTGAAGGGGCCGCGTTTATACCCGCTACGACGCCGGGATTTAACGACAAAGGTGTGCGCGATGGACATGCGGCGGTCTCGCGGAAGTTGAGTGAAGAAGCCGAATTTGGATCGCTATTTCGGGCGATGCTGGCGCAGGCTGTAGAGTACACGGATGAATCAACGGGGCGAATGCTGATGGTTACTTCGTGGAATGAGTGGCATGAGGATACGCAGATTGAGCCGGTTGCAGAGGGGGAAGTGACTCGGTTGGATGGCAGCGAGACGGGAGAGGCGTTTAGTGAAGGATTGGATTATGAGGGATATGGGGAGCGGTATTTGGATATATTAAGGGAGGGGACGGAGTAGATATGGACCACCGATGCCATATTGAAATCCTATGGATACCAATCGCGAACTAGGGAAAATCATCCTCATCAACGGCGCGTCGAGTTCGGGGAAGTCAACGCTTGCACGCCAGCTACAGCAGACGCTACCAATTCCATTCTGGCACTTTTCGTTTGATCATCTCCGCGATTCCAATGCCCTGCCGATGGCACGCGTTCGCAGCGGTGAATTTGATTGGTCCGCTATGAGGCCTGCCGTCTTCGATGGGTTTCATCGGTGTTTGCCAGTTTTAGCTGAGGCGGGCAACAATCTCATCGTCGATCACATTATTGAAAATGAAATGTGGATGTCGGATTTGGTGAAATTACTCACCGGCTTGGACGTATTTTTTGTCGGAGTGCATTGTCCGCTTCCCGAGCTTGAGCGCAGAGAGCGCGAAAGAGGCAACCGGCAAATTGGGGAGGCACGAACGGACTATCAAGTAGTACACGGTTTCGCTGAATACGATCTGGAAATTGACTCGATGCAGCCGTGCCAGACCAATGTGAACACGCTAATCGATGCTTGGGAATCCCGCCAACCTCCTAGCGCATTTGAGCGAATGGCTGCGAGAAAAGGCACTAAATGAAACGCAACCACCGCCTCCGGATTCTCGCCTACCTGACTATCACCTTCTGGGCGGTCATTTTCCTGCAGGCACCCATTCCGCAAGACCCGGCCTATCACCAGTTTGCCGATCAGCGCACCCTGTTGGGCATCCCCCATTGCCTGGACGTGATCTCCAACCTGCCCTTTCTGTTGGTGGGGCTGTGGGGATTCAGCGTCGTGTTCCGTCTTGCCACAGATCCCGAGCAGCAGGCATTCGTGCGCCCGGCCGATTCGCTGGCGTATCAGATTCTTTTCCTCGCGGTGGCGCTGGTCGGCCTCGGCTCCACCTACTACCACTTGGCTCCTAGCAACGAAACGCTTCTGTGGGATCGCCTGCCGATGAGCATTGCCTTTATGGCGTTTCTCGCGACGGCGATTACCGAGCGCTTGGACCGGCGCGCTGGCATTATCACCTTGCTGCCGCTGATCGCCTTCGGCGTTTTCAGCGTGTTGTACTGGCATTATACCGAGCAGGCCGGGGCTGGTGATCTCCGTTATTACATCGTCGCCCAAGCCTACCCGATTCTGTTCGTGCCTCTCATGGTTCGCCTGCTGCCGTCGCCGTACACGCGCGGGTCTGACCTCTACATCGCTGTCCTGTTTTATCTGCTTGCGAAGGTCGCCGAGGTATTTGACCAAGCCCTGTACGCGGTTGGGGGAGTCATCAGCGGTCATACTTGCAAGCATTTGTTCGCTGCCTTGGGAGCCTATTGGGTGTTGCGGATGATTCGGCTACGGCGGCTACACTGATTGATTAATTTGTCAAGGATACTATGGAAACTATTCGCCCCATCCGCGAGTCGGAACTCGACGAACTCATCGACCTGCTCTGCGCCGTGCACAACCCCGAGGGCCACGAGCGCTACCGAGGCTATATGGAAGGCGATCCGACTTGGTGCCCGTCGCAGACGCCGGTCATCGTCGTCGAAGGCCGCATTGTATCGACGCTGCGCATCTGGGACCGGTGGGTCCACCTCGGTGCCACGCCCGTCCGCATGGGTGGCATCGGCGGCGTCACCACGCATCCCGACTACCGAGGTCGCGGCATAGCGACGCGGCTCATGGAGCATGCGGCCGAGTACATGCGCGACGATGGCTACGACTTAGGTCTGCTGTTCACGATGATTCCGGCGGGCTTCTACCGGCGTCTCGGCTGGAATTGTGTGCCGCTTAGGGGATTTCACGCTAGGCTGAGTCGTCCTCCGCAGCCGGAGCGGTCCGCGCTTGAGGTGTTGCCGTTTGACGAGAGCCGCGACTTGGAGGAGACGGTAGCGCTTTACCAACGCTACAACGCTGGTCGCAGCGGCAGCCTGTTGCGTCCGCGTCCGTATTGGGACTACGCCCCCTCCCGCGTGCGGGGTGTGCTGCCCACCGCCGTCGTTCGCGGTCCGTCGGGACTCAGCGGGTATATCAACTGGGAGAGCGATGACGACGGCGTTGAGGTGTATGAAGTTGCTTACGAGAGCGGACCGGACCTTGATGCCCTCGTGCGGTACCTGCTCGACGAGTGTGCGGCGGCTGGGGTGACGGAGATCCACGGTGAGATCCCCTACACCCACCCTTTTGTCGATGCCCTAGTTGCTACTGCTGACGCCGATCTGGAGCTCACGGGCGATAGCTCGATGATGGCCCTCCCTTTCGACCTCGGTGCGCTGATCGCCAAGGCTGTACCCGAAGCGGTGGAGTCGGTCCGCGAACTGCCGGACGATCTGATGTGTCGGCTCCTGTTTGGCGAGTCCTCTGGCCGTGACTTGGAACCCGTTCTCCGCGCTCGTGGGATCTCGCTGGAGGCTGGGGAAGTTCGTCAACTTGAGGAGTGGTTTCCGCGCCGCGAGGTCATCTTCTGGGAGCCCGACCACTTCTGATGCCCGCACGTCCGGCCAACTCGCCGAAACAGGCCCCGCTCCCGGTCATCCGCCAAGAGCGGCCCCGACTGCTGCGGCCCTTCGACGATCCCCACTTCCGCTTTGAGCCGCCGACCGATCCCGTGCGTCGGCGCATCCTCGCCAATCTTCTAGACGACTGTGAGTTGTATGCTGGACAGCGGCCGTGGACGCGGATTCCGCGGCGGCCGGACAGTCTTCACCCGTACCACCAGCTCTATTTGACTTTTTACACCGCCATGCAGGCCACGGCTTTGATCGAAAACTACGCCTTTGCTTGGCGGTTGACCGGCGATCGGCGCTGGCTCGACCGGACCCGCGCTTGGCTGCGGGCGGCGGCTGGTTGGGACCACGACGACCGAGTGGAGGAACATTTCTACACGGCAAATCGCTACATGCAGGCTTTTGCTTTGGCCCTCGACCTGCTGGACGGAGAGTTGACGGCCAATGAGAAGCGTCAGGTCCGCGTCTGTCTCGTGCGGCAGTTGGAGCGCTGGTGGCCGGATGTGGAGGAGCAACGCCACTCGGAGGAAGGTGGGCACCACGCCGTTGTCGATAATGGGCACTTTGGCGTGGCCGCTCTGCACCTGCTGGGTGAGCACCCCAAGGCGGAGGTATGGGTACAGGCGGTCATCGATCGCTTCCGCGCCGCCATCCTGCCCCACGGCTGCGGCCCCGCTGGCGAGCCAGTGGACGGCCCTTCTTTCTGGCCTTGGGAGAATCTCTGGCTGCTGCAGTTTGCCGACGCGCTGTGCAATGTCACTGGCATTGATCTCGGCCGCGAGGTTCCAACCCGGCTACGGCGGTCGCTGACTTGGTTCCGTGCCCATTGGGCAGCGCCGCGCAAAATTCCCGACCTGCTCTACTACCCTGCCAACGCCAATGTGCTCGGCACCCAAATCAACGCTTGCTCTCCCGCTCTCCTGCGGCTGGCCCAAGAGGCTGGCGACGAGATGCTGCGCGATGCCGCTCTCGCCGACCCGCGCCTGGGCCGGATCTACCGCTTCGGTGGTGGCGTCAAAGGCTCGACCGCGGAGTGCATGATCTCCTACGGGCCCTACGCCTACTGCTTTTACGATCCCGACTTCCGGGCGGCCAAGCAACGCCGGCCGGCTCCGCTGTCACGTCGTTTTGCGGCGCGCGGCGGTCGTTCTGCTGTGATGCGCACTAGCCACGGACCCGACGCGGCGATCCTTTGCGTTAGTGGGTACGACGGCGATGTGGCCCACGGCTTTATGAACTTGCATGTGCAGTGGGGGGGGCATCCTGTGCTGCGCGCGATCAGTGCGGCCGAGGCCCAGCCGGTGAGTTGCGGTAGCTTGCCTTGCGTGGGCGGCCAGAACGAGACCGTCGCTGTGCCGGGTGGTCTGGAGAGCACGCAGGACTGGCAGCGGCTGCGCGTCTCTGCCCGGCGCACCGAGCAAGAATACTGGCTGTTGACCGGGGAGCACCCGGTTGTTCTCGTGGCGTTGCGACGTCGGTCGCGCGGTCTTCAACTCGTTGATGGCATCGTCCGGCTGAGCGGGGGCGACGCCTTGCAGTACGAGGCCCGGCCTTGGTTCTGTCCCAATGGAGGACGTCTGCGCTTGCGCTTCCGATTGCGGGGGGACGAAGGTGGCCCTCGGGTGTTGTTCAATACGGGGAACGGCGTCGGTGGGATCGGTGGGACGAGAGTTAATACCTTTGCCCTCGTCGTCGAGGCGGACGGTAGGATGCGCTTCAGCGTGCAGAGTCAGAACGGCCACGAAGTTACCATGTGTGCATCGAGTAGAGTGGACGTTGGAGTTTGGCACGAGGTCGAGATTGGGTGGGGTGGATTCAACCGGCGTGCGGGTAGGCCGTGGATGGAGGTCGCTGTCGATGGTGAGGCTCGGCGTATCGACGATCCGGCTACCTTCGGCGAGGTGGGCCGCGACTCGCAGGGACTCGACTCGCGGGAGGAACCGCGCACCTTTTACGTGTGGCCTCACTCCACTCTCGCCTTTGGCGGTGCCGTGCAGACGCCCGGCGTCTCCCCGAACTGCGATATAGCTCTCATTGACCTCCGCTGTCCGGGCCGTCGGCGGCTGACCGTGGATCCTGCTAGGGGCCTGGGACCGGAGATGGGTGGTGGTGAGTTGGCTTATAAGCTGAATCCGGTGGATCTGCGCGGTCTGAGTAGGAGTCGCGCCCGTCTTGGCGCTGGGCCGCGCGTGGTGGAGGTGATGACGGCGTTCGGAAAGAATCTTCGCCTGCGGACGGAGGAGGTGCCCTTCGCGCCTTCTGGACTGGCTGCCGGTAGCCTCGTCAGTTTTCTTCCGGGTGCTGCTGAGGCGTCAATGCGTATAGTGGCGGGCACGGATGACGACGTTCTCGTCCTCGCCTTTTGCAGTCGTTCGGCGAAGGCTCGGGTCGCACGGGAGGGCGATCGGTTCTGGCTGCGTGCTGGCGACCGGGAGTTTTCCTTCGACGTGTCTCGTCGGGGCGGTGCCATTCTGCGCCCCTTCCGCTAATGCGTCAAACGCAGCATTTGCGAATCGCCAGACCGAAATTCGAAAGACAGTGGAACAAGCTCAACGCGTGTTGACGCTCGCAGTGCCTGAATGGTGTCCTCCAAATGCGCGGAAGGGTTGCCATCCATGTCGAGCAATGGAAATACGCGAACCTCTCTGCCTACGCGAAGCAATTCCCGTAGGAAAGAGAGGTGGGTTTCTGCGTCGAATTCGGCAGAGTAGAGAAATAGTAGATGAGAACAAAGTACAAGATCGAAAGATTGCGACAGGAAAGGCAATTCCGGTAGGCAGGCAGATACGTAGCGGCCCCTCCGAGTCGCCGACTGAAAATCGGCAATGAAGGCAGTGAGGACGTCGCGTCGGCATTGGACGACATCTTCCGGGCTACCATAGTAATCCCACTTGAACCTGTCCCGCGCCTTCTGCATTCCCGTGAGCATCTGTGCCGCTGTGAGATCGAAGTCGGCTAGGAAATCCCTGGTAGAGAACCGATACATGGGGTCAGCGGCGACGACGTATCGTCCATTTCTACTCCATTCCGCAGCGAACGACGACGGTCCACCCCCGCAGTCCAATATGCGCGCAGATGGCGGAACGTCAGATAATGCGAAGAACGCTTCGTATTCGGCGGCGCTACGGCCCCACGGGGGGACGGCTCCGCCAAAATCAAAATCGTTTGACATGAGTTCTACTGGTCAGGAAGCCCTGATAGCGGCATCCGCCATGCGCAGAATCACTATTTCTACTTCGCGTACCGCCGACTCGACTTTGATGCCGTACTCCTCTTCTAAAGCTCGCCGTGTCTGATCAAAGGCTCTAACCGGCAATACAAAGTCATATTTCCCTGCCAAGTGTGTTTCGTTGAAAAATATGCACTTCATCGAACTCTCAAGGTAATCGGCAAGCTGATCTATCGTGAGATTGGAGCCGGTAAACTTATTATTGAACCCGCCTGTGGACATGCCGCCGCCCAAGTCAGACACATCCGTCAATTGAGGGTTAGAACAGGTTAGCGTCCATCCTTCCTGTTGTTCCACAACACGACAAATCGCGATGCCAAACATATCGCACAGCACGTCTACCGCTCTTTCTCTTGCCGCCTTTACTTGCAGGGGATGGAAAGAACGCAACTCAACGTCCAACAGCTCTTCTGGATCTTTCCCTTCAATCCGTATCCGGGAGTGGGGAATATCCAATAGCGAGCAAATCACATCGACTACTCGAAACCCGTAAAATTCTGCCTCGAATTGCTCGTCGCCAATACTCAAACTGCCCTCTCTGCGATCGGACGCATTTCGATCAATTTTTAGAAAAAACAGGGTGTCTGGAGTGACCACTGGCACGGTTTCTGAAGAGGTGGTTGGTTCGGCTACTTTAGGCACGTTGTCCGTCTGGAGAAAATCCTCTAACAATTCCTCAGTAAAAAAAGCTGGATGACCGTGCCAACGAAGTAGACCTTGTGAGTCTATGAGAAAGGTATGAGGGATACTTTGTATGCCATAGGCATCGAACGTCGTGCCCTCTCGATCTGTGGCGACCCCGCCTTTTATCGGCCTTTTTTCCAAGAAGCGTTCTATGATGTGGGGCTCTTCACGGGTCAACGAGACAAAAAGGGTGTCCTTATTGCCATACGTGGCGACGAGTTCATTGAGATGGGGAATGGCGGCGATACACGGTCCACAATGAGTGCCCCAGAACTCAAGGATTACATTCTTGCCAGAAAATCCATTTTCCTTTTCTGGCGTACCGCTAATCCATTCACTGACCTCAATCGCGGGGGCCGGTTGGTCAATTGCGGGATAACCCATTCTGAATCCCTTTCTTTTTGCTGCTTTCAGTTAACTGCTTATATCCGAATAGTTAGTTCGGATAACGATGTTATGTTATTAGAAAGTGAAGGTACGTCTCTTGGTAGCACAGTCGCAATCGCAACGAGCGGTCAGATCTTTATATGCGGCGGACTGCGCGGTGGAAGGATGGCGCAGGTACGCACGGAGAGTAGAGAAATCGGTCAAGGGCGCGGCGTGGCCCGAACCTCGACTTGGGTCCCGTCGCGCACCGGCGTCGTCACTCGCAGCACGCCGGGTCGCACGACTTCCGTCGCCAGTTCCTGTCCGTCTACTACTACTCGGGGGTCGCGGCACCAAGCCGCTGGTACGCTGGCTTCCAGCGTCAGGCTGCGGTACGGTACCTGATCAGGCAACTCCGGCAGGCCGATGAGAAAGCGTTGCGTTTCGTCATTGCCGTCCACGGTCTCGATCTGAGCGTGACGCCGCATTAGATGGTAGCTGAGCGCCTCTTCGGGTACTGCACACCAGACGGCATCGCCCCCCTCGGACAGCACCGTCTCAAAGCGCTGCCGTAGCTGGGCCTCGGAGCAATCCTTATTGGGATGCACGGCTGTTTCCAGCGGGCAGTGGCAATAGTCGATGAGCCAGCCCTGCACGGCTTGGGCTTGGCGGATGTTGCGGTATGGGTCGTAGGCGCTGTAGAACGGCTCGTAGTAGTGGTCGTGCAGCGCTGTGCGGTTGATCCAGAACAGCTCGTCTTCGGGCCGATTGAGCGCGTCTGTCAGGCTCATGGCGCCTAGGTAGCCGTAGCGGCGGCAAGCTTCGAGGACGTGGTCGGCCATGTTCGTGTTGTTGCCGGGAGAGCAGTAGAGGATTATCGGTTCGCCGAGGGCTTCTTCCAGCACTTGCTTGGCGTGGCCGATTTCCTGGTCCACCATTTCTGGCGTGATGATTTCGTGGGTCCACGAGTGGTTGCCCACGCCCCAGCCGCGGGCGAGCAGGTCGCGTAATTCGTCTGCGTTCATGTGGCGGTAGCCGTTGTAGCTGGAGTTGCCGGCTTTGCGGATCTCGCCCATTTGGCCGACGAGCAGTTCCACGTGGCCGGGGATGCTGTACTCCTCGTGCATGGGGATGGCGAAGCGGTGCAGGTCGGCAAGGGCTTCGTCGTAGGTGATCGAGTAAACCCAGCGCTTGCCGTACTTCCACGGACAGATGCTCAAGCTCATGGCTGCTCACCTTTCATCTGATAGATGGCCTGTTGGAATTGCGCGAAGGTGCAGCCGAAGCCCAAGGTCCACTCGAAGATGTGGAGGGCGTAGTTAGTCGATAACCGCTGCGGGAACGACGCTGGCGTCTCCACCCCAACGGTCGCATCGCGGATCACTACGCAGCGATAGCCGCGAGCCAGCATGGGCCGCGCTCCCCCCTCGGCGCCGAGCAGGCACATGTCGGCTGCGAACCCCATGTAGATGAGTGTATCCACGCCGCGACTGCGCAGGTATTCGTCCAGCACGTCGGAGTAGAAAAAGAGGGGCTCGTCTCCAACTGGGGAGACGATTTCGGCGCGCCGCATCTGCGCTAGCGGCGAGCGCTCCATATAGCCGACGCCGTGGGCTCGTTCGAGCATTTCCTGTTGGTGTGGGTGTACGGATCCCGACTCTCCCGAACGCCGCGACTCGATGTGGGGATACTGGTGGTCCATCCAGTCCGTCTCGACGTGGCAGACTGGCATCCTAATTGCGCGGGCCGCGTCCATGGCCGGGCGGATGATCTCGGCCATGATGCGCCCGGCCTCCTCTGTTGACTGGGGCCAGCCCATGCCGACGCAGTAGTTGACGTCCACGGGTGGCCCGTCGGGGCAGCCGATGTTCCAGCAGTGCATGCCTACTAAGGCTGTCTTGTCCACTGGCAGCGACAGGGTGACCTGTTCGTATCCCGGACGGTCAATCGGCAAGGCCCGGTAGTAACGGGCGGCGAGTTGTAGGGCGTTCTCTGTCATAGCCGGTACTCGTCGGCGACGCGGCGCACGATCGCGGCCACCTGTTCACAGTGATGGGGCTCGTACTTATCGCAGAAGGTGCTCCAGCGGATGAAGCGCTCCAGCAGCTCGTGCGCGTTTGGACAGCACGTTGCGTCGTAGCGGTAGGTGCGCGACGCTGGCGGCTGCGAGTACGGGAAGCGCTGTCGCTCGGCTGCTTCCGTGAGGTAGGGCAGGGCCGCTGGCAGCAGATAGTAGCGCGCTTGGCTCGCTCCTAAGATGCCAGCGGCTGCTACCTGCGCGCCGAACTCCTCGGCGTCGCATCGGAATTGATCGAGGTCGATAGTGAACCCTGCCATCCAGCAGGAGTACACCTCAGTCTCCGGTGGGATCGGCAATGCCGATACGCCTGGGATTTCATTGAGGAGTGCGCTCAACAGACGGATCATGCGATCGCGTTTTTCTACCTGCGGCTGGATGATCTCTAGCTGGGCTAGACAGATCGCTGCAGTGGACTGGGTCATGCGGTGGGCGAAGCCGTTGACCGTGTGTACGCGCCCGAAGTGCTCGACCATTTCTCCACCGCGACTCTGGCCGACGAAGCGCGCCCGCTCGGCCAACTCGTCGTCGTTGGTGAGGATGCAGCCGCCCACGTCGGAGCCCATGGTTTTCTCCGAGTCGAAGGAAAAAGCCCCTGCCGTTGATAGGGTGCCGGTGTAGCGGCCTTTGTAGCGCCCAAAGACTGCTTGGCAGGCGTCCTCATAGACCACTAGGCCGTGGCGCGCGGCGACTTCGTTGATGGCGTCCATGTCGCAGATCAGGCCGGTCAGATGCACGACGAGGATCGCCCGCGTACGCTCGGAGACGCACGCCTCAATGGTCTCGGCACTGACGTTGATGGTGCCGGGTGCGGCGTCGGCGAACACGGGGATGTAACCGGCGCTGATCAGGCCCTGCACGGTGCCGTAGTCGCTGACCGAGCTGACTACGATTTCGTCGCCGGGCTCAAAGCCGAAGGCTGCGGCTAGCACAGCTAGGGCTGGCGTGCATCCCGGCGTGGCGATGCAGTGTGCGACGCCGTGGGCCTCGGCGAAGGCTTGCTCGAACCGGCCCACCATGTCGCAGGTGAGACCGGAATCGACGACCTCGGCTAGGTACTCCATGGCTCGCGGGCCGATCTCGCGGGGAAAAGGCTGAGGCAGCGGTCCGTCGAACTCCTGCTGGGTTGCGGCCCCGTAGCGCGCGTGCTCGCGGACGGTAGCGGGGTTAGATGTCATGGGCGGCTCCGGTTTGCGGAAAATAGGTTTGATGCAATATAGCAGGTATTAAGCTATAGAACTACAGGGACGGAGCAATGCGATTCAGCCAATCCCAACCCGCGATTTTCCGTAGCAACTCCATTCTCTCCGGGATGTGATAGTTCAATAGCAGGCGTCGCAGCACAGTTACTGTTAGAAACCACCGGAGGACGCCGTCTTCCCCAATGGGTTCGGGCTTGTCTGTTGCTGCTATATACGCCTCGACAAATTGCTTGGCAAGGTCCAGCGATACTTCGGGGAAGAGACATTCCCGACCTCCGAATTGGAGCGACGCGAATGCCACATCGTAGAGCGAGTAGTCAATGACGGCCATGTCGAAGTCCCACACTGTGGCGATCTTCGACTCCCATATCCTCAAGTTCGCAGGGCGGTAGTCTTGGTGCGTGATCGACAGCATTCCCCGCTCATCGCACAGTGACTTTATAGCGGCGGCGTTGGACTGTATGAAGTGGAGTTGAGATCGAAGGAATGCTGCGTCATCCTCACGTAGCTTGTTCCAATGGAAAGCGCCAGCAATTTTTGGCGACAATTCAGCCCATCTGGTCGAAGGTACGTAGTACCAACCCAAGTTCTCTCTTTCCGATTCGGCTCGGAGTTCATCCCCGTATTTGCGACCTGCTGAGTGCAATGCCGCTAGCGTCTGCGCTGACTCAACAATCAGATCACGGGAGTCCCACGGAGGATGCTCGTCGGATGGCATGTAGGGGTTCAACACCCACCAGTCTTCCCCTCTCCAGTAGCAGTACCTTCCATTTAGCGTCTGAATCGGCAATGCAACTTGTCTAAAGCCGTTGCACTTGAGGACTTCCACTAGCTGGAACTGATAGCTCTTTACCATTCTGTCTGCTTGGAACGGAGAGCAGGATAGGACGAATTGTCCCTGAGACGATTCTATGAAGAAGTGAGTGCTGAAATGCGCTCGCGATTCAGTCAAACGCAGATCAGAGAGACCGTAAACGGCAGTGGCGATGTCGTTCCAGCGATTGTCCATGTGGACTTGGAGAGCGCTTGACGTTTTGGTTTCTGTAACCCCGAATAACGCGCCTGTGTATCCTGCGATCAGGTCGGCGGCTGTTCGATGCCGTCGAGGATGATGTCGAGCTGGTCTTCGGGTGCGTAGTACGCACCGGGTGCGCTATTAGGGCCGATGTCGCCCATCAGGCGTCGCTGGCGCGGCGTCATACGCGCCAGCACTTCGGGCGGTGCCTTCTCGTAGTCCCACGGCCGCGACCATAGCTGTCCGTAGCGAAAGGTAACGCTGCGCCGGATGTCCTCGCCCTCATTCGGGGCCACGCCGTGCCACAGGCCGTAGGTGAAGATGAAGGCGTCGCCGGCTTCGGCGACTAGCTGGACGCCGCCCTCCGGCCATGCTCCCTTGGCGAAACCCTCCTCGGGAAAATCTCGGCGATGGCTGCCGGGCACGAAGCAGAAGTTGGCCCGGTTATCTGCGGGGATGTCGGTCAGGAAATACTGGATCTTGAAGTTGAGCGGGCGGCTGTCCGGCGCGACGCGGAACTCGCGCAATGAGGCTCCCCCGTCGGTATGCCAGCCGAAGGGCATGTCCCCACTCGGATAGCGGACGTAAATCACCGTGCCCATGATCTGGAGATAGGGGCCCATCAAATCGACGATGACGCCGAAGGTGTTGGGATGGTCGATCAGTGAATCGAAATTTGGAGACCGCTCGACTGTTTGGATGATGTTGAGGGCGTCCTGCTCGCGGGCCTCGGGGTGGGTCTCGCGGTATTTGGCGATTACCTCGTCGGTAGCGGATAGATAGCCTGCGACTTGGTCGCGGGTAAGGGCACCCTTGAGCAGGAGATAGCCCTTTTCCACCCAGTCGCGTCTCATGTCGTCGGTCAAGCGTCGCACGGTAGTCTCGGTTTGTTTAGGAGAAGGAGCAAGTCTTCTGTGTAGGAGGGAATGTAGAAGTTTAGGAGCAGACGTCCACCCGGCTGCAAACAGTCATGGACTCGCCGCAGACAGGTGATCTGGTCCTGCTGCGTCGATAGCATCATGATGGAACTGGCAGGTATGAGCACTGCTTCGAACGGGTGATCGTAGCTGAAGTCAACGAGATCCTGTTGTGTGATTCGCGAATCTATATCTGAAAGGCCCAATCCTGCCGCCTTGCGTCTGAGTACCTCCAGCATGGGTAGCGAGGCATCAAACCCGAAGATATCAAACCCATTCAGCAGCAAAGGCAACATAATGGAACCAGTTCCACAGGCGGCCTCCAACATAGCACCGCACGTGTCCTGCAGATGTTCGCGATAAAAGTGTAGCTCGCGTTCGTGCTGTTCAGAGCGCCCGCCGGTCTCGTTCCATCGGTCGTAGATCAGCGCCCACCAGTGGCTATCGTAGTTGCTTCCAGTCTCCGGCAAGAGTTGTCTAAACATCATTCTAGGTCAGATAACGTTTTCCGGTTTGCGAACCTAGTGCAGCGGGCTGCCGAAGGCCAAGGCGCGAAAAGACTATTGCCGACGCTTTAGCAGGAATATCATTTCGGGTGCTTCGGGCCCGATTGGTTGCCGATCAAATGATCCGAATTCTCCGACGCTCTCAAGACCGGCAGCGCAGAAAAGCAATTTGAGGTGAGGGTACGTATAGAAGCTCATCTTCAACGGCTGTACTTCCTCAGACAGAACTTTATCACCCTCACACAATCGGAAGATGAACCTGCCCGAGAAGTTCAGATTGATTAGGTCAATCTCGTCCTTTACAAAGTACCGTCGGACTGTCCGATCCGTCCCATCTTGTGCAGGCCATTCTAGGTCCAAGTATTCTTCGCCGACGCCCGTTAGAATTTTGTCGAAATTGGGATTGAATACGTCAAACGCGAGGATACCACCATCTGCCAAGTGTCTCCTGGCGTTTTGCAGGGCCGCCAGTTGATCTTCCGTGGTGTACATGTGCTGCATGGGTCTGAACGGAATTACTACCAAGGAAAATTGACCTCCTAAATAATGGGTGCGAAAATCTCCCTCTATAACTCGCGTTCTCCGGCTTACGCTTTCACTTTCTTTGGCGAGCTTGGCGCGCAAGACCTTCAGCATGGAATGAGAAGCATCCATCCCCGTGACGTCGATGCCTTGTCGCGCCAGCGGCAAGGCAATTCTCCCAGTGCCGCAGCCAAACTCGAGGACAGGGCCACCATACTCATTGGCTAGATCGAGGTAGAAATCCCTGTCCACCAGATCGTCTTTGACGCTGTATGCCGCGTCGTAATGCTTTGCTCCCGAACTGTAGGAATCATCAATCATGGTTTGTTGCCCATTGTACTGTTATCGTGCAGTGAAAAACTGGACATCTCTTATCTGATCAAAATGCAACTTCCAGAACGTAGCTTGAATTGACTTTTTACTGAAAGGGTCTGAAATCTCTTCTTCAGCCCAATCAAGGTCAAATATACGATCCCAACTATCCTCTATACGTTGATGGTATGCGCGAACTGGTAGAGGCTTCATTTCGAAAAAAGACAGATTGTGCTCAGATAACTCGGCCTCAAATGCTTCTCCATCGGCCACGGTTCGAGGCAGATACCAGTAATTGAGGACATAATGCCATAGATCAAAATCGGACAATAAAACTTCTTTGTCTGATTGCTCGAATTCGATTCGTACACCGCGTTGGCCTTTGGGTAAATGAGCACTGCTGCGTAAATCGGGTTTATGTCTTTTGGCATTATCCCATTGATACCAGGCCCATAAAGGTAAAGACGTATTCTCGGGCCTAGGTTCTATTCGGCACTCCATTTGCTCTGACATCCACCTGTAAGCATCGAGAAACAGATCCTCTGAATATCTCTGATCGGAGAAAAGCACTTGTTCCCGCTGCAAGGTCTTCCAGGCAGCAATAGATTGAATCGTCCAAAGCGTCATAATTTGCTAATTCCACACAACACCTCTGCGGTTGCTTAAGCGCTCAACGACTGCGCCACCGTTTCGGGATTCTCCGCAGCGATCTTCAGCAAGGCCCGAGCAGGCCCCTCGGGGCGACGGCGTCCCTGCTCCCAATTCTGCAAAGTAGAGACGCTGACACCAATCATCAGGGCGAATTCAGATTGCGATTTATCCAGTTTCTTGCGGATCATCTTGATATCGGCGGGGTCCATCTGGATTCTGCGTCCTGGCTTCATCTTGCCGCGCTTGATCGCTCCGGCTTGCTTGACGCTGACTACAAGTTGGTCAAAGTCGCGCTCATTCATGCTAGATACTCCTTTACGAGTTTACTAAGCAGCTTGCTTTGTCGAGGAGTAAGATCTTCCTGCCGGCTCTTGCGATACACCCACAGCATATAAAGGACCTCGGACGGCTTGTCCCAGTAGTAGATCACACGGAGACCGCCCCGTTGGCCAGCATGCGGTAGTTTCCATCTCAATTTTCGCAATCCACCACTACCCGGAATTATCTCTCCTGATTCCGGGCGGAATAGGAGCGCGAGCTGCATTGCCCGGTAGCCCTCATCGGATAGTAGTGTCAAGAGCTCCTTTGTGAAGATAGGGGTTTCGATGAAGACCATATACCTAAGTATGCGCCAATGACGTATAGTACGCAAGGTCTTTGCATCGGCCACATGCCTCTAACTGCTTAACTCAGCCTCCACATAACGCGTCTGTTGGCGTTAGCGCTTCTGTTGTATACTCATGGTACTTGCAATGCAGAGGGAATCTTAGAGATATGAGTGAAACCCGTCCCGTAATCGTGTACGACGGCGAATGCCGCTTCTGTCTGTGGAGCGTCGGCCGCATTCGCCGCTTTGACCGCAATGGCCGCTTCGAGTACTTGCCGCGCCAAACGGACGGCATTGAAGAGCGGTTTCCCATCCTCTCCAGTTCTGACTTTAACACCGGCCTGCGCCTTATTCACGCTGGCGGTCAGATTGATGTTGGAGCGGATGCCGTGTACCAGATTTATCGTCGGCTTCCTCCTTGGAACCTGTTCACCGGGGTGTACCGCATTCCGGGACTGAAGCAGCTATTTCGCGCTGGCTACGATCTCGTCGCGCGCAATCGGCATCGGTTTGGCAGGGTCGAATGCGTTGATGAGGCGTGCGAAATTCCGTACGGCGAGCGGCACAAGGGCACCTCGGCCTGATTGCCCTATGACCACTCAGCGCAACGTCCTATTTCTCATTGCCGACGACTGGAGCCGCATTGCCGATTGCTACGGCAATAGCGTCGTCCGCACGCCGCGCATTGACTCGTTTGCCCGCGAGGGGGCAGTCTTCGAGCAAGCCTTCTGCACCAGCCCTTCGTGTGCGGTCAGCCGCGCCTGCATCCTCACGGGATACCACAGCCACACCCACGGCCAGTACGGTCACTGCCACGGCATCCACGGCTTCTCCACGCACCCCCACATTACCTCGATACTCTCCAGCCTCAAGGAACATGGCTACGCCACAGCCTGCATCGGCAAAAAGCACGTAGAACCGCCCAGCGTGTACCCCTTTGACTTTGAGCCTGAAGTCAATGCCAGAAATGGCGTCGAATTGGCCCGCGCCGCGCGCGATTTTTGGGCCGCTAATCCCGACCAGCCGTTCTACATGCACGTGGGGTTTACCGATCCCCACCGCGCGGGTCGGGGTTTTGGCAATGAGCGCCCCTACTCCGACGTGCCGGAAACCCAGTACAGCCCCGACGCCGTGGTGGTGCCGCCCTATTTGCCCGATGTGCCCGATGTGCGCGCCGATCTCGCCGAGTACTATCAGGCGGTTTCCCGCTTCGACTTTGGCGTGGGCTGTCTGCTCGACGCACTGGAGGAATCGGGCCGGGCCGACGAAACCTTGGTCATCGTCACCACCGACCACGCCATGCCCTTCCCCGGGGCCAAGGCATCTTTCTTCGACAGCGGCCACCACTGCCCCTTTATCCTGCGAGCACCGGGCATCACTGCCCCCGGCACCCGTAGTCAGTCCCTCATCAATTGGACCGATATCCGTCCCACGTTGCACGACTGGTGCGGAGTACCTGCTCCAGAGGATTTGCCCGGTCGTTCCCTCCTGCCGGGCCTAGCCGATCCGTCCGTCCCCGATTGGGAGTACACGTTCTTTTCGCACTGCTTTCACGAGGTAGTCGATTACAATCCCTATCGGGTATTGCGCGGACGGCGCTACAAATTCGTGCGCAACTTGGCCGCTGGTCTCACCACCATGCTGCCCACGGATCTATTCCGCTCGACCACGTGGACGGCGGTGCGGCGCGACGCGATTCCCTCCATGGGCGAGCGCCCCACTCGCCACGTGATCACGCGGGAGCCCGAGGAGTTATACGATCTGGAGGCCGACCCCACCGAGAGCGTCAATCGGATCGACGATCCTCACTTGCAGGAGTTGGCCGCTCAGATGCGCGCCCAACTCTACCAGTTCCGCCGCGACACGGCCGATCCTTGGCTGGAAGTGGATTTCCAGGAAGGGCGCATCGAGCACCTTGACCCTAAATGACCACTTATTTAGCCTCGCCCACTTGAGTACTACTCATTCCAGAGAGGTGTCCCAATGAAAGTGTGCTGTAGCTTCACGGCATTGGTCTTCTTGCTGGGAGCCGTAGCTGTTTCGGCCCAACAAGATGCGTCCACAGCCGACAGGACCCTAGCTCCTTTCTTCTTCGTCGATACCGATGATCCGTCCGTGGACCAACTGCCGCTCAAGTCGGTGGCCGCCCAGGTCCACATTGCCGGGGTCATCGCCGACGTGACCATTGAGCAGGTGTACCGCAACGAAGGCACCCGACCGCTCGAAGCTATTTACATATTTCCAGCCTCGACCCGAGCCGCAGTGTACGGCATGGTGATGCACACCGGCGATCGCGAAATCATCGCCGAAATCCGCGAGCGCGAGCAGGCCCGGCGGGAATACGAAGAGGCACGCGAACTGGGGCAGACCGCTTCCCTTCTTGAGCAGGAACGTACCAACGTTTTCAAGATGAACGTGGCCAATATCCTGCCGGGCGACTCCATCGCCGTGCGCCTGTCTTATACGGAATTATTGGTGCCCACGGAAAAACAGTACGAATTCGTCCTTCCTACCGTGGTTGGCCCGCGCTATTCCCCCGAGGCGGTCAATGAAATTCTGGGGTCAGGCGGTGGAGAGCGCATTCCCCACCTGCACGAGGGCGAAGATCCCAACTACACCTATGCGATCGAGATGACTCTGGCCGCCGGCTTGCCCATCCAAGCCTACGACTGCCCCACCCACGAAGTAATCATCGAGAAGGACACCTCGGATGAATTGCGCCTGACTCTGGATCCAGCGGGCGGTTTTGGCGGCAACCGCGATTTCATTTTGCGCTATCAGCTAGCCGGCCAACAAGTCGAGTCGGGTCTGCTGTTATACGAGGGGGAAAAAGAGAATTTCTTTTTGCTCATGGCGCAGCCGCCCGCCCGTCCAGAGCTGAGCCAGATCCCGCCGCGCGAGTACATCTTTTTGGTCGATGTATCCGGCTCCATGGACGGCTTCCCTCTCTCAGTATCAAAGAGCCTGATGAAAAATCTGCTCGGCCAGTTGCGTCCTGAGGATCGCTTTAACATCGTGCTTTTCGCCGGCAGAGCTGCGGTCTTGAGCGACCGCTCGCTGCCGGCCACTCAGGAGAATCTCGACCAGGCTTGGGCCCTCGTTGACGGACAACAGGGCGCCGGTAGTACCGAGTTGCTCGTCGGGCTCAACCGGGCTTTTGGTCTGCCTTTGGTCGGCGAGGGCTATGCCCGCATCGTCGCGGTGCTCACCGATGGTTTCATAGATTTTGAAGCAGACGCCTTTAAGCTGGTGCGCCAGCGCTTGGGCCAAGCCAGTTTATTTGCCTTTGGCATTGGTTCGTCGGTCAACCGCTTCGCCATTGAGGGCCTCGCCCGGGCCGGCCAAGGCGAGCCTTTTGTGGTACTGGAAGAGGGGCAGGCCCCCGACGAAGCCGCCCGCTTCCAGACCTATATCAGCACTCCCATTCTCACCCAAGTAGAGGCGGGCTTCGAAGGCTTTGACGCGTATGAAGTGGAGCCGGCCTTCATCCCCGATATGCTGGCTGATCGGCCGATCGTCGTCTTTGGCAAGTGGCGCGGCGCGGCTGCCGGCACGGTGTTGTTGGGGGGCCGCACCGGGGACCAAGCGTACGATGCCCAATTCGACGTATCTACCGTCCAAGCCAAGCCCACCAACAGAGCCCTGCGCTATTTGTGGGCACGCCACCGCATTGACCAATTGAGCTACGATGAACAGCTCAGTTACAGCGATGCCCTGCGTCCCCAGATCACACAGCTAGGCTTGGACTACAACCTGCTCACCAAGTACACCTCCTTTGTCGCCATCGACCGCCGCATCCGCAACGAGGACGGTCTGGAGACCGTGTCGGTGCCCTTGCCTCTGCCCGAAGGCGTCGAGGACTCGGCTGTGGGAGGTGGGTTCGGTACTACTGCGGTGGAGGACGAATTTGAAATGGCGACTTGGCTCGACCGATCTTTTTACCGTCAAGACGCCTTGTGGATTGATACAGCGTTCCAGTTGGGCATGCCCATTGTCGAGGTCGGTTTCGGTGCTTTAGGCCCGGATGCGTTGGCACCTTTTGTTGGGTTGGGTCTGGATATGTTGGTGGTGATTGAGGGGCAAGCGTACCGGTTACACGCCGAGGCTGCCCGCCCGGCTATGCAGCAGAACATGCCCAACCCCTTCAATGCCTCCACGATAATCTCCTTCCAAATCCCCGCCAACATGGCCGGTCCTACGCGCTTGGTCATCTACAACCTAACCGGCCAGATCGTGCGCGTGTTGACCGATGGCCATCTTGCGGCTGGGGCGCATGTACTAGCTTGGGACGGCAGGGACGAGAGTGGTCAAGAGGCGGCCAGCGGCGTTTATATCTACCGCCTAGAAGGCACGTCCTTCGCCATCACTCGCCGCATGATGTTGCTGCGGTAAAATTAGCACTGGAAGGAGCCGCCTGCGACTGAAGGTACATCCAGTCGCGGGCGGCCTATCGTTGATACCTCTGCATACCCGTAGAACCGCGAGACTCCTCCATCGGTTACGACATCTTCGAAGGCCCAAACGAAAAAGCTCGTCTTGTGCAATTATCGCCGAGATTGACCGCCTCTGGGCAGGTATCTATTATTGCAACTTCTCAAGTATTGAAACGACAGAAGATGTACTCTGCAAACGAAGAAAGCTGGCCACAATGCTGCTTAATTTCATCCCCCTCCGATCCCTCTATCGAATAGGTTGCCTCATGGTCATTTCCGCCGGACTTACCGCGGCCGACACCTTGCCCGACGGGCCGAGCCTGCTCCTCGAAGACCGCGACGGACGAGCCTATGTCGCTGTCCTCGGCTCCGAGGGGATCGTCGCCCGCAACGCCCCTGATGACGCCGACACTTGGGAGGTCGTCGCCGAAGGGCGCGTCCAAGGTCTGCAAATTGCTCCCGACGGGGATGTGTGGATAGCCCGCGACGACGAGGTTCTGCGCTACCCGCGTCAGGGGGGCGAGCCGGTTTCTCGGACGCCTTCCTTCCTGGTCCAAGGGTCGCCGGGACCGTTGCTGGCGACGCGGTGGGGCGATGTTTGGTGTGCCGGGTGCGGTGCTGTGCGTCGGGGTGATGCCATGTTTGAGGCCGCGCCGATCGCCCCAACCGGGTGGAAGATCACGCCAGTGTGCGACGATCCTTTCGGCAATGTGTGGGCTATTGCTGACGATGGCCAGCGGCGGGATGTCGCCGTTCTGACGGACCAACGTCCCCACGGCTGGCAGCGACTCGACCTGCCTGCGGATCAACTCGCCGGCTCTTGGCGGGGGGCTGTTACCGACGACGCTGGCTTTGTCTGGGTGGCCTTGGAGGCTTCCGTCCTGCGCGTCGATCCTCGCTCGGCTGGGCCTCATCGCTCCTTTGCCAACCCCGTCGATGCCCGCATCACCGCGATTGCGCGTGGCGGCGATCAGGTCGTAGTTGGCTTTGCCGATGGCAGCTTGCGCGAACTGGCTGTGAACGCCGACGGTCCGCCGACTTGGCGGGAGATTCAGAAGAGCGGGGATGGTCCGGTGCAGGCGCTGCTGCACGCTCGCTCTGGCAGTCTTTGGGTGTTGAGGGCGGGGAAAGTCCAGCGTCTCGCAGATCTTGAGCAGGCTTGGCACGAGCACTGGGACGAGCAGCCGAGGATGCCAGCGGGCAACCACGACCACATCTTTGCCCGCATCGGCGACCGCCTGTACACCGCCGGGGGCAAGACCTTCTTCGGTTGGCCCGCGGCGGAGTGGGTAAATCTCGACCACGTGTGGTCCTATCACATTCCCTCGGGCACGTGGCGCGTGGAGCCGCCCATGCTGGAACCGGGCAAGGCTTACTCCGGCATCGCCGCCCTCGACGACGAGCTATGGCTCTTGGGAGGTCTCTTCCGCGCTGGCGGTGGGACGCGGGCGACGGAGACCGTCGAAATTTTTGATCCCCGCACGCGGAGCTATCGCCTCGGCCCGCCGCTACCGCGCAAAGCAGGGCAAGTGGTGGCCCTCACCGTCAACGACCGGTTGTACGCCGTGGGCGGTGCCGACGACGAAAGCCCGACGACAGAGGTACTGAGCATTGGAGTTGGGGAGACAAGTTGGCGGGTTGATGCCCCCGCGCCCGGCCCGGTGTTTCAGGCGAGCGGCTGTGTGCTAAATGGCAAAATCTACATTGCCGCCGGCCCCGCGTCCCAATGTACGGGCCTGTTCGTCTATGACCCCGAACAGGATAGTTGGGGCCAAATCGAGCATCCGTCGCGTCCTCCCGGCGCTCCGCTATGCACGGCCTTCAACGGCAGCGTCTGGGTCATGGGTGGACGAGGGGCCAAAAGCGGCCAGACAGCGAGTTTTGCCTACACACCGGCTACCGGCCAGTGGTATCGCGGTCCCGACTTGCCCTCGCCGGTTAGCTGGGCTGCGGCTGCTGTTGTCAACGGCCGCCTGTTGATCGCCGGTGGTGCGTACCGCGACGAGCGGGTCGGCGATTTCTTCAACACCGACCGCGTGTTCCTGCTGCGCGATAGGTAATCCTCAAAGCTACGGCAACCGCTTTTCGACGCCGACGTTAGGCGTCAAACTAAGTTGGACTCCATCCGGTGCAACGCCGCCCGTCCTTTTGATTTTTTTTCTCATAATGACGATTTTTGCGTTTAAGGCGGTCCCCTTAGGCTATCCCCAGAATATGAGCGGCCTGAAGGTCGTTACCTCCCGGTAAATCCGATAAGGAGAAGTAGATAATGCGCAGTATGGTCTATTTGTCGATGCTAGCGACTTTGCTAGTCGTCCATCCTATAACAGCCCAGCCAGCAGCCCAGCTAAGTGGCAAGATAACCGATGCGGCCACCGGCGAGCCGCTGCCCGGAGCCAACATTCGCCTCGTCGATACCCTGCTGGGGGCGGTCACGGATTTGGAAGGTCAGTTCGTATTGCCGGCCGTGCCTGCGGGCACTCACCAAGTGGAAATCAGTATGATCGGTTATGCCGCTCGCACCGAGACCTTGCAGGTGGCTTCTGGCGAGCAAGCTCGCTTGACCGCGGCCCTGACTCCCAGCCCCGTACACATGGGCGAAATGCTGATCCAAGCCGACCGGGCCTTTTCCGCGGCCTCCTCGCGGGCGGTGCGCCAATTTGACTTGCAAACCCGGCCCAATCGCACGGCCCATCAGATGCTGCAATTGACCCCCGGCCTCATCATCGCCCAACACGCTGGCGGCGGCAAAGCCGAACAGATTTTTCTGCGCGGTTTTGACGCCGACCACGGCACGGACGTGGCCATTTCGGTGGATGGGGTGCCCGTGAATATGGTCTCCCACGGCCACGGGCAAGGCTACGCCGACCTGCACTTCCTCATTCCCGAAGTCGTCGAGCGACTGGACGTCAAGAAAGGGCCGTACTTTGCCGAATTCGGCAATTTGGCTACGGCCGGGGCTATCGCCTACCGCACCCGCGATCACCTCGACGGCAACGCCATTCACCTCGAAGGGGGTGGGTTCAATACGGCCGAGTACACCATGCTCTATCAGATTCCGCTGGCCGATACCGAGCAAAGTGCCTATTTCGCGGGCAAGTACTACCACACCGATGGCCCGGTCAATCGGCCCCAGGGCCTGCAGCGCCTCAATCTCTTCGGCAAGTACCACAACCACCTCTCCGACCGCTCCACCCTTACCTTGACCACCAGCGGGTTTAGTTCGGCTTGGGACGCCTCCGGGCAGATCCCACAACGGGCCATAGAACAGGGCCTCATTGACCGCTGGGGTGCTATTGATGATCTGGAAGGAGGTACCACCGGCCGCCAAGATTTCCACGTCAATTTCCACGTTCAAGAGGCCGGCACAAGCACCTTTGATCTGCAGGCCTACTTGGTTAGCTATCAGTTTAAGCTGTTTTCCAACTTCACCTTCTTCCTCGACGACCCCGAGCGCGGCGACACCATCGAACAGACCGATGATCGCCAAGTTACCGGGATCAACAGCCGGTATTCCTTCTTCCACAACTGGGGGCCGTACTTGGCTCATACCTCGATAGGGGGCGGTCTGCGCGCAGATAATGCGGCCGTGGGTTTGTGGAAAAGCCCCGACCGCCAACGCCTAGCGTCGCTGGTCAATGCCGATGTGGTGGAGCGCAACCTGTTCCTGTGGGTCCAAGAGGAACTTGCCCTCACCCCGCGCTTGAAAATGATCCTAGGGCTGCGCGGCGATTATTTCACCTTCAATGTTGACGACCACCGCGAAGGGTTTCCCAGCGAGTTGCCCCACGCTTCGGGCTTTGCCCAAGCCTCCATACTCAGCCCGAAAGCAACCTTGGTGTATAGCCCCAGCCGCGTCGTGGATCTTTTTGCCAATGTCGGCACTGGCTTCCATTCCAACGACGCCCGCAACAACGTCATCGACGCCCGGGCCTCGCAAATCCGTCGGGTCATGCGGCGCGATGGGCACAGCGAGGCCGACGTTGCCGTTGAGTTAGCGGGACGCTACATCGATCCGGGCCACCTTGAAGAAGGGACCTTGCCGCGGGCGGTGGGGGCCGAAACCGGCCTGCGGACTCGGTTGTTTGAGCGGCTGAACGTGGGAGCGGCTCTGTGGTGGCTGGATCTAGAGAGCGAATTCGTTTTTGTCGGCGATGCCGGCACTACCGAGGCCAGCGGAAGAACTCGGCGGGCAGGGCTGGATCTGGAAGCCCGTCTGCAACTGCATCCGTGGCTGTGGGCCGATGTGGACCTCAATCTCGCTCGGGGTGAGGCCGTGGACGAACCCAACGACGCCAATGAGATCCCGCTGGCCCCCCAACGTACCTCTACCGGAGGCTTGACTTGGTACCATCCCAATGGCGTAGAAGGCGGCTTGCGCTACCGCCACATCGGCGACCGGCCCGCCAACGAGGACGGCAGTATCACGGCCGAAGGCTACACTGTCGTCGATTTCAACGGAGCCTATCGCCTCGGGGCTTGGCGGTTCAATTTGGGCGTAGAGAACGTGCTGAATACAACGTGGAACGAGGCCCAATTCGACACTGAATCGCGGCTGCGGGACGAAGAGGAACCTGTTTCGGAGATCCACTTCACCCCAGGGAATCCCATCAATTTGTGGCTGGGGGCGAGTTTTTCGTTCTAAGTGCGGAATCCCGTAGGTTCGGGCGTACTTCGATTAGGCTATATTTTTGTCCGGTATAACGCTTGTCGTTCAACGACAAGCGTTATACATTGTACGCATGATACGATCCTTCAGAGATCGAGAAACCGAACGGATATTCCAGCGCATCCGATCGGGGAAGCTGCCCAGCGATATTCAGCGGACCGCCGTTCGCAAGCTTCGCATGCTCAATCGTTCCGTTACACTAGCTGATCTTCGAGTGCCACCAGCCAATCGCCTTGAAAAACTCCGCGGCGTCGGGCCGGCCAGTACAGTATCCGAATCAATGATCAATGGCGTATCTGTTTCACTTGGCGCAATGGCGATGCCTACAAAGTTGAGATTGTGGACTATCACTAGGGAGATAGACGTATGTGTGCTCAGAAATTGGCTCCTGTTCATCCGGGGGAAGTCTTGTTGGAAGAGTTCCTCAAGCCGATGAATCTCAGTCAGAACCACCTCGCGCTTTCCATCGGCGTACCACCCCGACGTATCAATGAGATCGTGTTAGGGAAAAGAGGCATTACTGCTGATACCGCTCTGAGACTCGCTCGCTACTTCAACATGTCCCCCCAATTCTGGATGGGCATTCAGATGGACTATGCACTGGATGTAGCAGAAGACGAACTAGCGGACCGCTTGGAGCGAGAGGTGCGGCCGCGCCTAGAGAGAGGATAGGGCTATAATAGGGGGGTATTATGAGCAAGATCAACACAGCGGTGATAACCGGACAACATGCCTTTGATGTGCCGGGATTTCACGGGTTGTTCAGGAGCATTCCCGAGATTGATTTTTATCTCCAGGATTTGGAGAACTTTGCGGCAGATGCCGGCAAAGTCCGGGAGCAATACGACGTCCTCGTATTCTACAACTTTCATCGGCAGACGCCCGACGAGGGAAGAGTCCGGGAAGCCATTGAACAACTGGGTGAAAATCAGGCGGGTATATTGGTGTTGCACCATGCCATCCTTGCGTTTCCGCAGTGGCAACTGTGGTCGGATCTGTGCGGCATTCAAGATCGCAGTTTCGATTTCAAGGTTGGGCAAAACCTGCATGTTGACATCGCAGATCCGCAGCATCCGATTCTCCGGGGATTGGCTCCGTGGGAAATGGTGGATGAGACTTATATCATGGCGGATCCGGGGGATGATAGTAATCTGTTGTTGACTACCGATCACCCTGAGAGTATGAAAGTTTTAGCGTGGGCTCGGCAGTACAAGAACGCCCGCGTGTTTTGTTGTCAGTCAGGTCACGACAATCAGGTGTTTGCTGACCCAAATTTTCGCACGGTTATTGCTCGGGGAATTCAGTGGCTGGCGGGAAGAATCTAGGGGCGGAATGCGGACGTTGAGTATTCAAGGCCTACCTGACAAGAGAAGGCAGAAAGTCCTCGTCCACGATTGGCCTGAGCCGGAGGGACCAACCGGCAACGAAGTCAAGACCGAGACGATCTACTCCGGGATAACAAACGGCACCGAACGCAATCAACTGATTGGCGGCAACTACGCTCCCAAAGATGAACAACTGCCCACCGGCGGCAACGGCTACCAAAATGTGGGACGGGTGATCGAGGTGGGGCCCGACGTCAGCGAACTACAAATTGGGGATGTGCTGTATATGAGTGCCGTTCACGCAGAGTACGTCGTGATGTCAGAAGATGGCTTGCTCATCAAGCTGCCCGACTCGACCGACCGCAAGGAGGCGGCGCTTTTCGGGATGACTAGTGTCGCCATGCGCACCTGCCGCAACGCCGAGTTGCAGGTGGGAGAACGGGTGTTGATCGTGGGGGCTGGCATCATCGGTCAGGTCGCCGCACAGATTGCTACTGGCATGGGAGCGCGCGTCGCGCTTTGCGACATCAATGCCGACCGTCTGGAGCTTGCCGAGCAGATTGGTGCGGCTGAAACCGTGCTGAATGTTGCAGGGGACGGATGGGGAAAAGAGATCGCCGACGGGACGTTCGATGCGGTGATTGACTTTGCCGGCGTGCCGGGCATGGAGGATCAGCTTATCAGTGCTGTGCGCCAGCGCGGCAGGGTGGTGTTCATCGCGGGAAGGGATAAAGTGACCTATACCTTTAATCTCGGTCAGGGACGCGAGATTGAGCTAAAACAAAACAGTCATTTTGATCGCAATGACCTGCAGAATCTGTGTCGTCTGGTCGATCGAGGGTTGGTGAAGATTGCGCCCTTAATCCGCGATGTCGTCCCGGTGAGCGAAGCCAAGCGCATATATGACACGCTGCGGGATACGCCCGATAAATTGTTGGGGACGGTGTTTGTATGGTGAGGGGGGGGTTGGTCGTCGGCTACTGGACTTGCCCGAGGCGGCAAGGGCTATGACTCGTCAGGGCGCGACGACCTGCTTGAGTCGATCTTCGAAGTTGTCGCTTATCCTGTATATCCATTTACGCCCACCCGTGTACTTGACGATTAATCCCATTTTGTCAAGAGCACGGAGGTCGGTGCGTGCCGTCTCGTATGTGACGTTGTGGGATCGCCGGTGCCCATCTATGGTGTACGAGGCGTCGGGGTGCTTCAGCATGTGCCCCAGCAGGGCCACTTGGCGATGGTTTAGCACCAAGGCCGCATCAGAACCGCGCAGCATGGACTCCAATCTGCTCGTCTCTTTGGTCTTGCGCGCCAAGTACGCGTGCAAGAGGCGGATCGAGTCTAGGATCACCCGCAGTTTATAGTCTAGGAAATACGTGACGTCGTTGTCGTCGATCTCGGAGAACACGTACGCGCGAACGTACTGAGCGGGTGCCTTCTGAATGACCGCCGAAATGGAGAGGAACTCGGTCAGCCAGTACCCCGATCTCGCCATAGACCAGTAGAACAGTGCTCTTGCGGTCCGTCCGTTTCCATCTACAAACGGATGGTCGTAGCCGACCATGAAGTGAAGGAGGATGGCTTTGATGACCGGATGCAGGAATTGATCGTCCTCGGTGCGTCCATTGGCGAAATCCAAGAGCAGTTCGACGCGGTCGCTGAGCTTACTGGCGTCCGGGGGCGTGTGAACGACCTCGCCGTCGCGCTGGTCCACCACAGCTACCATGTCGGTCGAGCGCCGGAGCCGCCCGACCGCATCCGGGTCGAGCGTCCCTTCCGTCAGTGTCCTTTGCAGGTCCATGAGCATGGGGGCTGTCAGTTCTTCGCCGATGTTCTCGCGTAGGAACTCCATTCCCGAGTAGTTGTTGACGATCATCCGTTCGCTGTTGTCGCGTGGCGGGCGGCCTGATCTCAGCATCTCCTTGGCGACCCGGCGGGTCGTGACGGCACCCTCTAGCTGGCTTGACGTGATCGCCTCTTCGATTAGAGAGGTCATTAGATACTGTTCGCGGGAGCCGTTCTTGACTGGATCGACGTGGGGGACCTCGATTCTTCCGCTCGCGTCCCGGTCCACCTGATGGAGCCGACTGTACAGGTTCCCCGTGTCGCTGAATGAGAACGGCCTACCGCGAGTGTCCTTGAATGGCAACTCGTGCCGCGAAACCATGCGCTTAAACTTGACGGCAGTCCACCAATCAAGGCTCGTAAACCCTTCCGGCGGGGGCAGGTGACGAAGCTGGTCCCAATGCAGGTACCTATCCTTGGGCAGGCTGCCAATGTCCGACCTTAGCAGCCTGACCAAATCATTTGGTTCGTATGACGAGACCAACTTGTCGAAAGGCTTCGGGTTTCTGGGCATTCTCATGGTTGAAGTCGCGCTTCTATCTGATAGGGATCGGCGGCGAAAGGGCGTGAGTTGCTACTTCAGAATGACGAAATACTAATTAATTACTAATTTGGTCAAAATTAGTAATTAGCACAAGCGACGGTGCTGTGCGAACGCATCGTGTCGGGTGAGGCGTTGGAGTTGCCTAGGTTACTCAAAGAGCGTAAGGATCAAGCCACAGAGCCAAACGGCATGACACGCTGGACGCACCTGTAGTGCATAAGATGAATGCGAAGGAGCCAACATGAAGTCGCATAAATTCGTTGACTATACATATCTGGAGATCAAGTCGCTTATTGACGCTGGATGTTCGGCGATCGTACCCACTGGATGCACGGAGCAGCAAGGGCCACATTTGGCGGTGGATTTCGACACTTGGTTTGCGGAGACGGTTGCCTTGGAAGCTGCGGAGTATATGGCACGCTGTTATAACGTCCGCGCTTTGGTTTTGCCGGCTATGCCATTTGGACCCACGCCCGAACATCGGGGCTTCGGCTCAGGCTATGTCAACATCCCGCACTCGGTTCACGAACAGTGCGTCTATTTCGTCCTTGAATCACTTGCAGAGCAGGGCTTCGATACTATCATCGTCTGGCGCGGCTGCGGCGAGCATCGACTTCAGGAGGCAGTGGACAGGTTCAACGCAAAATTCCGCCCTTCATGCTTGGCCTATCTTCCCCCTCTGCCGTACCATGACATTTGGTGCCGTGTAGCTGATCCAAGTATCTTGGGGGGACACGCCGATAGCTTCACGACCTCAATCGCCCTGTATCGGCGTCCAAACACGGTCCGACTCGACAAGATCCCGTCAACTAGCTCAAGGGAAGTGGATTGGAACGATCCGCATCTCGATTTCACGAAATATTCAGACACCGGTGTCATAGGCGACGCGAGCCAAGCGAGTGCCGAGTTGGGGCGCAGACTGTGGCAAGAAGTGGTATCGACCACGGCAGCGATATTCAGAGATTGTGGCTTGGACAGATGAGTCAATAGCTCTTTGTGGAGAATCGCACACCGCCTAATAGCACAGTTTGCGCTACGTCGATGCGCTCCTTAGCCCTGTTGGGCACCTGCGCTATTTCGGCGAATTCAAAGCCTACAGAGGCATGTCCAACTCACCCCACCCCCACCAAAGCCTCGCCCAACACCCGCACCTGCTCCTCGTCCTCGGCATTGACCGTAAACAGACACCCGTCGCACCCGTGCCCGGCCACTGCCGCACCCAAAGCCCGTACCAACTCAGGAGCCGCTCCCGCTGAAAGAGGCGGATACAACGGCACCGCCCCACTGGTCTGCGCTTTTAAGCGAGCCACTTCCCGCTCGTACAGGGCGGCGATGGGCAAAGGCCCTTCCGCCACCCCCGCCGCAGTCTCTGGCAAATCCAAATCCTCCACCCCGAACATGCGCCACACCAGCGCCAACACCTCCCTCTCGTCCAGCCCTTGAGCGTGCCGACACAAAGCCGCAGTCCACTCCCGCGCCAAGTTGGTCGCCCCAGTCGCCCAACCCACCACGCCTCCGTGCGAACTCCCTCCCGTGAGAAAATCCGTCGCCTCCTCCCACTTGCCGTACCAATGCCCACCCAACAGCCCTGTGGAGGCGGGAAATACATCGCTGCCAAAGACCTTATCGCGCCCCCCGGCCTCCTGCACGGCGGCGCGAAATTCCCCCATGCGCTCGGCCAGTATATGGGCGCGAAACTGCACCCAATCGAGCACGGCTCCATCTTGGGCCAATAAGCCCAGAAAGTCCATCAAACTCGGACGTCCCGCCGCCAAGGCCCGCACCTCGGCCAAAGTCAAACGCTCTAAGCGCTGGCGCAGAGCCAGTACGCCGCGCCGCATAGCCGCAAAATCGTAGCCCAAGCGCACGGCTTCCTCCTCGCAGCTAGCACAGCCACAAGCCATCAGGCTATGCACGTTAGCCGGAGCCGGATAGCGGGCGTGATCCACGTCGAAGCCGTCGATGG
The DNA here is from genome assembly GCA_022826515.1 of Candidatus Latescibacterota bacterium. The sequence goes on from JAJDUT010000080.1 coordinate 117,517, forward strand.
CATAGCGCTGAATCGCTTCGACTAAGCAGTCGCGCGTCCACTCGTTGACCGCCTTGTGGCTCGGACACAGGCCAATGCCCCACTCCTCATAGCGCCGGTCCAATGGCCGTCCCTCTAGATCGCGCAGGGCATATTCGGGATAGACTTCGCCGCCATAGCTCCACAGGCCGATGTGCCCCCACACCTCAATCCCCGTACTTTTGCACGCCTCGATGACGCGCTGCAAAGGCGTATCGTCAAAGCCGCTGATAATCCCGGCCACTGGCGGGTAGATACCCTCCACGCCGCGCGGCCAAGCGTCGAGACGCTCGCGCCAGTCCTCAAAAGGCCCGCGCTGGGCCAACTCCGCCGAGGCGCTGAATCCCGAGGTATGGCACACCGGACTTTCGGGCATAATCGTCGTCAGGCCGACGGCGTCCTTGAGCTTTTGCAGGGACTCGGGATGCTGGGCCACGTACTCCGTCTGGCAGAACCAGATGCGGCGGGATTTATGCGTGGGCGTCATACGTTGTCTGGCTCCATCCAGGCGACCAACTGGTGCACGATGCGAAAGGTTAGCCCCCACAACAGCGGGCGGTTCGGCCCCAACAGGTCGAGCGCTGGAAATACTTGCTCTTCGCCGCGACGTTGCAGCCGGTACTGAGTCCGCTTACTGGGATCGCGCAATTGGTCGGCCCCCGCCCAGAAGGCCGATTCGATCTCGTGGTTGAGGGTCAAGGCCGCTGGCGTCTCCAACCGATAGACGAAACCAGATACCACCACCGGCAACATGTGTCCGGTCAAGTCATCGACCCGGCCCCAATACTCAGCCGTGGACAGATCGAGCCCGACCTCCTCCAAGGTCTCGCGCTCGGCCGCAGCTCGCGGCGATGGGTCGTTCTCTTCAATGCGCCCGCCGGGAAAGGCGATGTGCCCCGACCAAGGATCGTCTGGGTGCTGGGCGCGTTCGATAAAGAGCAACTGCAAGCCCCCCAGCGTCGGCCCCAAGACCACGGCCACCGCGGCCCGCGTCTTGTCCGTAGGGCCGACCAAGTGAGGCTGGTGCTGGGCGAGCCCCACCTGCACCGCAGCCCAAGCGCCTAGATCCACGACCGCTTCCAATCGCTAAATGTCGTCAAAGGGATAGAGTCTGCGGCCCAGCCGCTTAAAGGCCAAGTTGGCATCGGCCGGAGCGTGTACCGATGGTTCGGAGATCACTTGGATCTGGCCGGCCCACGGCTCAAAACCAGCGCGGAAATGGGCCGCAGACTTGACGCCGACATAGCGCATCTGCTTTGGGTCCAAACCCAAGGTGCGGGAAAACGCCGTGCAGAAGGGTTGCTCGCGCTTGTTTACCAATAGCACGTGTACTCCGCCTTGGCGGATGTGGGCCGAGGGGCCCATGGTGCCGTCTAGGCCGGCGTACATCGGCCCGTCGTAGCGAAAGCGGCCGTCGCTCAAGGCCACTACTTCGGCCCGCATAGAGCAAGGCTCACCTTGCAACGAGGACGCCTTGCCGCCCACCTCTAAATCGAGCACCGCACCGACGCCTGCTTGGTGGCAAGCGGCCACGGCTGCGGGATCGACGATGTACAGGACGCAGGCGTCTTGCAGGTCGGCTGCTAAAAAAGTCCGCAATAGCCCGGTGCTGTCGCCGGGCGAACCGCCGCCGGTATTGTCGTTGCGGTCGGCCAAGACCACGGGATAATGCCCCTGTTTGTCGGCCTCTTGCAGTGCCTCTGCGGTAGAAGGCATGGGTGCCTGCCAATCGGCTCGACGCTCCCAGATCCAAGCAGCTAATTCGTCGGCGCAGGATTGGGCTAGGGTGGGGTCGTTGTCGGTGGCGACGTACACGGAAGCGCCCATATCGGGGATGTCGGCTAGGGGGAAGCAGGTGGCGATGGAACCGCAGATCACGCCGGGCCGCGCCTCAATTTGGTGCAGGTATTCGATGGCTTGGCGCATGGGTGGATGGGCCGTCACTTGGTTCATGCCCCAGACTAAGGGCAGTTGGTGCAAGGCCATGGTCGGCCGCACGCCTTCCCGCACCATGCTCACTAGCACGTCGGCGCACTCGCGGCCCCTCGGTGCCATATCGACCTCTGGATAGGTCTCCCGCCCGATCAGGACATCGGCGGTTTCGATCATGGCGTGGGAGACATTGGAGTGGATGTCCAGTTGCCCGACGATGGGCATATCCGGGCCGACCAAACGGCGCACTGCGGCGAGGATATGTCCTTCGGCGTCGTCAATGCCCTCGGCCACCATGGCTCCGTGCAATTCCAATAAAACCCCGTCGATAGTCCCCGCTGCCTCGATGCCGTCGAGGAGTTCGCCTACGAGCCTGTCGAAAATGGGGCGGGGCGTTGGGGCGCTGGGATGGGCCTCGGCTAACATCGTTGGCACTGCTTCAAAGCCGTGCGCCTCGGCCCCTTCGATGAAACCGCCGATGGGCGTATTGACCCCGGTAAAGCGCTCGACGATTGCCGCTCCGTGGAGATAGCTGCGCTCCCGGAAACTGTCCAATGTGGTGGCTACATTTGTGAAGGTGCTGCTCTCGTGGGAAATGCCTCCTATGGCTACGCGCATCTGCTGCTCCTTTCCGTTTTTTGCCTTTGTCACTTCGACTCCGACAGGCGGGCGAAAACTTCGCCTGCCGTCATGTCCTCAATGCACAGCCGCTTGTTCCGCGCCTTGTGCCCCCGGACAATATGCACCTTGCCCTTGGCGACCTTGAGCCGCTTCGCCAGCAGTGCCACTACTGCGTCGTTGGCCTTGCCGCCTTCCGGGGCCGCTGTTACTCGCGCTGTTATTTTGTCGCCGTTGACTTCGACGCTGTTGCGCCCGGCCTTCGGCTGCACTCTGATGTTGAATTCCATGCGAAGCGGTTGCTAAATCGACGCGAACCAGTCCTTGTCCACTTCCACTAGGGCTGACGGAACCAAGTATTTACCATTTCATATAACTCACTTGGACTGTCATTCGACGCGAATAGCGAGAAATCACGTATAGCGTTGTGTTCGGATTTTGGAGTACTCTGTGCGTGAGAAGTATCTTCGCCAAGTGAATCGAATAGCGTCTGTTGGCTATAATTACCTTGGCGACGTGCATCTTTGTTTACGAAATCGCCCATAGCCTGAAGTCCGCTATCAAAGCGCTTTAGTGTCGTCTTTATCGATTCAATGCTGTTATCTGCACCTATCCAATTACGTTGCATTTCGTCCGCAACAGCCAGGGTTGTCCCAGAACCGGCAAAACAATCAAGCACCATATCACCGGGATTAGAAGAAGCAGCAATAATTCTTCTGATTAGTCCTGGATTCTTTTCAGTTGGGTAGCCAGTAATTTTTATATTCTGATTATGTGCATCACGGAACTCCAACCATATGTCCTGAACACCAACTCCTGGATGTTCATCAAGATAAACCTTTCTTCTTGGATTTCCGTTCTTTGACCAGAATATTTCTCCGCGCGCGTCCATTTCATCTAGCCTCTTAGGCGTGTACTGCCAGTGTTTGCCCGGAGGAGGCATTTTTCCCCTCCATGGTTTACCAGTTTCCCCCTTGCGTGTTCCCGGAGCATGAATAGGGACTTTCATATACTTTCGTCCAGTACCCTCTTCAACGTACTGATATTCTTTTTTTCTTTCTTCAGATAAAGGAACAGTTTGTTTATTCCATATATACTTATCTGTTTTGGTGTAAAAAAGTACGAAATCTGCGATATTGCCGTATGTTTTTCGCGTATAGTTTTTAGGATTACATTTCTTCCGAACGATCATATTTCTATAGTTTTCTGGTCCAAATACTTCATCCAAGATGAGTTTCATTTCGAAAATCATTTTTTCATCTAGGTGTAGGTAAATCGATCCTTTACTCGACAACAATTTATGAAGCAAAACAATTCTTTTACGTAAAAATTCAACGAACGGAGCACCACTCAAGGTGTCTTCATATGCTCGTGACTGTTTTCGAGAAACAAATTGACTTTGAGTTGCAAATGGAGGGTCTATGTATATGAGATTTACCTTTCCGCATATATCAAGATCTGTCACAAGGATGCGAAGGACATCGAGATTATCGCCAAAATACAATCGCTTATGAGATGAATTGGAATGGAGCTTATCAAAAGGGATTATGGAATCATTGAATATTTCTTCCTCAGTTGATTTACCTCTATAATCGAGATGCACTTCACTATCTAAGAGAGTATTATTTTTTTTAGGAATACCGATTGCCATATCTAATACCCTTTCCTTTAGGAGTGTAACCAGTCCATAGTGATACGTTCAGAGAACATTCTGAGTGTTACGACTTTAATTTTTCCATGCCATGAATTTTCAATATGAGCGTAATCACTCCACATTGAGCCAAGAAGTAACCCTGGGCCATCGTTTAAGAATATCACTTTCACGTCTATACCTTTTGATTTAGCATACCCAAGAATTTCGCTTGCACAATCTCTATACTGACCCGTTCTATCGTCTTCTTGTGCGCCACCTCTATCAGAATCATAACGGGCCAAACCTATGGCGATTGGGGTACCATCACTGAGTAACACAAAATCGACTGGTCGCTTCGGGTTGGGATAATCTTCAAAAATTTCGCCAAGGTTCACATCTTTTCCGGCACGTTCAGGCCCAATAATCTCAAGTTCAGAATATCTCTCTCGGATGATTGTGAATAAACGCTCTGTCAGATCATATCCCTTTCTACCACGATCCTTATATTCCCAAAGAACAGCGCATAATGCCTCATCGGGCATGGGGCGAGATTGGAATGCCGACTGGACTTCATTGATTGCGCGAAATCCTTTGCCAAACTGATCGCATATATCTTGAGCAGCAGATTTTTTCTTCAGCATTTCTACTGGAGTTTCTGGACTTACATATTTCCTAAATACCCGGCATAGCTGTATTCGCATCCATTGCGGCGTGGTTTCAGCTATTGCAAGAAAGAGATCAGTTGAAGAATGTGAAGATTTCAACAAATACTCAAATGTAATCAATACAGGCTCATATAGCTTACACGCGAGCGGCAGTATATTAGGGTAATACTCGCCGGTTGATAACGTGATCCATAGATGACCATCCTCTTGATAGTCGGCGAATGATAACTCTCTTCGTTTCGTCAATTTTCCCTCTCTTCTTAAAAAATATCCAATTGAGCAGTAGGGGAGTCAAATATGCCTCTATACATAGGCAAAGCCTACGTATGGGCGAGGCCCCTACGCCCCAACTGCGCCGCAGCGACCCGTGCTGTTACCCTGTCGCCATTGACCTCAACGCTGTTGCGCCCAGCCTTCGGCTGTACTCTGATGTTGAATTCCATGTGAAGCGCTTGCTAAATCGACGCGAACCAGTCCTTGTCCACTTCCACGACCTCGACCATCTTCGCGGCCACGCCGAGTTTGAGTTCCTTCATTTTGTCCATTAGCAATTCGCCGTCAATCAGGTCTATCGGCGTCGCGCCATCCCGCGTGGCTTCTCGTTGCGCCTCTATTGTGAAGCGACCCGTCGTCAAGATAAGGCCCTTTTCCGCTCGTCCCACCATCGCGCCGCGAAAGTCCCTGACTACGCTCGCGCCAACGCTGCCGCTGTAGCGCTTGCACTGGAACAGCACGGGAAAGCTAATCAACCCCGCGAGGCGGATTATTCCGTGTCCGTCGATTCCGCCGTCGCTCGATTTTCCCGTGACCTCAACCTCGATAAAGCCCGATTCCCGCAAAAGCCTTTGGCACAAGCGTTCGAATGCGTCGGGAGGGATGTTGCGGAGGGTGTCGAGCAAATCCTCGCGCCAAGAAGCGGTTTCATCTGCGGGGTCTTCGGCTGAATTTTCGATTTCTCGGTCAGAGGGGCTTCTTTCTTAGTTTGGGCTTGTTTACGAGCTTCTCTCTGTTGACGGAGCAATCTCTCAATTTCTTTGGGATCAACATGTTGTGTCTCCCACCCTTTAGCAGTAAGAGACCATACGCCTCTCTCCGAATTATCAATAAAACCTAACCGTTTGAGTCTGCTTATCGAAAAACCTACGTTGTATTTTGTCTGATCAGGGGGCAGTCTCATGTTTTCAATCACCTTATTTTTGAGTTCACCCCTAGAAGCACTACCTCCAAGCTCGTGGAGCGCAGCAAGTATCGGATCTAGAAAATCATCACGTCTTAGAACGCCATCTATATTGACATTCTCAGTCATCACAAAAACTCCTTTTAGGTTGTCCACGTCGCCTTACCGCCTAATGTGCGGTGCTTCCATCACGGCCCGCTCCTCCTCGGTCATGTCTTCGATGTACTCGGAATACGCCGTTTGGTGTGCGCCCGAGCCATAGGACAGGGTGCCTGGGCTGAACTTGTACAGCAGCGCCCGCCGCTCGTGTGCGGCCGTCCACGGCAACGTGCCGTGCGTCAAGGTCTCGGTGAAGATCACTGCGTCGCCGGCCTTGCCGTTTACTTCGAGCACGTGCTCTTGGTGTTTTTCCCACTTAATCATGCTCTTTGGACAGGCGAGGTTGGCCTTGTGGCTGCCCGGTATCACGGCTACGCCCCCGTCGCCCGGTCCCTCGTCGGCCAGTAGATACTCGACCACGGTCAGCCCGGTGAAAATGCGGTCGTTTTTAAAGAAGTACACTTCCGATATATCCCCGCGCTCTACCCCACCGCCGTGCAAAAGCCCGCCCTCGCAGCCTGTGTCCATGGCGATCAGCCCCGGCCCGTGGTCGAGGCGATACCCCCGGCCCAAAATTTCTTCGAGATAGGGCTTGATACGAGGGTGGACTAACAACTTGCGAAATGGCTCGCAATAGGGCCGATCCCAGGCGAGCATACCGCCTAAGTCCTTGCGCCGCGAGGTGCCTTGCATCGTCTTCGAATCGCCGGACAGCGGGCGATCGATTTCGCTCATAAGGTCGCGGTGGCGGTCGATGCCGGCGTTGAGCTGGGCTACCTCCTCGGCGGTCAGCACGTCTTTGAGGACCAAATAGCCCGTCAGGTCAAAGAGATATCTGTCGTCTGCGTTCATGGGGTGGCTCCTTTGGAGAAAGGTAGGCTGAGAAGATGGCAAATTAGTGCGCGGCAGAGTAGCCCATAATCGCTAATTTTCCGTAATTATTGCTTATGATTACGCTATCCAATGTCGGCAAGTTCTACGGCGAGCAGACGCTCTTCGCCAAGGTCTCGCTCCAACTCAACGCCGGCGAGCGCTACGGCTTGGTGGGAGCCAACGGGTCCGGCAAGACCACGCTTCTCAACATGCTGTCCGGCGATATTGAAGTCAGCGAAGGTGCAATCACGGTCCCGCAGCGCCTGCGCTTAGGGGTCTTGCAACAGGATCAGTTCCTCTACGAGGACGAGTCAATTCTCAATGTCGCGCTGATGGGCAATGAGGCGCTGTGGGAGGCGACGGTCGCCAAAGAGCGGCTCCTCGCCGCGTCCGCTGAGGAATTCGACGCCGACAAGTTCGCCCAGCTCGAAGAGACCTTTCTCCACTGCGATGGATACACCGCGCAAGCCCGGGCTGGTACGATTTTGGAGGGTCTCGGGCTGCCAGCCCACATTCACGACGACCCGCTCTCAACGCTGTCCGGCGGCTTCAAGCTGCGGGTCTTACTCGCGCAGGTGTTGGCCAGTGCCCCGGATGCGTTGCTGCTCGACGAGCCGACCAACCACCTCGACATCCTCTCGATCCGCTGGTTAGAAACCTTCCTGTGCGACTTTGCCGGGCCAGTGGTGATCATCTCGCACGATCACCGCTTCCTCGACAACATTAGCACCTCTATCCTCGACATTGACTACGAGACGGTCCAGCTCTATCGAGGCGACTACACGGCCTTCCTGCAAGCCAAGCAGGACGAGCGCACGCGGCGAGAAAAGGAAATTGCCAACCGCGAACGCGAAATCGCCCATCACCAGCAGTTCGTGGATCGCTTCCGCGCCAAGGCGACCAAGGCCCGCCAAGCCCAGAGCAAGCTGCGGCTGATCGAGAAGCGGGAAGAGGAGATGGTCGAGTTGCCGCGCAGCTCGCGCCGCTATCCGGTTTTTCGCTTTGAGCAGCGGCGTGCTAGCGGGCGCGATGTGCTAACACTCAAAGGCGTCAAAAAGGCGTTCGGCGACAACGAAGTGCTGCACGGGGTCGATCTGCTCGTGCAGAAGGGGGACCGGTTGGCGATTATGGGGCCGAATGGCATCGGCAAATCAACGCTGCTCAAAATTGCGATGGGTGAGTTGGCCGCTGATGACGGAGAGGTCGAGTGGGGGTACGAGGCTCATCCCGGATACTTTGCCCAAGACCATCGCGAACAGCTCAGCCCTGCCAACCAAACGGCTGAGGATTGGGTGTGGGAGTGCTGTCAGGACCAAGGCCTCGGCTTTGTGCGCAGTCAGATGGGGCGGATGCTCTTTTCCGGCGACGACGGCAAGAAGCGCTTGGGTGCGCTTTCGGGTGGCGAGGCGGCGCGGCTCGTCTTCTGCCGGCTGGCCATTGCCCAACCCAATGTGCTGGTTTTAGACGAGCCGACCAACCACCTCGACCTTGAATCGATTGAGGCATTAGTCGAGGCGCTTAAGAACTATCCGGGCACGCTGCTCATCGTCTCGCACGACCGCTGGTTTATCAGCCAGCTAGCCACGCGCATTGTCGAGATCAAACCTGAAGAGATCCTCGACTTTCGCGGCACGTACGAGGAGTACGTCCACTTCTGCGGCGACGACCACCTCGACGCGGACCAAGTCATCCTCAAGGCTAGGCAGGCGAAGAAGAAAAAGGAGGAGACTAATTCGTCGTCAGCCCCGCGCTCCAACCGCAAGGGCAAAAACAAGCAGCGCCGCACCGCGGCTCAGCAAGAAAAACGCCTATCGCGCATAGAGAAAGCAGAAGCCCGGCTGGCGGAAATCGACGCCTTGCGTTGCGAGCCAACGTATTACGCAAAGACCCCGCCCGACCAGATCAAGGCCCTCGAATGCGAACACGCGGATGTCGAGCGCGAGTTGGCGACTCTCATGGAGGAATGGGCGGCGGTCGAAGAAACCATGGAGGACTCATGAAACGCAAAAACATACCAACCAGTAGCCCGTTTGGTGCGGAGTTTGGTTATTCGCGCGCCGTGCGCGTGGATCGTCACGTCCACGTCGCTGGCACCTGTGCCCAGCCGCCGCACGATCAGGGCGACGCCTACGAGCAGGCCAAGGGCGCATTGGGGATCATCGCCAAAGCGCTCGACGAGACTGGTGCTAGCCTCGAAGACGTGGTGCGGACGGTCGTGTACATCACGGATGTGGATCATGCCGCTGGCGTCACCCGCGCTCACCAAGAGGTGTTTGGCGAGATTTTGCCGGCCTCGACCTTGATCGTCATAGCTGCGCTGCTAAAGCCGCATCTGGTCGTCGAGATCGAAGCGTACGCCATTTTGCCCAGCGCGTGAACAAGGATAGCCAGGTCCTGTCCATCGGCGTGTTGGGCTGCGGCCCCATTGCCCAATTCGCCCACTTTGAGTCGTGCATCAAGGCCCGCAATACGCGCCTGTACGCGCTCTGCGATCAAGCGCCGGATTTGGTCGAGCGCATGGCCGCCGTTCACCAGCCGGAGAAAACCTACGCCGATTTTGCCGCCATGCTCGCGGACCCGCAGGTGGAAGCGGTCGTCATCGCCACGGCTGATCAGTTCCACGTCCCGCTCAGCTTGCAGGCGTTGGCGGCTGGCAAACATGTCTTCGTGGAAAAGCCGCTGGGAACGAGCGTGGAGGAGTGCGAGGAATTGTGCCGGGCCGTGGCCGACTCGGGCTGTACGCTCCAGGTCGGCCACATGAAGCGCTTTGATCCCGGCATTGCTTTTGCCCGGCAGTTCATCCGCGAGGAGATGGGGCCGCTGTTGGCCCTGAAGGCTTGGTATTGCGATTCGACCTATCGCTATACTATGACCGACAACCTTCAGCCTCTGCCGCTGCACAGCGCGGCGGCGCGCAAGCCAGCGGGCGATCCCAAGGGCGACAAGCGGCGCTACTTCATGCTGACCCACGGCTCGCATCTCATTGACCTAGCCCGCTTTTTGGGCGGTCCGCTTGCGGCTGTGCGCGGCCGGTGCAAGGAGATGTTTGGGGCGTATTCTTGGTTTGTCGAAGTGGAGTTCGCCAACGGCGGTCAGGGACATTTCGACTTGACAGTCGCTGTGCGCATGGATTACCACGAGGGCTTTCACATCTATGGCGAGCACGGCAGCGTCGTCGGCAAAACCTACCTGCCGTGGTTTTTGAAATCCAGCGATGTCGAGTGCTTCTCCACGCGCGATGGCCAGTATCGCCGACCGCTAGGGGCGGACGCGCATTTTTACCGGTTGCAACTCGAAGGTTTTGCCGACGTCGTCCTGCACGGCGCGCCCCAGATGGGGGCCGATGTGGAGGATGGAACCCAAACGATGCGGGCCATGGCCGCCACTGCCCGCTCGGTCGCAAGCGGCGATTGGGTCCGCTTGGAGACCGTCACCGGCGGCGTATAGTGCCTATGTCTTCGACTGGTCCTCGTTTATGGCCCCTCTATCTGCTCGGCGGCGTTGTCGTCTTGGCGCTTCTGTGGATCTGGTTGCCCGAAGCCCCTCATCGCCAGCGACAGATGATGAGTACCATGGCCACCTTCATGCTCGCCATTTTCTTCGCGCTGCTCTGGTTGCTCTTTGCGTCGCGGCTGGCTTGGGGACGGCGTCTGCGCTATTTCGGCGGTGCCGTCCTCGTCATTGCGCTTGGTATTGGGTGTTTTCGCATCAAGGGTATGAGCGGTGACTTCGTGCCGGTCCTCGAATGGCGGTGGAGTACTGAAGGCGAAGCCACCGCGGTTGAAGGAGGGGACGCCACCGCGCTCGACGCCCGCGATTGGCCGCAATTTCTCGGCCCCGAGCGCAACAACCGCCTGCGAGGCGTTCACCTTGAGCACGACTGGAGTGAGCACCCGCCGCGCGAAGTCTGGCGTCGCCCCGTCGGTGCAGCGTGGTCCTCGTTTGCCATTGTGGATGGCCGGGCCGTGACCCAGGAGCAACACGGCCCAGAAGAGCAGGTCGTCTGCTACGACTTGGCCACGGGCCGCAAGCTCTGGCAACACGCCGACTCAACTCGCTACGAGACCGCCGTAGCCGGCGTCGGCCCGCGCGCTACGCCCACCATTGCTGGAGACCGGGTTTTCACGCTGGGCGCTACTGGCATCCTCAACTGCTTGGAGTTGGACAGTGGGAAGTTGGTTTGGTCGCGGGACATTATCACCGGCAACCAAGCTGAGGCTCATATGTGGGGCATTAGCTGTTCGCCGCTGGTCCTCGACAGCTTGGTCGTGGTCAGTGCCGGAGGCCCGGATGAGCGCTCGCTAGTGGCCTATCACCGCCAAACCGGCGCGTTTGTCTGGGGCGGGGGCACGGACAGGGCCGGCTTTAGTTCGCCGCGTCTGGTCACGTTAGCTGGACGCGAGCAGATCCTGATTTTCAACAGCTACAGCGTCGTCGCGCACGATCCGCACAGCGGAATTCCCCTCTGGCGCGAGCCTTGGGATCAGGTTGAATGCGTTGCCAACCCTCTGCCCTTGCCTGGGGATCGGGTCCTGGTCTCTAGTGGCTACGGCATTGGTGCCAAGCTGTATCAAGTGGATGCCGCGCCCGATGGCGGCTTGACGACCGATATCGTCTGGAAAAGCCCCCGGCTCAAGGCCAAATTTGCCAACATGGTCTATCGCGATGGTTTTGTCTATGGCCTCGACGATGGGGTGCTAGTCTGCCTCGACCCGCAAGACGGCAAGCGCCGCTGGAAGCGCGGGCGCTACGGCCACGGCCAACTCATTCTGATAGACGATATCCTGCTGATAATGAGCGAATCGGGTGACGTGGTTCTGGTAGAAGCCCGTCCCGACCGCCACGTCGAACTAGCGCGCATGACGGCCTTCGACGGCAAAACTTGGAATCCCCCGGCCCTTGCTACACCCTATCTGTTGGTGCGCACAGACAGCGAGGCTGCCTGCTACGAGTTGGCGCTTGCAGATGGTGCTCAGGCGCGGCTTTTCTGACTGGGCCGTGGATTTGCCCGCTACTCTAATAACCGGGCACTTGTAAGGAGGGAACGATGGAAGACTATTCGCACATTCAGAAGTCGGATTTGGGCTACCGCTATGAGTTCGCCACTGACGAACTCGACGCGATGGACGAATGCTTGAAGACGCATGGCTTTGCGATAATCAAAGACGTGCTGCCGTCGGAGATCGTCGCCAAGCTCAAGCAGGCGGTGTGGGACGGCACGGACCCGGAGCGCACGTTGCAGCCGGGCGAGAGCCGCACGCGGCACGCTTGGATCGAGTCCGGTCCGGGCGCTTGGGAGGTGCTCGACTACGAGCCTTTCATGGAGATTCACCGGCACCTGATCGGCACAGATGAACTGACGCTCCACCGCTCGGCCGCTATAATCCGCCGGACTGGTTCCGCCCCTGTAACGTGGCATACCGATTGGTGTGGCTATTCGACCGAGATCAAAAATTCGGGCGATGTACTCAATCGCGGGCTGTGGCCGTCGGGCAAGTGGTTCTACCTGACCGGCTCGCGGCCCGAGCACGGCGGCTTGTGCGTTATTGAGGATTCTCACGTTGAAAATTGGGAGGGGCCGGAGGGATTTTGCATGACGGCTGATCGGCGCTCCTTTTACCCAGAGGGCACGGAGGAACGCGCGTACAATGGCTTCGACATTCCCGGCCTCGTCCCCTTGTTCACCAATGGCGGCGACATGATCGTCTTTGCCCATCGCACGTATCACGGCGCGTTTCCCAACCGCATTGAAGAAACGCGCCTCTCTTGCGGCATCGGCTTCCGCGACCGCAGTCACCGCATTGACATCCCTTGGGAAATTCCGGAGGAAGGCCAGTGGTTTTTGGCCAACCTACCCGATCACTTGCGCCGCTACACGGACGGGTACACGAGCATCAATTTGGAGTGGCGGGGCTAATCCTCGCGGCGTGGGCGGACCACAGTCTCACCGTCCGGTTCGATGAGGGGGTGGTGGTAGATGTAGGGCGGCTCGAGTACCGCTTGCTGCGCTTCAGTCAATTCTGACACCCATGCTGGCTGTGTGACCTCGTACGTGCCGCCGTCGTAGTGCAGGTACTTGGGCGTGTACCGGTAGAGTAGGGCGCGGCGGTCGTGGTCTGCCTGCCACGGCAGGGCACCATGCAAGGTGTTCTCGCTGAAGATGACCATGTCGCCGGCCTTTAAGGGCACTTGGTACACGACCTCTTGGTGTTCCTCCCAAGTAGTGATCTGCGGCGGGCAAGAAAAGTTCGCCTTGTGGCTGCCCGGGATGACGCAGAGGCCGCCGTCGCCGGGGTTTTGGTCGTGCAAAGTGTACTGGACGACGAGCAGGCCGCAGCGCATCTGGCGGTTGGTGTACGCGTAGAAGCGGGAGCCATTGAAGAGGACGTTGGTGGCGCCGTGGATGCGCAGGCCCTCGATCCCCTTGGAACCGGTGATCATGAACGGCTCGTGGTCGAGCTTCCAGCCGCGTCCGTGCAGGGTGTTGAGGTAAGGCAGGAGCTTGCGGTGCGCGAGCAGGTCGCGGAATGGCTGGCAATGGGGCTGCTCATAGGTGAGCATGCCGGTGAGGATGCTGCGCTTATGCAGCCCAGCCATGTTGCCGCTGGGATCGCCGATTGGGTCTTCGCGGCGCTGGTCCCAGTTGGCGTCGAAAGCATCGTTGAGGGCTTTGACTTCGCGCTGCGAGAGGAACTCGCGGACGACGATGAAGCCCTGCAAGTCGAAGAGAAATTTTTCAGTGTCGTTCATGGTGATTGTGACCTCCCATAGCAATCCTATATCATTTGTATGTTGCCAAATCCGTTCAGAAGGGCCAATCTGAACGGTATGCGTGCGGGGCGCGTCGTCCGTCATTGGGTGAGCAGGCCCCTCGTGCCCGCTGCACCGTGCGGGAGTAAGACACCCCTCACGCTTAGTTGTC
>JAJDUT010000100.1 GCA_022826515.1 Candidatus Latescibacterota bacterium
GACAACTAAGCGTGAGGGGTGTCTTACTCCCGCACGGTGCAGCGGGCACGAGGGGCCTGCTCACCCAATGACGGACGACGCGCCCCGCACGCATACCGTTCAGATTGGCCCTTCTGAACGGATTTGGCAACATACAAATGAATTACGGCGATAGGGTGTCTAATTAGCTGTAGTGTCCCGCAAATTTTTAGGCGGGCTACTGCGAGATAACGACGCCATGCGCGAAGTTCCCTAAAAGGAGAACTCCAGTGAATAGACGCGCCTGCCTGACCTTAACGATCGCATTGTCGCTGTCGCTCGTGGTGGGATCGGCGTTTGCCGACGAGGTCGATTGGCCGTATTACGGGGCCGATCAGGGCGGTAAACGCTACACTCCGGCGGACCAGATCAATCGCGACAACTTCGATCAGTTGCGCGTGGTTTGGCGCTATCGGCCCCGCGATCAGCATATCTACGAGGCGGCGAGAGCCAACCGAAGCCGTGATCGGGACCGGGATCGAGGTCGAGGTCGGGGAGATCGGCGGCGCGGTGATTTTCGCCTTGGCTTCAGCAACAATCGCGGCACGCCGCTGGCCGTCAATGGCGTGCTCTACTATGGCTCGCCGTACAACATCCTCTCGGCTGTTGACGGCCAAACCGGCGAGGAATTGTGGGCGTTCGACCCGGAGTCTTGGAAGGCCCGTTCCACGTTCTTGGGCAATTCGCGTGGGGTGAGCTATTGGACCGATGGAGAGGTCGAGCGGATATTTCTGGCGACATCAACTGCCTATCTGTATTCCATCGACGCCAAGACCGGCCTGCCCGATCCCAATTTTGGCGAGAACGGCCGCGTCGATTTGGGAGGCTTGCTGCGTCGGTCGCTGAGTGAAGAGGAGCGCAGGGGCTACGGGGTTACGGCTCCGCCCGTGGTCTGTCGCGATGTGGTCGCTGTTGGCTCGGCGATCATGGATGTGCGCTTCAGGCCGCCGCCCGAGTACATGCCCCCAGGCGACGTGCAGGCCTTCGACGCGCGCACCGGCGAAAAAGTGTGGGAATTCCACACGATCCCGCAGGAGGGCGAGTACGGCAACGAGACGTGGGAAAACGAGGCGTGGAAGACCTCCGGCGCGGCCAATGTCTGGGCGACGATGACGGCCGACGAGGAGTTGGGCAACTTCTACCTGCCGGTGAGTACAGCCAGCCACGATTACTACGGCGGCGAGCGCCCCGGCGACAACCTGTTCAGCGAGTCGGTCGTATGTCTAAAGGCCGAGACCGGCGAACGGATTTGGCACTATCAATTGGTCCATCACGGTCTATGGGACTATGACCCGGCGGCCGTGCCCCTGCTGTTGGACGTGGTCGTCGATGGCCAAGAGCGCAAGATCGTCGCTCAGCTTACGAAACAAGCTTTCTGCTTTGTCTTTGACCGCGTGACGGGCGAGCCGATTTGGCCGATCGTCGAAAAGCCGGTGCCGCAGTCGCAGGTAGCGTGGGAAAAGACCTCGCCGACGCAGCCTTTTCCGACCAAACCAGCGGCCTTTGAGCGCCAAGGCATCAGCGAAGACGACCTGATCGACTTCACGCCTGAGCTGCGCGAAGAAGCCAAGGCCATCCTCGCTGAATACGACTACGGTCCGTTGTACACGCCGCCAACGGAGAAGGGTGTCTTGTTAGTTCCGGGCCAAGCCGGCGGAGCTGACTGGGCTGGGGGCGCGGCGGATCCGCGCACGGGCGTACTCTACGTGCCGTCGCACATGGCCATTACCAACGTGGAACTGCGGCCGGTACGCGACCTAGATGTCTATTCGGCGTTCTCTGCCCGCGCCGGTCGGCACATCCGCGGTCCTCGGGGCCTGCCGCTGGTCAAGCCCCCGTACGGCAGCATCACGGCGATTGACCTGAATAGCGGCGAACATCTGTGGCGGACGACGGTGGGCAAAGGACCGGTCGATCACCCAGCGCTCAAGGGCCTCGACCTGCCGGATATGGGCTGGGACAACCGCACCTTTGTCTTGGCCACGCCGAACCTTCTGTTGGCCACTTCGCAGGCCCCGCTAGCTCCCCGCAGGGATTACTTCGTCGATCGCGATGCGTACCTGCGGGCGTACGATTTGGAATCGGGAGAGGAAATCGGTCGCGTCGAATTGCCCAGCAATGCCTACGGCGCGCCGATGAGTTATACGGTCGGCGACCGCCAATACGTGGTCGTGCCAGTGGGCAGCCGTGGACGACCGCCCGAATTGGTCGCCTTGGCCATTCCGCACGAAGGCGAGCAACTGCCGCCCCAGGGACGCGACCGCAGCGACGCCGATCACAAAGCCTTTTACGAGGCCGTAGAAGCCATCGATGCCGGAGACAGCGAGACGCTACAGAAGCTGCTCGCTGAGTACCCCGAGCTAGCGACGGCGCGCGGCTATTTCGACGAATACTACGAATACCCACACTTTCGCGGGGCCACCCTCTTGCACCATCTGGCTGGTGAGCCACAACGAGTGCCGCTGCCCGAAAACGCGGTCGAACTAGCCGCGACTCTGATCTCAGCAGGTGCCGACCCCAACGCCGCCACGTACGACTCGATCAGCGTGCTGGATATGTTCATAGGAAGCGATCAGCTCGAATGGGCCGAGAGCAAGCCCGAAATGATCCAACTTCTAGTGACCAACGGCGTGGATGTGAACCGCAATCGGGGCCAAATTTTATGGAATGCGCTTAGGGAGAGGGATTTGGATCTGGCGCGCATGTTGGTCGCCGAGGGGGCGGACGTGGATTTGCGCTTTGCCGCTGGCGTCAACCGCGTTGATTTGATGGCCGAGTTCTTCGACGCCGAGGGCCAGCTAAAAGAGGGGACCGCCCATCTGTTCCATCCCGACCCGGACACCGTGCTCACCGCCGAGCAGATTATGGTGGAAGCGCTCAATTTTGCGGCCTATAGCGGCGCATTGGAAGCGGCGGAGTTTTTGCTAGATCGCGGTGTGGATGTCAATGGGTTGGCCAGTGGGTTTACCCGGTACGACCGAGGTAGTGCGCCCTTGCACAAAACCGTCATGGCCGACCAGCTAGAGATGGCCCGCCTGCTCTTGGCACGGGGCGCGGATCCACTAGTGAGGGCGCGGCGCTTTCGCATCACGCCTTATGAATTGTCCAACTACTTGGATACCTCCGAGGCTCTCGACGAGCTACTCAGAGAGCACTCTGAGGCCGCCTCTGGGCAGGCGGACGCAGACTCCAGCACCGCTCCTCCGAGGAGGCGCCGGGGGAACCGCGAAGGATCGCGATAAAAATGCAGAGAAGCATCGCACGGCCTGTTGTGGATATTCTCTACCACTAAAAGGTGAAGCATCATGGGCCAAAAGACAGAACTGTTCGACAAAAGGCTGCGCGAGTTATTCGGTACGGACGCCCGCAGCGAGGGGCCGCTGGCCGTTAGCGGTGCCGGGCGGCGCTTCACCGGTATCGATCTGTGCTGCCCGCTCAATCCCGAGCAGGTCGCCTTTCTGCTGGACGCCCTGAGCCAGTTTCGCATCGTCAGCATTGCCGGGCAGGACTTGGAAGCCTTTTCCCTAGCCCACTTCGAGCGCTTCGCCAACCACTGGGGCGCGCCGGTGCCGCATCCCAACAACTTCATGCGCGGAGGTAAACCGGCCCAGCAAGATGGCGACAGCGACGGCCCCTTTGAGCTGATTCCCTTTGAGCGGCGCACGGCCGCCGCGGTCAATGTCGCCTTCCCCGGCCAACTGCAATGCCTGCCACACGAGTCTCCTGCGGTGCTGGTCGTGTCCAACTTTCGGGGGGAACGCAGTGCCGCATCTGCTAGGGTGACTGGAGGCGGCTCGTGGCACACGGACATTGAGTACGAGCCTTTGCCGATCTACGTCTCGATGTTCCTCGCCCACAAGTCGCCGGTGGCACGCGATGCCCTAGGTGGGAATTGGGTGCAGGCACCTGAGGACGACAAGGCTCATCCGTACTACGAAGGCTCGGATCGCGAACTCATGCGGCTGCGCAAGCGCCTACCGTTGAACGGCGAGACGGCCTTTGCCGACACCGCGGCGGCCTTCGCAGCACTGTCGCCGACAGAGCAGGCGGATCTGGAGCAAGTTCAGTTGCGGCGGCGGTTGAACGAGGGCGACGAAGGCTGGCTCGCTCCGCTGGTGCGCACCAACCCGCGCTCTGGCATCAAGTCTCTGCACAGTCCAATCTGGGCGTCGCGGCCACGAGTGCGGCCGGCGATCGAGGTGGAAGGGATGTCCGCGGAAGCATCGCGCGGGTTTCTCGACCGGCTCGAAGCGCACGTGCTGCAGCCGCAGTTTCGCTACGACCACCCGCACGCGCCGGGCGATGTGACGCTGTGGGACAACTATATGACCCTACACAATTCGCCGCCGATCAAGTCGAATATCAACTCGCTCGATGATGCCCGGCTGCTGTACCGTTTGAGTTGCAAGGGCGAGCCAACCTTGTCTTTGCCGCGCCGCGATGCGCCGGAGTGGCGCGCCGCCCACATCCCCGGTGGTTACGCTACGCCTCTGGAGATTATCCGCATCGCGTAAAATCTCGACGCGACAGACTTAGTTCAATCGAGATTGGCTTCGATGATTTCGGTATGGACTTGGAAAATTTCGGTCTCGGCTGGATCGACGATTACCCGTAGCCAGTGGATTTCGGGCGTGCCGAAGGGTTCGATGCGCGTGAAGCGCGTCAAGCGCTGGCCCGTGGCTGCTTGGCGCAGGGGCTTGTCCACGCGGAAATAGTGGGAGTCGCCGTGGGCTAGGGCCACCGGCCGGCCAAAGCGGACGACTTCATGCTCTAGGGCCTGCAGAAAAGCCGCGTACGGTCCGTCTGACTCGTCTGCGCGGCTCTCAAAGCGCGGATTGGCGTGGATGATGAGGAAAACGGCGCGATGATCCTGTTCCGCAGCTTGGGCGAATGTTTCGCGCATCCAGGCAATGGCGGCGGCGGTGCGGCTTTTGACTTCCTCGTCGTTGGCCTGAGTGCGGCCTTCAAACTTGGCGGTGGCGTTGTGACTGCCGACGATGTGCAGCACGGCAAAGCTCGTCCGCCCGTGGGTCCAGCGCACGTGCTCGGGGAAAGTGCCTCCTTGGGTGCCGACGCGCATGGGTTGCTGGCCGATAGTCCACCCCGGACGCGGAAAAAAGAGTGTCCGCAATCGCGCCAGCCGGTCCAGCGGCTGGTATCCGCTCCGGTGGCAATCGGTCCAGTCGTTGTCGCCTGGGGCGAGAATAAAAGGGCGTTCAAATTGCTGGAACCACTCAAAGCGGCTCTGTAGTATGCCATCGCTGCAGGGACTGCTGCCGCCTTTGATATCGCCCACGTGGATGACCCATTCCAAGCCCTCGGCGCGGTTGATTTCCTCGACGAGCCGACCAAAGCGGACGCTGTCGATTGGAGAATATGGCATATCCGCGATCAGGGCGAAGGCGAAGGGGTCATCGGCGGGTGGGTTTTGGGCGCTAGCGACTTCTAGCAGCGCGACGATTAGGGATAGACTCAGAAGATACCGGGCCATACATTTCCTCCAGATAGTTGTCAGTGCGCTGCTTGATGTCGGTTTTCTTAAGCGAAATAAAAAATAAAGGTAGTTTTAGTAACAATGTTAAGGATCGACGTTTCCACCTGATTAGCAAAATCGACCACTTTCAAGGAAAGACCGCAAAGCCATGGATAATCTCGTAGATCCCTCCCTAGCCAGAGAATTGGCCCAAGGCACGCCGACTCAGAAAGTCGATGCTTTATTCGCGTACATGGAACGGCGGGGCCAGTCCTTTTACGACGAAGTTGTAACCCAACTCGAACACGCCCTGCAATGCGCCCACCAAGCCCAACAGGCCGGGGCTGATTCGGAGCAAGTGGCCGCGGCCCTGCTGCACGATCTGGGTCATTTCTTGGTCGATGAGCACAGTGAAGAGGCCGATTTCCTCACCGAGGATCTACTGCACGAAGAAGTGGGAGCCGAGTATCTGGAGCCCTTTTTCATCGACGCAGTGACCGAGCCGGTCGGGCTGCACGTGCCGGCCAAGCGCTATATCTGCACGGTGGATAGGTCCTATTACCAGACCTTGTCCCGGGCGTCCAAGCGGAGTTTTGAGTTGCAGGGCGGCTTCATGTCGGAGGAAGAAAAGGCGGCCTTTGAACAGAATCCCCATTGGGAAAGTGCCGTGCAGTTGCGCAAGTGGGACGACTTGGCCAAGGAGAAGGACCTGAAGACGCCGGGTTTGGAGAGCTATCGGACGGCAGTGCAGGGCTGTTTGAAGTAGGTGCGGACAGGCCGCCTAGCTCACTTGACCAGCGACACCTTGCGCTCCTGCACAACATCGCCCGTTTGCAAGCGCACAAGGTACACCCCGCTGGCGAGATCGCCCGCGTCCCAGAGCACTTGGTAAGCCCCTGGTTTGCGCCACGCCTCTACCAGCGTTTTCACCCGCTGTCCAGTCTGGCCGAAAACTTCTAGCCGCACTTTGCCAGCCTGACCCACGCTGAAATCGATATGCACCCGGCTGTTGAACGGGTTGGGGTAAGGCGGCAGTAGATGCGTCTTTTGCGGCGTGCTCTCCACAGCCTCTACCGCGGTGGTTGCGGTTTCTCCCATATACGCCTTTACATAGCCGTCCGTGGTCGTCACCACCGCATCCAAAAAGCCGTCTCTATCCGCATCGGCCAAGGCGATATCGCTGCTGCGACCTTCAACCTCGAGGGTCCAGGCCCGGCGCAGAGTGTCTTCCTCCTGTTCCACGCAGATCAATTTGGTGCCACTGCCAAACAGAAACTCGTCGCGCCCATCGCCGTCCACATCGCCGGAGACCACGTCCGTATGGGCCTGCACCCCGTCGTCGAACTCCAGCAAAATCGCGCCGTCTGCCGCTTGAAACAGGCGTACCCCGTCCGCAGTCGAGGCCATCAGTTCCACGGTCCCATCGCCGTCGCTGTCGCCCACCCCCATCAGCGATTGCACCTCGGTGTTGTTGCGATACGGGGTCTGCCAAATGCGCTCGCCAGCGCCGCTTAGCACGGCGTTCAAATAGCTGCAGTGCCCCCAGAGGAGTTCCGGTCGGCTGTCGCCGAATAGATTGACCACCGCGGGAAACGCATAGCCGACAAAGGAGTCGCTCTCAAACAGCGGATTGAGTCCGGTGCCATAAGCCTGACGCACCACCTGCGCCGTGCCCGTGACCCCATCGACAATGTGCAGCCGGTCGGGCCACATCACCACGATTTCCTCTAAGCCATCGCCGTCCACATCCCCCGCGGCGCTGGGATGCCCGCCCAGACTGCGGCCGCTACCGTTCTCGGGCAGGATGAAACCCTTGGATTCCCAGACGATTTCGCCGCTGCGCCCGTCGATCAAAAAGCCCACTTCACTGCCCAACTTGCCGCGCCGCAGGCTGGCGAATACATCCATGTTCTCGCTGCTGCGGAAATACCCGACGCTCCAGTAGGACAGGCCGCTGAAGTTCCATATGGGCATACTGCCGTCAAAGCCGACGAACTCGGCCTGCCAGCGAACGGAGCCATCGGTCGCGAGTGCCACCAAGCTGGCGTTGCCGCTGGCCGCCTCGCGCGCTGCCAGCACTTCCCGGGGGCCGTCGCCGTCCACGTCCGCGGCGACTAGCCCCCAGTGATAGGGTGCGTTGTTGGTCTGGCCGTAACCGGGTACCTGCCACCGCAGACGGGGCTCGCCCCCGCCCTTGCCCGGAGCCTGCAGACACAGCACTTCCCGAGTCGCGGTCTGCACGACCACTTCCACCCGGCCATCCCCTTCCAGATCGGCCACTATCGATGTGCCAGCCGGGGTAAATGCCTGGCGACTCCACTGGTGCAGCATCCCCGAGGCTTGGTCCAGCATCAGCGCTTGATTGGGGAGCCCACTCCCCTTTAGATACAGCAAGGCCGCTCCATCATCCGCTACCGCAGCCGTCTCCAGAGCCATCCCGGCGGGACCGCGCACCGACCACCGCGCTTCAATGCGTCCTGCACTGTCGCTGCCCAAGGCGGTCAATTCTTCACCCGCTCCGTCCGGTGCGACCGCAAAGAAATCGCGCCGTCCATCGCCGTCCACATCGCCGGTTGACACCGTGCGCAATCCGTCGGCAGCCCCAGTGCTCACCGTCAAGGGCAATTGATTTAGCAATACCGTACTGAAGCGCCCCCGCTCGTGGCTCCAGCGCACGGTTGCCGCCCCCGCCTCCAAGGACCAGACCGCCAGCGGTGCATAGGTCGGCAGAGCCTCGCCGCTCGTGGCCGAGACGAACAGCTCCAAGTGCCCGTCGCCGTCCACATCGGCCATACCGTGCAAATGGTGCTGTGGGAAATCAAAGCTGGTCTCGCCGCTGAGCGCATCGACGCCGACGATGTGCCACTGGCCGTCGCCTTGGTCGTTGTACATGCTGTACACCAGCTCGAAGCGCCCATCGTCGTCCACATCGACCAAAGCCTGCGGCTTGGGCCGCACCACCTTGGTCGATTGCGAGGGGTCGGGCTGAATGTCGCGCAGCCAGCGCAGTGTCAACGCTGTGCCGTCGTTGTCAATGACCTCGGCGTGCATGCTGAAATCGGCCACCACGCCGAATTCGGGATACGGATCGTCGTCGATGTTGGCGGCCCCGAACCAGCCGTAGTTGCGGTACCCGTGGTACTGCAACTGCATCTTGGTCTCCCCGGTCGCTCCGTCGAAGACGAGGATGCGGTAGTGGGTGGCCACGACGATGTCGAGCTGGCCATCGACATCGACGTCAACCACGAGGACATTGGGGTCCCAAGTATTGGTAAAGGACTCGGTCTCCCACACCACCCGAGGCTCGCCGCTGTCGTACGCGAGCAGCCAGCCTTGCTTGGGATCGGCCCCGCCGTCGCTGAAAGAATTGCCCATCTCAAAGCGCTGTAAGCCCTCTACTTCAGGCAGGATCTGGGCCACTTTGAAGACATTGTCCACCGGCATGACCACCTCGCTGCCGCCGAGGTCGAAAGTCTGCGGCCCAATCCCCCAGACTCGCCCTTGGGTGCCGATGTACCCGGGATCTACTGGGGTGGCAAAGGGCAAGGCGACCGAGTCGTCACCCGCGCGTTTCTCCACCTGCACATAGCCCTCCCAGGCGGCGATGTCGTAGCGCCAGCGCTCTTGCGGCAGGTCGTGGATTTGACCGACTCCCGAGGCCCGACCGCTCATGTGGCGATCGCCGCGCAATTGCAGCCATTCGCCCGTTTGCCCATGTGCCCATCCCGCGAGCATCGTCAAGAGCAAAACTATCGCTGACGCATTTGCTATACTGTCTTTGGAAAGCTGAGCATTGGGCATGGCGTTTCCTCCGGTATAGTCATAAAGCTGCGATTGTGCAACGACCCAAACCACATAAGTCAAACCTGCAACGGTTTTGCCGCGATGGCTACCTACTCTCCGGTCATCTCGCAGCTTTGATCCCTAGGAGCACCAGTAGCCACGTCTTGTGCCAGTAGGCGCTATTGATATAAGGGTTTTCTTCCGAGGGCCAGTTGGTCCAGTAGGTCTGATTGTGGGGAATTCGGTGGTACCACTGGACCAGAGGGATAGCGGGCAACTCGCGCAACCAGATGTCCATGGCCGCGCGAAACAGTTCGACTAGTTTTGGATCATCCGGCGGCGTGCGCCCCATGCGGTCCACTAGCTGATCGAACTCGGCATTGCGCCAGCGCCAATAGCGCTCGGAGTGGGTTCCGGTGGGTTGGACGTAGCGGCTGTGGAAGAAGTTGAGCGTGAAGTAGGGATCGCGGATTGAGCCGACGCTTCCCATCATAAAGGCCCTTGCAGTGCCCTGGGCCATGCGCGTTATGCCATCGGCCGTCATGCGATGACTCGCATTGAACCCGGCGCGCCTAAGTTGTGCCACCAGTACCGGTGCCAGATCTTGATGCACAGTGCCAATGTCAATGGGAATTTTGAAGCGAGCGCCGTCTTGCGCCCAGAACCCTTCCTCATCCCGCCTCCATCCCTTAGCCCGCATTATGGCGGCCGTCCGAGCTGTGTCGTACGTGGCCACGCTGTACTTTTCTACCAGTGGCGCGACTTCGTCGAGGTACTGTTGCAGTGCCGGAAAATTGGGGAAGGGAAGAAAATTCGCTTTTCCAGCTCCCTGCCAACCAACTGCCACTAGTTCCTCGCGGTTGATGGCGTGATTGATGGCGTGGCGGATCTGCGCATCGCGGAAGGGCTCCTCTAGGTTGTTGAATCCGAGGTTGACCGGCCACCAGTCGACGTATCCGTAGGGCGGCGCTTCACCCGTCCAAGAAACGATATTGGCATTCTCATCGAGGGCCGTCTTGATATTGGGAGGGCGCAGATCCAGAGAGATGTCGATGTCGTTGCTGATTAAAGCCTGAACGCGCTTGGCCTCGTCCATATAGGGGAGAAAGATGAGTTGCTCGACTTCGGGCAAGGCGTGGAAGCCGATTGCGGCCGCCCACCAGTCATCTCTCCTAGTGAGAATGCGCTGCTGCGGGACCGATAGGCTGAGGCGATAGGGCCCGCTGACGACCGGCTGGCCCTCGCCACAGCAATTCTCAAAGGTCTTGGGGTCTTCGCCTTCCCAGATGTGCTTGGGAACAACCACGATCCCGTTGAAGAAGCAGTTGGTCAGATAGTTGAACACAAAGCGCGGGTTGGGTTGCTTGAGCACAAACCGCGCGGTCAGCTCGTCTTCTACCTCCACGCGCTCGACCCAAGTCTCCATATCGGTGGAGAGGAATAGTTCGGGGGCATTCTCCTTGAGGGCTGCGACCGTATAGGCCAAATCTGCGGCGGTCCACGGAGTGCCGTCGCTCCACGTTACGCCCGGTCGGATGTGGACCGTGACTTGCGTGAAATCTTGGTTGTACTCGTGTCCGGTGGCGATCCACGGGATGAGCTGGTCGTCCTCGTCATAGGCGCTGTAGAAATACAGCGGCTCGTACAGGAAGTGCGCACCGGTGCGGGAGGACGAACCGAGGAGAAAAGGATTGAAGGTATTGTAATCGACGATCTGTCCGCCGCAGGTATTTATGTCCGAGCAGTGGGTGACGAGTGTGCGCTCTCGAGGAATGGATCGGGTCCCCTCTTGTCCCGTCTTGCCCGGCCTCTCTTCCGCACAGGCCAGCAATCCCATGCTGCAAGTGAGCAACAACCGGATCGCCGATTTCGAGGCGATGAAAAGGAAGTTTGGTCTGAGCGCCATAATTGCTACAGGCCCCCAACCTCAAGCGAGAGGCGTCGCGTTCCCTCCCACTCCTTTAGCTCCACTTGCGCACCGTCGTAGTCAATTCGTTCAACGCCGGCAAAGTCGCTTGGTACTTCGACGAGGAAAGTGATATACGATCGACTAATCGTCTCGCCGGCATCGATGTAGTCGAAGAGGGTGCGACCAAAGATGCGTCCCTTTTCCACGAGGAAGCCGAAGGGGGTGCCCGGACCCGTAGTACCAAACTCGATGCCCCGGGCGAAGGGACGGCCGTCGCGGATGTGCCGCCACGCTCGGAACCAAGGGTACTCAGCGGTCTTCCAAAGGTAGCCTAAGAGCAGGCCGTGCCCTGGTGCAGTGGCGGTGGTCCAGCCGTATTCATCGTCGATCACATAGACGACCACGGCCGGTTCTTGATCGTCCACGAGTCGGCGCATATCGACCGGCATTCCCGCGTCGAGCGCTTGAGGCCAGTACACGGATGGCTCCTCCGGGTTCGGCATGGGACTGCTGAGCATGAACCCCTTGCGCGCATTGGCGTCCACCAGTGTGCTCTCGTCGAGGAACGGCGGTCCGATCGTGGGATGCTGCACTATGTTGTATATGCGCCCTAGCGCATTGGTATTAGTAACCTCTTCGCGAACGCTGAAGTGGGTCCCTGCTAGTCTCACGACGCGCCGTACGTGCATCCCCGCCAATGGTAGGTGGGTGCTCATTTCCATCACTACGGCATCGCCTCGTCGTTCCGGCTCGCCGAGGAGTTCCCACATACTGCTCCCCGCCTCGCCGTGAAAGGGCATGCCATTGGCCTGCTCTGCGGCCGACGGACGGCCCACGCGATCCAGACACAGAAAGTGCCCGCGATTGCGCGGCTCCAGCTCGCCGCCCTCTCCCTCCCACTTGAGCGGGTTGATGCCGTTGGACAGCAGGTGAAAATCGACGATACCGCCGCCCGCGAGATCGATGGACAAGTGCGCTAGCTCGCCGCGAAGAGTAATCACAGGCCGCTCAGCGCCTCCTGCTTCCCCCGTCCAGAGGTCGGGGAGCAAAGCCGTTATTACTAGCGTTACAGCGATCCATTTTTTCATACATCCTCCTTTGACGATGTCTCATATAGCCATCCTACATCATTCCCGAGATGATCCGCAGATAGACGCAGATGGACGCAGAATGGTATTGACAAGCAAACCGTAGCTCGAATCGTTCAACTCATGTTGGGTGCCCATATCCTCGCAGTTTCCTTTATCGTTCGCTTGTCAACGGCAAAAGTCAGGGAACCCCCACGCTCACCCAATTGCCCACCATGCCCGTCAAGTAGTCTATAGCCATCCAGCTCGCGCCGCAGCTAATCTGTCCCGCGATCAGGCCGATGAAGAAGGGCCGTATGGTGCGATATAGACGCACGCCCCCATAGCGCACGATAAACAGCTTGAACAGCCAGCCGAGCATAATACTGAACCAACCTAGGCTGATCGGCAACGACGTGGCGATGGGTAGTCCTAGATAGTGAAGTGGCCAGTTGATAAAACGATGCCGGGCGTACATCAGTCCAGCCATGACTGTGCCGCCCAACCCGGCGAAGGCGATTCGCGGCAGGGTGATGTCGCTGCCGAGGGGGTTTTGCAGCTTGTCTCCCACGAACCCGAAAATTGTCTGGGGCAATCCTAAGAAAGCCCAGCGCTGCAAATTTATTCCCCCGTACGTATAGGCGAGCCACACGGTCATCAGGCCCGAACAGATTGTGCCGATCAGCGCCGCCAGCACAATGGCGGCTAGGAGGGGCCGCGGTCGGCGAACGCCAATGCTGTCCATCATTTTCAGCGCGTGCATTACCGACGCCATCAGCGGGGAGCGGATCTCGGAACTCCAGGTGTAGGTGAAGCCCAAGCTAGTCAGTCCCGTAGGCCCCACGAGCCCAGTCCCAAAGGTGTAAACTGTGAACACGGCCGGGACGAGTTGAGTCCGGGAAAAGCCGACTCCGCCTTCGGCGATGATCCGAGTCAGGGCAAAAAACGCGGCAAAGGCAGTGCCCACGAAAAAGGGCGTAAGCCACAACGGCATCCCGCTAGCGTTGAGCCACAGACCCATGCCGACTAACCCGACCAATAGAGTAATCACCGCTGCCCGGTAGGACATGATTTCGTCCCTGTCATCCACGTGTGGGGCGGTGCCGAAGGCTTTGCTGAAGACCGAAGTTAGATGTCGGCGACTGGTCCACAGGACGAACAAAACCAGCGCGATGGTGGCTCCCATCGCCTCGTGGCCGACCGCGACCGTTCCCCCACCGCCGACAAAGACCTCTTCGCGCCCTGGGATGTCGTAGCCAATAATGTTCAGCAGGCCCGACTGTAGCTTCATCAGCACATGAAAGAACCAGAGGCTAAATCCGATTTCGAGATTCACTAGGTAGGTAAATCCGATAACAGAAAAGCTCAGGAGAATGCGGAATGGGGTCGTATCCCTGAATAGCTCGAAGTAGGTGTTCGTCTCGATCCTAGGAATGTAGTTGAAATAGGCATGTAGCCCATGCGTGCTCAGTACGATCCAAGGCAGCGCGATCCCTACCCACAGCAGCGGTTGCCGGAAAAGGGATCCTAGGATGCGCCCTGTTTGGGGAGGCTGGAGCATCTCCAGCGGCACTTGAGTCAAGGGGAAGACGAGCCGCTCGTGCTCCACCCACTGACGCCGGACGATCACCATGCTGCTAATCATCACGGCAAAGAAGGAGGCGATAAAAATCCCCCACGCCGCGAAGGGCACTAACCATACCCCCCACGGGACCGAGACATGGGAGGGGGCTCCTTCGTAGAAATACTTTATTGCGAGCGGGTCGTGGGGTCCTATCCAATCCGGGATCAAAGGCAAGATCAGTTCGGCCCATTCGTTCTCCGGCGTGGCGTAATAAGAAGCTCCTGGCAGAACGGGGATCATATTCGCCATCAGCGTCTTGGTCGGGATCGTGGAAGCCACGATCATCATCGTGTAGATGACGACGAGTTCGCCCGTTGTAAACACCCAGGGAGGATGGATTTTCCGCAGTGCGGTGTTGACTACAAAGGTGAGCAGGAAAAACAGGAACACGGCACCGGCCGTGATGGAGTCGGCGTTGAGCGGTGCCGTGTGATGGACGAACTGGACATAGAGCGGGCCAGTTCCAAGGAACGCCGTCAGCAGGCAACCGAGGAGAAAGGCGCGCACGGTAAACACGCGCCCTCCACCAGCCGACAAATCCGGCTGCCCCTGCGTAGTCATAGCATCAGCGCGCGTCGGGGTAGTGGTCGGGGGGGTGCTTGGCGAGTTCGGATTCGATCAAGTCCGACCCTAGACCAGGTCGTTCAGGTAGAATCAGGTGTCCGTCTTGCACTTCAAAGGGATGACTCATCAGGTCGTCTCGCCACGGCGCGTCGTCCACATCGAATTCAAGGATGTAGAAATTGGGCACGGTGGCGCAGACATTGGCCGACACCAGCGTCGTCAGTGGGCTGTGGCAGTTGTGGGGGGCAAATAGCACGTCATAAGCATGAGCTAAGTCGGCGAGCCGCCGGCCCATCGCGATTCCGTTCCAGGCTAGGTCGGGCATGACGATGTCTTGGGCGTGGAGTTCGAGGAAA
This sequence comes from Candidatus Latescibacterota bacterium, assembly GCA_022826515.1. The sequence continues at coordinate 14,795 of JAJDUT010000100.1, forward strand.
GGTCGGAAGTCGGCGGTGCCAAAGAGGCTCTCGCCGGTGCAGATCGTCGTGGTCGTAGAATCGCGGATGGTCCGCAGCGCAGTCGCGTCTAGGGTCTCCGTCTCGAGCCACATCAGGTCGTACGGCTCCAAGGCCCTAGCAAGCCGCGCTGCGCCGCCCAACTTGAAGTGGAATCCCACATCCAGCGCGATGCCCACATCCGGTCCGAGGGTCTCCCGGAAGGTGCCGATTATTCGCTCCGCGTGGCGCAGGACAGAGGAGGGTGCATCGCCGACGCCGCTCGGCACACCGGTGCCCTCGGGATCGTCCTCCAAGGGCATCAGGTTCGTCTTGATCGCCGTGAAGCCGCGTTCCTGCACCTCTCTAGCCAATTCCTCCAAGTCGGCGATCGTCCGCACGGGCCGCAACCCCAACTTCTGCGTCCACGGTCCGGTCCGGGTCGTACCGCAGTGAGACCAGTAAAGCCGGAGCCGGTCGCGCATGCGGCCGCCGAGCAGTTGCCACACGGGTGCGTTTAGAACCTTGCCTCGGATGTCCCACAGGGCTGAGTCAATGCCGGACATCGCCTTGTAGGCAATGCCTCCGGTGTGGCGAACCGAGAAGGCGGATAATTCCCACCAGATCGCCTCGCTCGCCATGGGATCCTTGCCGATAATCCGCTCGGCGTACCGTTCTACGGTCGCCGCCACAGGTCCGGGAGAGCCCCAGTCGGTGCAATCCCCCCACCCCACGAGGCCCGGGTCGCTGGTTTCGATCTTCACGAAGGTCCAGGGACGGAAGCCGCCATCTACGATGTACGTCTTGACTCTGGTGATCCGCATCGCCTGCACTCCCCAAAAATAAAGGGTGCCGACCGCCTCGGACGCTATCGCGTCCAAGACCTGCCGGCACCCTATCTTCAGAAAGACCGCTGTTGCGATCCTTCAGATCTATCGGTACTGCGCCTTGACCCGCGCCCAACTCGTGGCTTCGACGGCCGTCTGTTGCTCGACGAACTCGATGCCTGGATCAACTGGCGACAGCAACACGTCGGTCGTCCCATTGGCCGCAGCGCCGGAAGGAGATGTGGACCACTGCGTCTCCCGCTTCTGGTCCTCTGTGCCTCCTTCGTCGGTGTCGCTGATCATATTGCCCCAATGGACGATCATCCCCTCCTGCAGGATGCCCTCGACCGCTTGATCCTCGGTGGCGCTCTCACTGTTGGGCATTTCGGCGATTGGCCGGATCCTGAGTTCGTAGAAATAGGTGCTCTCGCCGAACTCCTCGCCTTCAAAAGTGATCCCAATGTCGAACCACTTGGTCCCACTGGTCAGCCAAGGCAAGTTTCCTTGCGGCTCATAGAACTGCCACTCTCCCTCCAGAGGAGGGTAGGCGAACTTGTACTTCTGCAAGGTCACGATGTCCCCATCGTTGAAGGTCTGATCCTCCGACGATTGGTGCTTGAAATTCAATCCGTACTCGACGCTGTCGTCGAGCCAGAAGCGAGCGGGGTCGGGACGCCCGATGAAGTGCAGGTCGTCAAACACCTCGGTCAGGATGTAAAAGCCGTTCGTGGTTGGGCTCCACCCTAACTTGTGTTTAATCTGGAAGTCCGCGGGATTGATGTCCCCTTGGGAGGCGTTCTCCAGCACTCGTCCTTCCCTCGTCGCCGCACCGACCGGATACATCAATTCGCCTACGGAACCGTAGGTTTCCACCGGAATGGGTCCCCATTCGACGGGATTGCCATCGATGACGGGTTCTGCCCCCGGTGGGAACTGCGCCGCCGGGATGAGCAGATCCGGTGGATCGTGGGCCCACGTTTGGGCCGACAGACCAATACTTAGGATCGCTGCACTCAGGATGATCCGCTTGCCTAGCATCATTTTAAACCTCCTTTTGGGAGTGAGATAATTGCGATAGACTGCTACACGACAATATGCTTCTTTCAATGCCTACCATAAGGAAATCCCTCCTCGCTATCAAGCCCTTTTTAGACTAAGTTTACTACCCCGTTACCGCATATTCTCCAGACCAGCAAAGACAGAAATAAACGCCCGCGTATTGGTGAAGCTCTCCTCGCCCTCTGGATTCCTGCGCTCCAACAAAATCCCCGATTGCATCGTGATCACATAACCGAGGTACGAAGACCAGTTCGTCGCCTGGAAGGCGATCGATTGAGAATGGAAGTCCCCTTGTTCGTCGCCGAAGTCTTTTTCGAACAAAAACTCGCTGCCCACCTGTAGCTGCGTGGAGTGCAGAACATCCAGCACGGCGAATGCGCCAAACAGCTCGGTGAGCGTCTCCTTGTCCTCCGCGTCGAACAGGCCGCGAGACTGCTTTCTGTATTCGCTCTTCCAGAAGGGCTGCAATCCCACTCGTCCCAACTCTCGCTGGTACATCGCCTTGTTTATGAGTCCAAAGAAGAACTCGTTTTCGTCCAATCCCATTCGGCGACGCTCCTCGCGGGCCAAGCGCTGATGGAAGAGCACGTGCTTCAGTTTTGATTCGACCAGTATTCTTTCTGTATTGAGTTGATGACCGATGAAGAATTGATTGACGAAGCTGTCGCGCCCCAAGAGGGGATCTTCCATCTCGCGCTTGCTTTCTTGGGGTTCGGCTAGGTCAATCAGCGTATCGGGCGAATACTGGAGTAACGGATCCTCAATGTCGTCCTGCACGGATTTGACCATCTCGTACATTCTCACGCGGCCGTAGCGTGGCCAAGTCTCGTCGTAGTCTAACATGCCATAGACCATGTGATTTTTCTGATCCGAAGAGATTAGCTGCTCCCGCAGGACCCCGCCCAGAATTCTCAGCCCCGGCCGCAGGCGGAATCCCGTATAGACGTTCCACCCGTCGTGATCTCTGTCGTAGGGATAGTCGGGCTCCTTGTCGTTTTCGTAGAGATCGGGCCAGAAGTTGTTGTTCATGTCCCGCCCCCACAGCATTTCCGGGCGGTCCACCCACAACCGAATAAATGGTTCCCGCCAGTCGGGAATTGCATTGCGCCGAACTTCGTTGTCGTTTTGGTTGAAGTCCGGTTGAAAGTCCCCATTCTGGTCCCACCCCGGAAAGATCAGAAGATCCGGGAATAGCCAGTCCCCGCGAAAGGCGTCGGGGACGCGGTCTTGGTCGTCGTTGTCCTCGACGAGATCAACCTTGTACTGCGGTGCCTCGTAATCGATGAATCCGTTTTCGTTTGAGATAAATGTCGTCGTGTTGTACTGGGGATCAATTCTATAGGCTTCGGCAAAACCAAACCAGCGTCCGCGATGGTTGGACGCGTTGATCAGCCAAGCATCGTTGTGCGGCTCGTCCGTCAGGCCGGAGCTGGTCCTGTGAATCTCCTGGGAGACATTTGGATACTGGCGGATATTCCAGTTCCGATCGAACTCTCCGTATAGCCGAAAGCCCAGCACATCGGAGACGCTGAGACTGCCGCCGAGGATCTGGGTGGCCGTTGGCAAGCCGTACTCAAACCGCAGGGTCCGCAGATTGCTCAGATCCTGGATGTTCCCCTCGGCTTGGGTGACCGGAAGCAGCACTCTCGCCCGTGCGGAATTCAACTGGCGGTCGGAACTCATTGAGATGTCGTAATCGTTGGCCACCGTGAGTTCGAATTCGACCTTTGTGATCTCGTCCTTGGCACCGCTTGCGCGGTTGACAAAAATCTGGTCGTCAAAGGAGTAGAGAAGCCGGATCTCTTCACTGCCGTTGGCCTCCAGCCGTCCCCCCGCTGGGATGCCGCCCTCCAGTACGGGTTCGAAGCCTATCTCCTTGCCCCGGTTGACGAGGCCGCTTTCATAGGTGATGATGATGTCCGAGGAGCCGGGGAAGAATGCGGCTCCGCCGGTGCCGTCCGCGGGCGATTCGTCGCGGAGGACGATCTCAATCGCGGAAATGGGCACGGCATTCTGATCTTCCGTCAGCCTTCCTTTGAACAAGCTCGCCACCGGAGCCTCGTCGATCTTCGAGTTCGACTGATGGGAGTTAACCCCGTGTACGCCCAACGTCACGAAATCGCCAACCGCTGCCGTAAACCGTCCGCCGAAAAAGGTCGTGGTATTGGTGCGCCGGTCGTCCCGATTAAAGGTCAGCCGAGGGCCGCTAATTCTAGAAAAAATCAGCGTCTGCTGGTACTTATCCGTCGCCATGTCGAACTGGATTCCGTCCATTTGGACTTTGCTCAAAACCAGCGGCGTAAGGGTCGTCCGCAGATTGTTGGACGTCGTCAGCGCGTAGTACGTACCCCCTTTTGAATCGGCCGCGACCACGACTTGGCTGAACCACCGTTCGAATCGATTTCCCTTGAAGAGCCGGTTGCCGAACTCTTCGGGTGTGTTCTGCTCCGTGTTGTAGATGAGCCATCCCTTGGATACGGCATTGCCGAACATGTCGTAGAGGTAGTCGCCCTCAATGTCGGGGGGGACGTAGCGATCGAAATCGGTGCGGGCGTAGTTGGTCGTCTGCCACTGCCGCCACCGGTATTCGGCGAACAACTCCTGGGGCACGTACCACTTCCGCACCGCGGGATCAATCGAGTTGAGCGCTACTTGCACTCCTTGGGGCAGAAAGCTCGTCTCGTGCCCCCATTGCGTTCCCAGTCGGTTCCCATAGTCGGGCCGACTGCCCGACTGGGCACTCGTCTCCCCGGCCATTCCCAACACCGCGGCCACGACGACGAGTTTCAGACAGCTCCTCACTGTGTTTGTGCAACTCGACACGGTATCCTCAACAGTCATTTGCGAACCGCTGAACTTAATACACCACGGATACGGTACCCGTGCTCAATTGCTTCCCTAGGTCCGCTTCCACCTTTACCGTATAGACATACGTTCCCGGGGGCACGCGCTTTCCCGCTTCGTCCCGCCCGTTCCACTCGCGCTCGTACACCCCCGCTGCTCCGGGCGCTGTCTCCAGCCGGCGAACCACCCTGCCCGCCAGATCGTACAAGGTTAGCACATGGGGCACGCTGTTGCCCAGAACGCGAACTTGGTATTGGATTAGGACTTGGTCGTTCACGCCGTCGCCGTTGGGACTAAAAGCCGCTGGAACGGCCTTCAGCTCGCCGACGAGTTCGCCTCCCCTAGGGGTTTTCACGGACAGGGAATTGGTACTGAAGCGCAAGGTGGCATTGCCCTCTTCCACCTGTTGGCGGATGTCGGGATCGTCGCTGGAGAAAGCGAAGCCAGAGAACTTTTGTCCAAAGCGCAAAACCGGCACCTCAAAGACCACCTCAATGCGCTTTTCAGTATCCTCGCTGCCCACGAGCTTGTCGAAGCCAACGACGATGCGGTCATCTTGGATGTCTCGGAGGAACTCCTCTCCTACCTCCGCATCATCCACCTTTACCGAAAGCAGTCGCTCCACGCGAGTGGCGGTGGCGATTTCCAAGCGGTCGAAACCGCTGTTGCCCTCGCGCAGGATGGGCCGGACAACATAGGTGAAGGTGTGGGGTTGGAAATTCGCGGTCTCCGTCGGTGAGATTTCTCCGATCACGGCGTCGGCTACGGCCTCGCCAAAGAGCAGCTCGATCCGCTCGACCCGCGGAGCCGTTTCGGCGGTCGGAAAGAACAGAACCTCGAATTGGAGGTAGCGAGCAGGGCTTTTCGACAAGAAGGTTGCGCCATCCGTCCACGCGGAGGGCGGCTCGCTCGCATCCCGCAGGCCAGCAGCGAAATCGTAGGCCGGAGACCAAAAGCTCCAGTTTTCGGTATCCACCTCCTTCTTGACCAGTTCAAACCCCCGCGTGCTGCCGCTGGAGAAGGGATCGGCGACAGTCACCGCGTTGAAGACGTCGTTGTATTCCCGCCGGTCCACTGCGGCGAACTGCCCGGTGCGCTGCTTCCTGCTGTAGCGGAACGGCTGCTCTGTGTTGCCCGTGCGGGTCCGCACTTCCACCCTCGTTCCCTCCGGCGCTACTCCCTCCCAACGAATCTTGCTCCAAGCGACAGGCCGCCCGAAATCCAGAATGTCCGTGCGGTAAACGGTCTGCTGCACGTAGCCCTCGCCAAAGACTTGGAGTTCGGCGACCTCCCATGTGCGCTCGGGATTGATGGGCCGGAGGGTGACCCACTTCACCGGCCGAGTGGGAAACCGTCGATCCACTACGACATCGAGGTTTTCCGTAGTGCTTTCGATGATGTTGATGATCGGGTCGTTCTTGGCCGTCAAACCCCGACTGATTTCGTAGAACCACCGCTGGCCTCGCCGGGCGATGGAAGGCCGGTCGATGATCGGCGCGCTGCCCGAGGCCACGCCCAACTCGAACCAAGGGAGGAAGTTGTCCTCAAAGGAGGGGCGGGGGAAGAACCGAATTCGGTTTATGGGCAACTCCCACCCGAGGTTGACGATGGCGTTCTTGATCCAGCCGTGGTTGACGCCTGTTTCCGTCGGCGATAGATCCACTGCTCTGACCATCGCAGTAGTGGAATCCCCGTCGCCGATATTCTGCAGGACGCCCTGTTCGATTCTTCCCCCGACGCCGCCCCCAGAGCTAGCCACGAAGCCACCCCGTTCCTCGACCGTCTCCACTAGGTTCTCGCTCGGGTCGATCCACACAGGACGAAGCGAGAGATCACTCAGATCCATCATCCCATTCGCTCGCGCCCCTGCGCCAATGGTGCCCCAGTCCCTGATTTCCTCGTCCGCGACCCGATCGTAGGATACCGGCACAACGCTCCCTTGGTCGATGAGCTGCCCATCTTGGTCGAACACCAAGTATGCACCCCCTCCTTCGCTGGCCACGTCGATGAAGGAATTGTCCGCACCGACGCCCACTTGGAATTCAGACCGCGCCCATCCTCCATCGCTACCCGTTAGCAACAGCGCGCAGCTCAACAGATAGATAGGTCTCCAAAGAAACATGCCCAGCTCCTTGCGCCAGATGGTCAATATGCGACTCCGATCGCTCGGGCCGCGCCAGTGCGGCGCGCATCGGCCTGAACTTCGACTCGGACCACGTACACGCCGGGTGCTACTAGCTGCCCCAATTCGTCCCGGCCATCCCAGGCCAAGTCGCCGAAACGCTGCGGATCGTATAAGCCATTCGTTCCTAAGCGAGTTAGGAGTTGTCTCACGCGCCGACCCGACAGGTCGAATACGGCGGCATTGATCCCTGCTTGGCCCACGATAGTCACTACTTCAAAACGGATTGACGCCCGATCCCCAATCCCATCCCCGTTGGGGGTCACCACGGGATTGACCTCGAGATTGCGCACTAGCCGCCCGGTGGTGAGCTGTGGACTCAGCACAGTGACACTGGAACGTCCTGGCGCGTCGTCAGGGCCGAGATAGGCCGCGTTGCCCGAAAGCACGTCCTGAAACGCTTCCTCTTCAACTAACAGCACTCGTCCCTTGAAAGTATTGCTGAAAGAGAGCATCCTGCCCACGAATCGCACCATGACGACGGTGCCGCTCTCGCGCACCTGGGGAAAGCGCACCACGAAGCGCCTCTCATCCAACTCTTGGATGGCTGCATCCTCTTCCGCTGTCGGCGCATCTTGGACGGCAAAGCTCCGCTCGAGAATGCGGTTCTGGTCGCCGTCAAGGATCTCGATTCCCTGCACGCTCCTGATCGGCTGGTCCGAACGCACCTCAATGGCGTCGAATCCCTGTAGCCCAGCCTCCATTTCCGTGCGCACCGCAAAGACAAAAGGCACGTCCGTTGCTCCCGCCACCTCGCGGGGGAATACCTCGCCCACCACTTCCCTAGCCAGTGGAGGTGAGGTGAAGGTGAAGGATAGGTTCTCCAGCGCGACGGCGGAGTTCAGGTACTCGCTGATGAAATCCGCGCGGATTTGGACGTACTGTCGCGGACCTGGCGAAGTGATTTCCGTACCTTCCTCGCCGGTGCCCGCCACCGGATCGTACGGTGCCGACCACGGGCTCCAGTTTTCTACGTCGTCGCGCACAGACCCGCGCTCAAACTCGTCCTTTCCCACAACGCCCCGCACCGGCAAGGCCATGTATTCCTTCCGCGTCAGCGGTTCGGGGGAATTCGCAAGGGAGGTCGCGATTTCCTCGGCGTCCCTTCTGCCCACCTGTTTGCGGGTGTATGCAAAGGGCGTGATGTCGCTGCCGGTCCGGGTGCGAATCTCCACCCTCGCAGCCTCCTCATTGCCGATTGCGACCTGATCCCAGCGGAGTTGTCCCCAATTGGTGCCGGCCTGCATGTCGATGATGGGCGAGATATATCTGGCGGTGGGAAGGAATCCCTCCCCGAAGATCTGTATCTTCTCTAGCTCGAAGGATATACCCGAAATCGCTTCTAGCCGCACGAACCTCAGCAGACGGGGCGGATTTAGTGGAATTGTGGTCACTGGATCAATGTTATCGTTTTCGACCAGAAATTCCTCCCAGATTGGATTGCCGGCGTCGGTTAGGTCGAGACCATCGTTTACCCGGATCCTGAATTTCCGGAGAAAGTCCGACTGGAATGGCGCGGTAGGATTGGGAAACACCGTGTTGCGGGGGAAGAAGCGGATGCTGCGGACGCCTATGCGGGTTCCGAGGTCTATGTTGACGATGGTTCCGAGAGCGTTGTTGTCCTTGCGCGCCAAAGCCAGCCCGGTTGGGTCCTCGGTGATGAGACTTTCGAGGATCTTCCTCTTTTCCTCTCCCTCGATATCCGCTACCGAGGGCGCGGTGATCGAACCCCCGAAATCGAAGACTTGGCTGGCGACGTTGGTTCCCTCTCTGACCTGCCGGGGCAGAATGGCCTCGGGGTGATCCCCGCTCTCAAACTCGATCAGGTTCGACGGTGCGATCCCTACTTCGGTAACATTGGGGTCGAGAAACGTGCGGTGCTCAGGGGTGATCGTCTCCACGTCTGCTCCGCTCGACGCGCCCTCCAGCCAGTCGATTTCTCCGTCTTTGCCGAGCGTCAGCCTCTCGACCGCATGGAGCGCCTGCGGTCCGCTCAGCACTAGGCTCATCGCCACAAGCGCTAAATAGATCCACGGTGCCAGCGCTCGCATTCTAGTGCCTTGCGCCGCCGGACAACTCCCCAATTGGGCGGTGCGTCGCCAATGCTGGTGACGAATAGCTGGGGAAATTAGCGCGGCATAGTCGAACAAGGTCATATTCTCTCCCCCGGCTACGGGGTGCCCCCTTGGAGCAGTGCTTCCAGATTTCCCAAGACCCGGCGGTCGGCCCGCTGGCGCAGCCGCTTCTCCCGGTATAGCTCGGCGGCTTGGGCCGCTTCCTCGGGTCGCCCCATAGCTCGGTAAACGCTTTCCATCAATCCGTAGGCGCGGTGCTCGTCTGGATGCATTGTCTCTATCCTCCGCAAGTGCATTAGGGCTTCTTCGTTGCGGCCGGTTCTGTGCAGTAAGCCTGCTATACACAATAGAGCCGGAGCCGAATCGGGGTGATCTGCCAGTACGTCGCGCAACAGCTTCTCGATCCGCCCCAAGTTATCTTTTTCCATGCGGCCCAATACTTGAGCTAGCCGCCACCCCACAAGGCCCTCCCACTCCGCTAACCCAACTATGATTCCATAGTGGACTGCTGCGGAGTCCAGTGCGGACTGCTGCTCCCAAGTGCGGGCTAACTGGAAGCGCACGCGATGGCTATCGGGCCAGACCGCTACGACCGTTTGGTAGGCTACAATGGCGCCCTCAAGCGCCCCTTGGGCCGCACGGGCGTCGCCCAATCTCCCCGCGAGAGAAGGCTCGTTCTCTTGTGCCGCCAGATCGGCGTAGATCGCCGCTGCTTCCTCCGCTCGACCTGCCCTTAAATACGACTCCGCCAGCGCAACCCAGATGTCCCTGTCGGCTGCATGCCGCTGCACCAGCGAGTGGTAGATTTCCGCGGCGTGTTCGTACGCGCCGGTGTCGAAGTAGATTTCCGCCAGTTCCGCGTACGGTCGAATTCCAGCGTCTTCGGCCTCGATGGCCCGCTCATAAGCAGCAATGGAATTGGCTTTCATGTCCAACTCTCGGTAGGCGTAACCCGCCCAGGTGTCGTGCGAACTCTGCGCCCCGGCTGCGGCTGCAATAGGAAGGTTGGCCGCCAATAGGACCAGAGCCAAAGCGATGCCCCAAACGCGCTGTCTTTTTTTCAGCAACAGAGGAATCGCCGCCAGCGCCCCCGGAAGCAAGAACAAGGCCGCACTCAGTCGCGAGCGACCGGACGCCTCCTCCAAGAGCGATCCCAGCATCCAAGCACCGGCAAACAACAGGGGCAGCGCGCGATACCGATCCATCCCCTCCCCGCGGACTGCGACGAGAAATCCCACTAGCGCCAGAGGCCCCACCAGCCCAAAGGGAAATCCCAACAAGGCTCGCCACATGAGGGGAGCCAATATCCACGAAGGCGCAGCGGCGCGATAGGGGTCTATATCGCCCAAGACCTCGGCACCATGCCAAAACAAATACGCCCGCGTTGCCATTTCCTTCAGTCCTAAACCACGGACCGAGGGCACTAGCCCCTCCCAGCTCCATACCGCCCCTCCCAGAACCAGTACCAGGGCTGCTCCCGCAAAAAACCAACACCCCACCCTCCGGCCCCCACTTCCCTGCATCACCCATACAAACGCTGCGCCGATGGCGAATAGCGCCCGGAAATCGACTAGTGCAGTCACGCCGCCCACTACCCCGATAACTCCGGCCCTCAACGGCCCCATACCAGCCGATCCCACCAACCCCCACAGGAGCAACAGGCCCGAAAAAGCTGCCAACACGGCCGGCGTTATCTCGCCCCCGTAGTAGATCGTCGGACCGTACAGCACGGCCGCAATACCCGCCCATCGGCCCACCGCTGACGAGAATAGCTGTCTGCCGATTGACCACACTAGCACGCAGGCGAGCCCTCCCATACCGACCTGAATCACACGCAGTACCCACAGGCCCGCCTCCTCCTGCATCGCGGCTGCACACAAAGCCGCATAAAGTGGCGAGTACCATCCTCCATCTCCCACCCCTTCCACATAGTGCGCGGCATCCCCTACTACCACTTCCCCCAAAGCGCTCTGCTCCCACTGCCACATGTGCGCGAGCCGCACGACAATGCCGGCCGCCAACAGGCCTCCCCACTCCCAAGCATTCGCGCCCTTCATCGCCAATCCTTCTTAAACGATCCAAACGCATTTCTTTGCTTTCCAATGCCCATCTAGTGAAGACCTGCGAACACGCTTACGAAAGTCGTATTAGTCGTGACGGCGTCTGAGAATTCGAAATCCCTAGTCCGCAACCGCGTCCCGGCCAAGGCCACGATTTTATACCCCAAGTACGTGGATCGGTTGGTCAACTGCAGCCCCAGCGACACAGACCTGAAGTCGTTGGCATCGTCCGCGAAATCCTCGTTCCAGAGGTACTCTAGACCCCCCTGAAGCGTACTGTCGGTCAGGAAGTCCATTTCTACAATGACGCTGAACAACTCTCTTAGCTGTTCGCGCTTCTCTTCACCAAACAAGCCGCGCGTCTGTTTGAGGAACTCGCTCTTCCAGCGTGGCTCGATAGCCAAAACGCCTATTTGACGGCGGTGCTTGACTTTGTTGATCGCCCCAAAGAAGAAGTCGCTTTTGCGCAGGTCGAGTTCTGTGCGCGTGGGCTCGTCCATGAGCTGGTGAAACAGCGTGTAGTTCATCCGCGTCTCGACCTTCGTCCGGCCGATATTTACCTTGTGCCCGACGAAGAAATGATTCACCCAGGTGTCGCGCGCGAGCATGGGATCTTCCACCTGCGTCAAGGTGCCCCCGTCGATGGACTGGCTGGGCAGCCATTGAAGCAGGCGATCGGGTATGTCGTCCTCGACGCGCTTCGACATTTCGAACAGTTTAAAATCACCCCAGCGCGCCGAACTGCCGTCCATTTTGACGAGCGCGTAGTATTGCTCATTCTTCTGGTCCGACGATATCTGGTGCTCGCGCATCACGCCCCCTGCCACCTGCACTTCGGGCGTCAAATCATACGCGGCATATACATTGAACCCTCGGTGGTCCTTGCGGTACGGATAGTCTGGCTGATCGTCGTTTTCGAACTGGTCCACCCAGAAGTTGTTGTTCATGTCAACACCGAACAGGAATTCCGGCCTATCGACGTCAAAGCGCAGGAACGGCTCGTCGTAATCGGGTCGGCGATTGGCGCGGACCGCATTGTCATTCTGGTTGAAATCGGGGATGAAGTCGTTGTTCTGATCCCAACCGGGAAAGACGCGGTCGTCGCCGGGCAGGAAGTCGAAGCGGACGTTGTCGGGGAAGCGGTCGTGATCGTCGTTGTCATCGACGAATTCCACTAGACCGCGGCGCGGGCTCTCGTAGTCGATCTGGCCATTGCCGGCGGTCACAAATGTCGTGGTGTTGTAATGCGGGTCCATCCCGAAGGCCTCCGCGAACAAGGAGACCGGCCCGGCCCGCTTCCAAGCGTTGATGAACCAAGCGGGCCGGTACGGCTTCCCTGCAAGTCCCGAACTCGTGCTGTGCCGCTCTAGGTTCTGGTTGGGAAATTTCCGATAGTTCCAATTGAGGTCGGCCTCGCCGTAGAAGTTGAAGCCGTGCACATCGAGCAATTCGAAGGTTGCTCCCATGATATGGGTGGCCGTAGGTAGGCCGTATTCAAAGCCCACAGTGCGGATATTTGACACGTCCTGTACGTTCCCGGCGGCTCGTTCTATCAGCAGCAGCACGGTCTGGCCTTGCCGATTGATCTGTCTGTTTGAAGTAGCCCAAATCTGGTAGTCATTGCCCACCACCAACTCGAATTCCACCTGCATGATCGAGTCCTTGGGGGCGCTCGCGTTCGCCGTAAAACGGGGATTGTCGAAATCGTATTTCAGTCTGATCTCCTCCGTCCCATCCGCGGCGAGGAACCCAGCGCGCTGAAATCCTCCAGAGATCGCCGGGCCAAAGCCGATATCCGTCCCCCGATCTACGGTTCCGTTCGTATAGGTGATGACCACGTCAGAGCCAGATTCAAAGAACGCGGCTCCGCCCATCCCATCCCCTGGGGAATCGTCGCGCAGAACGACCTCGACAAAGTCGATCGTCTGATTCTGATCAATCGTCAGCCCGCCCTTGAATGGATTGCCCGCCAACTCGTCGCTCAAGGTGTTCGACTGGTGGGCGTTGATCATGGTCAGCCCCAGTATGGCGAAGTCCGTCAGTTGACCCTGTAGGCGTCCGCCGACCAAGATGGTGTTGTTGGTGCGTTGCAGTTCTAGGTCGGCGGTTGATTCGCCACCGGGGTTGCTAATGCGCGAGTACAATACCGTGCCCTCGACTCGATCCGTGGCAATGTCGAACTGCACCCCGTCGAAAGTCGGCTTGCGAAAAGTCAGCGGTGTGAGAGTCGTGTTCAGCTCGCTGCTCACCGTCAGCGCATAACCGTACTGCCCCTTTTTGTCTTGGGCGATGACGACATTGGAGAACCAGTTATCAAAACGAGTCGATTTGAATAGCGTATTGCCGAACTGGGCCGGGCGGTCTTGGGCATTGTTGTATATGAGAAAGCCACGAGTCACGAAGTTCCCGTAGATGTCGTAAAAGGAGTCTCCTTCGAGGCGGATATCTACGTAGCGCTGGTACAAGGATCTGGCGTAGTTGGTGTATTCCCACTGCTGCCATTGGTACTCGTGGAACAACTCTTGGTTGACATACCAGCGCCGGAGGGCGGGATCTACGGCGTTGACTAAGACGATCGGCCCCTGGGTCCGCCCCGGTAAAGGCGCTCCGAGCGATTCCCCGATGCGCGCGCCGTAGTCGTCCCGGGCGGCGCTGCTGCCAATCTGGAAAACAAGTGCGCTCAATACGGCCCAAGCGGCTAGATATCCGCTTCTCACGAGTACCCTCCCTTGCGTTATCCGCTAGCGTCAAGTGCCATTGAAGCTCGAGTTCAGTAGGCGACGCCGACGACGCGGCTGCGCCGGGTGCTGGCAAGTCCTTGCTGATCGGCTCGTCCATGCACCTGGACAATGTACAGACCCGGAGGCACGAGAGTCCCTCCGGCATCTCGCCCATCCCATTGCACCAATCGGCGTCCACCGAGCAGATTTTGCTCGAAGCGCTTCACTTCCCGGCCGGCCAGCGTCGCTATGCGGACGGTCACCGGGCGGGGTTCGAACACGCGGAACAGCGAAAAGCCGATGGTCACCATATCGTTAATTCCGTCGCCATTCGGGGTAAATAGGTTGGGCTGGATTTCCATATCCCGCACCAAATCGTCCGCTCCAAGTGCGCTCACTACCAGCCCACTTCCCGGCGTCAGAGACGTCACCTCTCCTCCCCCGCCCAACTGGAACGGCAGTCCGATAGTGGCGTTCCGGCCCGCTAGCTTCAAGCGGGTGCCATGGAGGAAGACCTCGGCTGCGAACCGCAGGCGCACTAGGCGCGTCTGGCCAACCACCTTGCCCTGCCGACTCCTAGGCAGACTGTCGTACGCCTCGGCCGTGAGTGGGTCGCCGCGCTCGTCGAAAGCGGTCTCCCTTGTCAACGACGTCGCCTTGCGGAAGAATCGCACCGGCCCTCTTTCCGCCGGCGCGAGATTGGCGAAGGTTTGTTCATCTACTTCCTCCAGACGCTCTCCGTCGCCTCCCGCGAGCTTCTGGAAGTAGCGGATCGCCCCCTGTTGTTGTTCGGGAAGCCTGCTGTATGCTACTTGGTCCAGCAGAGTCCCCCCTTCGCTCGTCGGCACTTCTTCGCCCTCCGCGACGCGGCGGTAGAAGATGTTGCTTCCGTCGCCCATTGCCTGATACAAGACCTCGGGGAACCGAATTCGCAGGGAATCTCCCCGACCGCTCAGAACGCGCAGTAGGTCCCCTGCGGCCGCGGCTAGCCCCTCCTCGACGCGGTTGGCGTACAACCGGTAGGGCGCTCCCGCGGCAAATTCTGCTTCCGTGCCGAGGGCTGCGTCGATTAACTCCATGTCTAAGGCTGGCTCCGAGCGCAGCCGCAGTTCATCGAACCCGGGACTCGGATTGGGGTGCTCTACGACCGCGGCGCTGACGAATACCGCAAAGGTGTCGCGCCTTCCTGGAACGACCTCCTGAGGCCAGATTTCCCCGGCCAGTCCAACGACCGATGGATCGGTGTACTCCACGCGCACCGACTTGATGGATGGCGGATCGACTCCTGCCTCGGCCTTTAGGCGCGCTTCAATCTGAAGGAAGCGGCGCAGGCTCGGGGAAGTGATTTCGGCTCCCGGCCGGATATAGGCTTCGCTCCACTCGCTCCAGTCCGCCGTGGGAACGAAGACGGTGTCGATCGGTCCTCGGAGAAAGAAGGCGAGCGTTTTGTGTTTTTTCGCCGTGACTTCGCCGCCGCCCGAGTTGTAGTACTTGATCTGGCGCTCGACTTCGCTGCCCGTCCGAGTTCTCAACTCGACGCTGGTCCCCGGAGGCGTCTGTGCCTCCCAATTTATCGACACGAGATTGGACTGCCCGGGCACTGTTAGCGGGCCGGAGGTGAGGATCACTTCGGCGGGAGGGCCTTCTGAAAAGACCATGAACTCGCCGATCCCTGGAGTCCGGCTGATCGTGACCGTGCCGCCGGGATCGTTCTCTAGGGCGCGGAACTCGAAGAACCGCACCTGCCGGGCCGGTTCGAGGATGTCAGCCAATTCGAGGAAGAATCCCACGCTGGAATTGATCTCCCGCTCTTGAGAGCTGATCCGCGTGAACTTCAGTTGCCCTTCCGAATCGCGTTCACCCGCGCTGCCCCGGAGCAGGTAGCCCCGGATCGAAGGCGACTGGAAGTAGCCCTGAGACATCACCCGGAACTCTTTGGCCCACACGGTCCCGCCGAGGTCGGCGATCATCATGTTCTCAGTCGGGGTTTCTTCCAGCCAGTAGTTGTTTTGGTAGAAACTGGCCAATACTCCGTCAAAGGCCTGCTCCCCTCCCCCACTGGGAAGCTGTTGGATGATCCTGCCGCCGCCCTCGATCATGTTAAAGGCCACATTGTCGCCCCAACCCCACACATCTACTTCTGCTAGGCGAGGCAGTTCGCGCCGGAAGAACCGCTTTTCGCCGCGGCGATCTGCCGGTAGTTCGAAATAGGTCGTCGAATCCACCGGCTCTCCCCGGCCCGTCTCGCTCTTTGAGAGGTATTCGATGTCGCCACGCGCCTCGACGGGCAGCGCTAGGTACTCGCTCTCCGCGATCTCTTCGGCCCGGCCTCCTTTGGTGTCGGTCACCTGAAAGCGAATCGTCTCGACGAGCTTCCCGTTCCAACTCAAACTCGCCCTAGGTTGCTCCAGCCGTTTTTCCACCAAGCCGCTCCCAGCCGAGGGCAACAGGCCGCTGGTCTGCGCGGCGTCGATGACGATCTCCCGTTGCTCCTCGTTGATGCCCGGAAGCGGTTCTAGTACCTCGAACTGAAAATTTGCATCTTCCTCCACCAGTGGGAACTGAGCGTCCTCAAAGAACACGAGCAAGCGCCGGAAAGGGTCGCCCAATTCCGCATCGACGTACTGCAAACGAAGCCGCTCCACCGGAACCGTCCGGCCCAGCGAAACTTCCACCCACCAGTCTTCCATGGGACGGTTGCGATCTGGCTCCCAGAACGTCGTTGGATCTCCATCGACGATATTGGACGCTAGTTCTAGATTTGAACCGGCCCTGCTGGGGCCGGGACGGAAGAAGTGATCGAAAACAGGATTGCCCGCAGTGTCCTCCTTGAAGCTGCCCTTCACATCGACGGATCGAGTACTGTCCAGATTCATCACCCGAGATTTGTCTGAGCTAATATCCACTTGTCGCCTGAAAGACCGATCATCTAGGAGATTATAGACGGAGCGAAAGTCTCGGACCTGTACCGTCCCGCTGTCGTCCAGTCGCACCAAGTGGGTGGGCATTTTCCACGTCTGCCAGTGCTCCAAGCGGTCCACGACGAGTTCGTTGCCCCGCAGATCGAACCCCTCTGCCGTTTGGGCTTGCACCGGTTTTAGTGTCAGCCCTCCCCCAAACCACAAGATCGGACCTGCCGCGACGGACCAGATCAAAACTTTACGGGAAGTCCTCATCCGCTACAATTCCTCCGCCTCCGTCTCACCAACGGGAAGGTCGTAGAGCGTTATTTGGTTGCGGTGTTGCTCCCTGAGCTTGCGAATAAGGCGCGCCATAGCCTCGTCCGTTCTCGCTTTGAGTAGCAATCGGCGCGCTTCCGAGCGGGCCTCGTCATACGGCTGCACTTCCGGCTCTATGTGCCCTAGCACCTCAAAGACCGCGAAGCCGTCCCCAACCGGCACAGGGCCTACGACATCGCCTGTCTCGGCGTCGAAGGCCCCCGCGACCAACTCCGGAAAGTGCGCCTCGTGAATGCGGAAAAATCGCCGTACCCCCTGCAACTGGGGGTGGACGTGGCGGGCGACTAATGGGCGTTTGAGGAGGGCGGCGAGTTCTGCTCCCGCATCGATCTCCTCTCGCAGGTCCCGTGCCTGTTCCCAAGTGTCCACATAGAGACGCCGGATGACGACGGACTCCGGCACCCGGAATTGCCCCTTGTTGCGGTCGTAATACGCGCGGATGTCTTTTTCCTCAATAGGTCCGTTCTCTGCCGCGGCCTGCTCCTCAAGGGCTTTTAGCATCAACTGTTGCTTCTTCTGCTCGGCGAATTCTTGGAACTCGGGCTCTTTATCCCATGCTTGGCTACGGGCCGCCGCGGCGAACAGATAGATTGGCAGCACCTCGGAGCTTGCCAACTGCATCACGTGGCCGCTGTCCCTCAAGGCACTGCGGAA
This sequence comes from Candidatus Latescibacterota bacterium, assembly GCA_022826515.1. The sequence goes on from JAJDUT010000100.1 coordinate 32,452, forward strand.
GCCAATGCGCAGCAATGCGGTCAAAAAGTCGCGCACGGTCAGGGAGTCTCCGTCGAAGTCGCACAGCACCCGGGCACCCAATGACTCCGCGAGGCTCCGGGGAGCGACACCCGCGCCGCCGAGTGCGAGGGCGGCTTCCATTCCTTCCGGCCTCACGCGAAGCGCTAGCTGGTGGGCGAGTTGCTCGTACTCTTGGTGGCTTTGCCGGCTCCGGCGCTCCCTAAGCGTCCGTTCGTGCATCAGCTCCCACACATCCGCCAAAGGCCGCGAGCGCGTATTCTCGAACTGGTAGATCTGCCACGCCCCACCCAAGTCGGCGACAGGAGCAAGACGCCTATCTTGGATGGAGAAGAACACTTCCTCTGGTATGCGGTAGCGAGCGAGGGCCTCGCGGCCGATCCAGCCGACGGTCCCATCCCCTAGCGCGAGCGAATCCATCGCTCCGTACGAATGTGCCACCTCAGCTAATTCCGCTCCAGAACGGATTCGCCCGAGGGCTTCCGCTAGCAGGTTTTCGTCGGCGACGATGAGCCGAGTGAGGAGGCGCTCCTTATCGAACCCCAAGCGGAGGAAGGTCCGCTCTACATCGTCTGCGGAAACTGTGATATCCGCGATCCCGCTCCGCTCCCTGTACAGCCGCGCCAGCCAACCGCGTTCTTGATGGGCCAGCTCGCGCTGAATCTCGGCGTCCCCAGCCAGCCCTCGTCGGCGGGCTTCCTCAAGAGTGAGGTGGTGGTCGATGAGCGACCAGACGTGATCCGCGGTCGCGACGCGGCCACTGTCCTGGCTGCGCAGCCCTTGGGGCAGCCGTTCTACAAACTGCTCTACCTGCGACAGCGAGATTTCGGCGTCGCCGATTCGGGCAACGACCGGATCCCCTGGCCCGCAGGCGACCACTGAGACGGCTATTAGGGCGAGGACGATTCTTGGCTCCATATAGTTCGTAAGTAATGTTACGCAGCTTTTGTCATGCCTGCGCTCCGATGCCCATTTGAGGCCAGTGTGTTAGGCTGGATTCCCGCTTGCGCGGGAATGACATGGGAGACTAGTCACTCCCGCGAAGGCGGGAGTCCAGTGAATTCAAGAGGTAATAAAATTGAAAGACTACTCAGTCCGTCAAGCAAATTAAGCTCTCCGACGCTCTATTGTTCGGCAGGCAAATCTATCGCGGTCCATGATCTTAGCGTTCCTCGCCGGTAGTAGGCTCTAGCACAAACAGCGTTTGGTCCGCCTCGACGTTCACCAGATGCTGCACGCCCCCGGCGGGCCAACGCACTGCGACAGAATCCACTGCAGCGTGCGGCCCTAGGCCAAAGTGGAGCCGCAATTCGCTGTGACTTAGGTAGCTTTCGGCTCCCCGTACTTCCCGGCACTGTCTCAGCTCTCCAGCCCGAACGCAGACCTGTGCGCCAATTCCGTCCCGGTTGCTAGATTGCCCCTGCAGCTTCACCCCGAGCCAGTGATGCCCATTTCCCCCTTCGTTGCGCAACAGGGAAAGCTGTTGTCCGATATTAGCCACTAGCAGATCGACAGCGCCGTCTGCATTCCAGTCTGCGACGGCACTTCCTCGGCTCACTCGAACTTGGGCCATTCCCGGGCCGGATGTGGTGCCTACTTCGACGAACCGATTTTCTCCACCCTTGGCTACGCCGTTGTTGTGGAACAGCAGATTGCGCTGCGGGTAGGAAGTGGAGGGATCGAAACGCTCGACGTTATCCAAGACGTGCCCGTTGGCGACGAACAAATCGAGCCATCCATCGCTGTCGAAATCCAAAAACGCAATCCCAAACCCGAGGAAGGGGAGCGTTACCCAGCCGGTCCCCGAGCTGTACGTGGCATTGGCAAAGAAACCCATCCCCGTGTTTTGATAGAGATCATTTGGCTCTCCTTGGAAATTGGTGACCGCGAGGTCTGGAAAGCCGTTGTTGTCGTAGTCGCCGAAGTCAACTCCCATGCCGGCCTCGGCCTGTCCCGATAGTCCGTAGGCTGTCCCCGAGGCCGCTCCCACTTCCTCAAAGCTCCCATCGCCTCGGTTGTGGTAGAGGAAGTTGGGATTTCCATCGTTGGCGACGTAGAGGTCGGGCCAACCGTCGAGGTTGTAGTCGCCGAAGACAACCCCTAATCCTCTGCCGGTCATAGCGTCTGTGTCCGCCCGATCGCTGATGTCGGCAAACTGCCCGTTTTCGTTGCGCAGCAGGCGATCTGGACTTGCGGGAAAGCTGGACGGTCGCGGATAGGCTGCTGGCAATTCTTCGCCCGCTACTTGCGCCAGTGACAGATCGGCGAGGTAGGGAGCCATTTCCCCGGTCTGACGCTCGGGATCGAATTCGACGTAGTGGACCACGTACAGGTCTAAGTCGCCGTCCAGATCGACGTCGCCGAAAGCTGCGCCCGTGCTCCACAGGCTGTCGTCGAGTCCGGTGGAGCTAGTGACCTCGTCGAACTGGCCGTTCCCATTGTTGCGGTAGAATGCGTCAAATCCGTAGTTGGTCACGAGGAGGTCCGGGTCGCCGTCGTTGTCGCAATCGCCGACCGCACAGCCCATGCCAATTCCTCCGTGGTCCACTCCCGCAGCGGCACCTACCTCGGCAAAACGACCTGCGGCAGTCTGGCGGAAGAGGGCGTTGACGGGAGCCTTGCCGGAGGTTTCGGTCGGCGGGACTACGGGCGCGCCGTTGACGGCGTACACATCGAGCCGACCGTCCCTGTCGAAGTCGAGAACGCAGACGCCCCCTCCCATCGTCTCGGGCAGGTAGTGGCGTCCCCACGCTCCGGTCTCGTGGTGAAATACCAAGCCCGTCTCCTCGGCCACATCCACGAAGCGGATAGACGTCGGATCCGTTGCGCCGAGTGGACTGGCGATGATGTAGAGCACGATGATCGGCCCGATACTTTCCCACACTCGGGTCATCGCGGTCTGCTCTCTAGCGCTCGCTCGGCCCGCTCGATCTTGGCGGCTAGCGCTGTATCGCTGGGCGTTGTCTCTGCGACGCGACGCCAGTTCTCTAGCGCCTTCTCCAGCGCTCCGTCTAAGAAATACGCGTCTCCGAGTATCTCTCTTGCACCGTGAAATGTAGAATCGATCGCCAGAGCCTTTGCTGCCGCCCGGCGCGCCTGTTCGGCCTGTCCCAGATCGCGGTAGGCCCGTGCTACATTGGCCCAGAGAGGAGCCTGCTTAGGAGCGTCGCGAGCAGCGGCCTCAAATTGCGCGACGGCCTCCGCATGGCGGCCTCTGGCGTGGTAGATCAGCCCTAGATTGTTGTGCGCTGTGGCTAGGGTCGAGTCGCGCGCGAGGGCTTCCGCAAAGAGAATCTCGGCTTGCTCCAACTCTCCCACGGACATCGCAAGAGTTCCGAGACCTTTGTAGGCGCGCGCATACGAAGAATCTGTTTCCAAGGCTCGCCGGTACGCCTGCTGCGCCAACTTCAATCGTCCCATGCGGGCGTATGCCACCCCTAAGTTGAAGTGCGACTGGGGACGATTTGGATGGCGCATGGCGGCGTCGCGCAGGGAGCGGAGTTCCTCTTCTTCTTGGCGTATTCTCTCCGCCCCCTTGAGGATCAGCCGGGCGCTGTCGGCCTTGCCCTGACGAGCCATTGTCTGGCCTAACCCCACTAGGGTCTGGGGGTCGTACGGAGACCAACGCGCTGCTTCTTGGAGGGATCGCTGGGCGCGCTTTAGGTTGCCTTGCTGCAGATAGGTCAGGCCCAGTTGGCGGTGGGCTTCGGCCGATGGTATTCGCTCCAGCAGGCCGGCGTACGCTGTGGCGGCGCTGTCCAGTTCGCCCTCGCGCTGGTGGACGAGCCCTAGTGTATAGCGACCCCTCTCGTGGTCGGGGTCGAGTTCTAGGCTCTGCTGCAACAGTGCCTTGGCCTCAGTCGCCTTGCCCTGCTTTTCGTAGAGAAGCCAGCCGAGCCGAGCCAAGGGGTCCGCTAGGGTTGGATCTAGCTCTGCTGCTCTGCGGAAGCGGTCCTCGGCCTCGGCAAAGCGGCTGAGCTCCACTAGGGCTGCGCCGAGCAAATTGTTGAGTTGGGCGTGATCTGGGGCGACCTCCAAGGCTTCTCTGAGGATTCGTTCGGCTTCTTTGGGCTGACGGACATTGAGCAGACTGTGCGCCTTGTTGATAGCGGCAGCCGCAGCAAGGGGGGGCGTTTCAACCTCTGCAACCTGAGGAGCGGCTCGTTCTTCTTGGTAGCCGCAGCCCGCGACGAGAATCGCCTTGAGTAACAGCAAGGTGCCTAGCGAGAGCTGTCGCTTCATTCGGAACCCATCCTCTCCCCATCTCCTCGGACTGTAAGCCCGTCTTGGTAGTGGATCAGGTAGAGACGATCTGCGGTCAGGTTCTGGTAGTGCTGCACCAGCCCGGAAGGCCAGCGCACCTCCAAGCGGTCCACAAGGCGCGCCGTTCCCAGCCCGATGAAGAGGCGCGGGTCGTTTTGTCCCATAAACCCGTCGCCGCTGAATACTTGGCGATCCTGCTCGCGGCCACCCGTGCGCACCAGGACATGGGCACCAATCCCGTGGTGATTTCCAGGTGGACCGTGCAGATCCAGTCCCAGCCAGTGATGAATGCGGTCGCCGTCGTTGCGTAGTAAACTTGGCGGCGCGTCGAGATTGGCTACTACAATATCGGAGTCGCCGTCGCCGTCTAGGTCGCCATGGACGGCGCCGCGACTCACCCTTGCCAAGCCAAACCCAGGTCCAGCGCGCCCGCTGACCTCTGTAAATTGGCTGCCCCCGTCATTTCGGTATAGCAGGTTTGTCTGCGCGTAGCGTAGCCCGCTACCGGCATGGTCAATGGCAGGCATGAGATGGCCGTTAGCGACGAATAGATCGAGGTCGGTATCGCCGTCGTAGTCGAAAAAGAAGGTGGCCCACCCCATAAAAGGGCGACTACTGCCGGCTAGCCCGGCTTGGCCGCTGATGTCGGAGAAAAATCCGGTGCCTGTATTCTCGTAGTAGGTGTTGTGGTCTTGGGAGAAATTGGTGACGAAGACATCGCACAAGCCATCGCCGTCGCCGTCGCCAAGCGCTACCCCCATTCCAGCTTGAGATCGGCCATCGCCGCTGAAGGCAGCACCCGATGATATGCCGATTTCAGCGAATTTCTCGCGCCCGTCGTTGCGCAAGAGGGAATTGGCGTGTCCATCGTTGGCCACGTACGCGTCGAGATCGCCGTCCGCGTCGAGATCGCCCCAGGCAACCTGCATGCCATAACGGGGCGGGTCGTCAATCCCCGCAGCCGTGCTTACGTCACTGAAGCTGCCGTTGCCGTCGTTGCGGAATAAGACATCTCTTTCCGCTTTGAAGCCGGCCGGACCGCAAGCGGCCTTTATTCCCCGGTGATTACACCACTTGTCGTAGAACGGGGGGCCATTGAGTTCGAACTTGATGTAGTTTGCGACGTAGAGATCGAGGTCGCCGTCGAGGTCGTAGTCGGCGAATGCCGCGCCGATGCCCCAGCGATCGTCATCGACGTTGGCGAGCGCAGCGATCTCGGTGAAGCGTCCCCCCCCTTCGTTGCGGAGCAAGGCGTTGCGACCCCAGCGCGTGACGTAGAGATCGTCGTCCCCGTCGAGGTCGTAGTCGGCTGGCGTGGCCCCCATGTTCCATCCCTGCAAGCCCGCGCCGCTACCTGCTGTTGCGTTGGCGAACTGCCCGTCATCGTTGCGAAATAAGGCGTTTGCCGGTGCCCCTTCCCCTTCGAGGTGAGAACCAATGGTAAAGTACAAATCGGGATCCCCATCGAGGTCGTAGTCCCACGTGGTTACACCCGCGGCTTGGGTCTCAATTATGTACTTCTTCTCGGGAGTGCCAGAGACATTGGTAAAGTCAATACCAGACTGCACCTCGACGAAGCGAGTCTCGGCTGCCGCTTTGGTGAGGATTGAGGCTAGCAGCAAAACCACCGCCACCGCATTTGCTCTACTGCCTTTGGAAAACCTATCATTGGGCATTGCTTTTTCCTCGGTATCGCCATAAAACCGACAATTATGAACTGACGTTACGCACGGGTATCGGGTATGGGATGCTTCGCTCAGTATCCCAATCGCGAGATGTCCGCCAATTTTGGCGATGATTAATCTATTGCTAATTAGGGAGCTTAGAAAACAAGATGGATCCGCAACCCCTCAAGGGAAAAAACGCCGTTGTCACTGGTGCCGCGCGCGGCATAGGCCGCGCCATTGCCCAGCGCCTCGCCGCCGAGGGTGCCCAAGTGGCCATTCTCGATATCGACGCCGACGGCGCGCAGCGGACGGCTGCTGAAATAGGCGGTTCGACCATCGGCCTTGCCGTTGATGTGGCTCAGGCCGCTTCGGTTGACCGGGCCTTTGCCCAAGTTGCCGACCAGTTGGGTGGCCTCGACATCTTGGTCAACAACGCCGGTATTGTCGGCACAGACACGCCGGTCAAAGACTTAGCCGAAGACGACTGGGACCGCGTCCTCGACATCAATCTCAAGGGAACCTTTCTGTGCTCGCGGGCGGCTTTGCACTATATGCTGCCGCAACAGAGTGGGGTCATCTGCTCGCTGGCCTCTATCTCCGGCAAAGAGGGCAACGCCAATATGGCTCCCTACTCCGTGTCCAAGGCGGGCGTCATCTGCTTTACCAAGACGCTGGCCAAAGAGGTTTTGGACAGCGGCATTCGCGTCAATTGCGTGGCTCCGGCCCTGATTGACACGCCGATATTGCAGGGCATGGACCAGGACCGCGTCGATTTCTTGACCGCCAAAATCCCCCTCGGCCGCTTGGGCCGCCCCGAAGAAGTGGCGGCGACCATTTTATTTTTAGTATCGGACGAATCGACCTTTGCCACGGGCCAGTGCTTTGACGTGAGCGGCGGTCGGGCGACCTATTGAGTGGGGGAAGGATTGCCGCCGCTGACTGAACCGGGCGATTCTTCCCCATCGCTCCTTCGTCGTGCCACACCGCACACGATGCGCGAGTTCAAGACCACGTTCGAGCCCGCGATTTCATGCCATCCGGCGGCCTTTCATGATAGCCCCCGCTCGGGATCGACGTCTGCCGAATAGTCAACGCCCGCAAAGCCAAAGCCGAAAAGCCCCAGAAATTCCGTGCGGTAGCTATCGATGTCGGACAGCGATTCGAGGTTGTCAGTATTGACCTGCTCCCACAGCGCAGCGACTTCCCGCTGTACGTCTTCGCGCATTTCGCGGTCGTCGATGCGGATGCGCCCTTCGGCGTCGGTGGAGGCATCTGCATAGAGGCAATCGGCGAAGAGCCGGTGCATCTGCTCGATGCAGCTTTCGTGGCAGCCCTTTTCCTTCATCACCTTGTACAGCAGCGAGATGTAGAGCGGCACGACGGGGATGGCGGCGCTCGATTGGGTCACCATGGCCTTGTTGACGGAGATGTGGGCACTGCCGCTTTTGGCTTGCAGAAATTCGTTGAGGGCCTTGGCTGTGTTTTCCAGATGATTCTTGGCGTGGCCGATGGTCCCGTCGCGATAGACCGGGTGGGTAATTTCAGGGCCGATGTAGGTGTAAGCGACCGTGCGAACGCCGTCGGCGAGCACGCCCGCTTCGTCGAGCGCTTCGATCCACATCTGCCAGTCTTCCCCACCCATGACTGCGATGGTGTGGGCGATCTCTTCCTCGCTCGCCGAGTCGATGGCGATGTCGGAAACCTCGCCGGTCTGGACGTGGACGGTCTTGTTGGTGTAGGTGCCGCCGAGGGGCTTGAGGACGGAGCTGAAATTTTCGCCAGTGCGCGGGTGAATCCGCCGCGGCGAAGCTAGGCTGTAAACGACTAAATCGACTTCTTGTAGGTCTTCGCGGATGGCGGCGATGGTCTCGGCCTTGATCTCGTCGGAGAAGGCATCGCCGTTGATGCTGCGGGCGTAGTGGCCGGCGTTGCGCGCAGCATCGTGAAAGGCCGCGCTATTGTACCACCCAGCCGTTGCCGTGCGTTTACCGGATGCGGGCCGCTCGAAGAAGACTCCGAGCGTGGCCGCACCTGAGCCAAAACAGGTGGCAATGCGCGACGCCAGCCCGTAGCCGGTCGAAGCGCCGACGACGAGGACTTTCTTGGGGCCGTCGAAGGAGGGTTGGCGTTTGACCCAGTCGATTTGGTCTTGGACGGCGCGGGCGCAGCCGTCGGGATGGGCCGTAGTGCAGATAAAGCCGCGAACTTTGGGTTGGATGATCATGGGATTCCTTTGGGTTAAGTACTGATATTACGCACAGATATGGGGTATGAGATGAACAGAAAGTTGTGCAAATAAATTAAAAAGTTATGCACCATGAACAATAAGTTGTGCAAATTGCACGAAAAAATCGTGCAGAATGAACGGGAAAATCGTTCAAAATGCACAAAAATTTATTCATTTGCATAAAAAATTATGCAAATGACGAGTAGCAAGAGCTAAACGGCGCAGCACAGTAATCTCCCTCTTATCATTTTAAGTCGTATGTTTTCAATCCTTTAGGGTTTTCCTAAAGGATTTTTTTGTGCGTGGCCTGCTCGTTGGCACGGAATGTGCATTAGCTGACGGGTAGGCCCCTAACGGAGGGTTGGCGTGGAAGAGGTCGGGGGCTTGAGGGATGAAGTATGACCCAACCGAGCAACACACCCCCGGCCAAAGTACTCAGCAGCAATCCGGCTATTGCCCTGCTCCTAAAAAGGGTGCGGCAGGTGGCCAAAACGGATATCCAAGTGCTGATGTTGGGCGAGACCGGCGTCGGTAAGGGCCTACTCGCCC
>JAJDUT010000030.1 GCA_022826515.1 Candidatus Latescibacterota bacterium
TCAGCCCTTGCCAGCGTGGTTCTTTCAGGCGATGGAAGATCGGCCTCGAGTATTTCTCTACAAATATCTGCCCGACCAGTCGTATGATTTCGACCCATGTGCGGTGGCCGACCAGTTGGCCGACTACCTATCCGCCGCCGATACGTCGCAGCGCTACCGGCTGCTGGCTGCGCCGCGAGAGGGCGGCTGTTGGGGCACGGGCATTTATCCGTTCCTCCAACGCGAACTGGAAAACCCGGCTGCCTACCGCGACATCCCTTGGCGCATTCTGTGGGAGCACAAAACGTGTATGCAGGCGCGGTTGCAGTACATGGAAGAACAGGGCTACCTCGATCCGGCCGAGCAGCTTGGTATGCGCTTTGGTGCGGTCGAGCGAAAGGCGCACAGTCTGCGCTTGGTGCTATTGCGCTGGAAAACGCATCAGCGACCCGATACTCTCACGCGAGCTTGCGATATGCTTGACGAGATAAGTGCCGAGGAGTGCCCCTTGCTTGAGCGCGTCTTGGAGGCCCTGAACCGATGAACAGGGTGTGGCTTGTGCGCCATGGAGAAAATCGCGCCAATCTCACCGGCGAGTTTTCCCACCGCATCGTGGACTATCCGCTCACACCGTTGGGCTGAAGACAGGCCCGCTGCACGGCCGCGTATCTCGCACCGTTTCCCATCGCGGCGGTCTATGCCTCTCCCTTGCAGTGAGCGCAGCAGACCGCCGCTTGTATTGCCGAGCCACACGAACTCCCGGTCCAGATCATCGAAGCCTTCCGAGAAGTCGACTTGAGCCGAGTGGACACCTATCGCCGAAGCTACAATCGCCAGATTAACTCCGACTGCTTGCTGCAAGACGCCATAGAAGAGCTATACAGAAAGCGGAAACGATAGTCGCAGCTCGCCGCGATCACGAGTAGTACTTCACATAGTTGAATAGTACTTGGTGAAGCAGGGGACCAACCGGACGCGATCTCGCACCGTACCCCGGCGATAGGCTGGCCGATCACTGTGCGACAATCAAAATCGGCCGCGCCCTATGCTGGCCTCTTGGGACTTCGTATCTTTCAGGGCCTTGTCATTACTACATACAAAGGACGGATCCATGACCACCGACCGCATTTTTCACCGCGTCATTACCGACAACTGGCCGCAGATTTCCCACGGCAAAGACTGTTATCTCTACGCCGAAGACGGCCGCGCGTACCTAGATGCCTGCGCTGGCGTCCATGTGGTCTCCATCGGCCACGGCGTTCCAGAGATAGCTGAGGTCATGCGGGAGCAGGCGAACAAGGTCAGCTTTACCTACGCCCGCTTCCTCACCCAACCGCAAATCGACCTCGCCGACAAAATCGCCGCCATAGCCCCCGGCGACCTCAATCGCGTCTTCTTCATCTCCGGCGGGTCCGAAGCCACGGAGTCCGCGCTCAAGATGGCCCGCAAGTACCACATCGAGACCGGCAACCCAAAGAAGTTCAAAGTCATCACCCGCTGGCAGAGCTGGCACGGCAACACCATCGGCGCGCTTTCCATGTCGGGCCGCTCCACTTGGCGCGAGGACTACGTGCCCTATTTGCTCGACTTCCCGCACATCACCTTCCCCCACCCAGATCACTGCCCGTACTGCCAAGATCGACCCGCCTGTACGCTCTCCTGCGCCGAAGAACTGGAACGGGTCATCAAACAGGAGGGCAGCGAGTCCATCGCCGCCTTCATCGCCGAGCCGATCTCGGGCACTTCTTGCTGCGGCCTGATGCCGCCGCCCGACTATTTCCCCACCATCCGCACGATCTGCGACCGCTACAACATCCTGATGCTCATCGACGAAGTGGTCACCGGCTACGGACGCACGGGCCTCAATTTCGGCATTGAGCACTGGGACGCCATTCCAGACATCATAGCCACTGGCAAGGGCCTCGCCAGCGGGTACACGCCCATTGCCGCTACCTTAGTCCGAGACGAGATCTACGACGGGATCTACAAAAAGCAAAACCACTACGTCCACGGCCACACCTACGGCGGCAATCCGCTTTCCTGCGCCATTGCTCTCGCCGTGCAGAACTACATCCAAGACCACGATTTGGTCACTCGCTGTGCCCAGATGGGCGACCTGATGCTGGAGAAGATGCTGCCCTTAATGGACTCGCCCATAGTCAGCGCGGTGCGCGGCAAGGGCCTGCTTACCGGCGTGGAGTTTGCCAAGGACAAGGCGACCCACACGCCCTTTGACCCCGCTCAAGGCGTGTCGGCCGCGATCGTCAACCGCGCCTTTGCCAAAGGCGTGCTCATCATGCCCGGCTCGCCCGGGTTGATTGACGGCGTCAGCGGCGACCACATTGCCATCAGCCCGCCCTTTACCATTAGCGAAGAACAGGTCGAGGAAATCGCGCAGGTGATCGCCGATGTGGTTGGAGACATGGAGCGAGAATTGGGATATTGAGCTAGAAAAAACACTGCGTACCTACATTGCCGTAGAGGAGGATTTCCATGAAACTCGGCACCTTTATGATGCCCTTGCATCCCCCGGAAAAAGACCGCACTGAATGCTTTGCCGAGGACGTCGAGTTCGTCGTCCGCGCCGATAAGCTCGGCTTCACCGAGGCTTGGGTCGGCCAGCACCACACTGTCGCGTGGGAGCCGATTCCGTCCAACGACCTCTTCATCGCCCACGTCCTGCCCCTGACGCAAAACATTCGCTTGGGCACGGGCGTCTCCATCATGCCGCAGCACCACCCGGTCAATGTCGCGGTGCGGCTGGCCTTTCTCGACCACCTGTCCAAGGGCCGCTTCAACTGCGGTTTCGGCCAAGGCGGCGTCGCCACCGACTGGGGCCTTTTTGACCTGCCCGATCCCAAGACCCAAGGGCTGATGACCGTCGAGAGCATCGACATGGTCCTCAAGCTCTGGCAGGCGGACGCTCCTTTTGACTTTGCGGGGGATTTCTACCGCATCAAAATTGAGGAGGCGAACTCCGAACTCGGCATCGGCGAACTGCTCAAGCCCTACCAGCAGCCGCACCCGCCCATTGGCATGAGCGTGATAAGAAGCGACTCCATGGCCGCGACCATGGCCGGCCAGCGGGGCTACCTGCCCATCAGCACCAATCTCGTCGCTCCTTCGATCTTGACCCAGCACTGGCAGACCTACAGCGCCGGAGCCACCGATGCCGGTCTGCCCGCGCCCGAGCGCACCCGCTGGCGCATCTCGCGCAGCGTCCTCGTCGCCGATGACGAGGCGCGCGCTTGGGACTACGCCCTCGACAAAAAGAGCGCTTTCTGCCGCTCCTTTGAATACCTGATTGCCGTACTCAGCGGCGCCAAAATGCTCCACATTACCAAGCACGACCCGGACGTTCCCGACGAAGAGGTCACGCCTGAGTATCTGATCAGGAACCTGTGTATAATAGGCGACGTGCCGTCGTGCGTAGAGCAGCTACAGGGCTTGTGGGAGACGACCGGGGGCTTTGACACGCTGCTGATGATCGCCCACGACTGGGACGACCGGCCGCTGTGGGAGCGTTCGATGGACTTGCTCGCCAACCAGGTCGTGCCGCAATTGCCGTCGGTATAGGGAATGCAAGTACGCTCTCGATGGCGACGAGAAGGTGCGTTTTTTGACAACCGCATTTTAGGGCCGTACCCTTATCTTCCCGTATATGAGGGCTGATTATGGAAACGCCTTCCGAGAGAGACGACATGAACAGAACACTAGAATATGACGCGAGCGACCAGAACGTATCCGTCGCTTGGGACGAGAAGGTCGGAGCCTTTCAAGTGACGAGCGACCTAGGCACCTTCCGCGTGGAGCCTGCTTGGCACGAGAGGGCGCAGGTCTTTTATACTGCGTACACCGAGGTCGAGGGCCTGTTTATCGAGGCCGAGACGCTCGACGAGTTCAAGGAAATCATCCTCGACATGACGCCCGACCTGTTGCGGGACAACCATATGGACGCCACCGGCCAAGTCCTGCCGATACCCGACATCCCTGTTGCGGAACCTGTGCGATTAGAGCAAGGCGATGGCCGCGGCAGGGCACTAGCCTAGCGTGGGCGAGGATTACTATCGCTGGCTTACGAGTCGGCTAACAGCCCTAGGCTATATTTGGGTGAGCACCGGCAAGCACCAGAAATGGAAGCACAGCACGACAGGGGCCTCAGTGGCCGTACCCCGCCCAGTAAAAACCCTCGTGACAGCTAAGAGCATCCTTCAGCAGGCCAAAGAGCGCAGTCGGCCCAAAGGCTAAGCTAATACGCGCTCAGATCCTCCCCAAGAATCATAAATCAGCTTGTTAAAGCCCTCGCCTGCTCGCCCAAGGCGATCAGGTCCTCTGCAATAGACCGCAGCCGGGGCCTTGCTAGGAGCGCCGGATCAACGTCAAAGGCCCCGGCCGCATAGCGCTGCATGGACCGCAGCTTGGCCTCGGTATCGGGCCGGGTGACAAACTTGAAGGCAACGTAGCGCCGCTCGGGAAACTTGCCGTAGGCCGCGTGAAAGAGGCTGTGGTGGAAGAAGACTACGTCGCCGGGCATGGTCTCCACCGCGCAGGCAGGGATGTCCTCGCCCCGCGCACCGAAGCTGTCGCCGATCGTGCCGTCCTTGAAGTGGTGGGACTGTAAGGGCCACAGCCACTCGTGGAAGGGCATGCGATGCGAACCGGGGATCACCCGCAGCGCGCCCTGCTTTTTGGTGGTGGGCGTCAGGTAGAGCATCACTTTGAGCCGCCGATACTCGGTCTCTGCGGCCCCTGGCCGATCAGCATGCCAGTTGTGCTCCCCTTTCTCGGTACGTCCCTCCTTGTTGCCCTCCGATCCCGACCACAGGAAATCGGGTCCTAGGAGATCGGCGGCCACTTGGAAAATGCGGTCGTCCTCGGCTAAGTCCAAAAGCCGGGGATTTAGTTCGGCAAAAGGCGCAAGGCCCTGGTGCTGGCCGTCATCGGGTTGGCCGCCTCGATTCTCGCGCCACACTTGGTCGGCGGCTTGGGTAATCTCGGCCATCTCGTCTGGGGAAAAGGCTTGGCGCAGGCAGAGAAAGCCAAAGACATCAAAGTGCTCTTTTTGTTTCGGCGTCAGCATCGGCAGCCCTCCTCGGGTAGCGAATCATAGGTCGGCAAGATAGAACAGAGCCACGCTGCAGCCAACCGCGTCGGTGGCCGTAAATGCGTTTTCAGGTTAATTTTGTAGTCTATGTACGCACTAATTTTTCGTTTTATCACCCTCACATTAAAAGACGATTCTGATGCAGACCATGCGCTCACTGGTTTTCTGCTTTATCCTCGCCTCGGTGGCCCATACCGCGGACAGTCCCGTTCTCCGCGCCCACGCCTTCACGCTCTACGGCGACCCCAAATACGGGCCTGATTTTACCCACTTCGACTACGTCAATCCCGACGCCCCCAAAGGCGGCGAAATCCGCCTCGCCGCCATCGGCACGTACGACAACCTCAATCCCTTCACCCTCAAGGGGGTGGCCGCCTACGGTTCGCTGATGCTCTACAACCGGCTCTGCACTAAGTCCAAGGATGAGCCGTTCACCGAATACGGCCAGCTCGCCGCGCAGATGCAGATGCCGGAGGACCGCTCTTGGATCGTTTTCGAGCTACACCCCGCAGCGCGCTGGCACGATGGTGTTCCGGTGACCGCGGCTGATGTGATTTTCAGCTTCAAAATCCTAACCACCAAGGGCATTCCGTTCTTTCGCACCTTCTACGCCGACGTCGATACGGTCTTCGCCCTCGACGAGCGCCAGGTGAAGTTCGAGTTCAAAGAGGGCACCAACCGCGAGATGCCGCTGATCATTGGGCAGTTGCGCGTGTTGCCCAAGCACTATTGGGAAGGGCGCGAATTCGCCGCCACTACGCTTGAGCCGCCTCTAGGCAGCGGCCCGTACAAGATCGTCGAGTTCGAGCCGGGCCGCTCGATTACCTACGAGCGCGTCGATGACTACTGGGCGCGCGACCTGCCCGTGCATAAGGGCCGCCACAACTTCGACCGCATCCGCTACGAGTACTACCGAGACCAGACCGTGGCTATTGAAGCCTTTAAGGCCGGAGAGTACGACTTTCGCCTGTTGAGCAATTCCAAGGAATGGGCTACGGACTACGAGGACTTTGCGCCGATCGCCGAGGGCCGGATGATCAAGGTGCAGATCCCGCACCAGCTCATCCGCGGCATGTCGGGTTTTGCGTTTAATACTCGGCGCGACAAGTTCAAAGATTCCAAGGTGCGGCAGGCGCTCGCCTACGCCTACGACTTTGAATGGACTAACAAGAATCTGTTCTACGGCCTTCTCACTCGCAGCAATAGCTATTGGGGGAACTCGGACCTTGGGTCGTCGGGGCTACCCGAGGGACAGGAGTTGGAAATTTTGGCGGCGTACCGGGGGCGGATACCGGACGAGGTGTTTACCTCTGCTTATGCGCCGCCGGTTACTAACGGCTCGGGACAGTTGCGCCAAAACCTGCGCACGGCGAAGAAATTGCTCACCGAGGCTGGCTGGACCGTGGCCGATGGAAAGCTGACTCACGCTGAGACAGGCGAGGTAATGCGCTTTGAATTCTTGCTCGGATCCTCGTCGTACGAGCGCGTCCTCAGCCCCCTCGTGCAAAACCTCGAACGCCTTGGCGTTGAGGCGACTATCCGCACGGTGGACGCGGCGCAGTACCAGAACCGCGTCCAGGATTTCGATTTCGACATCATCGTTACCTCGTGGCGTCAGACCTTGAGTCCGGGCAATGAGCAACGCAACTTCTGGTCGAGTACGGCGGCGCGATCGGCGGGCAGCCGCAATTACGTCGGCATTGCCCACCCGGTCATCGACGAGCTGATCGAACGCCAGATCGCCGCGCCCGACCGTCCAACGCAGGTCGCGATAACCCACGCCCTCGACCGCATCTTGCTCTGGAACCACTACGTAATTCCCGGTTCGCACAGCCGCTCCTATCGCTTGGCCTACTGGAACAAGTTCGGGCGAATGCCAAAGCCAGCGCCTAATGGGCTGGGCTTTCCCGATACTTGGTGGTGGGACGCGGAAAAAGCGGCGTGGTTAGAATCCAAATAACTGATGTTACGAACTGATCTTACGCACGGGTATCGGGTATGGGATGCTTCGACTCCGCTTCGCTGCGCTCAGCATGACAGGCGAAGGAAAGGGCCGGTCCTTGTCATACTGAGCGCAGCGCAGTATCTCATCCCTGGGGCCTGTGCGTAACATTAGCAATAAATAGAAAGTTGACTATGCACATCGCACTTTTCTTAATCGCCGTCCTAACGGTGCTTCCCGCTCGTGCCGACAACTACGTCGGCCACGGTATTTCCCTCTACGGCGAGCTCAAATACGGACCAGACTTTACCCATTTTGAATATGTCAATCCCGACGCCCCCAAGGGCGGTACGCTGCGCCTAGGTTGGATCGGCACCTTTGACAGCCTCAATCCCTATATCCTCAAGGGCATTGAGCCGCCGCGTCTAGGTAGCTTGATCTACGACACCCTCACTGAAAGCGCCGAAGACGAAATTGCCACTGGATACGGCCGTCTTGTCGAGCGCATTGAAGTTCCTCCCGACAACTCTTGGATTCTTTATACCCTGAGGCCAGAAGCGCGCTGGCACGACGGCAGGCCGATAACTCCCGAGGACGTGATTTTCACGCTGGAGACCTATAAGACCAAGGGGAATCCCGGCTTGCGCAACTATTTTGCGGCCATCGAGACAGCCGAAAAGGTCGGGGCGCGTCAGGTTCGGTTGATCTTCAGTGGGGAGACGAACAAAGAACTGCCGCTAATCTCCGGCCAAATGGCCATCCTGCCCAAACACTACTGGGAGGGCCGCAACTTTGAGGAGACCACGCTCGACCCGCCGCTGGGCAGCGGTCCCTATCGAATCGCTGCGGTCGAGGCCGGGCGCTCGATTACCTACGAGCGCGTTGAGGACTACTGGGCGCGCGACCTGCCCGTCAACAAGGGCCGCTTCAACTTCGACCGCATCCACTTCGACTACTACCGCGACCAGACCGTGGCCATCGAGGCGCTCAAAGCCGGTGAATTTGACTATCGCCGTGAAAACTCGTCCAAGGACTGGTCAACGGCCTACGAGGGAGAGGCCGTGGCCGCTGGCAGACTAGTCAAGGATCCGCTGCCCCATCAGCGCGCCGCTGGTATGCAGGCGTTTTGGTTCAACACGCGCCGCGCCAAATTTGCAGATCCTCGGGTGCGGCAAGCTCTCGGCTACGCCTTTGACTTTGAGTGGACCAAGAAGAATCTGTTCTACGGCCTCTACACCCGCAGCAACAGCTACTTCGCCAATTCGGAGCTGGCTTCTGCGGGGCTGCCCTCGGGCCGGGAGTTGGAAATTTTGGAGGAGTACCGGGCGCGCATCCCCGACGAACTTTTTACTACTGAGTTTCAGCTACCCACCACCGACGGTTCGGGTCAACTTCGGCAAAACCTGCGCCGCGCCAAAAGGCTGTTGCAAGCGGCAGGTTGGGTTGTTGCCGATGATGTCCTGACCCACGGCGAGACCGGCGAGGTCATGGAAATCGAATTTTTGCTCTCCAGCTCGTCGTGGGAACGCATTGTCGCGCCGATGATCCCCAACCTCGAACGCCTCGGCGTCAAAGCGACGATCCGCACCGTCGATCGGACCCAGTATCAAAACAGGGTTCAGACGTTTGACTACGACGTCATTGTCCTAGTCCGAGGCCAGAGCCACAGTCCCGGCAATGAGCAGCGCAACTACTGGACCAGCGCCGTCGCGGACGAGCCGGGCAGCGGCAACGTCGCTGGCATTAAAGACCCGGTCGTCGATGAGTTGGTCGAACGACTGATTCAGGCTCCTAGCCGCGCCGAACTGGTGGCGACGACTCGGGCGCTGGACCGGGTATTGCTGTGGGGGCACTACACCATCCCGCACTGGTACAGCGATAATTTCCGCGTGGTTCACTGGGACAAATTCGGCAAACCCGCCTTGTCTGCCCCCTACACCGGCTCCTACTTCGTCATGCCTTACACTTGGTGGTACGACGCAGAGAAGGCGGCGCGGCTGGAGCAGGGCCGTTAGCCCGATTTTATGGGCGCTTATATCCTCCGCCGCCTGCTGTTGATGGTGCCGACGCTGTTCGGCATTATGACCATCAACTTCCTCATCATCCAAGCGGCTCCGGGCGGCCCGGTCGAGCGCACCATCGCGGTGATTCAGGGCTTTGGCACGGACGCCACCGAGCGGGTCAGCGGCTCGGGCATGGGCGAGACCCTCGACACCGAGGCGACGCCGGGCGGCGAGATCAGCAGCAAATACCGCGGTGCGCAAGGGCTCGACCCCGAATTGATCGCCGAGCTCGAACGCATGTACGGCTTCGACAAGCCGGTACACGAGCGCTTCTTGCAGATGATCGGCCAGTACGTGCGCTTCGACTTTGGCGAGAGCTTTTACCGCGACCAACGGGTCGTTGACTTGGTCAAAGAGAAGATGCCGGTGTCGATTTCGCTGGGGCTGTGGACTACGCTGCTGGTCTATTTCATCTCCATTCCCCTTGGAATCGCCAAGGCCGTGCGCGACGGCTCGCGGTTCGACGTCTGGACCTCGGGGCTGGTCATCGTCGGCTACGCCATCCCCAGCTTCCTCTTTGCCATCCTGTTGATCGTGGTTTTTGCCGGTGGGCATTACTTCGACTGGTTCCCGCTGCGCGGCTTGACCTCGTCTAATTGGGATGAGCTGAGCCTCTTGGCCAAGATCGCCGACTACTTTTGGCACTTAGCGCTGCCGGTCGCGGCGATGGTCATTGGCGGCTTTGCCGGGCTGACTTTGCTGACCAAAAACTCCTTCCTCGACGAGATCAACAAGCTCTACGTCACCACGGCCCGCGCCAAGGGCCTGAGCGAAAACCGGGTGCTCTACGGCCACGTCTTCCGCAACGCCATGCTGATCGTCATTGCCGGTTTCCCCAGTGCTTTTGTCGATATCTTCTTTACCGGTGCGCTGCTGACGGAAATCATCTTCTCATTGGACGGGTTGGGTTTGCTGGGCTATGAGGCGGCTATTGGCCGCGATTACCCGGTGATGTTTGCCACGCTGTATTTCTTCACCTTGCTGGGCCTGCTGATGCAGTTGGTGGGCGATTTGACCTATACGCTGGTCGATCGCCGCATCGACTTTGAAAGCCGCGAATCATGAGCGCTGTATCCGCCCCACCGCCTCCTCCGACGCGCTTGTTGGGCTTGCAGTTGTCGCGGCTCAATCAACGGCGGCTGGCCAATTTTCGCCGCAATCGACGCGGCTTTTGGAGTTTCTGGATATTCTGGGTCCTCTTCGCTCTGAGCTTGCCGGCTGAGTTCATCGCCAACGACCGCCCGCTGGTCGTTCGGTTCGACGGCAGTTATTACTTTCCGGTTCTCGCGACGTATCCCGAAACGACCTTTGGCGGCGATTTTGCGACCGAAGCCGAATACCGCGACCCCTTCGTCGTGGAGCTAATCGAGGAAAAGGGCTGGATCTTGTGGCCGCTGGTGTCCTATAGCTACGACACGGTCAACTACGACCTCAAGCAACCGGCTCCTTCCCCGCCCGACGCTGAAAACTGGCTCGGCACGGACGACCAAGCGCGCGACGTGGTGGCGCGCGTACTCTACGGCTACCGCATCTCCGTGCTCTTCGGCCTGCTGCTGACGTTGTTCAGCGCCGCGGTCGGCATTGCCGCGGGTGCGGTGCAAGGGTATTTCGGCGGTTGGGTGGACTTGCTCTTTCAACGCTTTATCGAGATCTGGCAGGGCTTGCCGCTGCTCTATTTGCTGATCATCCTCGCCAGCGTGGTGGAGCCGAATTTCTGGTGGCTGCTCGGCTTGTTGTTGCTGTTTCGCTGGATGGGCTTGGTCGGGGTCGTGCGCGCCGAATTCTTGCGCGCGCGCAACTTCGACTTTGTCAAAGCGGCCCGCGCCCTCGGCCAGAGCAATCGCCGCATCATGTGGCGGCACGTGCTGCCCAATGCCATGGTTTCGACCCTGACCTTTTTGCCCTTTGTGCTCACCGGCTCGGTGGCGGTGCTGACCTCGCTCGACTTCCTCGGCTTTGGCCTGCCGCCCGGCTCGCCGTCGCTGGGCGAATTGCTCAATCAAGGCAAGCGCAACCTCCAAGCGCCGTGGTTGGGCTTTACGGCTTTTTTAGCGCTGGCGGTGATGCTGTCGCTGTTGGTCTTTATCGGCGAGGCGGTGCGCGACGCGTTTGATCCGCGCAAGACCTACGCCGGGGAGGACGGCGCATGAGCTTGCTGACCATCGAAGACTTGGGCGTGCGCTTCCACGTCGAGGGAGAAGATGTCGAGGCCGTGCGCAGTGCTTCGCTGCACATCGAACGCGGCGAGACCGTGGCACTGGTCGGCGAATCCGGCTCGGGCAAGTCGGTGACCGCGCTCTCGGTGCTGCAACTGTTGCCCTACCCGCGCGCCAGCCATCCCCAAGGCAGCGTCCGTCTCGATGGCGAGGAACTGTTGGGGGCTGCATCAGCTCAGTTGCAGGCACTGCGCGGAAACCGCGTGGCGATGGTTTTTCAAGAGCCGATGACCTCGCTCAACCCACTGCATTCCATCGAAAAGCAACTGTGCGAAACGCTCATCTTGCATCGGGGCCTGAGCCGCGCGGAAGCGCGCGACCGAGCTATGGAGCTTTTAGGGTTGGTCGGCCTCCCCGATGTCGAGGAACGTCTCGACGCTTGGCCGCACCAGCTTTCGGGCGGTCAGCGCCAGCGGGTGATGATTGCCATGGCCTTGGCCAACGAGCCAGACCTGCTCATTGCCGACGAACCGACTACGGCGCTCGATGTGACCATTCAGGCGCAAATTCTCGCCCTGCTCAAGGATCTGCAAGCCCGGTTAGGCATGGCGATTCTGCTAATCACCCACGATCTGGGCATCGTCCGCCACATGGCCGATCGCGTCTATGTGATGAGCGACGGCGAGATCGTCGAACACAATGCCACCGAGTCTCTCTTCACCGCTCCGCAACACCCCTATACCCGCACGCTCCTAGCTTCCGAGCCTCAAGGGGAACCGGCTCTGATCGACGAGACCGCGCCCGAAGTCATCCGCACCCACAACCTCAAGGTCCACTTTCCCATCAAGCGCGGTCTGCTGCGCCGCACTGTGGGCCATGTAAAAGCAGTCGATGGAATTTCGCTCAGGATCCGCGCGGGGCAGACCGTCGGCATCGTCGGCGAATCCGGTTCGGGCAAGACCACCTTGGGTCAGGCGCTCCTGCGTCTGGTGGCCAGCGAAGGCCCCATCGAATTCGACAACCGCGACATCGAGAGTTGGCAGCAAAAACAGATCCGCCCACTGCGCCGGCAGATGCAGATCGTCTTCCAGGATCCCTTCGCTTCGCTGAGTCCGCGGCTGTCGGCTTTTCAGATTATCGAGGAGGGCCTGCTGATTCACGCGATTGGCGGCGACTACCACCAGCGTCGGCAGCTAGTAGCCGAGGCCATGGCCGAAGTCAACCTGGACCCGTTGACCATGGACCGCTACCCGCACGAGTTCTCCGGCGGCCAACGCCAGCGCATTGCCATCGCCCGCGCCATGGCCCTCAAGCCGCGCTTCGTGGTCCTCGACGAACCGACCAGCGCCTTAGACAAAACGGTGCAGGCCCAAATCGTCGAACTGCTGCTGCAACTACAAGAGCGCCACGGCCTAGCCTATTTGTTCATCAGTCACGATTTGAAGGTGGTCCGCGCCTTGGCGAGCGAGTTGATTGTGATGAAGGAGGGGTTGGTAGTTGAGCAGGGACCGACGCAGGAGGTTTTCGCCGCGCCACAAGAGCCCTACACGCGGGCGTTGATCGCGGCAGCTTTTGACATTGAGGCGATAGAGGACGGGGAAGACGGGTAGGGGGCGGTTTCAAACCGCCCCCTACGTGCGCCGGCATGACAAATGCTGCGTAACGTCAGTTATTATTTATTATGCGTTGCGTATTGAAAGATTCTCTATGGCTCTGAGGCAGTCCTCATTCGGTCGCGTATTGTTATTCGCGCTGGTGCTGATAGCGCAGCCGGCCCCCGCCCAGATTTCGGCGTGGAAGCTGGGCGGCGCTGGCCTGGCGTGGAGCGAAAGCGACACCACGCGTCTGTTCATCGACTTCGCCAGCGCGCCCGGCTCCATCCAGCCCATCTACCTGACGCCTGAAAAAACGGTTTTTTCCCACCTCGACAACTGGGTTTTCTGGCGCGACCCCAGCGATATCGTCCTCGGCTATGTCGATGGCGAGACTCCGCGCGCTTGGAAGTGGAGCGACGGTTTGGCTGCCCCCAGCGGCAGCCTGCTTATCGATGGCGACGACGCCACTTATTACCCGCCCCGCGCCGTGCCGCTCGAACGCGAGGTCTACACCATGGATCTGGCCGTTGCCGTGCCAGCTGTCTCCTTCGGCTTTACCACCCCCAGCCAAGGCTTCCGCTCCGATGGCACGCCCCTCAAGACCGACGCAATTCCCGGCTACGACGTATCCGTCGCCAGCGAATCCGAGCGGCCCGTCGTCGAAGGCACGCTGGAGCCCCTCTCACATATCATCGCCGATGTCGATGAGAATTTCGAACCGCGCGTCACGATCCCCTTCCCCCGCCGCTACGTGCGCTTCGTGCGCTATCGGCGGCAGGTCTCGGTCCTCGACGAGGACTTTCTCGCCTCCTTCGTCCGCGGCCAATACCGGGATGCCCCACCCGGCACCATTGCCGAGTTTGAGCTCTTCGCCGAGGGCGTGCCCCGCAAGGCCATCTACAAAACCAGCATTACCGATCTCGGCCAGTCGGTGAACTTTGGGCGGTTGTTCTGGCGAACCACGCCTTCGCGCATGGTCGATGGAACACCCGTGGAGACGCCCGACGCCGCGGTCGGAGTCAAGATCGAGGTGCGCACCGGCCGCGACGGGGACCCCGCCGTCTATCACGAGTACATGGCGACGGGTTTTGAACGCGTCGTCTCGCGCGAGCGCTACGAAGACCAGCTGCGCACCCGCCAGTTCCGCCCCAACCTCGAGTCACCCATCGTCACCCTAGAGCCGCGCCCCGGCCTGCGCGCCTCCATCGGATACGACGACGAGAACTGGACTTTCTGGTCGGTGCCCTTCACCCAACCGGGCCTGCCGCTCAACCTGCGCAGCGGTTCTTATTTGCAATTGCGGATTGCGCTCGAAAGCCGGTCCTTCGACGATTTCGTCCGCCTCGACTCGCTGTGGATCGAGACCGCCCCGCTTTTGGCTGGCGACATTATCGGCGAGGTCGCCCTGCGCTCCGACCCGCAACCGGCACGTGGTTTCACCGAGGTCGCCCTAGGACAGGAGACCGACTTCGTCTATGACCTGCGGGCCGATTTTTCGCAGGTTGACGCCCCAGGCTTCGATGTGCTGCGAATCCGCACGGGGAGCCGCACCCGCTTCGCTGGCTTGGAGATGGGCCAACCGCTCGCAATGGTCGCACCCGCCGAGGTTATCGAGTCGGCAGACGGCCTGCTCGTCCACCTGCCCACCCGCGTCACCCGCGCCGACAACCCGCCGCTGCGCCTGTTCTTCTCAACCGCGCTATTCTCCTTTGCCACCACGTTCACCGGCGAGGTCTCCGACAGTGAGCGCGAGGTCTTGCCACAGCCGGTCATCGGTGGCGACGCCGGCCAAGCGCTATCGACCAATAGCCTGCACGTGCTGGGGGTGGCGGACTCTACCCCGAGCGCGGTCCAAGGGCTGAGCGTCTCGACCTCGGTGCTGACCCCCAACGGCGATGGCGTCCACGATCGCCTGCAGATCCGCTACACGCTTTTTCGCCTGCCCGAATTGGTGCCAGTAGTGCTGGAAATCTACGCCCTCGACGGACGCAGATTGGCCCGCATTGACGCCGGGCGGCAGGCCGCCGGCCCGCAGGAAACCGAATGGGACGGACGCGACGAGCGCGGCGAATTGTTACCGCCCGGCGTCTATCTCCTGAGTGTCGCCCCCAATGCCGAATTTGCCACCTCGGCCCAGATTCTCCCTCTGGGTATCGCCTACTAAGGGGTAATGGCTATGTCGAGCAAGCACATCTGCGCCTTACTGCTGTGCGCGGTCCCGGTCTGCGCCGACCAACTGGTCTTCGACAGCGCCGCAGAATGGGCGACCTGGGAAAAGCCCTTCGGCCTAACACAGGTCGGGAGCGAGGGACAATTACAACTGGTCAAATTCCGCAAGGATATCAACGCAGTGCAGGACGCCCACCTGTTCGCGCACGAGACCAAAGGGCGCGGCGACTCGGTTTTTGGTGGCATCTGGGAAGTGGGGTCCAGCCCGGAGGCGGCCACGCTGGCTATCGACGGCGATTCCGAGACCTTCTGGCAGCCCGACCCCGGTGCGGCACCCGAAGACTGGTTTATCACCATCGACCTAGGGCGCGCCGTCCTCGCTCGCGAAATCCGCCTGATCTTTCCCGACCGGGAAGGGGCCCGTCCCTTCAGGCAGTTTACCGTGCTGGTCAATACCGGCGTGCGCATCGTCGCCACCCAAGACGTCTTTCTTTTCCGCTCGGTCTATCGCACCACCCAACCTAATGAGGCGACCTCCATCGCCATACCTCTCGGATTTCCCGGCAACGACAGCACCTTGGTAATCGACGCCGGCCTGCGGATAGAGCCGGATCGCCGCGACCACTACCAGCTCATTCAGTACGTCAGTATCATGGCCGAGGAACAGAGCGCGGACGGGGCCCTCGCCGAGATCGAGGTCATCGGCATCGGTGACAATATCGCCATCGGCACCGACCGGCGCGGCTCCTTCACCGACGGGGCCCGCGCCACGGCCACCGCCAACCTGTTCGACGCCAATCTCAACACCAACAACTCCATTTCCTCAGGCGTTGGCGAACTGGGTTGGAAGGAAAACGGCGTGTGGTTCGGAGTCGATTTGGGCGCGGTGTTTTTCGTCGATGAGATGTTCATCTATTCGATGCGCCAGCAGGAGGGTACTCTGGGCTTTGGCGTCGGCGGCACAGGTCCCGGCCACACCATCCTCTTTTCGGACGGCACCCGCGCCTTAGTCAGCGGCCTGCCGGTAGCAGAGCCCTTCGACTACGCCGAACTGCTCACCCACCTCAACCCCGGCTCCGACCGCCTGCGTTATATCCGCTATCTCTTCAGACCGCGCAAAATGCGCTATTTGTTCTGGCACGGCGTCACCGACAGCGGCTGGGGCCAGGCCAAATGGGGGGAGTTCATGGTCTTCTCACCGGGCTATCCCGCCGAGGTCGTACTGCGATCCGACTTTATCGATCTGGGTGCCGTAGATGGCCGTCCCAAGGTCATCAACGCACTCTCCTGGGACGCCGAACTGCCCGCGGACACCCGCATCCAATTGCGCTCGCGCTCGGGCAACGCGCTCAGCGAGCAATACACCTTCTACGACAAGAAGGGAGACGAGGTCACCGAGGAGAAATACAATAGTCTGCCCAAGGTTCTCAAAGGTGCTATCGACACCGCCTTGGTGGTGGGCGAGGACTGGAGCGCGTGGAGCAACGAGTACCAGTCCTCGGGTGATCCCTTCAAGTCGGAGAGTCCGCGCCGTTTTGTGCAATTGGAACTGATCTTCGCCACCGACGACCCCGAGTTTGCGCCGACGGTCCATTCGCTAGCGATCGAGTTTGAGGAGGCTTTGGTGCAGGAGGCCTTGGGACGCATCGAACCGCGCGAGGTGCGCCCCAACGAGGCCACCCGCTTCACCTACGCCTTGGCGACGTGCGCGTTGCCCACAGACAGCGGCTTCGACCTCTTGCGCTTTACCCTGCCTGGGCCGGTTGACCTCGAGGCTGGCGTGGAGGTGAGCGCGGGAGCAGCACCCATCGATCCCGTGGCGGTGGAAGCGCGGGGCGACTCGCTCTTCATCGCCCTGCCAGAGATGATCGCCGCCGACTCGCTCGAAGTCAGCTTTACTACCCGCGTCCTGCAAAACGCCGCCCTCTTCGCCCTCGACCTCGGCACCAACGAGCGACCGGGTCTGTGGCAATCGGTGGAGGCCATGACCCGCCGCGCCAATATCGTGCTCTTGCCCGAACTGACTAGCAGCCGCTGGCTCATCGACGACCTCGCGATAGACCCACCGATCTTCACCCCCAATGGCGACGGGATCAACGACCAGGTCGCGATCCGCTTTGCCGTCTTGAAGGTCGCCGCGCCCGCACCGCAAGTGGAGATCTTCGACCTGAGCGGGCATCAGGTGGCACGGCTGAGCCCATCATCGGTGGGCAGTTTACGATCTTACCTGTGGGATGGAGTTGATATACAGGGCGCGGTCGTGCCGCCGGGGATCTACCTCTGCCGCATTGATCTGGGCGCTCAGACCGGCGAGGACGATGCCGTGCGTCTGATCGGGCTGGCGTACTGACGCCCGCTTCACCGCATTCGCGAGTTGCCCATCTTTAGTCTTTCTTTTTTTTGCGTAGATTCGCGTTAATTCGCGGAGGCTTTGTAGCTTCTTCTTATATGAACCAATGTCGTTAGAAAACAGGAGTTAAATGATGAAGATAACTGGAGTCACACCGTGGCTTGTTAAATCACCAGCGCCTTACCTAGATACCGCCGGTGACCGCCCCGACAGAGAACGAGAGTATGTCTTCGTTCAAGTCTCAACAGACGAAGGGATCACAGGGTGGGGCGAAATTACCGGCACCAGCCCAGTAGCAAATAGAGCAGTCTGTGCCATGCTTGCACAAACCAGCAGTCTAATTGAAGGCGATGACGCAACGCGCATTGAGACGATATGGAACAAGGTTTTCCGAGCGTTTACCTACATGGGAACGCGGGGTGCCACCTCAAATATCGTCAGTGCTATTGATATCGCGTTGTGGGATATTCGCGGTAAGCAGTTGGGATTACCAATCTATGAACTGGTTGGCGGGGGACCCGTTCGGGACTCGATATCTCTTTACACGCATCCAGGAGGTGGGAACGATCCAGAGCGCGCGGCAGCGCATTGCAAAGCGATTGCAGAAACAGGTCATACCGCGTTGAAAACCGATCCGTTCCCTCACCATCGGGAAGAAGCCAACGGCTATTTGAGTGGGCAGATGGATGCCGCAGGAGAGGAACAGGGCGCAAATGTGATCGCTGCAATTCGAGAGGCGGTCGGACCTGACATTCAAATTCTCATCGACTGTCACGGTCGGTTTGATGTAGCAACAGCGATTCGGCTCGCGAAAAGGTTGGAACCTTACAACATCGGATGGTTTGAAGAGCCGGTCCCCGTTGAAAGCTACCACGCATTGAAGCAGGTCAGACAGAACGTCAGCGTGCCAATCTGTGTCGGTGAGCGGCTCCAGACCCGCTATGAGTTCGTGCCAGTCCTTGAAAATGAACTCGCGGACTATATCATGCCAGATGTGACGTGGGCGGGTGGTATTTCAGAGTTGAAGAAAATTGCGACGCAGGCGGAGGCGTACTACGTGCCGATCTCGCCACACGATGCAAGCGGTCCCATCAATGTGCTGGCTGGGGCGCATACGATGATGACAGTCCCAAATTTCTACAAATTAGAGACCAGTCGCGCCAAGCTCAACGCTTATGATGTGCTGATTGACCATCCGTTGGATGTCAGAGATGGCTGCCTACATCTGTCCAACCGTCCCGGCTTGGGAATTGAGATGAACGTCGATTATCTGCGCAGTAAAGCAATCGCGCCATTTTCAGGCTGAAGTGTGGTCACCCCCCGCTGCTTGAGCACCCACGCCAGCGGCGCGCCGACCCGTTCGCGATGTAGTGCGAATAGTCCGTGTGGACTCAGCCCACGACGCATATTAAATTTCCCGCCATGACAACCGCCCAAATATGGACCCCATTTGAAGCCCCCATCCCCGAGATCCTCGCCCAGTACCCCGAGCCGCTGATGGCTCTAGCGCGCGGCGAGGTGCCGGCCTTCGTGCTGCGCCAGCACTACAACCCCGCCCATTGCCGGGCGCTGATGCGGCGGTTCTACGAGCGCAGCCTGCTCTACGACCCCCACGAGGTCGGCGACGGCCAAGCGCGTCGCGTCGATATTGGCACTAGTTTTGGCCACCACCGAGGCGACCGCGAAAAATTCCACGCCCACTCCGCGGCGACGCTGGCGTTGTTCGAGACCCTTTTCGACGGTTATGACGATCCAGTTCGCATTATGTACGACGCTCTAGCTCAGCTAGCGCCCGGCAAAGAGGTCAAGACCGCGCGCGAGCCGGACGGTCGCCTCTACGGCCCGGCCATCTTCCGCGTCTATCACCGGGAAACCGGCCACGGCCCGCACTACGATTCCGTCGCCAAGCGCACTCGGGCTTTCGAATACCAGATTTCGCGTTTCAAGCACCAGTTTGCTGGGGTGCTTTGCTTTCAGAATAGCACCAAAGAAGGTGGTACCGGGGAGCCGTACCTGTACAACTGTCCCTTTCGCCCAGAGCTAACAGAGCATTTGGGACGCGAGGAATTCGCTGCCTACGTCGCCCGCGAGGGCATCGAGCGCGTCCAAGTCCAGCTCGAACCCGGCGACCTCTACTTTTTCTTTAGCGAAAACATCCACGAGGTGCCCGCTGTCGTCGGCGATCAGCCCCGGGCGGTGTTGGCCATCTTCTTTGCCATGTCCCCGGACGACGACGAGATCTACGTCTGGTCTTAAAACACCCGCACTACGGTTCCGCGCTCGGTTGCCAGCCGTTCTTCGACCGCCTCCTTGGTCATCGGATTCTCCGGCCACTCCTCGGGCGCTACGTGCGACAGCCGCAACAACAGTCGCGCTAGCTGCCCGACGTATTCTTTTAACTCCCGCACGTTGAGCTTGTCGGCGGTGTCGGCTGGCTCGTGGTGATAGTTGGAATCTGCGTGTCGGCCGCTAAAGCGCCAGCGCCACAGATGCGCCGCGTCAATGCCCTCGCGCAAAAAGGGAAAGTGGTCTGAAGTCGCGTCGAGCTGGGACATGACGTGACACTTTAGCCCATCGCCCATTGCGTTGAACTGGGCCTGCACCAAGTCGCGCAAATGTCCAAACGCCAGTACTACCCCCTTGATTGACCCGGTCGATAGCTCGTCGAGGTTAATCGCCAGCCGCGGCTTTGCGACGCAGTGTTGCCGCACGTATTCGATCGATCCTTGGAAGATCTGCTCTTCGGCGCTGTACGTCGCAAAGCACAGGCTCATCCCTGGCTCGACGCCTAGCGCTGCTTTTAGTCCGGCTAGGACCCGCGCCGTCTCCAGCACTGCAATGGTGCCCGAGGCATTGTCGTTGCCTCCTGGGGTGCCGTACACCGTGTCGTGGTGCCCGCCCAACATCAGCCGCTCCGCCGGCCACCGCGCCCCGGGAATCGAGGCGACCACATTGTGCGCCGCTGCTTGGTAAAACCGGCTCTCAACGGTTAGCTTGAGTCGCTTGCCTTCGCTGGCCCACTTCTGCAACAGCGCCCCGTGTTCCCGCGAGGTCGTCACCGCCGGAATGGGCAACTCGGCGGTCTCTGGCTCGCGCCAATCGCCGCCGTTGTGGTACTCCACCCGCCGCCCGTCTTTTGGATCAATCGCCACCAGCGCCACCGCGCCAGCGTCGCATAGCGCTTCGAGCCGCACATTGGGCGGAGAGGGCGCGGTAAAAGGCTCCAGTGCTAGGTGCATTACGGCGATGTTCCCTTTGAGCTGGTCGCGCACTCTATCAACTTCGTGCTCTGTGCCATATCCTGCATTGACGATCGGGGCTTCGAGGTCGCATGGTGGACAGCGGTTGTAGGGCAAGAGGTCAATCTCCATATCCCCCGCCGTTGCCTCTGCCCGTTTGTACGCCCAGGTATTTAGCGCAAACTCCTCCAGTGCTGCATCGGCCAGTCCCGCCTGTGCAAACTGCTCCCTCAGGTACTCTACCGCTTGGCGCTCCCCCTCCGAAGAAGCCCAGCGCGGCCCGATCTGCTCGCACAACACCTCTACGTGGTCGCCGATCTGCGAGCCGGTCCAAGCCTCGCCAAAAATCCAGCGGTCGATTTCTCGCCAATTCAGTTCCATCGCTTCCCTTTCTCGAAGTTGTCAAGTGCGTTATGCGTCTTCATTAGGATAGTAAATGTTGTTTCTCGACCAAAGGGGCGTTAGATTCCTCACATACGTACCCTTGAAACTCGGATTTTTCACGGTTTTGAAAGGTGCCGCCGATGAATATCCGCACGAAACTCCTCGCGCGCTTTGTGGTGGTCAGTGCCGTGCTTTGGTCGAATGGGGCCGAGGATTTGCTGGCTCAAGCAGGGCACCGGATCGATCGCAGTGCGAACCAAGTCGTCGTCGGATCTGACCACTGGAACCACTGGGAATTTGCGCCTGGTACCATCCAGATTTCTCCACTTGGAGAGGTGCAGCCCAATCGCGTTTACAAGAACACCAACGCCGCACTAGATATCGTCGATTTTCTGCGCTACAATCCCCCAGATTACCTCTCCAAGAAAGAGCCTGAAGAGATCGTTCTCCTCGACGCCATTCAGGGTGGCTCCAACCGCGCGGGGGTCGTAGCCGCCCTAGATGGCGACTTGACCACGTATTGGGAGCCCGATCCGGTCGATGAGAATGTAGATCTGTCGTCTCAGTGGTGGTTTACCGTGGATATGGGCCGCGTTGTCTTCATCAACAAAATCGCGCTAAAATTCGTCGAGGAGGGAATGGGCGACCCTTTTCTTTTATTTGACGTACTGGTGTCGGACGGACAGAAGCCAGTACAGGCAATCGGCGGGTCGAGTATTGAGTTCTTTCCAGTGCTACAGACGTTAAAGCCCAACAAAAGCCAGCGAACCTTTGAGGTCGAACTCGACCCCGTAGGGCTCGACCAGCGCCGGGCTGTAGGGCGCTTTGTCCAAGTGGTTGTGCAGGCCAGCGATTTTGGCCGCGGCCGAGAAGTATCCCCAGAGGAGTACGATCAGCTACCCTCCGAAGACCGAGGGATCATCGAATATAGCAAGCGCCAAGCCGACGGGCGGGAAATCGTGGTCAAACGGGAAGTGTACGAGGCCCTCGATCCTCAGCGGCAGGGAACGATACGCTACTTTCAGCGCGAGCGGCCCCGGTTGGCTGAACTCGAAGTCTGGGCTCAAGGCGACGACTTGGCCAGTGGGGCTTTGCGGCGCAATGGCTCCATTTCTACTACGGTGCCCGGTAGCATCAATCCCCAATTGATGATAGACGGCAATGTAACCAGCGTAGAAGGGCTGTCCCTATTCAACATTGAGAATCGGTTAGAGGACGAGTTGTTCATTGACTTGGGTTCGTTTTTCTGGATCCACAGCCATAGAATGAGCTTCACGGAGTACGCCCTTGGGAACTATCGATTGGAATTTTCGGACGGTTCGCGGGAGGTGGGCGGAGGTCTTAAGTGGATCACTGCCGTGCGGCGCGAGCAAGTAAAGCGAGGAGTCGCGGGGGGTCTCAACGTCGATGGCAATGACTTCGATCCGGTAAAGGGGCGCTTTTTTCGCTTGGTGTTTGAAGTAGAACACGTGCGCCGTCCCAACCGGAGCGCTACTAGGTTGAGCGAGATACAACTTTTTGGCGAGGGATTTTTGCCAGAGGTACAACTCGAGTCGGACCTGATCCGGTTGGGCGGCAGCCGCAACTTGGTTTCCCTCGAGTGGGACGCTCACACGCCGCCCGGGACCGAGGTCCAGCTTCAGACCCGCACCGGCGATACCTTGGGCGAGATCTTGCACTACTTCAAAAAGGATGGGACCGAAATCTCCGAAGCGGCCTACAACAAACTATTGAGCATTTTTCGCGGCGACACTGTGGCCGAGGAAGTCGCCGGCGCAGACTGGGAGCCGTGGAGTGTGCCCTACGACGATCCGGGAGGCAGTCCCATTACTTCGCCGTCGCCACGGGAGTTTCTCAAGGTGCGGGCGACGTTGCGCTCGGCCGCACCGGATGTGGCGGCGAGTTTGTCGGGGCTGCGGCTGAACTTTGCCGAGCCGGTGGCGCGGCGGCTCTTGGGCGAGATAGTGCCCAGTCAGGTGGATCGGCTGGGGGCTGAGGCACCTTTTTCGTTGTATGTGCGACCCGAGTTTGGCGCAGGGGATGGGGGATTCAACGAGTTGTTGTTGGAAACACCGGCAGGCATGGAGCTGACGTATGACGGGTTGTTGGGGAGCGCGGACGGGGAGGATTTTTCACCATTGGCAGCGGAGGTGCTGGCTGCAACGGCGGACCGGGTGCATTTGTCCTTTGCCTCAATGGAGCAGGGGAGCGAAGTAGCGGTGTTGCGGATAGACTTTGCCGGGCGGCTGTTTTCTCGCGGTGGGCCGCTAAAGGTGCAACTGCGCCAAGGAGAAGACGGGGAGGGGATCTGGCAGCGCGTCGATCCAGGGGAAGCTGTGGAAACGGTCGGCAGCAATCGGCTATTGGTGGTGGGACAGCCGCAGCGGCGCTCGATTTTTGCGGATTTGGTGGTCGAGCCAGCGGTATTGACGCCGAATGGGGATGGGGTCAACGACGAGGTGGCGCTGCGCTTTTCAGTGGTTTTGGTGGAGGGCAGTCAGCGGGTTGAGGCGACTATCTACGATTTGCAGGGACGCTTGGTGCGCCAGTTAGCCGAGCAGCGAGATTTTGCCTCGGGAATTTACGAAATGGGATGGGACGGAAGGAACGAACAGGGAACGCTCGTGCCGCCGGGGGTGTACGTAATGCATTTGCGGCTGGATGCCAATACGTCAGGCGCTGAGCTAGGTCAGGGGAAATTGGTGCGCACGCTAGCCGTGGCCTATTAGTTCTCGTCTCGTCCTAAAAGCTGCTGACCACGTGCTCGATGCTTTTGACTCTCTTCGAGCAGGCCGAGCGCTTCGCAGGCATCGCCCAAGTAGAGGTGTCCGCGGCCATCTTCAGGCTCCAATTCGACAAAGCGTTGGTAGGCGGTCCGGGCCGCAGCAAAATCGCCGAGTTGGGCATGGGCTACTCCTAGATTGAAGTGAGCCTTGGCGTATTGGGGGGCGAGGGCCGTGACTTGGGCAAAAAGTCGCGTGGCTATTTTGAACTGGCGCTGCTGGGCGGCGATCAAACCGAGCATATAGGGAGGCTCGACGAGGGAAGTGTCGAGTTGGGCCGCCTTGGCGAAGGTTTGGGCCGCCCTTTCGAACGATCCCGACTGATAATGAGCATTGCCTAGATGCACGTACAGAACGGGATTTTCTGGATCCAACTCGATAGCCCGCTGGAAATACTGGGCCGCCAGTTTGTCCCGGCCTTGCTCGGCGAGGAGGAGGCCGAGGCCGATGTGGGCGTCTTTGTGATCGGGTTTGATTTCGACCGCGCGACGAAACTCTAATAAAGCTTGATCGGTTTCGCCGACCATCTGGTGCTTCAATCCCATATTGTAGTGATCCCGCGCCGAGCCGATGGGGAGTGATTTGTGCGTCGGCGGGGAGATTTCGGAGTGCAGACCCCGATGCTGCTGGCGCAGGCTTTCAGAACGCGCCATTTCCCGCTTGCCCTCTGCGCGGCGGCCCAAGCGGAGATAGACATTGCCGAGGTTGAGACGGAGCTTGGGCGAGTCGGGGTTGAGCTCGGTGGCTTTGAGTAGCGCCTGCAAAGCCGCCTCATTATCGCCCATATCGCGATGAGCTAGCCCCAAGAGAAAGTGTGCTTCGGCGTCCTGCGGGTCGAAGCGCACCGCTTTTTTGAAGGCTCCAGCCGCCTTGGGTGGAAACCCCTTTTCCCGCTGGATTTTGCCCAATTTCTTGTAGGCTGGTGCCAAGGTGGAATCCGCCTCCAAGGCCGCGGTGTACGCTGCTTGGGCTTGATCTACTTCTTTGCGATAGCCGTGCAATAAGCCCAAGTTGTAGTACGCTGTTGCTCGGCGGGGATTGAGCGCGGTCGCTTGCTCAAAGGCGGCCCGCGCTGCTTCGACATCGCGGTGCTGGTTTTGGCTGTACGCTCTGGAGGTGTAGCGGGCTGTGTGGATGATGCCGAGGACTTCGTATAACTCGGAGCGCGTCTGGTCTTTTTTGGGGGCTAGTTCAATCGCGTGTTCGATCGCGCGCAGGGCTTGGGGGAATTTGCTCAATGCTAGGTAGGAGCGGGCGAGATAGTGGTGAACCTCGTAATCGTCGGCGCGTGAGGCCAGTGCCTTGTGCAAGGCGACGATGGCTTCGCTGTAGCGCTCCTGAGCAAAGGCGTGCATCCCGGCACTGACCAAGGGGTCTCGCTCCTTGGGGCCACAGGCGCAGATGAGGAGACAAAAGGCGGCCCCAAGCCAAGCCAAGCCCTTTTTGCAGGGCAGGTGAACGCGGGTCATTGGTGCCTGTTTTTTAGGTGCATTTGCACGAGGGTCCCGGTTTGTCGATGCGGTTAGATTGCCGGTCAAAGTAACCGAGCAATTAGTATATGAGAAGATACGCACTATTGTCCATCTTGTGCGCTTGTGTCGCCGCGGTAGAGGCACAGGTGCGCTACCGGGAAGTCGCCCAAGAAGCCGGGATTGACTTCGAGCACTACAACGGCGCTCAAGGCGAATACTACTATGTCGAGACCTTTGGGGCAGGCGCGGCGTTTTTTGACGCCGATGGGGACGGCTGGCAGGACCTCTACCTGATCAATGGTGCCCATCTCTCGGGACCTCTTCCCTCGACCCCGCCCATCAATCGCCTCTATCGCAATGCTGGCGATGGGACTTTTGCCGATCTCAGTGTCGCGTCTGGAGCTGACGACCGGGGCTACGGCATGGGATGTACGGCGGGCGATTTCGACAACGATGGGGATCAAGATCTCTACGCGACCAATTTCGGCCCCAATGTGCTGTTGAGCAATGATGGTGAGGGGCGCTTTGCGGACGTTACCCAAAGAGCTGGCGTGGGCGACGGGCGCTGGGGCACCAGCACCGGGTTTTTGGATTTCGACAACGATGGGGATTTGGACCTTTTTGTGGCCAATTATGTGCATTTCAGCTTGCAGGGCAATATCCAATGCCAGCGGGGGGCGATTCGCTTTTACTGCGAGCCAAGCACGTACGCACCCATTGGGGATGTGCTCTATCGCAACGAGGGAAGGCGCTTTGTCGATGTGACCAAGAGGATGGGCATCCGTGCGGTGGGCCGGGGACTGGGCGTGGCCTTTGCAGACAGCGATTTGGACGGCGATACGGATATTTACGTGGCCAACGACGGCACGCCGAATTTTCTCTACGAAAACCAAGGGAGGCGCTTTGTCGAGATCGGCCTGCGAGCCGGGGTGCAATACAATGAAGATGGGCACGCCGAAGCCGGTATGGGGGTGGACTTCGGCGATTTCGACAACGACGGATACGCCGATCTTTTCGTGACCAATTACTCGCGCGAGACCAACACCCTCTACTGGAACGATGGCCGGGGGCGCTTTGCCGATTTTACCGCCCACTTCGGCTTGGGGGCACCCAGCTATCTGCCCTTGGGGTTCGGGACCAAATTTATGGACTACGACAACGACGGCGACCTCGATTTATATGTCGGCAATGGGCACGTGGTGGATAATATCGACCAACTCGACGCCGACCTTTGCTACGCCCAGCCCGACCTTATGCTGCGCAACCAAGGCGGTGCCCACTTTGAGGAGGTCTCCGACCTGTTGGGCACCGACTTTGTCGCTGAGAGCGTGGTTCGCGGCGCGGCAGCGGCCGATTGGGACAACGACGGCGATCTGGATTTGCTGGCGACCACTGTGGCCGGGCGGCCTCGTCTGTTGCGCAACGACGGGGGCAATCGCCAGCACTGGATCGAACTCCTCTTGGTAGGTGCTGATCAGCGGGATGCGCTGGGTGCCCGCGTCACCGTTACCGCCGGTGGTGCGCGTCAGGTTCGGGAGCGCCAGTCTGGGGGAAGCTATCTATCCAGCCACGATCCCCGCCTCCATTTTGGCCTCGGTCGGGCGACAAAGGCGGATATCGCGATTCGCTGGCCCGACGGCCAAGTCCAGACGTTGGCCGCTGTTGACGCCAATCAGATTATACGGGTAGTCCAACCTACTCGCTGACGTGTTGACTAGGGGAATTTTAGCCCGAGAACCCACAATGGATCATAGAGCCTTGGTTGCACTGCTGATTGGGGTGTTGTGTTGGAGTGTTGGCCCGGCACAAGCGGCTGAGTCGAACAAATCAGCAGAAGGGTTGGTCATCGATTCGGCAGCCGACCTCCGCGCTTTGACAAGCCGGTCTGTCGAAGGGCATTTGCTCGTGCAGAGCGACCAACTGAAAACGCTGCATGGGCTAGAGCGGCTCGAATATATAGGAGGTGATCTGAGCATTGAGCATTGTGATTCGTTGCAAAGTTTGGCGGGCCTAAATCACGTAAAGCGGATTGGAGGCAGTCTGAGAATCCGGCGCAATCCCCAACTCGTGGATTTGGAGGGATTGCGGTCGCTGGAGGAGTTGGGGGGTAGCTTAATCATCGAGCGCAACGATGCCTTGGTCGGCCTGAAGGGGTTGCGTCGAATTAGTCGCGTGGGTGGGTCGCTCAGGATTCAATTCAATCGCCGCCTCGCCCGCATGGAGGGGCTGGAGCGATTGGAGGCGATAGAGGGACAGGTCCTCGTCGTCGGCAATGGATCGCTAGAAAGTCTGGTGGGGTTGGAGGGAATCAAGCGCCTAAAGGGCGGGCTGGCCATAGAGCGCAATCGGGCGTTGCAAGCGTTGGGAGGACTACGGCGGCTGGAGGACGTGGGCGGTTTTTTGCGGATCAAGAGAAATAGAGCCTTGGTCGAGCTAGCGGGCCTAGAACAACTCGAGCGCGTCGCTGGGAATGTATTGGTCATCGGCAACGCCCGGCTGGAGCGCTTGACGGGTTTGGGTAGCTTGAGTCAGATCGGGGGTAGCCTGCGAGTCGAGAAAAACGATGCGCTGGTATCGTTGGCGGGCTTGGCCAAGTGCGAGAGCATCGGCGGAGATTTGCTGATTCAGGCCAATGGCGTCCTGCCCGATCTCGAAGGCTTGGCCGGCTTGGCTCGCATTGAGGGACTTCTCCTGATCATCGACAACAGCGCGCTGCAAAGTCTGGCAGGTCTGCGCCGTCTGGACTACATCGGCGGCGATTTGCTGATCGTCGATAATGGCGCACTGCTCAGTGTGGAAGGGCTACACCGCCTAAGCCGGATACAAGGGACCGTGTCCATCTTCGGCAACAATGCCCTGACTGAGCTGGTTGGGCTGCGCGAACTCAGGACTATTGAAGGCCATTTATTCATCCAATTTAACGAGAAATTGCAGAGTGTAGCCGGCTTGGCAACACTCGAAAGAGTAGGCGGTCGGCTGGCGATTCGGGCCAATAGAAACCTGCCGAGTCGCGCGGCTCAGACCTTGGCGGAGCGGTTGATCGCCGGTGGGTTTACGGGCGAGATCCAGATTGAAGCCAACCAACCGTAGCGGCTATACGTTGCCGGATTTTGGTTGCTGTGTCTTCTCGTATTTTATACAGTTAGTTGCCTTAGACCAGAGAAGCCGAGTCAGACAAATATGCCAACCATGCTACAATTCACGGCAGGTCACAAGGACTACAGGCGGCGGATCGCGCTTAGGGTGCTTATCCTGTTTTCAGCCCTCGGAGCGTTGAGTGCCCAGACACCAGTTGGTGCCCAAATGGAGGTCGTCCAACTAGGGGGTGAGGGCGGATTATCTTGGGCGAGTGGCGGTGGGGAGATTCCGGCTCTAGTAATCCTCGACGCGGCGACTGTCGATCAATCCAATGCGCCCGGCGGCGTCATCGACTTTGCTCCCTTTGAGCGCGAGCGTTGGATCTTTCCGCAGCAGGCCGATACGACGGACAACATATTGATCGGCGTCAATTCCAAGGAGCGCGGTGGCAGCGTCATCACGCCCATCCCCTCCTTCCGCTTTCTCGAAGCCGACTTTCCGCAGATGTTCGACGACGACGGCAACACCGCTTTAGTGCTGAAATCCTCGGGCACGGGGGGTACCGGGGCCTTTGGCCTACTCATCGAATTCGATTTGGGGGCCATCTTTGGCGTCAATCGGTTCAAGTTTTTTCCGCGCAACGCCGATCCGGCCTTTCCAGCCCCTGATTTCCAGTCCCAAGACGACTTTTTGAAGGGCTATGAAATTTTCGTCAATGACGGCCAACCCGAATCGCGCCGCGAGGGCAGTCTGATCTGGGAAACGGTCGCCTTTGAGGGGCAGAACCAAGAAGCGGTGGTAGATGTGCGAATTCCCACCCGCTTCGTGCGCTTTTTGCGGCTCAAATCCCTGACGGCCGCGGACTTTGAGATCGCTGAGTTTCAAGTGTTCAGCGAGGGGTTTGTGCCGCAGGCCGTGTACATTTCCAATGTATTCGACTTTGGCGACCAAGCGCTTTTGGGCCGTTTGCGCTGGGTTGCAGAGCAAGTGGGCGACCCAACCCGCTCTAGGGTACAGGTCCGCACCCGCAGTGGGGACGATCCCCAGCCGGTCGAGTTTACCCGAATCGGCAAGCAGTCCTCTGGCCGAGTTGAGCAGCGGGGCGATACTGTTTTCGATATCCCGATCGACGCGCCTTGGAAGAGAGCCGAAGATGTAGAAGACAGCGAACTCGAGAACTTGGTCGCCAACGTCCTCGACAACGAAGAGATGGACGGGCGCGAGGCGCTTTTGACCTTTGGCCAATTGCCTTTTGAACAGCGAGCCCAGATCACTCTTGGCCAAGCGGACTACAACAAGTTAGCGAGCGACCAAAAATCGGTGATTCGCGAAGACCTCGCCAATTGGAGCCCTTGGTCTCCCCCCTATTCGCCCGAGGGCATTGTCGCCCCAGACCAGCTTCAGGTGCAGGGAGCAGGGACGCTGATCGTATCGCCTAGCCCGCGGCGCTATTTTCAAGTTATGATCGAATTTTTCAATGCCGACGTCGATGCGGCTACTGGCATCGGCGGAGTGGCTTGGGATGTTTTCCAGCCCGTCTTCGCCGACTCCCTCATCGCCGAGATTTTGCCCCGCACCGCTA
This sequence comes from Candidatus Latescibacterota bacterium, assembly GCA_022826515.1. The sequence goes on from JAJDUT010000030.1 coordinate 29,897, forward strand.
TTTTAGGCCAAGCTACCCGCTTCACGTATGGCGTCTTGGTCAAATCCTCTCCCCAGAATGCGGGCTTTGACCGCTTTGAAATCAGCACACCGCTGCGCACCGAGTCGATTGGCCAAGTGGAAATACGCCGGCCCGATGGCACGGCAGCAACGGCGGATTTTTCCGGCTTGTCTCTGGCGACGCTCCCGGTCGAGCAGAATGGCTTTAGCGTGGTAGCTGTGCGCGACGACGCCTTGGTCATGGCCTTCCCGCGGATTGAGGAGGATGGAGCACTTTTGACTTTAGAGTTTGAGAATACAGTCCTGCGCCTAGGAACTCGCTTTGCCGGGCGTGCGCTCAACGCCGACAATGAGGCTTTGGGTCAAGTGGTGTTGGCCGGTAATGCCGCGGATTTGAGTCGAGAGGGCATGGATGATCCCGACCGCAGAGCCGTGGGTGCCCTCGATCCAGAAAACCTGTTTGTCAATGTGCCAATCACCGACGAATTGCTAGTGAATGTAGCGGCCGTCCCCAGCGTTTTTACCCCCAATGGCGATGGGGTCAACGAGCGGGCGGCCATTACCTACGATATAACCAATATAGCCCACCCAACTCGGGTGCGGCTTGGGATCTACGATTTGAGTGGCCGGCTGATCCGCAATCTGTACGAGGGCTTGGATATGAGCGGTCGATTCCCCCGTTTTTGGGACGGGCGCGACGATGAGAACAACGCGGTCCCCCCAGGACACTACATATTTTCTGTTGCCTTGGATGCGGGGACCGGAGAAGAGCAGCAGGTGGGGGTTGTTGGGGTAGCGTATTGATACCGGGCGAGGGAAAACTCCTCGCGATGGATTTTTACCATGCAGAATTGGGAGGGTGTGGCATTGAATGTCCGCGGAGCGATTTTAACGATTGGGCTGGCACTGTTAGTCGCGTTCCAAACCGTGCTCCACGCCCAAAACTACGGCACTCGACTAGGGATTCAGCGCGGCGGCGAAGTCAGTTTTGAGCCTCGGGGGCCAGGCGTGCTCTTTGGAGCCCTCGATCCCGCCGTCCAGAGGTGGTACGTTCCCCAAGAACTCTACTACGAGTTCAGGTGGCGCCAGTGGGAGTACTCCAACTACGCCCGCGACCAGTACCAGCGCTATATCAACACCAACTTAGAGGGCGACTACTTCTACGACTTTTTCGGCAACTATATCAACCGCGGCTGGCTGGTGTACGACTGGCGCCAAGACCAGCCCCAAGAGCTGGGCAGCGGTATTTTTAAGGGCCGCCAATTCGAGCAGTTCTTCAGTTCGGTGACCGTAAGCGGCGACTCTAGGGGCCAGTATTCCTACGCCATTACCGTGGGCAACGCGATCCGCACCACCCTTACGCCGATGACCTTTTCCAAGCCGAATTTCAACGGAGTCCAGATCGACTTCGCCTCGGACAAATACGCCGCCACTGTGCTGGCCTCGCGGATCAATGATCCGGCGGTGGGCGTGACTATCAATCCTAGACGGCAATCCAATTCGACCTCCTTGTTCGGTGGCCGAGCTCTCGCTCAGGTAGGCGACTTTATTACGGTGGGCGGGACTGTGGTCAACGCCCACAACGCCAATACTGCCTTGGACATGTTTGAAGGCAATCTCCTAGCGGGGAACCTCACCTCGGGCCAGACCAGTACGCCGGTTACGGCCATAGCTATCGTCCTCAGCGATGATAGCCCCGAGGACGAGGCCGGTGGCGCGGCCCTTTTCAGCCACGATATACGCATCAAGAGCCGCGATTTCGAAACGGGTCTAGAGACGGTCTTGACGTTGGACGAGGTGGTGCGCGAAGGAGCGGAGTGGCCGACCGTGTTCGGCGGCTTTCCGCGCACTGGCTTTTTGGCCGCCGACGGCACCGAGCGAATCATCCTCAATTACGACTTTACGGACCCGGCGTATGTGGGGCCGGATTTAACCACCATAGTCGAGGTGGAGTTCGACTATGTGCTAGCTAACGACTTCAAGGTCGAAATGTGGTCTAATCTGCAGACGGGCACGCGCCCAGTGCCGCCGCCGCCGCTGACCAACCAAGTCATTGAAGAAGCCGAGCCGGTGCTCATCGAGATAAGTCGGGCCTCTGGCAATATAAGGGATATATCCAACGCCCAGCGGGTTCTTTTTAACTACGGCTTGCCCTCGGCCAACATGCTCGCCGGATTTACCATTGAGGGCAAGAACGTGTGGGGCTTTGATTTCTACGGCGAATGGAACAACAACCTGCGCTATTTCCAGTACCCGAATGCCGCCCTGTTCAACGCCAACGAAGGGCACGAGGTCTCTGCGGAGAGCGGGCAGGCCGCTATCTTCAATTTGTCCAAAGAAGCCTACCCGTTTTTTACTTATGGCGAAGCCTACTCGGTGGATGCCGACTATTCGACCTCGGCTTTTGTCTCCCTGCCCCAAGGGGACGTTTACTACGACGATCCCATACGCTCGGTTTACGAATTTGTCGCCGACAATGACGACCAAGACCGCCAGCCCGATTGGGCAAGGGTAGGCTCGCAGGCCAATGACCGGGAGGTGTTCCCCGGCTGGGACGAGAACCTCGATTTCATTTCGGACTTCAACCAGAACGACAACCGCTCAGTACCCAACTCCATTCCCGACTACGAAGAGCCATTTCTGCGCTATCACGTCGATCGGCCCGAACTGCTCTTTGGCATTGACCTCAACAACAACGGCTGGATCGACCGCTTTGAGGACGACGACTTGGCCGACTATCCCTACAAGCCCGACCGGCGCGGGTACAACGTCTTTTTTGGGGTTCACCTCCTCCCCGAGGCGCGCTTGCTGGTAGGGCGGCTCGACGAGCGCATGCTCTCGGACGATCGGGACAACCAAACCTCGTATGCCATGTTCACTCTCGACAAGGACTACCCTGGTTTGGGCCGGGTGCGGGTCTTCGATATGCTCAAGCGGGTCGCGGACACCATTCCCGATGACCGGCGGGCACCGCTGCCCTTCCTCGACGCGCCCACGCCACCGCTGGTAGCGGATATGCTGTTCTTCCCCGATACCTATATCAATACCGCGTGGTTGGGGGTGGACTACACCGCCATTGCCAATTTCGAGATCGTCAACAAACTCAAATACGAGCACTACAGCCAAGCCCAAGAGGAGGCTCGCGACCTCGACGGCCGGATACTGGCCGGTTCGTCCTCCCTCTTGGGCTTGATCAACAAATTCGAGTACAAGCTGCACCTAGGTCGCTTCCTCCTACAGCCTAGGCTCAAAAGTGAGTACTTCCGTCAAGACGCCTTTGTGCTAGCCGAAGAAGACTTAAAACAATGGACTGGGATTGCCTCGCTTTTGGCCCAAGTGCCTCTACTCAACAGCAGCGTAATTGACTTCGGGGTGGAGTTGGCCCAGTTCAACGAACTGGTACAGCAGGAAGAGGATATGGTCGGGCAGGGCATCGCCGAAGAGACTGGCGATCTGCGCTCTGCGGTTTTTGCGGTGCAGCTAACCAATAACTCAAACTATTTGGGCTACAAGCTGACGATGCAACTTGGTCTGCGTATCGGCCGCACCTTCACCGAGTTGGTACAGGAGGTAGAACCCCGGGTCTTCGACAAGCTCACCAAAGGCCGGACCGAGACCACTAGCTTCATCACCATCTACGCCGGACTGTAAGGATGAGAGCGCGTTACATCACATTGGCTGTCCTCGCCGGGTTGGGTCTGTGGGGAGTAGCCGCTGCCCAAGTTGACTATGGGGGGCGTCTAGGGGATCGGGTGGGAGACCGCGTCATTTACCACGTGCCCGGCGTAACTACTTATATGGAGGCGCTGGACCCGACTGTGCAGCGCTGGTACATACCGGCCCCCCTGTTTGGCGAACTTGGCCGCAATCAGTGGGAGTACACCAATTACGCCCGCCAAGCCCACAGGCGCTATATCAACCCCGCGTCAGAGGGAGATCTCTTCTACGATCCTTTCGGGCGCCTCATTACGCGAGGCTGGCTGGTGTACGACTGGCGTCAGACAAAACCACTGATCGCCGAGAGTTCATCCATCAGGAAAGGTGGCCAGTACAACAACTGGTTTAGCCGCTTGGTCATATCTGGGGACTCCAAGGGCCAGTACCGCTATTCGGTGATGATCGGAGACGAGATATGGACGACCCTAACGCCGATGACTTTCCGCAAGGCGGGGTTCAACGGGGTAGTAACCGATTTTGCCTCAGACCGCTTTCGCGCCACCGGGCTTTTTTCGCGGATCTCGTTTCCGCTCCTGTCGGGGGGCACTGCGCGCTTCCAGTACGCGACTAACCTCACAGCGGGCCGGATCGAAGCCGATTTGAGCGATTCTTTTACGTTGGGGATGAACTTCGTCAACAGCCACAACAACACCGGCAGCAACGAGAGCTTCCAGGGGAATGTGTTCAAGGGTGCCCTGACGGCGGGGCAACTGGCCCAGCGGGTTGACCTGATCTTGGTGCGACTCTCGGACGACTCGCCAGAAGACGGCGAGGGCGGTGCCGTCTTGGTTAGCGAGGAGATCGAGATTCGCACTACCCTGAGCCGTCAGGAGATGGTTCAGGACCAGCTAGTTCACGTGGAGCGGGATACGGTCGTCCTCAGCAGCAGTATCGGCTTTAGACCGACCATTGAGGGGGGGAGGCGAGATCGGGGATTTCTAACGGCTGATGGCGCAGACCAGATCGTTTTACAATATCCCTTGGCCCCTAGGGAAACGGCGGGAGAAGAGGGAACTTTGCGTGCGCTCTTCCAGCAACACCTAGATCTCACCTTATCTGAAGCTGAAGCTGCGATTAGCGCCATTCGAGACGTGCGCTTTCGCCTCGTGCTAGCCAACGACTATCGCGTCGAGGTTAGTTCCAATAGGCAGACGGACGAATTTAACGTGCCTCAATTTTTACCGGTGGCGCGGGCCGATGGCAATATCAAGAACCAACTGAACCAGCGCGAGGTCGTCTTCGACTATGGGCTGCCTACGGCCAATCAACTCGTCGGTCTGACGGCCGAGGTGCGGGATTTTTATGGCTTTGATTTTTACGGAGAAATAAACCTCAATACCCAGTACCGAAAATACCCCAGCATAGGGCGCGATTCCCACCGTGCGATCAACGGCATCGCGGGGAATCGCCATGAAGTAGGCTGGTTGGTCAATTTGGCCTTCGAGGAGGGTCCTTGGAGCGTTAGGGGCGAGGGATTTGGTATGGAAGATGGATACCGCACCAGCGTCCTGACTGTAAATCGAGACGGGGTATCGGACTACGCTCCCGAGGCCGTCAACCTGCACTACGAGTTTGTCGATGACAACGACGACAACGACCGACAGCCCGACTGGCTGCGGGTGGGAGAAGGTAGCTATGTCCCCACCGAGCGCCGCAGCGAAATCGAGGTGCGCGGCGTAGCCGACCCGGCGGTTTTCCCCGGATATGACGAGAATCGCGACTTCATATCGGATTTCAACCAGAATAGCACCATCGATCGAGTGAATTTTTTTCCCGACTACGACGAACCGTTTTTGCGCTATGCCGCGGATCGCCCAGAATTTCTCTTCGGCATTGATCTCAACAACAATGGGTGGGTAGAGCGCTTTGAGAACGACCAAGAGCCGGACTATCCCTACAAGCGGGACCACTGGGGTTACAACGTCTTCGGCGGGCTTGAGGTGGCACCGGGTATCCAGCTACGGGTGGGTCAGTTGCGGCAAATCCGCTTGGCGAGCGACCGCCGCAACCTGACTAGCTATGGAATGTTCACCTTGGAGCAGAGCGGGTCGCGGTGGGGTCGTCTGCGGATTTTCGACATGGTTAAGAAGGCCGAAGACGCGATCGCCGACCATTTGGTCCAGTGGATCATTCCTAGAAGCACATTCGGCGCGGCGTCCGAGTCGGCAGGCAGCAATGTGCCGGTATTAGATCCCTTGGCTGCGGAGGACACTTGGATCAACACTTTTTACGCCGACTGGGAATACGCTAGCCCGCGTTTGTGGCGGACCCTGCATCGCTTCAAATGGGAGACCTGGCGGCAGCGCGAATTTTTGCGCGACGCACCGGACGAGGCTGGCGATTCGGGAGGGGCCTTTGACCCGCTAGGCCCTGAGGGGCGCAACGGGCGACGGACCTCGGGCTTTGTCGGGCTGATCAATAAGATAGAATACGTCTTTTACTGGCGGTCGCTGAGTTTCAGGCCCAAACTCAAGAGCGAATTCCTGCGCGAGGTGCCCTTTAGCCGAGCATTCGACACGCGGCGTTCTTGGGACGGCATTTTCTTCTTTGTCGGCAGCGTTCCAGTGTTTGAGACCTCTGAGTTCGAGTTCGGCTTGGAGCAGCGCTCTTTCTTCGACCTCGAAGAAAGGGAAGATGGACTGTCAACCGGGCTTTTCACTGGGGATTTTCGCGGTTCGGTTTTGGCGTTACAACTAACCAATATCAGCCAATATCTAGGCTACGAGCTAACCACTCAGGTGGGCATCCGCCTCGACCGCCGCTCGATAGAGGTAGTTGACCGGAGCCGAGAGATCGAAACCTCGGGCTTGAGCTTTCTGTCGATTATCGCCGGCTTAAAGTGATTTTTGCTTGACCTTATAAGTTGTTTTTGTTAATTAGAGCGGATAAATCACGCACCTAGCCTGTCAAACCAAAACCTCACACCTCTAAGAAGGAGGTTCGCTTTGAAGAAAGTTTTATCTGTTTTATTTACCCCGGTGCTTTTGCTCGGCCTGAGCACTGAAGCCCAAGCCCACGATCCGCCCGATTTTATTGGCGCGGTGTGGCAATGGCCCGAGACGCACCTGCCGGTCTTAGATGCCGATCTGAGCGAATGGGATATCATTCCCGAGGAATTTTGGATCACCGAGCAGAGCGTCGTACAGAGCACGGCCCGGACGTGGATCTATACCGGCGACCTGGACGTGTCCTCGATTTCCTTCCGCTGGATTCCCACTTGGAACGAGGAAACCAACCGCATTTATTGGGCCTACGAGCGCTTCGACGACAAGTACCAGTTGGGCAACGAGTCGGTCGAAACGACCGTAGATGCCGACCACTCGGGCGGCTCCTTCTGGGATCTGGAAGGCCAAACCGATGAAGAGAAGGCACGCCAGCGCGGTCGCCATGCCCAAATCAGCCACTATTGGTTCGATAATGGCCAAGCCCGCGAGGGAGAGTGGAACTGGTTTTGGATGACCCAAGCTACTTGGTACGACGCGCCGCCGTACTCGGACCACGCCTATTGGTTTAGCGGCACGGCTCCCAATTCCTTTGAGGAGATGCGCCAACGGGCCGAATGGTGGAGCGTCTATTGGGACGACTTCAACTGGGAAGATCCCAACGGAAGCGTCCTGCACGACTTCGAGCAGGACCAGATCATCGGCCTTACAGGGCACGTCTTCGATACCGATGCCGAGCTCGCCGACGACTGTAACTGCCATTCGCGCTGGGCTCTCAGTCCCAATGTCGAGTCCTTCGGCGACGCTGATTTCTTGGCCGACTGGGTGATGCTGGGCGTTGACGAGTCCGCCTTTGAAGGTATCGCGCCCACAGCCGTTGAAGACAACACTTGGGGCCAGATCAAGGCTTCATTCGGCAAGTAAGCGGTTCTTGCGCCGCATAAGCGCCTCATAAAGAAGGGGGGGAATTCTATTCCTCCCCTTCTTTGTATTTACTATCTGGATCATCTACCGGAGCAGGAGGTAGATAATGAGAGGGAAATTGCTGCGACTTTTGTCGGCTGTGCTAGTAGGGAGCTTTTGCTATGGGCTAGCTGAAGTCGAGGCGCTCACCGTGTATCGCATTGGCGGGGAGGAATTGCCGCCGCCGGAAGTGGATGGGGACTTTGAATTTATCCAGTTGTCTTGGGCTGATGTGGACGAAAAACAGCTCGGTAGGATAGACCTCTTGGAGGTCGCGAATTCTATTGAGCCTCAGCGCCTAGACCCCACCGTCAATCTGACGCCGCTGATTCGGGAACGGGGCGGCGGCATACGCTCGAACAATTCCTACGGTTGGCAATCGGAAGCCCTCTTAGACTTCTTGATGGACGGCGATCTGACCACTGCTTATTTGGGCAGTGGCCGCAGCCAGTCGGCCGACTGTTCGCCGTGCAAGAAGGGCATCTGGTTTGAGTTGAACGGACTGTTTCCCATTCGGCGCATCAAAATTTCCACCACGGAGCGCTTTGCTCACCAGCGCTTCATCGAGGTGTTCGAGATAGGAACCAACGACGGCGATTCGCGCAAAAAGGGGACCCGAGAAGGGCAATACCATTGGCGCGGGGCTTTTCTCGATTACGATGTCGTGTTCTCGGTCGCCAATAATTTGGAACCTTTTCTCGATTTGGAACTGCCCGACCGGCCCATTGCCGAAATTCTTTTTAAGGCACCCGTTGGCAATTGGGAGATCGCTGAATTTGAGATCTTTGGGGACGGCTTTGCTTCACAGGCCAGCTATGTATCCAATGTCATTGATTTGGGTATGGCTTCTAGCTTGGGCGAATTGACTTGGTCGGGTAGCCGGGATCAGGGCGCAACGGTCAATCTGAGTATGCGCAGCGGCGACGACACAGATCCCAATTTCTACTGGCGCTTTACGTTCAGAGGCGATGAGCGCTCCCGCTTTGCAACCAGCGGCGAACCGCTCACGCTGGACCGCTATAACAGACTGGAGGCAGGCGAGAAAGCCGGGATCAGCCCGGACAACGAAAGCTGGGAGTTCTGGACGCCGCCGCTCGATTTCGACAGGGGGCATTCCGAATTGGTGGGTTTGCGGCCTCGGCGCTACTTGCAGTTCAAGGCGGATTTCCTCTCGGAGCGGGCCCTTGCGGCCGGACGCATGGAGTACTTGCAGTTTAATGTCTCCCAACCCCCGGTGGCCAGCCAAGTGCTGGCCGAGATCGTGCCGCACCAAGTCGAGGTGGGCGAGGTCGTCCAATTCACCTACAAAATCCTGCCCAACTTAGAGCAGAATGATCTCGGTTTCGACAGCATTGAGATCGACACCCCCATAGAAGTTACGAGCATTGACGCAGTGTACATCGGCGGCGAAGAACAGGATTTTACCATCGCGGAAAGGGACGCGCAGAGCTTTGTGGTACAAGTCCCGCGAATTGATCTCAACCGCACGGGCGAGCTGGTCGAGGTCGAATTTCAGGCCGAGGTCTTTCAGGTGGGCACGGTGTTTTCGGGCCGGGTCTTCGATAGCCAACTCCCCCATGAAGTGCGCCAGCGCATCACTGCGGGAAACGCCGATGATCTGGCCGAGAGCAATACCCTGAGCGTCGGGTTGAGTACGGTGGCCAATCCGGCGGTCAAGGCATTGTGGCTTTCGCCCCCGCTCTTCACCCCCAACGGGGATGGCGTCAACGATGTGCTACAGATTGAATACGATCTGGTAAACCTCAGCGGCGATGTGCCCGTGACGATTGACCTCTACGATCTGGCGGGAGTGAAGCGATGCGAGGTGGCTCATAGTACGGCGGCTAGTGGCCGGTTTTCGGCTACTTGGGAGGGAGTAGATGATGCGGGCAACCTGCTACTCCCTGGACTCTATCTCTTGCGTCTTGAAGTGGATTCGGACAAGGCCAAGGATGTCGAAGTCGCGGTCGTGCTGCTGGTTTATTAACCCTACAACTATGGTTTTAGATTTATGAAGAATGGAATAGTGCGCTCAGGCGTTTGCATCCTAGGACTCTGGCTTCCCTGTATGGCCCAAGACGATCTAGTGCTCGCCCAGATAGCAGACCAACCCATTGCCGTCAGCGAATTCAGGGCCTATGCCGCGAATGTTCCCAAAGCCTACCAGATGGGCAAGACCGGCGTCGAGGCCGACCGGATTTTGCTCAATGGACTGATCGACAAGAAACTATTGCTCGCCGAAGCGGAACGAGCTGGCATTGGCGATGAACGGGAGTTTAAACACAAGCTCGAGCAGTTCGCCCAAGAGCAGACCGTCAGGCTCTACAGAAGTATCGAAATTGATCAGCGGATTTCCATTGTCGAAGAGGAACTGATGCAGCACTACCGGGATTCGCATCGGGATCGCGCACTGCGCTATGCGGGTATTTTGGTAGCGACCCGAGACGAGGCCCTTGACCTGCTCGACGAACTTGAGACTGGCGCTGATTTCCGCCAACTGGCCAGAGAGCACTCGCTCTACGAGGCGACGCGGGACCAGGGCGGGGATGTAAAAAAGTACTATACGATTGACGATGTAGCCCCACCGCTCCGGAGTATATTTTCCATGCAGGTCGGCGAGGTTTCCGAGCCGTTGCCGTGGGGCGGCGACCCGCAGCGCTACGTGATTGCCAAGGTTTTAGACGACGCTCCGGTCACCTTTCGGGAGGTAGCCCGATTCGTCAAGGAGGAGGTCTTCGCCCAAAAGCGCCTACAGCGCACCCAAGTCCTGCGCGATTCGCTCAGCGATAAGTACGCGCCGCACATTCACTACGACAAGATAGACCACGTGCTGATGCGCCTAGCGCTGTCGCCTGAAGAACGGGTGGCGTCGCCCGAAGAGGGGAAAGAGGTTTTGTGCCGGTACAACGGCGGCGCGATCACCATTGACGATCTCGTGCTGAGCATACCGGAGAAAGCAGAGGGGTATTCGCGCGATTACGAGCGAGACTGGATCGTCGATTATCTACAGGATTCGGCCATCCCCAATCGGATGTTTCTGGCAGAGGCACGCAACAAGGGGCTGGATAAACACCAGATGATCCTCAAGGTGGTGGCCAACAAGCGCGGCGATATGCTGGTGAGCGCGTTGAGAAAGCGCGAGGTTGAGGAGCGGCTGCCACCGATCACCGATGAAGAGGCGCGCGCCTTTTACGATCAAAATCCCGAGAAGTTTCAGGGCTTTGAAAACATTGTCGCGACCGAGATTCTGGTGGCCTTTAAGGAGCAAGCCCACAGCCTGAAAGAGGAGTTGACGGGAGGTGCCGACGCGATGCAGTTGGCTAGGGACTATACGATTCGCAAGGAGCGGGCGCACCACGAGGGGCAGTTGGTCTTGAGTCCGATTGGGTTGTACCAAGATATCTACAAAGTAGCCAAAGATCTGCAGGTGGGGGATGTCGGGGGACCGATAAAGGTGAGAGGAGGGTATTCGGTATTCAAGGTGATGGAGAAGCAACCGGCCCCCAAGAAGCCCTACCATGTTTTTTCGGAGCGGCGGGCGCGGGCTTATGTGAAAATTGCACGTTCGCAAAAGGCGTACGTGCAGTATATGCGCGAGTTACACGAGAAGTACTCGGTCGAGATTTTCGAGAGTAACTTGTTGAAAATGCAGGAGGAGGAAGACGTGCAGGGGGGGTGAGTATGGCTAGTTGGAGATGGGGTTTTGCAGCGTCTGTCTTGGGTGTCGCCCTTTGGGTCGGCTGTGAGGGAGAGTCTGAAGGGCCGCTGGCCGTTGGTGGGACTGAGGCGATAGTTATTGAGTCTCAGGAGGAGTTAGAGGCTTGGGCGGGGGCGCAGAAGAGAGCTTTTGTGGTGCAGGGGGATTTTTTATTAGAGGATGCGTATTTGAGTAGTATGGGGCCGCTACGCAATCTGGTCGGAGTAGAGGGAGATTTAGTCATTCGCAACAATGGGACACTGACCGACCTGAAGGGGCTGCACAATCTCGGCTATGTAGAGGGGAATTTCCATATTCTCTCCAATGGATTGATTGTGCTGCAAGGGCTAGAACAGCTAGAACGCGTGGGGGGGAATTTCGAGATTAGCTGCAATTTTTCGCTGCGGGATCTGGATGGGCTCAAAGCGCTCAGGCGCGTCGATGGCCATCTCTTCGTCGATGCCACGACCGAGTTGATTAACATAGATGGTCTGAGCGGGCTGACTCACGTGGGGGGTAGCATCAAAATCAGGGATAATAAGGCCCTGCGAGATCTAAAGGGGTTGGGCAGCCTCTCAGTGGTAGAGGGGGATTTGCTGCTCATATTCAATGGTGCGCTCAAAGACCTGCGGGGATTGAACGGGATTGCGACTATTAAGGGTGGGTTGGCCATTGATGAGCATCCCGTCCTCGAGAGCTTGGAAGGGTTGAACGCTCTGGCGGAGGTCGGAGGTGCGCTGAGCATAAACCGCAACCAAGTCTTGCAAAACTTGGATGGGTTGGATAATCTCAGGCAAGTAGGTAAAAGCCTCTACATTGGCGGCAATGCCCTGCTGAGCAACTTGGATGGACTGGCCCAGTTGGGCCGGATCGGCACTGGGGAGCGGGACTTGATGATTGTGGAATTGAACCCCTCGCTGCCCATGAACGCTGGTTATGAACTGGCCGAGCGACTCGGATTGGCCGAGCATCAGTTTATCGTCTTCGACAATTTGTCGGCTAGTGTGCCGTAAGCCGCACCGCTAAATTCCGCTGCATTCCATACATGGTCGTCTTCTTGCGCCGATTCCATCCCGGCAGATCGATCCTGTGCTCTCTGCTCGCCATCGCAGTATGCTATGTAGCCGTCCTTTGCGTCCTCGAAAAACGCGGCTTTTGGATTACCGATAACGCCAACAAATTCCTCCAAGTCCAAGCCTTAGCTAACAGCCGCTACACAGACTTTTCCATTCCTTGGCCGGGGCAGGTCGTCGATCCAGACTTCGTCTATAATCCCCTGCCCTATTATTTCACGCGCGTCGAGTCCGGCAAACTCTATTCCGTCTTCTCACCGGTCTTTGCCCTTATCTCAGCCCTGTTCTTTGCCTATTTAGGCTATTGGGGTCTTTATCTGTTACCAGCACTCTCCTCGTTGGCCATGCTGGCCGGCTTGGCCCAACTGGCGCGTTTATTATCTCCGCAAATCGCAGTCGCGCATGTCGCCGTCCTCACCGCCGGACTCTGCACGCCAGTGTTCTTCTACAGTCTCGTTTTCTGGGAACACACCCCGGCGATTTGCTTGGGGATTTGGAGTGTGCGCTATCTGTTGCAGTTCCTCGCAGACTCTGTTCCCAGGCACCTATTCTTGGGCATGGCTGCCGCCGGATTATCGGTCTATTTCAGAGACGAGTTCTATTTGCTTTGCCTAGTACTGGCCCTATGTACCGCCTATTATGCCAGCGCAGGCAGATTGAAAATCCTCGTCTCGTCGGCGCTGATTCTCTTGGTTTCCCTCCTGCCGCTCTGGCTCTTCCAATGGCTGACCATCGGCCATCCCTTTGGTTACCATTTGAATACGCACCTAGCTATTGCCGCCGACTGGGTCCACCATCTCGCGGCGCGGCCGCGGGTGTTTTACAACCTGTTCATAGCGTCCAATCCGATCCCCTCGCTATCTCTTGTCCTCGCCCTGCCGTTCGTCCTCGCATTTGTACTCAGCCCGCGCTTCGCTCCCCCGGCTTTGCAAAAGGCCGTGCCCGCGTATAGCGTGGTGGCCCTGATAAGTGCCGGTTTATCTCTTGGGGGCTATTTCTTCTTTGCGAGCCCCATCGACTACATGCTCAAATCGTCCAACGCTTTCTTTGCATCGGCTCCCTTTGTAGCCCTAGCCTTCTTGCGTTCGGCCGATTCCGACGCGCCGTTTAGACGCTGGATTTGGTTGGTCGCCTTGAGCTTTGCCGCACTCTACGCCTTGGCCGCGCCCAAGGTGGGTTCCATGGGCATCCACTGGGGCAATCGCTACTTTCTGATGCTCTACCCGCTCTTCGCGGTCTTAGCGGCTGGAAACGCGATTGACTGGCTAGAACGCCAGCGGTCCTACTTCAGCACAGGCGTCCTCGCGGTGGGTGCTGTTCTATTGCTTAGCTTTGCCGCCCAAGTGTATGGAATTTCTGTTCTCGCGGAGAAGAAAGAGTTCTCCTATCGCCTCCATAGTGAAATGCGCCAGCGCAGCGAAGAGGTCGTCATCACCAACCAGCGCTGGGTTCCCCATGCCCTCTGTAGTGAATTTTACCAAAGACCTTTCTTTTACGTTGCCACCCCCGGACACTACGAGCGCCTGTTGCAACGTCTTTCAGACCGGGGGTACAAGTCCTATATTTTTCTCACCCAGTACCGGGGCGATGCTCTACAACCCACCGTGGAAGTGGACGATGGGTCTTTGAACTATTTCGATCTCCAGTTTTTTGCTGAAAAGATTCCCGCTCCCTAGCTATAGCAATTCTACATCACTTACAAGATAATCCGCAGATGGACGCAGATGGACGCAGAATAGTAGAGACAAGACGAGCCGCAGTTCGAATCGTTCAATCATTTAGGATTGCTATATGACGGCTATACTGCTCTCGTCTTTGACCCCACAGCAAAAGCGATGCACGCGCTGGTAAGCGGGGTCTTCATCCTCCTGTGTACGGCTCTCCTAGCAGCCCAACCCCTGCGTACTCAGTTTACCGACCAAGCCGCCGCACTCGGCATCACGGCCCAGAACGTCTCGGGCAGCACCCAAGAATACATCGTTGAAACCGCTGTGGGGGGCACGGCCTTTTTCGACTACGACAGCGACGGCGATGTCGATTTATACGTGGCCAATGGCTCCCGCTTTGAAGGCTTTCCAACAGGCCAGGAGCCGACCAATCGCCTCTACCGCAACGAGGGGGATCGCTTTGTCGATGTCACTACCGCCGCTGGGGTGGGCGACACGAGTTGGTCCATGGGATGTGCTGCTGCGGACTACGACAACGATGGCGATCTGGACCTGTATGTGACCAATTTCGGCCGCAATACCTTCTACCAAAATCGGGGCGATGGCACGTTTGAGGATGTTACTGAAAAAGCGGGCGTCGGAGACGAAAGATGGGGCGTCGGCTGCGCTTTCGGCGATGCCGATTTAGACGGCTATGTCGATCTGTACGTGGCCAATTATATCGACTTTTCGCGGGACTATACTTCTACGGTCCCCTGCGTATGGAAGAACGTCGATATTTTTTGCGGTCCGCGCGGTTTGCTCCCCGCTGGCGATGTATTCTACCGCAACAATGGTGACGGCACCTTGGCCGACCGCAGCGAGGAAGCCGGTATTGCTGGCGCAAAGTACTATGGGTACGGCGTTGTCTTCGGCGATTTCGACCGCGATAGCTGGCCCGATATTTTCGTCGCCAACGACTCGGCTCCCAACAATCTGTACCAGAATCAAGGCGACGGCACCTTTGTAGATGAGGGCCTCAGCGCGGGCGTGGCCTATAGCGGCGACGGCACCGAACAGGGGTGCATGGGCGCGGCGGTCGGCGATTACGACAACGATGGGTACTTCGATATCTTTGTCACCAACTTTGAAGGCGAGTACAATACCCTGTACAAAAATCAGGGCGGGGGATTTTTTCTCGACGTATCCTTTGTATCTCGCGTTGCGGCGCGGGGCACTCCCGAGGTGGGATGGGGCACGGGGTTTTTCGACTTTGACAACGACGGCGACCAAGACCTCTTTGCGGCCAATGGCCACACCTATCCCCAAGCCGACTTGCCCCACACCAACAGCAGCTATGCCGAGCCTAACTTCCTCTACCAAAACTTGGGCGACGGCACCTTTGCCGAAGTCTCCGAACGCGCCGGGCCGGGCTTTGCCTTAGTCGAGGTGAGCCGAGGTGCCAGCTTTGCCGACTACGACCGCGACGGCGATATCGACCTCTTCATCTTAAATCTCAACAGCACGCCCAATCTCCTGCGCAACGATGGCGGTAACGAGGGCAACTACTTGCAAATCGCCACCGTAGGCACCCGCAGCAACCGCGACGGAATCGGCACCCGGATCGAAATAAGCGCCCAAGGTAAACGCCAGATCGCCGAGGTGCGCAGTGGCACCAGCTTTCTCTCTCACAGCGATCTCAAGGTACACTTTGGCTTGGGCTCTGCCTCCAGTGTCGAAAGCGTCGTCCTCTACTGGCCTAGCGGCACAGTTCAGACGCTGCGCGATGTGGCGGCCAATCAGGTGCTGACTGTGCGCGAGCCTGCTGCTTTGCAGGAGACGGCTGAGTAGTATGACTGGCTTGATCGTGGCAATTCTTGGCGTACGCGATCAAAGGGCTATGTTCTAGACAACCCTTGGAGAAATTCCCTCTTGTTAAAAGCCTCTGAAGATTGCCGACGGGAACTTGAGATCCTAACGAAATGAGTTGACAGGCGAGTAAGCATCCCGTGCTTACCGATGGATAGGGGATTCCGTTGGCGGCGCGGTTGACGGGTTCTCCCTCCCATCCCATGAGGGGACTCAGTGGGGCCCCTTGATAGAGACGGTCCTGCTGTCTTCTTTTTGGTAGAGACTTTTATAGAATGCTGGCTATTGTTAAAGCTAAGAGATGGCGATCTTTCTTCCACCTTGTGAACGCAAAGGAAACCTGAATGCCAGACGGCACTAATCCAATCAGAGAATATAGAGGCATTCTGGGACAGGTCACTACACCCCTAGTATTTTTTGCCTTAGCACTTCTGGTCATTGAAGGAATCATTGGAATTACAGTCGTTAAATCTAAACTTGACGCCACGCAGCAGTTCTATATGATTCTCGTTATGGCCTTTCTATTTTTGGCTGTTGTTGGCCTCGTTGCATGGATTACTGTCAAATATCCTTTGAACTTAATGGATAAAGTTGATGAAAATTTGAATCGCAATGAAGAAATGCGAAATCTCCTTGAAAGTGACATGTTTAGAGATGCTGTTATTGACATCGTAGCTGGTTATATTGACCAGCGGCCACAGTCAGAGGAGGAAGAAAATGGATCTGAGTAAACGAGGGACGATAGAGGACATTGTCAGAGTGCTCTATCGCGCCCAGGGAGGATGGCGGACACCGGGGGGCATCGCAAGAGATCTCAAAATCTCTCCTAAAACAGTGAGCAAAATCGTCAAAAGCCATCCCGAATTTTTTATTATGGCGGGCGACGAGCGGGCTAAATTTGCTCTCCGCCTCGGCGGCCTCGATGCGGTGTCACTCACTGCCCATGCTCGGAACTTATATCTTCAGGATGCTGCCATGAGTTCTTAGAGCCTCCCATCAAAACCCGAGGGCGCGGTTCTTACAAGCGCGGCCGTGCAACTCGGGGAGGCTGGTCCCCTCAGGCGTTCTCTTATTGGGATCAGACCCCTGCCTGTCGCCGACCGGGTCTGCCCTACGTACCGACAGGCAGGGCAGACACGGCCCCTCTTGTTAGGGACTCTCAGTAAGCAAACAACCTACCACCGCGTCACCACGGCATCCCACCCTGCAATCAGATCTACTGCCATCCACAAACCCGCACTGCTGACTTGGCCCAATACCATGCCGAGGAAGAAGGGCCGCAGGCGGCGAAAGAGTGTGATTCCGCCGTACCGCAATACGATCCATTTCGCCAGCCAGCCTAGCGCCATACTCGACCAAGCGAAAAACATCACGTAGGTCCCCCCCACCGGCAGGCCGATTGGGTGGATGGGCCACCACAAGAAGCGGTGGCGCAGGTACAACAACAGAAACATCAGCCCAGCCCCCAAGCCGGTGAACGCGCCACGCGGGCCCCAGAAGTTCCACGCGGCCACCGGATTGAGTTGGTTCGTCGCCATATCGTTAAACGTCCAGCGGCCCATAATGCTGTAAAACCAGTAGTGGAGATTGACCCCGCCGTAGGTATAGGCGATGGAAAGTACTGTCCAAGCCGAGGCGACCAAACTCACGGCAATGGCTATGAGCAAAGCCCAAAAGAGCGGCGGCCGGCGCGTCCCTACTACCTCGGCCAACCGGGTGCTATTAGAAGCTGCGGCCATCATGGTCGTGCGGATATCCCCGGCCCAGCCATTGGCAAACCCGAGCACCATCAAGCCTCGCGGCCCAATGGGTGCCGTGCCCAGCGCATTGATCACAAAGGCTGGCGGCGTCATCTGCGTCCGGCCATACCCCATCCCCCCTTCGGCGACGATCCGCGTCAAACCGATGAATACCACAAAAGCGATAACGAGCAACAGCAGCGCCGCTCCCACGGGTAATCCCGCGCTTTTCAACCATAAGACCGCGTAGAGGAAGGCCCCGATCAGGATCCACACGGCCTTGCGATAGGAGAGCACCTGTCCTGTGTCCTCTCCTGGTTCCTTCTTTTTCCACGCTCCGACGACCACTTCTTTGAGGTGCCGCCGGGCGGTCCACAAGCTGGCTGCCACGAGGGCAATCAACGCCCCAATGGCCTGCTGGGCGGTGGCGATGGACCCTTCGGTGTGCATCAGCCGGATCTCTGGAATGCTGAACCCGAGGGTATTGAAAAGCCCTAACTGGAAAAAGTTGAGCAAGTAGAAAAACCACAGACTAAAGGAGATCTCCAGACTTAGGAAGTACGTCAGGCCGAGGACGATAAACCACAAGTTGAACAAGACGCCCCGCATATCGTGGAAGATGGCCAATTGGGTTGACAACTCGATGGGGGAAATAAAGGGGTAGTACTTGTGCAGGGCATTGATCCCCAAGAGGACGAAGGGAATGGCAAACCCCAACCACATCAGCGGTTCCTTGAGAAAGGGATTGACCGCCGAAGGTCTGTCGTCCTCGTGGATCATGTACAGCGGCAACTGGACGAGGGGGAAGATCAAGCGCTCATTGCGGGCCCATTGTTCGTGGAGTAGGGCCGACAGGGCGATCATCATCAAGTAGAGTGCGCCCAAAAAAGAAGCCCACGCCAACAAGGGCACCAGCCATACTCCCCAAGGGATGGCTACCTCTTGGGGCAGCCCTTCGTAGAAGTACTTGACCGCCATCGGGTCTTGCGGTGCCAGCCAAGGCTGGATATAGGGGTGGAGGAGTTCGGCCCAGTTGTTTTCGGGGGTGGCATAGTAATAGACTCCGGCCAAAAAGGGGACCAATTGCGCCGTGACTCCGGTGGAGGGAATCGCCGAAGCCGCGACCATCATGGCGTAGATCACCACTAGCTCCTGGGCCGATAAGCTCCATTTGCGCCCTACCCACTTGAGCGGAATGTTGACCAATAGCAGGAGGAAGAGGAGGAAAATCGCGCTGAGGGCGATGAAATCACCGGTCCAATCGAGAGTTCCCATGACCAGAAGGCCATAGGGAAAAACCGTGTTGATCACCACGGCCATCAAAGCGCCGACGAGCAAGGCCCGATACGGCATCCATCCTTTGTCGCTGGCGACGAGTTGACTCATAGACCCTATTCGTCTTGGGGCGGTCGCCGGATAAGTTGCTCGGCTAGTAGGTCGAGGAAATAGGCCGACGATCTATCCTCGGGATTCACCTGGAGCGCGCGCTGATAAGCTCTTGCCGCAGCTCGGTCGCGGTTTTGCAGCCGCATGATATCGCCCTCTAGCGCGTACTCGCCAGCCTTGAAATAGACCTCTATTTTTTTTCGTACTGTAGCAGAGGGTGCCGTCAGCAGTGACAGAGCCGAGGTGCGGTATGGAGTCAAATGCTCCAACACCTCCCACGAGCCGCTGCTGTAGCCCTTTGGGCTGACAAAGCTGATGTAGGGATGGTCGTCGGTGTTGAGCGGGCCTTCCCCCACATAGCGCCGCAGGGCGACCTCGTCCATCACCAAGGTGTTCAAGAGCGCAAATGCGTTTCCCAGATCAATGCCCTCCAGACTGCGATGCACTCGCGGCGGTGTCATCTTCTCGTTGAGCCGCTCCCAATCAATCGCCTGCGGCTGCATGGTCCCCACCATGATCGAATAGTTGTTCGAGCGCCACAAGGTGGCGTGGGGAAAGACGTGCTGAAAGGTCCGCACGATGGTCTGGTAGTCGTCTGGCGGCAGGCCGTGAAAGGGCAGCCACTGGGCCATGATCCCGTCGGTACTCAGGTGTGCCCGGCACAGTTCGTAAAATTCCTTTGTGTAGAGCACCCAGCTATCGGCGCTCGTTGGATGGGTGGCGTCCCCAGTAATGATTTGGTAGGTGTCGCGGCTGGAGAGGAGAAAATTGCGGCCGTCGTCGATAACCAATTCGATGTTCCACGCAGCCGGATTCTCAAGCACGTGGTGATTGAATTCGCCGAAGTGCAACCGGGCCGCGTCTATCACCTCCGGCACCAACTCAACGCAAGTGATGCGGCGCGGCTCGTACTGGGCTGCGCCGCCCAAGGCGATCCCGCCGCCCAAGGAAACGACCAACACCTCTTGCGGGTCGGGATGCAGGAGCAGGGGCAAATGGCCCAGGAGACGAAAAATTTGCAGCGAGCTGTAGTCGGTCGGCACCTGCCCACCCCCATTGAGTGCCATTTTGCGGAAACCATCGGTTTGTTGTTCGACGGTGATGACGCCCTCGGCTCCCTCTTGGTAAAATACCAGTTCCCGGTTGACGGCCGCTGGCTCGGCAATGCGTCGCAGCACATCCGAGGGCACCAGGACTAGCAGGAGTGCCAAACCCACCGCCCCGCTCCAGACCAGCCGCTTGCGTTGCTGGCTAATCAAGGCGAGGGTTAGGCCAACCAAGCCATTCAACGCCGCTAACACCTTGACGCTCCACTCGGTTCCTAGCAGCGGGATTAGCACAAACCCGGTCACAAAGGCTCCCCCAACCGCGCCCAAGCTGTTGACAGCGCCGATGTCCCCTATGCCGCGTCCCAGACGCGTTAGTTGTCGCGTGTAGATTTGGCCGACCAGCGGAAAGATAACGCCCATTGCCACGGTCGGCAGCAACATGATGGCGACGGCCGTAAAAAACACGCCGGTTCGCGACATCCACCACGAGTCCGCCCGTTGGATCGGCTCCACGAGAATGGATAAATGGGCAAAGGCCAGCACGGACAGGGCACCACACGCGCCGATCAAAAACTGGATCCCGACAAAAATCGACAGCAAATCTGTCCGCCGCGTGAGGAGCCGGCTGCCCAGCCATCCCCCCAAGGACAGTCCGCTCAAAAAGGCCACCAAGACAATGCTGAACTCGTAGTGTGAATTGAAGGAGAAACTCACCATCAACAGCCGCATCCACGCTACTTCGTAGCCTAGGGCGGCAAAACCGGAGATAGCAAAGCCGGCCAGCACACCCCATAGGATGAGGTTAGAGTGCGCGGTTTCCTTTGTTATCGCCCCTTCATCGACGCCGACGGCTCGTTGCCCCCCCCACAGCCAAGCCGCACCCGCGACCAAGAAATTCACCACAGCGATGGCTTGCGTCGTCCCTTGCAGACCCAACCCTTCCATCAATCCGAAGGTCGCTGCCAACACCCCGACGACCGCGCCCAGTGTGTTGACCGCATAGAGTTGTCCGACTCGACCGCCTAACCTGCCCAGCCGCCGCACCGCAAACTTGGCCATGACTGGTAGGGTTCCACCCATTAGCGCCGTAGGGATCAGGAGCAAGGCAAAGCAAAGGCCGAAGCGGGCGAGGGAAAAGAGATAGAAGTTCCCCTGTAATCCCACTAGAGCACCGTAGGCATTGCCCAAATTCGCACTAATAGTGGGAAAGAGAAGGGCGAAAAGACCGATGCCGACTTCTAGCGCGGCAAAAATTCGCAGGGGGTGTTTGCAGCGATCGATGTACCGCCCCAAAACATAGCTACCCAAGGCTAGACCAGCCATGAAGGCGCTGAGTACGGTGCTAGTAGCCAGCAGGGTGGTGCCGAAGACCACGGTCAGCATCCGCGCCCACACGACCTGATAGACTAAGCTGCTGACCCCCGAAAAAAAGAATAGGACCAAGAGCGCCTTTTGTTCAGACTGCTCCAAGTCCTGGCCGTGTTCTTCCACGCTGAATGCTCTTTTTTAAGAACTGACGTTACGCAGGCTTTGTCATTCCCACGCCAGCGGGCTTCACCACGCCTTTAGGCGCGATATCCAGTAGGGGCGGTTTTGCAAAACGCCCCTACGGTTCCTCTAGGGTGAGTCGCTGGTTGGTCTGGATCGGGCCGTCCAAAGTCTGCTCCTGACCCGAAGGCCAGCGCACTGTTAGGCGATCCACTGTCGCCGCCTCTCCCAAGCCAAAGTAGAGTCCATAAACACTCTGCGACAGATACCCCGACTGCCCATCCTGCGCTTGGGTATATACCTGATCGCCAGCCTCCACTGCGACCACCGCGCCCAATCCATCCCGATTCGACGATTTTCCCACTAGGACCACTTCCACATAGCGCACCGTTCGACGCTGACTCAGGTCGCTGAGCAAGACCAGCGGCACCCCATTGAATTCATTGGTCACAATGTCGAGGTCGCCATCGCCCTCCACATCGAACAGCGCCGACGAGCGCGTCCCCAAAGCACCGTACACCAGCAAGCCCCCTTCCTGCCCCTCGCAGCGCTTGTGCTTTAAATCCGCCTCGTCGCAGTCGAGGGCAAACCACGGCTGCGCGGTGCGACCGTCGCGTCGCGGTTCTACTCCTAACACAAACTCGCTGTCGAGGAAGCCGCGCCCTTGGTCGTTGAGCAGGACAGTGTTGATCCCATAGCGAAAGGGGTAATTCATGCTCGAAGCCACGAACACGTCCTGCCAGCCATCGGCGTTGAGATCGCCGCTGCTCAACCCCCACGGCCAATAATTTTCAGCACCGATTAGGTCGGAGATTTCTTCGAACTGCCCCTCGTCTAGGTGGTGGTAAAAGGCATTGCCGAAGATACTTAATCCCTCGCTACGCAAAAAATCGTCTGGATATTGGATATACGACTTGAGTTTTTCGTCCCAAGGCCCTGCCGGCTGGCTCATATCGGAGTGCATATCGGAGACGAAGAGATCCAGTCGGCCGTCATTGTCGTAGTCGAAGGCCTTGATCCCCATTGAACCCCACGGCGTTTTGGGGAACACTTCGCGGCTCTTTTTAACGAAATGCTGCCCTGCCACATTCTCGTAGTAGGAGTCATGCCCCTGCATGTTGAGCACGTAGAGGTCCTGCCAGCCATCCCCGTTGAAATCTACCGGACTGGCATCGCCCGACCAGCTTGAATCCAACAGCCCCACTTCGCGCGAGACGTTGGCGAAAACCCGCTGCCCCAGATTCTTGAACAGTGTGCTCTGCTCAGCGCGTTCGGGCTTCAAATGCCCGGAGAAGGCATCTTTAAAACCTCGGTAGTACTGATAGGTCGCCCCCTCCTCTAAGCGCGTCGGATCGACCGCTGCCGTCCCCGTTTCATCTTTGGTATAGATCCCCACATTGGTCACAAACAGATCCAGCAACCCATCGTTATTGTAGTCGAAGAATTCGCCAGACGACGAGTGCGCCTGCCAGCCCGTGCCCGAATGCTCCGTTATATCTTCGAAGCGGCCGGTTCCGTCGTTGACCAAAAGCTGGTTGCCCAACCGCACCGCCGTGGCGTACAGATCGACATCGCCGTCGTTGTCAATGTCGCCAAACGACGCGCTCACCCCGATCCTATCGGCTAACTCCAGACTCGGCGTGGTGTAATTCTCGAAGTGCGCTCCGCCGAGATTGCGCCATAGCTGATTGCCTCCCACTTGGGTCGTAAAGTAGAGGTCGTAGAGTCCGTCGCCGTCCACGTCCCCCACCGCCAGCCCATTGCCGTGGTCGTAGTGAACCGGGATATGGTCCTTGGCGGAATCCTCTACCACCCTATTGCGAAATGTAATGCCGCTGGCTTTGAGTTGGTCGGTAAAGGAGAAATCGCAAAAGACCTCATAGGCTTGGGCCGCCTCCAATTGGGCTTGCTGGCGGGGCACCATCCACGGTGGGTCGATGATTGCGGCTGGCTCGGGAAAGGGCTTGAGAATTTTCGCCGGTCTTGAGGTGTCAGATTCAGCGTGGACGGTTTTTACGGAAGTGAACGCAAAAATACACAGTGCAGAGAGGAAAGCCGCCTGACAGTTCGGCATGGTCTATACTTTTCGACGTTTTTTGGCGTTTATGAGAGTGATTTTGCGTTGAGATGGGCGTTAAACAAGCAGCATGTCCCCTTTATGTCAAGAGAATGAGTCTTGCCGTCCCGCCCTTGTGTTGGATATTATGAACTCTTTCAAAAAGCCAAAGTCCAAAGCTGCGCAAACCATGGTCTTCTACTCATCCGTCTATCGTCTTCTCTTGCTATTCCTGATAGTCCCTCTGCCCGCGATAGCCCAATACGAAGTGACCATAGAAGGCGAAGCCTACCAACTCATCCTCGCCCGCGACCTTGCCGCAGCAATCCAGCGAGCCACTGCCGACACCGCACTCGAATACAACCGCATTGTGGTGCAGGGGCCGCTTGAATTGACCGGTGACACTCTGCGCGCGGCGCTCGCCTTTGAGGATGTGCGCTTTATCAATCCCGTAGTATTAGAACGCACCGTTTTTCTGCAACCGGTGCACTTTGTTCGCACTCATTTTCAACAGGGGATCTCCCTGCTTGAAACCCGCTTAGAAGGTGGATTTTCTTGCCAAGACTGCCGCGTAGTAGGTACGGCTAATTGCAAACGGACTTTGTTTACCGATAAAGTAGATTTTTCGGCCACCCAGTTTTCCGGCGCGGCCTTTTTTCAGCAGAGCGACTTTAGCGGCGAAACTACCTTTGAACGTACGCAATTTGAGGACGCGACCTATTTCGATCAGACTGTGTTCGCCCGCTCCACCTCTTTTCAGGATGCTTCCTTTGCGGATTTGGCCTCCTTCAAAGAAGCAGGGTGGCAATCGACCGTTTCCTTTGCTGGCGCTCGCTTTGGCGAGGACGCCTTATTCGCGCAAAGTCGCTTTGCGGGAGCCGCTGCGTTCACTGCGGCCTACTTCCGCGGCACAGCGCATTTCGAGCGAGCCGATTTCTTCGCTGCGGCTTCCTTTCGCCGCATCGTCTTTGCCGGTCCGGCCCGCTTTGTCGGTGCCCGCTTTCGCACGTCAGCGTTCTTCGTCGACAGTCGGTTCAAACGGGAGGCGACCTTTGCTGGCGCGACCTTTGCCCAGCCTTTTCGACCCAATGCCCACTTTAACGTCGCTCCCGACTTAGCCGATGTGACCGCTCCTTCCATAGACCTAAAACCCAAGGCCACGGCCCGCTCGGTACCACCGCCAGACACCACCGACCCTAGCTGCAACCCCATTCAATTGGTCGATATAACCCAAGCGGCTGGTCTCGATTTTGAGCACTACAACGGCTTTTCGGGCGAATACTACTACGTCGAAACCTTTGGGTCTGGGGCGGCCTTCCTCGATGTTGACGGCGATGGCTGGCTCGATCTCTATCTGGTCAATGGCGCACCCCTAATTGGCGAGCGCCCCGATCCGATTCCCACCAATCGCCTGTACCACAACACCGGCGCTGACGGCTTCACCGATGTGACGGCTGTCTCGGGGACTGGGCACACTGGCTACGGCATGGGCTGTGCGGCTGCTGACTACGATGCGGATGGAGACGTGGATCTCTACGTGACCAACGTTGGCCCCAACCTCTTGTTGCGCAACGAGGGTGGCGGGCGCTTTGCCGACGCGACTGCCGCTGTGGGTGGGGCCGATGCCCGGTGGGGCACTAGTTGCGGCTTTCTAGACTACGACCTCGACGGCGATTTGGATCTCTACGCGACCAATTACGTCGAGTTTGACCCGCAGAACAATATCGTCTGTGCCGAGGGCGGCATTCGCTCCTATTGCGAACCGAAGTTCTACGATCCGGTAGGCGATGTGCTCTACCGCAACGAAAACGGCCAATTCCGCGATGTGACGTTGGAGACGGGAATCATCCACAAGGGACGCGGCTTGGGCGTGGCCTTTGCGGATTACGACCTCGACGGCGACACCGACGTGTACGTGGCCAACGACGGCACGATGAACTTTCTCTACCAAAACCAAGGGAACCGCTTTGCCGAGGTCGGTCTCTACGCCGGAGGGCGCTACAACGAGGACGGCTTGGCCGAAGCTGGCATGGGGGTGGAGTTCGGGGATTGGGACAACGATGGGTTGCAAGATATTTTTGTGACCAACTTTGCCCAAGAGACCAACACCTTGTACGGCAACGAGGGGCAAGGGCAATTCTACGACATCACCCAACGCGCCGGCTTGGCTGAGTACAGTTACAAACCGCTGGGCTTTGGCACCAATTTCTTCGACTACGACAACGACGGCGACCTAGATCTCTTTGTCGCCAATGGCCACGTTATGGACAAAATTACCCAAGTACACCCCGACCATGCCTATCCGCAGCCCAATCAGGTGCTCTGCAACCAGCGGGGGACCCGCTTTGTCGATGTCTCTGCTAGGCTAGGCTCCGCGCTCGCGGTGGCGGCGGTAAGCCGCGCTTCGGCCTCGGCCGATTACGACAACGATGGCGACCTAGACCTGCTAGTGACTAATGTTGCCGCCGCTCCCAACCTCCTGCGCAACGACGGGGGCAACCGGCAGCACTGGCTGACGATTCTGTTGGGGAACACCGCGCAGCCCGCCCGCGTGGCCGTGACGGCTGATGGACAGCGCCAAGTCAAGGAGCATCAGTCGGGCGGTAGTTATCTTGCGAGCAGCGACCCCCGTCTCCACTTTGGGCTAGGAGAGGCCACCGAGGCCACAGTTGAAATCCGCTGGCCCGACGGTGCGTTGCAAAAAATAGAAGCGGTGGCGGCCAATCAGATTTTGCACATAATTCAATCCAAACCCTAACCCCAACTTGCTATGGCCATCCTGAATGACTTGAACGATTCGAGATGCTGAATAATATGATGATTCTATCTGCGTCCATCTGCGGATCTATGAAAAACCCCGAGAAAGGCCGTTTTGCTATGTTGAAGATGACCGCTGCCCTGCTAATTTTGGGCGCGGCCTGCTCTCAAGACCCCGATGACGACTCCCTAGAAAAGCACCTCCGCCTCACCCGCCAAAATCCCACCGCGCCACCCGCGTACTACAATTTGGCCGTAGCCTATACCCAAGCCGGCCGCTACGACGAAGCCCAGCAAAACTACGCCAAAGCCCTCGACCTCGATCCGAACTACGCCCTCGCCCACGATGGCTTGGGGCTTTTGGCCCAGCGGCGCGGAGCCTTGGACGAAGCCGCCGCCCACTTTCAGCAAGCCCTTGACCTTGATTCCACCTTGGCTGCGACGAGCAATAATCTGGGTAATATTCACTACCAGCAGGGAGCTTTGGCAGAAGCTGCCGCCGCTTATCAAGCGGCCGTGCGCCAAGCCCCAGCGGATATCGCGTTCTACATCAATCTCGCCCGCGCCCTGCGCGATCTGCGAGAATTTGACCAAGCGGTGGCCGTCCTATTGCAGGCCGTTGATCGCGACCCATTTTCCCGGGAAGTAAAAGCGGCCTTGGGTCATCTGTACGCCGAAGATTTGCGCGTTGAAGATGCGGTGACCGCCTACGGCGAGGCCCTCCGCATCGCGCCCAGTGCCGACCTCCACGTCCGCTTGGGGGATGTCTATACCCGCGTTGAAAAATTGGCCGAGGCGGTGCGCGAATACGAAAGTGCCTTGGAGTTGGACCAAGATAATGCCGAAGCTCGTTACAAGTTGGGGGCTATCTATGCCACCCAGCAGCGCATTCCCGAAGCAGTGGCTTTAGCTGAAAAAGCCGTCGCCCTAGATTCGACCCAGACAGCGGCTCTGCAGCTTTTGGCGCGGCTGTATGTCAACCAGGGCTTTTACGACAAAGCCGAAAAAGCCCTGTTGCAAGCTATTGAAACGGACCCCAGCTTGATGGAAGCCCGCAGCGGACTAGGGGCGCTCTACATCCGCCAAACCCAGTACCAAAAAGCCGAAGCTATCTTAAAAGAAGCCGTGGAAAAGGATCCACAGCACGGCGAATCTTGGCGTCAGTTGGGTCTGCTCTATAGCGAATTGAATCGTCCCGAGGAAGCGGCCAAGATGCTGCGCCAAGTTCTCGCCATTAATCCCTTGCATCCGGAAGCTCTCTACAACTTAGCTAACGTTCTCCTCGCGCTTGGCCAAACGACCGAGGCCGAGCGCCTACAAAACCGCTTTGAACGCCTCGGACGTCTCCACGACCACATCAATCAGCTACAGCAGACGCTCGACGCTACTCCGGCCAACGTCGCAGCTCGCTTGCGGCTGGCGCGTGCTTATCTCGCGCTCCGGCAGTGGGAAAAGGCCGAAGCCCAGTACCGGTCGCTGCTTTCTATTGTGCCCACCCATTTGGAGGCGCGCCTCCAGTTAAGCGGCCTCTATGCCCAGCACGGCAAGCTCGCTAGAGCAATGAGGGTGTGCCAAGAGGCCCTAGCGCACAGTCCCCCGGATTCGGCCCTCTATAAAATTTACTTTGCGCTCGGTCATCTCTACCACGCACAGGCCCGTATCGAGGAGGCCGAGGCCGCCTTAGAGCGCACGTTGGCCCTAGCGCCTACTCACGCCCAAGCCTATAACAATCTAGGCAATGTTTACCTAGCAAAGAACGATCTTCAACAGGCGGCGACGGCCTACCAAAAGGCGCTTGAGGTAGCGCCCGACTTTGCCGAAGCCCATTACAACTTGGGCCACCTTTATGCCCAACAGAAGGCCCATGCCAAAGCCGAGCGTCAGTACCAAGCCGCGCTGCGTGCGGATTCTACCTATGCCAGAGCGCATTATGCCCTTGGTGTTCTCTACCAAGAGGCGGCGCAACCCCGCCAAGCCATCCGCGCGTACAAGCATTTTCTCGCGCAGTGGCGGGGCGATCCCCGCCTAACCCAAGCTGCCCAAGAGGCGTTAGCACGACTGGCAGATTCCGAGTAGGGCAGGTCCATAGATAGCGGTCATTCCACGACCGCGCTACATTGTTGCAACGAAGAGAAATGAGGATAACAATGAAAACAGCATTCGCCGGTATTTTCTTGGTCGCACTGCTAGCCACCCAAAGTGCAGCGTTTTCGCAAACCGAGTTTCACCTGCAGTACGGCAAACACAAGAATCCATTCTCGTCAGCCGAGCAACAGACTCTTGTCTTTACCGTGCAACAGGCTGCGGGATGGAAATTGGGCGACAGCTTCTTCTTCATCGACTACCTCGATGACGACGAGCGCGACGGTTTCAACGATCGAGATTTCTACGGCGAGTGGTCTCCAACCCTGAGTTTTGGCAAGCTGGCCAACAGGGAATTGCGCGTCGGCCCCATTCGGGATTTTGCCCTGATTGCCGGGATCAACGTCAGCGGCGACGACAACGTCGTGAAATACCTGCCCGGTCTGCGGGCCTCTTGGGACCTGCCGGGATTCCTGTTCTTGAATACGGACCTGACGGCCTATATCGACGACAACATCGGTGGCGAAGGCGGTGCCCCCAAAACTGACAACAGCTTCTTACTGAACGTCAATTGGGCCTTGCCCATCAATGTTGGCAGTCTGTCTCTGGCGATTGTCGGTCATGCCGAGTACTTGGGCGGTCGCACCAACGAATTCGGTGAAGAGGTCAAAAGTTCCATTCTCTCTCAGCCGCAGTTTACTTGGGATCTGGGCAAAGTGGTCGGAGCGCCCAATCAACTCATGGTCGGCATCGAGTACCAGTACTGGCTCAACAAGCTCGGAACGGATGAGGACGAGAGTACGGCCCAGTTGTTGGTGGTATGGCGTTTGTGAAGATGACGGGGCTTTTGGCGCGAGTTGCCAATCGTCGCATATTCTCCGGGCAATGATATAGAACTCGCAGGTTTTGCAGTGCAACCTGACTGAGAGAGTGAGTTTACAATGGCGCAAACAAATGAAAACATCCGCTACGAGCCGGACGAGCGTCCCCCCCATTCGGTTGCCGCTGGAGTTGGTTTTCAGGCCGCGGTAGTTGTCGTGGCCGGGGTGGTGCTCGGCGCGGTCATTATTGGCCGGGCGGCCAACCAGCCAGAGAGTTACCTAACTTGGATCGCCTTTGCGGCGCTGCTGATCAGCGGCGTAAGCACGATGCTGCAAGCGGTGCGGGTCGGGCGGATTGGAGCCGGGCATGTGCTCGTCATGGGCACCTCGGGAGCCTTCATCGCGGTCTGCATCACAGCACTGGTCAAGGGCGGCCCGCCCCTGATGGCGAGCCTAGTCGTGGCGTCGTCGCTGTTTCAGTTTGCCCTTGCGGCGCGGCTTTCGCTGCTGCGCCGGATTATCACTCCGATCGTCTCCGGCACGGTGATCATGCTGATTGCCGTCACGGTCATGCCGATTGTTTTTGACTTGTTAGCCGATGTGCCCGAGGGCACGCGATCAGGCGCGGCACCAGGGGCGGCCGCGGCAACCCTTGCTGTGCTGTTGGTTTTGGCGTTGCGCGCCCCGGTGGCTTGGCGGCTATGGGCTCCGCTCATCGGCGTTGTCGTGGGCTGCGCGGTGGCCGCGCTCTTCGGTCTGTACGACATTCGCCCCGTCCTCGAAGCCCGTTGGATTGGCCTGCCCGATAATGTGTGGCCGGGGTTGGACCTGACGTTCAGGGCCGAGTTCTGGGCCCTGCTGCCGGCGTTTGTGGTCGTGACCTTAGTCGGCGCGATTGAGACCATTGGCGACGGCGTTGCCATTCAACGGGTCTCGCGGCGGCAACCGCAGGCCACGGATTTTCGCTTGGTACAGGGAGCACTCAACGCCGATGGGGTGGGCAACCTATTGTCCGGTTTCATCGGGACGCCCCCCAACACGACCTACTCGACGAGCATATCGCTGGCCGAGCTCACGGGCGTGGCCGCCCGCCGCGTCGGGGTGTACATCGGGGTCTTCTTTGTGTTGCTGGCCTTATCGCCCAAAGTGACAGCCCTGCTAGTTGCCATTCCCAACCCGGTGGCCGCGGCGTATATCACCTTGCTAATCGGCCTGCTTTTCGTGCAAGGTATGCGGATGGTGGTCAACGATGGCCTCGATCATCGCAAGGCTGCGGTGGTGGGGATATCGTTCTGGCTTGGCGTGGGCTTTCAGAATCAGGTGATCTTCGCCGACATGCTGGGCGGGACGTGGGGCACCCTGCTCGGAAACGGCATGACCGCTGGTTGCCTCACGGCGATTGTGCTGACTGCATTCATGGAACTGACGGCTGTGCGCCGCCGCCGCTTAGAGGTCGAGTTAGCCGCTGACTCAATGCCCAAGATCGACGAATTCCTCCGCGCCGTTGCCGCGAAAGTCGGCTGGGACGATGCGGCGACCGAGCGGCTGCGCGCCGCCGGGGAAGAGACCTTGGCGATTCTGACCCAACAAGCCGAGGACGATGCGACCAACGGACGGCACTTGATCCTTACAGCACGGCCTACCGAAGGAACGGTGGAGTTGGAGTTTTTGGCGACTGCTGCGGGAGAAAATCTCGAAGACCGGCTGGCGTATCTGAGCGAACAGCCCGAGATAATAGACGAACACGAGATTTCGTTTCGTCTGCTGCGGCACTACGCCGCTGCGGTGCGGCACCAGAAATACCACGACCTAGATATCATTGCGGTGCAGGTCGAGCGCACGCCTTAGATCACTGACGTTACGCAGCGTTTGTCATGCTGGCGCACGTAGGGGGCGGTTTCAAACCGCCCCCTACAAGGGGTCGCGCCCAATCCGCATCGCGTACCAGACTGGATTCCCGCTTTTGCGGGAGTATCTGTGTTGTGTGTCAAGCCTTTTTTATCCTGCTTTGGCTTGGTGTTGCACCCAAGGGGTTCGTCGATGGGCAATGGCGTTGAGCAGCAGGAGCAGCTTGCGCATCACCGCGAC
>JAJDUT010000015.1 GCA_022826515.1 Candidatus Latescibacterota bacterium
GCACTCGGCCTCGTCCGGCATCGTAATCTTGGCCGGCGATGGCTTCCATCGAAGTGGTAGCCCACTCGACGACCACCGTATCGGCTAGGGCCTCCGGCAGGCGCACGACGAACCGGGCAATGCCGCCTTCGATGATGGTGACATCGTTGAGCGATACGTCCGGTGGTGGGGGCTGGGGGCCGGGGGGCGTGGGCTGATTGCTACTGCCGCTGCCGTCTTGTTTGGGGCTGTCCTGTTTGGGGCTGTCTTGCTTGGGGCTGTCTTGCTCGGGGCTGTCTTGCTTGGGGCTGTCTTGCTTGGGGCTGTCTTGCTTGGGGTCGTCATTGTCGTTGACGGCCACCGTGGCCAAGCTGTTGGTGTTGGACGATGAGTATCCGTCGCCATTGCGGATCCCCACTGTGATGGAGCCGTGGGCTTCGTCGGTGTTGTCGTCTTGGGTGCTAACGGTCAAGCTGGCGGTGCCGCCGCTGCCAAGAGTTACCTGCCGCGCACCAGTTTCGCCGCTTTCGGCAAAGCTGCCGGTTTGAGCAACGTTCACGTTGACGGTGATGGGAGTCGCCGGTTTGGGCGTGGCGCTGAGGGTGAAGATGGCGACGCCGCCCTCGGTGATGGTGCCACCGCCGGCGATGCTGACCACCGGCGTTTGCGGCGTCGGATCGTCGTCGTCGGCGACGTTGACGGTGGCGGAGCCGTTGGTGCTCGACGGCGAGTATCCGTTGCCGTTGCGGACCGTCGCGGTGATGGTACCGGGGGCCTCATCCGCGTTGTCGTCTTGGGTGCTAACGGTCAAGCTGGCGGAGCCGCCGCTGCCGAGGGGCACCTGTCGCGTGCCGGTCTGTCCGCCGGATGCAAAATTGCCGGTTTGCGCGATGTTCACGGTGACGGTGATAGGAGTCGCCGGTTTGGGGGTGGCGCTGAGGGTGAAGACGGCGACGCCGCCCTCGGTGATGGTGCTACTGCCGTCAATGCTGACCACCGGCGTCGGCGGCTCGTCGTTGTCGTTTACGGTGACGGTGGCGGAGCCGTGGGTGCCCGACGGCGAATATCCGTTGCCGTTGTCGATCGTCGCGGTGATGGTGCCACTGGGCTCGTCGGTGTTGTCGTTGACG
Organism: Candidatus Latescibacterota bacterium; assembly: GCA_022826515.1. The sequence continues at coordinate 1,110 of JAJDUT010000015.1, forward strand.
GTGGCGACGGTGAGGCTGGCGGTGCCGCTGGTGCCGAGGGTCACCTGTCGCGTGCCGGTTTGGCCGTTGGCGGCAAAGTCGCCGGTTTGGATGACGTTCACCTCGACGGTGATGGAGGCCGCCGGTTTGGGGGTGGCACTGAGGGTGAACGTGGCGTTGCCGCCCTCGGTGATGGTGCTACCGCCGGCGATGCTGACCACCGGCGTTTGTGGCGGCGGCTCGTCGTTGTCGTTGACGCTCACGGTGGCGGAGCCGTGGGTGCTCGACGGCGAGTATTTGTTGCCGTTGCTGACTGTCGCGGTGATGGAGCCACTGGCCTCGTCGTTGTTGTCGTTGACGGTGGCGACGGTGAGGCTGGCGGAGCCGCTGGTGCCGAGGGTTACTTGGCGCGTGCCGGTCTGTCCGCTGGCGGCAAAGTCACCGGTTTGGATGATGTTCACGTTGACGGTGATGCTGGCTATCGGTTTGGGTGTGGCGGTGAGGGTGAACGTGGCGTTGCCGCCCTCGGTGATGGTGCTACCGCCGGCAATACTGACCACCGGCGTCGGCGGCTCGTCGTTGTCGTTGACGTTGACGGTGGCCGTGTTGGTAGTGGCTGGCACGTAGTTGCTGCCGGTATTGACCCGAGCGGTGATGGAGCCATTGGGTTCGTCGGTGTTGTCGTCTTGGGTGGCAACCGTCAAGCTGGCCGAGCCGCCGGTGCCGATGGTCACCTGTTTGGTGCCGGTTTGGCCGCTGGCGGCAAAGCTGCCGGTTTGAGTGACGTTCACGTTGACGGTGATGCTGGCTGGGGGTTTGGGCGACGCGCTGAGGGTGAAGACGGCGACACCGCCTTCGGTGATGGTGCCGCCGCTGGCGATGCTGACCACCGGCGTCGGCGGCGGTTCGTCGTCGTCGTTGACGTTGACGGTGGCCGTGTTGTTCGTGGCTGGTACGTAGTTGCTGCCGGTGTTGACCCGTGCGGTGATGGAGCCATTAGCCTCGTCGTTGTTGTCGTTGACGGTGGTGACCGTGAGGCTGGCGGAGCCGCCGGTGCCGATGGTCACCTGTTTGGTGCCGGTCTGTCCGCTGGTGGCAAAGCTGCCGGTTTGGGTGACGCTGACGTTGACGGTGATGCTGGCCGGGGGTTTGGGCGATGCGCTGAGGGTGAAGACGGCGACGCCACCTTCGGTGATGGCGCTGCCGCCAGCGATACTGACCACCGGCGTCGGTGGCTCGTCGTCGTCGGTGATGGTTAGAGTATGCGTGTTGGCGCTGCCGACTGTGTAGCCGCTGCCATCGGTCAGCGTCAGCACCACCGTCTCGCTGCTTTCGTCGGCGCTGTCGTCGGTAATCGACACTGGAATGTTCACCGAACTCGCGCCCGACGATACCGAGACCGTGGTGCTGGCGCTGTAGTCGCTGCCCCGCGTGGCCGTGCCCGACAGCGTGTATTTGACCGTCAGCGCCGCCGAGGCCGCCGCCGACAGGTTCACCTGCACATTGCGCGTGCCCGACCCTTCACCCGCAGTAGATGACGACGAGGCAAAAGATACCGTTGGATCCGAATTGGGTGGTGGCGGCGGTGGTGGCGGATCAAACGCACCGTCCTTCCGCCACTGGCGAATTTTTGCTATCAGAGGGTCCCAATTCGGGTTGTTTCTGTACTTGCCTCGTTCATACGGAAGCTGAGCAGGAGCCGGCTCTGGATGACTGCTGGCCGACGTGAGGAATTGCGGCCGCGACATCGGCTTACCAGCCACGTGGCCCGTCCATTCTTCTCCGCATCGTATCGTAGCCGAAGCCCAAGGTGTAGCAGAACCGCTTTCAAACTGAACATACACGGTCCAAACCCTGTCGGCCGAAGCCAGATTCGCCCGATTCGCCGTAGTGACGCTCCTTGCCAACAGGGGCTCGGCGTCGTTGGCCAGCTTTCCGTACGCCTCAAAATCGTTCCGATTAAGCCGGAACCCCTTGAACACTCTATTGGGATGCTCCGAATCAACGTACGCCGGCCAAGTTAGCTGGATCGATTTGTATTCCCAATGAACGGGAGGAGCCGTCTCATGGTCCTCCATGGCCATGAGAAAATAAGGCGCATTCGTTTGTGGATTGTTCGTCCAATTACCATTTCTAGGGGAGGAGAATCTCTCGAAATCTGGATCATCGATGCACTTAGCCGCAAAGCTAGGGACACTACTAAAAATGAGGAACAACAGCGCGTAAATCATTGGGGAGTCCTCCTTATTGGGGGATGTTACGTAGCTGCGCCGAACCTGTAGGTGTAGAGGCGGTGTGTAACGTCCGTTCGTTAGGAATTCAGACCGTACCCATGAGTAACGTTAGTGCTGTAAGGCAATGCGATTTATCGCGCCAAGTAGGGGGCGGTTTTCAAACCGCCCCTACTGCGAAAAAAATGCGGAAAACTAATGTGGGGGTATAAATCGTTGTTTTTTTTAACGATTTACGAAGATATGTGTCGGCAAAACCTCGGGGCTGGAAGCAGTTTGATAGCGTCGTAGCAGGCTGTGCTAGTGGCAAGGCAAATGTTTGGTCATTTACCATCTTCCAGTCCCTCCGCCGAAGGGCGAAACCGCCGGTTCTGCGTTGAGGTTATGTAAGGCTATACATTAAAATGGCGTGGATTGTCAAGAAAAATCGACGTTGCATTTTGCGCCGCACTACCTTTGCTTTGCGCCACCTCGCTTGACATTCCCTCTGGCACGCCATATATTGAAATTTCTATCGCAATTGAAGCTAACTTCTTGGATTACTTAGGGTTAATGACAATGAGCGCGCCGTTCCAGTTCCCGCGTATTTTCCGCTCGACGCCCGTGTGGGTGCGCCTCCGACTTCTCCTCCTCCTCGACGTACTGCTTATTATTGGCCGACTGGTCAAGTAGGCTTCGCTCCTCGTTCCACTTTTACAGCCCAATTAACGGACGAAGCCGCTGCAAACGCGCCGGCTGTCAGCTAACTATGTCTATCAAACAATCTCAACGCCCTCAGTGAAGGAGAATTTTCATGCAGATGTTCTACGACAACGACGCCAATCTCGACCTGCTCTCGGACAAGACCGTGGCCGTCATCGGCTACGGCAGCCAAGGCCACGCGCATTCGCTCAATTTGGCCGAGAGCGGCGTCAAGGTAGTGGTGGGCTTACGCGCGGGTAGCCAGCGGCGCGCTGAAGCCGAGGCCGAAGGGCTGGAAGTAGCCGATGTGGCCGAGGCCAGCAAGCGCGGCGACATCGTGGTGATCCTGATCAACGACGAAGTCCAGAAGGCTGTGTACGAAGCCGATATCCGCCCCAATCTCGAAGCGGGCAATGCCCTCGCCTTTGCCCACGGGTTTAACATCCACTTTGGGCAGGTAGTGCCGCCGCCGGAGGTCGATGTGTTCATGGTCGCGCCCAAAGGGCCGGGGCACTTGGTGCGCCGCGTGTACCAGCAGGGAGGTGGCGTGCCGGGCCTGTTGGCCGTGTACCAAGACGCCACCGGCCGAGCGCACGAGATCGGCTTGGCTTATGCCAGGGGGATTGGCTGCGGCCGGGCCGGCGTCATTGAGACGACCTTCCGCGAGGAGACAGAGACCGACTTGTTCGGCGAGCAGGTGGTGCTGTGCGGTGGGTTGACCGAGCTGATCCGCGCGGGGTTTGACACGCTCGTCGAGGCTGGCTACCAGCCCGAGGTCGCTTATTTCGAGTGTCTGCACGAGGTCAAGCTGATCGTCGATCTGATCTACGAGGGCGGCATCGCCAACATGCGCTCGTCGATTTCGGATACTGCGGAGTTTGGCGACTTGACGCGCGGCCGCCGGGTGATAACCGAGCAGACGCGGGCGGAAATGAAGCAGATTCTCGCCGACGTGCAGAACGGCCACTTTGCGCGGGAATGGCTGGCCGAAAACCAAGTGGGCCGCCCGGTGTACAATGCGGTCAAGCGCCGCGATTCCGAGCACTTGATCGAGACCGTTGGCACCCGGCTGCGTGCGATGATGAGTTGGCTGGACGACAAATAACAAATAGAAAACCTTGAGAGGAGGTAAGCGCGATGGAGCCCCTACTTAGCGAGTTGAGTTCCGACCCCGACCTTAGATCGGTAGGCGGTCTCTGCACGGCTGGAGGGGACTGTCTGCCGCTTGTATCACTTCATCCGGCCAGCCTAGGAAAAACACATCATGGCTGATGCAAATCGCGTATATATTTTCGACACCACGCTGCGGGATGCCGAGCAAACGCCCGGTGCCTCGCTGACGGCTAGAGAGAAGCTGGAAATCGCCCATCAGTTAGCGCGGCTGAAGGTCGATATTATCGAGGCCGGCTTTCCAGTGTCCTCCAACGAGGACTTTGAGGCCGTGCGCCGCATTGGGCAGGAAGTCGAAGGGCCGGTAATCTGTGGGTTGGCCCGCGCCGTGCCCAAGGACGTTGAGCGAGCGGGCGCGGCTCTCCAAGGCGCATCTCGGCCGCGGATCCACACCTTTATCGGCACATCGGATATTCAACTCGCGGGCCAATTGCGCAAGGACCGGGATGAGGTGCTGAAGATGGCGGTGGAGTCAGTGGAGCAGGCCAAGTCGTACTGTGACGATGTCGAGTTCTCGCCCTTGGACGCCACGCGCACGGAGCCTAGCTACCTCTACGAGATCATCGCGGCGACGATCGCGGCGGGGGCGACGACGATCAATATCCCCGACACGGTCGGCTATGCCGTGCCCGAAGAATTTGGGGAGATGATCGCGCGGATTATCGCCGAAGTGCCGAATAGTGGAGACGCCATCATCAGCGTCCATTGCCACGACGATCTGGGCATGGCGGTACCCAATACCCTCACAGCGATCAAAAAAGGCGCACGCCAAGCCGAATGCACGATCAACGGCTTGGGAGAGCGGGCCGGCAATACTTCGCTGGAGGAGATCGTCATGGCGCTAAAGACGCGCCAGAACTACTTCGGCTTTGATACGGAAGTGGTCACCGAGGAAATCGTCTCCACCAGCCGGCTAGTTAGCCGCTTGATGGGCATCGCGGTCCAGCCCAACAAGGCGATCGTCGGTGCCAACGCCTTTGCCCATAGCTCGGGCATCCACCAGGACGGCGTACTCAAGCAGCGCGACACTTTTGAGATCATGGATCCGAAAGATGTAGGGCTGGAGGCTACCGAGATCGTGCTGACGGCGCGCTCGGGACGCGCGGCGCTGCGCCATCGGCTGGAGGTCTTGGGCTACGAGTTGAACAAAGAGGAACTGGACAAGGTGTACGAGGACTTCGTCGCGTTGGCCGACAAGAAGAAGGAGGTCTTCGACGAGGACCTGATTGAAATCGTCGGTGGCTCGGACGAGACGACCGCTTACTACGAGCTCCAGTACCTGCATTCGGTCAGTGGCACTGGCACGGTGCCTTCGGCCACAGTGCGGATGCGCATTGGCGACGAGATCGTGCAGCAGTCGTCTTGGGGTGCGGGACCGGTGGATGCGGCGTATGCGGCCATTGGCTTGGCCTGCGGCACCGAGGTCCGGCTCGACGACTACGCCATCCGCGCCATCACCTCCGGCCGACAGGCGTTGGGCGAGGTAACGGTGCATCTGTCGAAAAACGGCGAGCAGGCGCGGGGCCGAGGCGTTTCAACCGACGTTATCGAGGCGAGTGCGCGGGCGTATGTGGATGCGCTGAACCGCTTGACCGCAAAGAACGCTAAAGAACAGCATCAGACCGTGTAGAGGAGATTGGAGATGGGTAAAACCCTGTTGCACAAGGTTTGGGACGCGCACACCGTGCGCGAGTTGCCCTCGGGGCAGACGCAGTTGTTCGTTGGCCTGCATTTGGTTCACGAGGTGACCAGCCCCCAGGCCTTTGAGATGCTGCGGGAGCGCGGCCTTACGGTCCGCTTTCCACAGCGCACGTTTGCCACCGTAGATCACATCGTGCCCACAGACTTGGTGCAGCGGCCTTTTGTCGATGACTTGGCCGAGGAGATGATGGATGCGATTGAGCAGAATGCCGCCGAGTTCGAGATCCCGCTGTTCAACATCGACGACCAGCGCCAAGGGGTAGTCCACGTCATCGGCCCGGAATTGGGGCTGACTCAGCCGGGCATGACCATTGCCTGCGGCGATAGCCACACTTCGACGCACGGGGCTTTTGGCGCGGTGGCCTTTGGCATTGGTACGAGCCAAGTGCGCGACGTGCTCGCCACTCAGTGCTTGGCCATGGACCCGCTCAAGGTACGGCGGATTGAGGTCAGCGGCGCGCTGAGCGAGGGGGTGTACGCCAAGGACATCATCTTGCACATTATCGGCCTGCTCGGGGTCAATGGCGGCGTTGGTTTCGGCTATGAGTACGGCGGTTCAGTCATTGAGGCCATGTCCATTGAAGAGCGGATGACAGTGTGCAACATGTCGATTGAGGGCGGTGCCCGGGTCGGGTACGTCAATCCCGACCAGACGACGTACGACTATCTCAATGGGCGATCTCATGCGCCGCGCAACTTTGAGTCTGCGGTCGAGTGGTGGGAGTCCATGGCCTCGGACGCCGACGCCGAGTACGACGACCTAGTCCAAATCGACGGCCGCGAGATCGGCCCGACCGTGACGTGGGGCATTACGCCGGGCCAATCGGTCGGCGTTGACCAGGATTTGCCCGATTTGGATGCTTTTGCCGACGCCGATCGTTCCACTGTTCAAGAAGCCTTCGATTACATGGATTTTGAGCCAGGGCAGCAGATCGCCGGGACCAAAGTAGATGTGGCGTTTATCGGCTCTTGTACTAACGGTCGGCTCTCGGATCTGCGCGAGGCGGCCCGAGTCGCTCGCGGGCGCAAGGTCGCTCCCGGCGTCCGCGCTCTCGTGGTGCCTGGGTCGCAACAGGTGCGGGCCGCAGCCGAGGCCGAGGGTTTGCACGAGATCTTTGCGGAAGCCGGGTTCCAGTGGCGAGGGGCGGGTTGCTCCATGTGCTTGGCGATGAACCCCGACAAACTGCAAGGGCGCGAGCTATGTGCTTCGTCGTCCAACCGCAATTTCAAGGGCCGGCAGGGCAGTCCTACCGGTCGCACCCTGCTGATGAGTCCAGCGATGGTCGCCGCGGCGGCGGTGGCGGGTGAGGTGGCGGATGTGCGGGAGTTGGTGGGGTAGAGGAGGAGACACCATGGAAAATTCGAGTGTGATTCAGACTATAGCCGGCCGCGGCGTGGTGGTGCGCGGGGCTGATATTGATACCGACCGCATTATTCCGGCTCGTTTTTTGCGGACGGTGACCTTTGAGAATTTGGGTGCCCATGCCTTTGAGGACGATCGCGCCGGTGGAGACCATCCCTTTGACCAAGCGCGCTTCCAAGGAGCGTCGGTCCTGTTGGCCAACGCCAATTTCGGCTGTGGGTCCTCACGCGAACACGCGCCGCAGGCCCTGATGCGCTGGGGGATCAAGGGCTTTGTCGCCGAGTCCTTTGCCGAGATTTTCTTTGGCAACTGCATCGCCATGGGATTGCCCTGTGTGCGAGTGGCGGCTGGGGACATGCAGGCGTTGATGGACGCGGTCGAGAGCGATTCGGCGCAGGAGGTGGCCATCGATCTCGAAGCGCGGCAGGTGCGCTGGGCCGGCGGCCAAGTTGCAGCCGATATTGCCGATGGCCCGCGCGAGCAGTTTCTCAAGGGAAGTTGGGACTCGCTAGGCCAGCTTTTGGCCGCTGGCGACCAGATTGAGAGCACCACGCGGAAGCTGCCGTACGTGGCGGGGTTCTGAAAGAGGTGATAAGATGGGACGTTCCAACTGGACGAAAGCCGATTCGATCAAGGCAAAGCAAATTTGGGCGCAATACCAACGGCAGTACAATGTTGCCGATCGAGTCGGGCAGACCGTGGGAATTGATCCTAGAAGCGGACAGATTTGGTTTGGGGAATCGATTCGAGATATTGTTTTGCAAAGAGATGCTGAAGATATGCAGTCACCCCTTTTCTTTGAACGGGTCGGCTCTGAAACATATCTCCTCAAGGGATGTAGGCAGTGATTCGAGGCACTGTTTCATCTATCGGTGTACCCACGGTTACACTGCCGATCGTTGGCCAAAATTGGGCTGCCACTATTGACACAGGCTTCAATGGTGACTTGGAATTGCCAGAAGACATACGCGATTCGTTAAACGCCCGGTACGTTGGCCGGATGACTTCTGCTTTGGCTGGTGGTCAAGTTATTGATGAAGATGCCTACTTGGTTAGTTTTCCGTTTGATGGTCAGATCATTCAAGCAGAAACAACTTTCGTTTCTGGGACCCAAATCCTCATAGGGACACGTTTGCTAAGAGAGTATCGTTTGGAGATCAATTTTGTGAGTAGAATCGTTGAATTGGTGAAATCAGAAACCATATCCAACGATGGATGAACCTTAACATGGGAGATAAGTAATTGCACAAAATCGCCGTAATACCCGGAGACGGAACAGGGCCTGAAGTGGTGGTCGAGGGTTTGAAAGCACTCGACGCTGTAGCCGCTAAGCAGGGATTCAAATACGAAACTGTGGATTTTGACTTTGGCGGCGACCGCTATTTGCGCACCGGCGAGGTCTTGCCCGAGTCGGCGGCCGACGACTTTAGGCAGTTCGATGCCATCTATCTAGGGGCCATCGGCCACCCCGACGTGAAGCCGGGTATCCTCGAAAAAGGCATTCTACTGAGGCTGCGCTTTGAGTTGGACCAGTACATCAATCTTCGCCCGGTCAAGCTCTATCCCAACGTGCCGACGCCGATCAAGGACAAAGGGCCGGAGGATATCGATTTCGTGGTGGTGCGGGAAAACACTGAGGGACTGTACGCGGGTTCTGGCGGCTTTCTCAAAAAGGGCACGCCAGACGAGATCGCAGTGCAGGAATCTATCAACACTCGCAAAGGCGTCGAGCGCTGCTTGCGCTACGCCTTTGAGTACACCCAGCGGCGCAACAAGGACAACACCTTGACGCTGTGCGGCAAGACCAACGTGCTGACGTATGCCTTCGACTTGTGGGAGCGGGTGTTTGAGGAAATCGGCGCGGCCGACTATCCGACCATCAAGCGCGACTACGCCCACGTCGATGCTATCTGCATGTGGATGGTTAAAAATCCCGAGTGGTTCGACGTGGTAGTTACCGACAACATGTTCGGCGACATCATCACGGATTTGGGCGCGATGATCCAGGGTGGGATGGGCATTGCCGCGGGTGGCAATATCAATCCCGAAGGCGTGTCGATGTTCGAGCCGATCGGCGGCTCGGCCCCCAAGTACACCGGCCAGAATATCATCAATCCTATGGCTGCCATCGGTGCCTGTCAGCTCATGCTCGACACGCTCGGCGAGCACGAGGGTGCCGACATTTTGGAGGGCGCTATCGTCTCGACGCTGACCAAGCTCGACGATATGGGCGCGGGTAGGATGGGGTATTCGACGGCGGAAGTAGGCGACTTAGTAGCCCAGGCTGTGGCCGACGCCTAGGACGATGGAGGGAAGCGACACCATGCGCATCGAAGTCTATGACTCCACCCTGCGAGACGGCGCTCAAGCCGAGGGCATTTCCTATTCGCTAGAGGACAAGCTGCTGATCGCGCGGCGGCTCGACGCGCTGGGGGTCGATTACATTGAGGGAGGTTGGCCGAACCCGACCAATCCCAAGGACTTGGCTTTTTTCCAAGAGGCGAAAAAGCTCGGGTTACAGGCGAAAGTAACCGCTTTCGGCAGTACCCGGCGGGCGACCAACGCACCGGAGGAAGACGAGACCTTGCAGACGCTGCTTAAGGCCGAGACCGAGAGCATCGCCCTCTTCGGCAAGAGCTGGACCTTGCACGCGACTGAAATCTTGCGCACCACGCTAGCGGGCAATGTGCAGTTGATCGAGGATTCGGTCGCCTATCTGGTCGCGCACGGTCGCGAAGTGATCTACGATGCCGAGCACTTTTTCGACGGCTATAAGGCCGACGCCAGTTACGCGATTGAGACGCTATTGGCCGCCGAGCGCGGTGGGGCACGGATTTTGGTGCTCTGCGATACTAATGGCGGTACCCTGACCAGCGAGATGAGTCAGATCGTCGAGGAGGTCAAGGCACGGATCGGGATTCCCTTTGGCATCCACACGCACAACGATGCTGGCGTGGGCGTGGCCAATACCCTCGTGGCGGTGGAGCGGGGCGCGGTGCAAGTGCAAGGGACCTTCAACGGCTATGGCGAGCGCTGCGGCAACGCCAACTTGTGCGCCATTCTGCCCAACTTAGAACTGAAGATGGGTTTCGAGACAGTGGGCCGCGACAACCTTGCGGAACTGATGGACTTCTCCCGCTTCCTCAGCGAGATCGCCAACGTCTATCACGACCACCGACAGCCTTATGTCGGTGAGAGCGCATTCGCCCACAAGGGCGGAGCACATGTCGATGGAGTGATGAAGGTCGCCCACTCGTTTGAGCACATCGAGCCGGAGCGGGTGGGTAACGAGCGGCGGTTCTTGGTCTCGGACCAAGCGGGCGGCGCCACGGTCGTCAGCAAGCTGCGGCGATTTTTGCCCGACATAGAGAAGCGGGATCCGCTGGTGGGACGGGTCTTGGAGCGGGTCAAGCAGTTGGAGCACGAGGGCTATCAGTTTGAGGCGGCGGAGGGGTCGTTTGAGTTGTTGGCGCGGCGGGTTCAGGGCACGTACGAGGACTTATTTACGCTGATCAACTTCCGCACCATCAACCGCAGGATCGGGGAGCACGCCGAAGAAGCCGAGGCCATTGTCAGGATCGTCATCGGCGATGCCGAGTACCATATGGTCGCTGGCGGCGATGGGCCGGTCAATGCGCTCGATCAAGCACTGCGCAAGGCGCTGGAGCAGGAGTTTCCCGCACTCAAGCAGGTGCATTTGGAGGACTACAAGGTGCGGGTGTTGTCGAGCAGCGACGGGACCGCGGCCAAGACGCGGGTATTGATCGAGTCGTCGGACGGCAAGGATGTGTGGGGTACGGTGGGGGTTTCGGAGAATGTGATTGAGGCGAGTTGGATCGCGCTGGCCGATAGTTTGCACTACAAATTGATGAAGGATGCGCTGGCCGAGCTAGCGGTCGGCGCGACGGGAACGGATTGAGTGCTCAAATCAAGGAGCAAGACAATGACCTCTGAAAAAGTTGCCGATTTAACAGTTGATGAGTTTAGAGCACTTGTTCAGGAGATTGTTGTACACACGCTCTCAGAAATGCTGGGCGATCCTGATGAAGGAGCGGAATTGCGCGAAGACTTCGCCGAGGAACTTCGGTCCGCCCTTGTCGCTGTAGAAGGCGATAGCGAAACCGTACCTGCCCATAAAGTCGCTAAACGACTAGGGCTGACTTGGTGATGTACCATGTAGAATTCACACCCAATGCCGAAGCAGATTTAACTAAGTTGGAGGCTTCAGTAGCACAGCGCGTACTCAACAGATTGCGTTGGTTAGCTGAGAACTTTGAGTCAATTAGGATCGAAGCACTTACAGGACGATTTTCGGGTGTATTCAAATTGCGCGTCGGCGATTATCGCGTTCTCTATATTTGTGACCGGACAGAAAAGAAGATAATTGTTCAGTTTGTTAAGCATCGGCGCGAAGTGTACGAAAAGAACTAAAAAAGAAGCGACAGGAGTGAAGATATTGGACGACGGCAACATTTGTTCCACGAAAAGGTTTCAAGCCGCCGAGCTAGCGGTCGGCGCGACGGGAACGGATTGAGTGCTATGAGGATTATCGAGGGTGGCGGGGTCACTGCGCCGCGTGGGTACCGGGCGGGCGGCATTCAGACGGGTGTTAAGGAATCGGGCGCTAAGGACTTGGCGCTGGTGTATTCGACGCGCCCGGCCAATGCCGCTGCGGTGTACACCACCAATAAGGTGCAGGGTGCGCCGATTGCCATCGACCGCGAGCATCTCGCCGATGGCAAGGCGCGGGCCGTCATTCTCAACAGCGGCAACGCCAATGTCTGCAACGGCGACGTCGGTTTGGATCACGCCCGGCGGATGTGCGCCTTGACGGCGAGTGAGTTGGGTCTGCAAACGGAAGAAGTGCTGGTCTGCTCCACCGGCTTGATCGGCGTACCGCTGCCGATTGCCAATATAGAAGCGGGCATCCCGCGGATTGTCGCGGCGTTGTCCGAGGAAGGCGGAGCGACTGCCGCTGAGGCGATCATGACTACGGACACTGTGCCGAAGAGCTGTGCCGTTGAGGTCGAGTTGGAATCGGGCCGCGCCGTAGTTGGGGCGATGGCCAAAGGAGCGGCGATGATCGCCCCCAACATGGCGACGATGCTGGCAGTGGTGACCACGGACGCGGCTGTGCCCAGCGGCCCATTGCAGGAACTGCTGTCGCAGGCCATCCAGCGCACGTTTAACTGCATCACGGTTGACGGCGACATGAGTACGAGCGACACGGTGATCCTGATGGCCAATGGCGACGGCGCGGAGCTAGGCGAAGGCGATTGCGCGCGCCTCTACGAGGGCATTGAGTACGCGTGTCGGCAGATGGCCCAGGCGATCGCGCGCGACGCCGAGGGATCGTCCAAGCTGATTACCATAGCGGTGCGTGGGGCCGCTACTGAAGCGGAGGCGAGGCAAGTCGGCATTGCGGTGGCTAATTCGAGCTTGGTGAAGACCGCGGCATTCGGCAACGACCCCAACTGGGGACGCATTCTGTGCGCGATGGGGTACGCTGGCGTCGAGTTTGATCCCGAGAGGGCGTGCGTGTCGCTGTGCGGCACGGACATTTACGGCAACGGCGCGGGTCTCGATTTCGACGGGGATAAGCTGAGCGCGGCCATGCAGATGGAGGAAATGACCATTGATATCGATTTGGCGATGGGCGAGGCCGCGGCTGAAATTTTTACCTGCGATCTGACGTACGAGTACGTGCGCCTGAACGCCGAATACACTACCTGAGGAACTATGCCACTTTCGCACAATGTCCAGCGCGTCCAGCCGTCGGTCACCATGCAGATTTCGGCGCGGGCTGCGGCTATGCAGCGCGCTGGTATCGACGTGGTTTCCCTGTCGGCGGGCGAGCCGGATTTCGATACGCCGCAAAACGTCAAAGACGCTGGCATCCGCGCCATTGTTGAGGGCTTTACCAAGTACACCACGCCGGGGTCGGGGATCATTGAGCTCAAGGAGGCGATCTGCCGCAAATTCGAGCGCGACAATGGCTTGGTTTACACCACCGACGAAGTGATCGTCAACAATGGTGCCAAGCACTCGCTCTTTTTGGCGGTGGCGGCGCTGGTCAACGCTGGCGACGAGGTCATTATTCCCACGCCTTATTGGGTGACCTACTGCGAGCAGCCGCGGATAGTGGGCGGCGAGTCGGTGATCGTCGAGACCCAAGCGGCGAACGGGCTCAAGCTGACTGCGGACGAGTTCCGCGCTGCTATCACGCCCCGCACGCGGATGCTCTTTTTGTGCTCGCCGTCCAACCCTAGCGGCGCGGTGTACACCCGCGAGGAATTGGAGAGCTTGGCGGCGGTGGCCGTTGAACACGGGGTCTATGTGCTCAGCGACGAGATTTACGAGAAGCTGATTTACGACGGAGCCGAGCACCACTCGATTGCCGCTTGTAGCTCGGAGGCCAAGGAATTTAGCATTGTGGTCAACGGGGTGTCCAAGGCCTATTCGATGACCGGCTGGCGCATCGGCTATACGGGGGCCAGCGAGGAGATCATCGCCGGAATGAACAAGGTGCAAAGCCAAGAGGTGTCGCACCCCTCGTCGATGGCGCAGAAAGCAGCCGTTGAGGCGCTCGACGGCCCGCAGGAATCGGTCGAGGAAATGCGCCGGGCCTTTGATGCGCGGCGGCGCTACATGGTCGAGCGCCTCAACGCCATCGAAGGCGTGGAATGCGCGTTGCCGTCGGGGGCCTTTTACGCCTATCCCGATGTTTCCGCGTACTACGGTAGTAAGGTCCGCGATTCAGTAGCATTGTGCGAGTACTTGCTTGAAGAGGCCAAGGTAGCCTGCGTGCCCGGTGCTGGGTTTGGCACCTACGAGCACATCCGGCTTTCCTACGCCACGTCGCTGGACCTGCTTGAAAAGGCGTTGGACCGAGTTGAGGCGGCGCTGAGTGAATTAAGAATTAAGAATTAGGAATGGCTTTGGTGCATGAATCGGTGTTTTTTTGGGTAGCTCGGTTGAATAAAAACAGGCTCCTCAGTAGATTGAGCACGACTTTCGCCAAAAAACCCATGCTTTCTCGTCCAAGGAACCTGTCATGGCCAACCTATCGTC
>JAJDUT010000025.1 GCA_022826515.1 Candidatus Latescibacterota bacterium
GTAAGGCAGCGGTGCCTGATCGCCGTAGTCGCCGTGGCAATACGGCGGCAACACTTGATCCGCATCGAGAAATTCCACGCCATCCACCAAGGTATAAGCCGCCCTAGCCCCCAAACCCAGCGGCAAGGCGACCAATAGCTCGCTTTCAAACCCGCCGACCCGCGCCTGCGCCAAGTTCATAAAGCGGGCTATGGGCACGGTCCCTCCAGCATAGGGGTCTGGCCGCGCCTCAATGAATCCTCGGTATTCGTTCCAAAACAGCGCCATATCCAAGGCCAACCACTTCGCCAACTCCTGCTTGATCCCCACCTCGCTAGACCAAGCCCGTTCGGGGTCCAAGGCGGGATTGGGACAGACGCGAATACCAGAGACCTCGGCCTGGGAAAAGACTTCAACCACCGCAGGCACGCGAAAGCCCCGACCGAGCGAAGCCCGCAGCGCGGTCCTCTCCGACAGCCGGTAGGAAAAGCCGGTCTGGGGACTAAATTCCCCAATTTTTTTACTCGCGACCGACGGTACCCCGCACGGCCCTTCTGCCAACCCAGCGGCCTCGGACAGCCGACTCCAGTCGTAGCGCAACCCGACCGTCCACTCGGCCAATGGACTAATTTCGTACACGCCTTGGGCGTAGCCGGAGGTGGTTATCAGGGAACGCGTACCGAGGAAATCGCTGGGCGAGCGCACCAGATCGGCCACCGAGGCCAGCCCCAGCGTCCAATTCCAACCGCGCAATCCCGTGTAGTCGAACTGCCCTTCGCCCGAAATTTTGTGCCCATCCGAAGCCAAGCCGCCAGCCGCCGCGTTGTTGGTAAAGCCCGTGCGGTAATATCCCGTCTTGAGTCGATACCCCAACTCGCTGTGTACCAATCGGTAATACTCAGAATTGAGGTGCAGCTTCCACGAGACAGTATGGGCCGGTGCGTCGTTTTCGGGCACGGCCAGCGGCTGACTGCGGTCGCGCCACTGGATGAAAACTCCGTGGTCGTCCAGCGCCCAGTTGCCCATCACGCGCCAATAGCTCGTCGGTGAAAAGCGATGCACCGCCTTAGTGTAGAAATGGTAGCGGCGGCCATCGCCGTTTTGGTGGTACCCCGTGCCCCGGTTGTGGCCCCCGCTCAGCGCCAAGCCGGTCCGGCCCAAAACTCGATTGTGGCTTACGTCAAACCCGACAAAGTGCATCGGCGACTCGCGCCAGTGCCACTGGCTGTGCGCGGGCTGGCTATACAGACCGCTGAGCAGCCGCCAGCGGGTGCCCGGTTCGCGCGCCGGATCGCGGGTAAGCACGTTGATCACCCCGCCTAAAGCCCCGGTGCCGTACAAAGCCGAGCCAGCCCCTTTGATCACCTCCACGCGCTCGACTTGCTGCAAGGGCACGGCATCCCACTTGATGTCGCCTAAATCCGACGACAGCATGGGAAATCCATCGACCAGCATCAGCAGCCGACTGCCCGTGCCGCGACTGTAGCCGCTCGAGCCGCGGACGACGGGCTGGTTGCCTACTTGGCTGATGCCCGAGACATAGCGCAGAGGACCTGTCAGCGAGAAGGCATTGTGATCGGCGATGCGCTCGGCATCGGCTACTGAAATGCTAATGGGAGCTTGGGCAAAAGTCTGAGAGCGGCGGGCAGCAGAGACGACTAGCTCGGGAACTTCAACGGCCGTAGGTTTAAGGGCGACGACGCGCTCCTCCCCGGGCACAACGCCGCGCAGCGTGTGCGAGCGATAGCCAATATGCGAACAAAGCAGGTCGTATTGGCCGGGCGGCAAGCCTTCAACCCGGCAGTAGCCCTCTTCGTTGGCGTACCCCCCAAATTCCGTCCCCAGCACCGCCAACGTCGCGCCGGGCAGTGGGGTTTGGTCGCCAGCGTCGAGGACGCGGACGACGATATCAGCGGCCGAGCTCGGCCAGCAATTCAGCAGGCAAAGCGCGCTCGCACAGAGCAGTGCTAAGCTCGGTCTCATGGTCCAACACAGCGAAGTTGATCGCAATGTCAATATCGGTAGCCACCTCTCCGGGGCCGACTTCCACCGGCGCGGGGCGGTCGGCTCCAGGCAGGTAATAGCAGCCTAAAAGCGAGGTAAGATCCCAGAACTGGTCCTCTTGCCGCCAAGCCACGACAATCCACTGATATACGCCTTCTCCATCTAAGGGAACGAAATAGTCGTACGACTCGACCCCGAGCGCGACCTCGGTGTCCCAGCCATTGATCCTGAAAAAATCGGCCAGCGAAGCAGGTGGCTCGCGATAGACGGCCACGGCCACCTGCCCCACGTTGGCGGGCCACTCACCGACAAAGTGCAGCCGGCCAGCGATCCCGGTCTGCCCAGTGGCCTCGGCATCGAGACCGCGGTCGCAGCCCCAGCACAAGGCTAAGGCCGCGACCAAACACCAAAACGGCACGGCCTACTAGCCAGCAGCAGCGGCAGCAGCGAGTGCCGCATCGACAGCAGCCGAGAGTTCCGCAGCGTCAAATTCGGCACCGTCAATAGTTACCGTCCCAGTAGCAGAAAGGCCATCGGTGCCGACCGAGAGCTCCATATCGAGTACCAATTCGGCTTCCTGTGATCCAGAAAGGGTAACCTCCCCGGTCAGCGGAATGGGCGTCTGGTCTATGCCGACATTTATGGCACCATTGATTATCAACGCGCCATCAGGCGAGAAATCCTGCAACGTCCAGTCGTTGCCTGAGATCTCCACCGAGCCGCCGCCTTCTCCCGGCACCGACGTCGTACCGGGAATGATCGCGGCGAAAAAGACATTCTGAAAACTGGCGACCAGCGTGCCGTATAGGCCGACGACTTCAGGCGTTATCTGAGCCATCGGTTCCGGCTCGGGCTCCACCGGTGCGGAGTCGTCGTCGCCACAGGCGACCAGCACTAAAGCACCGCACAGGACTAAGGCCGTGGTTTTATCCAGCCATTTGCGCATGATACTATCCTCCTATAAGGAATTAAGTGCGCCAAGCTGTGCCGACGCACAGGATGGTAAATAGTTGCCTCGCTCAAGAAGCGGTTTCGCTCCCCCGAACGTAGCGCACTAGGGCTTTTTCGTCCAACACGCAGCCCAACCCCGGCTGCATGGGCGTGGGCACGTACCCATCGACAAAAGGAATCGGCTCGACGATCAGGTCGTCTTCGCGAGTCCAGCTCCCGACAAAATCCGAAGCCATCGTACAGTTGGGCGCAGCCGCGGCCGCGTGGACGTACGCGGTATCGACAATGCCCAAGTCGTTACCAGACCCGTGCCAGCAGCGCAGGCCGGCGGCCGCTGCGACAGCCGCATTCTTCTGAAAGCCCACGAGGCTGCCGCCCAAGTTCAGGCAATCGACGACCTCGGCCTTGATGGCGCGGATGATCTGCGGCCCGCTCCCCACGTGCATGGCCACCGGCAGATTGATGGCCTCGTGAATTTGAATGTAGCCTTCCAAGTCGGACTTGGGGATCGGATCCTCAAAAACCTCTACATTGCCCACGGCCTCTAGCTGTTGCGCTAACTCAATGGTCTGATCGGCCGTGTGAAAGCGCTCGTTGGGATCGACCGTCACCTTGAAATCCACGCCGCCCACTTCGCGCATGGCCTGAAGCCTTGCGACCATCGGCTCTTCGATCTTGCACTTGATCTTGACGCCTTTGAACCCGTGCGCCAGCGCCCGTTCGACCGCCCGCTTGCCGTCTTCCGGCGTCTGGTGCCCCATCCAGTAGTCGGCCCGCACCCGGTCGCGCACCGCGCCGCCCAACAGCGCGTGTACCGGCACCTGGCGAGCCTTGCCGACCAAGTCAAAGATCGCCATCTCAAAGGCGTCGTACGCCGGCCCGGTTCCCACTGTCGGCAGTTCTTCCGTACCGTCGTGCCGAGCGGCGAAAATATCCTGCAAGGTCAGAGCTTCGGGATCCTTGCCCAAAAGCCGAGCGGCCCCTTCCCGGACCTGTTCTAACGGCACGCCGCGACCGGTCTCGCCCAAACCCACCAGCTCAGTATCCGTATTCAAGCGCACGATGTGCTTGGGCATTTGGTCCCACCCGGTCTCGGCGACGCATTCCGGGCTATGCACTCGCCCGGGGATCGTCGGCACCACGACGGTCCAAATATCGACAGACGTTATTTTCATGGTATAAAACTCGTCTTTCCATCGACGGTCAGCGCAAACTCCGCCAATAGCTGTGCGGTGTGGTCCAAGTCGGCCAAGGACGCGATCTCGACCGGCGTGTGCATGTAGCGCTGCGGCACGCTGACCAAGCCAGTGGCCACCCCGGCCCGACTGAGCTGGATGGCGTTGGCGTCCGTGCCCGTGCCTCCAGGCTCGGCTTGGATTTGATAGGGAATTTTCTTCTTTTCGGCCACCTGCACCAGCCGCTCGTACACGACCGGGCTAGCGTTGGCCCCGCGCAAAATGACCGGCCCCCCGCCTAGCTTGCACTCGCCGACTTGGCGTTTATCAATATCTGGATGGTCCGTCGCCCAAGTAACATCCACGGCAATACCCACCAACGGATCGACGCCGTACGCACTGGTCTTAGCTCCCCGCAACCCCACTTCCTCCTGCACGGTGGCCACCGCATACACCGAGGCGCGGCACTTGCGCTTGGCGCGGCTCACTCGCCGCAGCGCCTCGGCAACCACCCAAGCACCGGCCTTATTGTCAATCCCCCGCGATACCACCAGCCCATTGCGCAGTTCTTCGAAGTTGGCCTCGTAGGTCCCTGGGTCGCCAATGGCCACTAGTTGCCGCGCCTCGTCTGCGTCGGCAGCGCCGATGTCGATCCACAAGTCGTGTTTGTCCGGTACTTTGGTCCGATCCGCTGCCTTCATCAGGTGAATGGGCTTTTTGCCCAGCACACCCAAGACCGGCCCTTGCGCGGTGTGGATGCGCACCTTGCGGCCCGGCACGATCTGCAAGTCAAAGCCGCCGATGGTGTCAAAGTACAGATACCCTTTGTCGTCGATGTAAACGATCTGGAAACCCAACTCGTCGGCGTGCCCGGCGAACATGATCTTGGGGAGACCAGCTTCGTTGTGGACGCCAATGGTATTGCCATGCACATCGACTTCGACGCGGTCGGCGTACTTTTCTACCGCGTCCTTCCACACCGCCCGCACCGGCCCCTCGTAACCCGAAGGACCAGGGGCACTGAGTAGATCGACGAGAAACCGCTTAGATGCTGGACGCATGAGTACCCCTATGGTTTAGCCGGTTTAAGCGCAGTCCCCACCGCGCAGATCACCGAGTTTACAATGAGTCCGACGACCCCGGCGTGAAATCCCCACACCATCTTGTGCCCAGCCCAAGTCAAGCCCAACGCCACCACCAATCCACACACCATGCCCACCAACGCCGTGCCCGTAGTGAGCCGCTTCCAGTACAGCCCCATAAAGAAACAGGGCACAACTTGGATGAGAATCTCAAACTTCAACTCTAGCAGACGGACCAAGGTGATGTCCACGCCAATCGCCACCCAGACTAAGATAATGACGATCACCCACGTGCTGATTTTGCCCACTTTTGTCAGCTCGGCCTCTTGGGCTTGGGGCCGGAAATAGGGCTGGTACACATCCTTGGTGAACATCGACGAAATCGACAACAGTGCCGAGTCGGCAGTTGACATCAGCGCGGCCAGCGCAGCGGCAAAGACCGCCACCACCAGCCAGTAGGCCAGCACGGAATCGCCCATCACCATCGCGCAGAGCCGAGCCAGCACTTGGTCGCTGTCTGCTCGGCTCAACTCGGGCAAGGCCACGGCCGCCGTAATGCCGCAGATCAAGGCCACCAATGTAGTGGTAAGCGGCATGAAGGCCATCAAGATCAACGAGCGTTTGAGCACCGCCACCGAGCGGCTAGCGTAGAGCCGCTGAATGGCCTGCGGATAAATGGCCGCCCCACAGCCCAACAGTAGCGCATAGCTAATCCACTTGTTAGCTCCCTCCAGACTCGGCGCTTGGACCTTGGGTGGATCCATTTCGCTAAGCTGGGCGACTATCTGCCCCAAGCCACCCCACTTCGAGGGAATGAGGAAGACCAAGATGCCAAATCCCAGCAGTAGGACCGACCCCTGCATGACATCGGTCCACGCCACCGAGCGCATCCCACCGAGCGTCTCGTACACGACCATAATCACGGCCAAGCCGATGATGCCGTACGCGGCCGGGACGGCTCCATTGGTGATCCCTTCTACGGCCACACCCATGGCCGTTAGCTGGGCCAGCGCGTAGTTGCACAAGGCGTAGATCATCAAAATCGTGCTCAGCAAGGTCAGCACCGGCGAGCGGAAGCGATGCGTAATGTAGTCGCCAGGAGTGATAAACCCCTCTTTGCGCGCCAGCGCGACCAAGCGCGGGGCAAAGAGCATGTAGCCGACGATGACCGAAAACATAAAGAGTACCGACGCCGTCCACTCAAAGCCGATGCGGAAAGTCTTGCCCGTATAGCCAAAGAGCGTGTTGCCGCTGTATTGGGTGGCGTACAGCGTCAAAAAGAGCACGGCCAAGCCCATCGAGCGGCCCGCCAGATAAAAGTCGGCCATGCTGTTGGAACGCCGCTTCTGCCGCGCAATCCACCCCACGCCGATCATGGACAGCAGATACAGCCCCACGGCCAGCAATGCACCCGGGCCAAAGACCAGTCCGTCCATCTAGTCCGCCTCCTCGCCTTCAATCCAGTAGCGACGGATCACAAAGGCCGTCCAAGCGGCCAACAGCAGCACCGCCCCCAGCGACACTGCCACCCACAGAGGGAAACCCAACACCAGCGGCCCCCGATACCCTTCGGGCCAGTACCAAGGAACGGCCACTGCATAGAGCAGCAAATAGACGATCCAGATGTAGCGGACCTTACGCGGCTCAGAGACGAGTTGTTCTTGAGAATCATTCATAGGTAGCAAATCAAAGCGCAGACACCGGAGTTGACAAGGCCGCTTCCGCTATCGCAACGAGGCGACCGTTGTGCCGGAAATGGTCCTAAATCCTGTCAAAAGGCACCGTACTCGCCCCCTGCGGCCGGGGTCCGGTGGGACGGATGGACATGTTTTCGGGGGCCTGGTACTGCACGTCCAAATGCGGCGTCTCCAGCCGTATATGACCCTGGTGACGCGAATCCATCAGCGCGTCCAGACCGCCACTTACCAGCAGAGTGCGCTCCACCGGATACTGCGGCTGGCCCGTGAGAAACATCTCCTGGATATTAAGGCCCAAGTAGCTGAAGTGGGGATAGGGCGGCCCGTGCAAGCGCAGGCCCGTGGCCTGTACCTCGCCGTTGACGCGGGCCGCGTACGACCATTCCTCGACGTACCCGTTCAACTGCAGCAGGGTGGCTTTGAAACCATCCCTGTATTCCAGCAGAAAGGCCGCTGGATTTTCGCAAGCCTTCTCCATAGGTTCGGCCGAGGTCTTGCCCACGGCCGCAGCCGCAGCCGCCAACTCGCGCGACCACAGGCCGTCGGCACCGGCCTGCCACACAGCCTCGCCCTCCAAACACTGCACGGCCGCCAGACCCGTCTCACCACCCTGCCGCCGCTCGACCATGGCCTGCAGGCCCTCAAAGCCGTGATAGCCGTAGGACTCAATGCCGCCAAAGCTGAGCATGAGGGCGTCTTCGATGGGGGCATTCCGCTCGTGTTCGAGCCAAGGGTCGCGCCAGCCCAAGGGCACTGAAGAGCCAGCCATAAAGGGGACATTCAGTTCCACTGCCCGGTCGTACATCCACTTGGCGTCGCACCAGTTGTAGGACAGGTGCTTGTCGCTGAATACCGGCACCGAGCGGCCAGAGGTGGCCATAACGCCGCAGATTTGTTCAAAGAAAAAGCGCCGGGGATACAGGTGCTGGCCCTTCTCGTTGAAGGCGTACGTGCCGTGTTCGCCAATGGAAATCACGCCGTCAACGGCCAATTTGCTGCCACCCAGACACAGCGCCGCGGGGATACTCTGGTACACGGGTATATCGTATTCTTTGGATACTTGTAGGCCGATATCATTGTCGGGTATCTGATCCAGGTACATGGAGGCGATATCCACCTGCGGCTCCTGCATGCCCTCGTCTGTGGGAAAACCCTTGATGAATTTGCCGACAATGACATCGGCGTGCGCCGGGACGCGGTATTCGGTGATAATAGCGGCGATCTTTTTGCGCTGGGCCATGGTTGCCTCTCTATGGTTGGATTTGGTTGGATCAAGATAATATCCCGGCGACAGTCCGCAATCGCATTGGGAACTCTGGCCGCATTTTTGAAAAACCGGCCGCATTTACTTCGTTGGGCTATTTGGTCTATAATATAATGTCAAAATCACATAAAATTCAGTCTCAGGAGGTTTTTCAATGACCAATTCACGCCCCATCCAATGGGGCATCCTCAGCACCGCCAGAATCGGCGTCACCGCCTTCATCCCCTCGGCCCGCGCCACGCCCGATGCCCAAGTCCACGCCGTGGCCAGCCGCAGCCAAACCACCGCCGACGCCT
Source organism: Candidatus Latescibacterota bacterium (assembly GCA_022826515.1). The sequence goes on from JAJDUT010000025.1 coordinate 8,449, forward strand.
TTGCCCGCGCCCACGACATTCCCGTGGCGCTAGGCAGTTACCAAGCCCTGCTCGACCACCCGGACATCGACGCGATCTATATCTCGCTGCCCAACTCAATGCACGCCGAATGGACCATCAAAGCCGCCGAGGCCGGCAAACACGTCTTTTGCGAAAAACCGCTAGCCGTCACCGCAGCCGAAGGCCGGCAAATGGTCGAGGCTTGCCGCAAGGCCGACGTGCTGCTCTTTGAGGCCTTTGTCTTCATGCACCATCCCCAAAGCCACCGCCTCAAGGAAATCATCGCATCGGGCGAGATCGGCACCTTGCGCCACATTAACGCCGGCATGACCTACGTCATCGACGATCCCAGCAACATCCGCCTGATTAAAGCGCTGGGCGGCGGCAGCATTTACGACGGCGGCGTGTACCCCATCACCTTTTCGCGCTTTATCGCCAGCACCGACCCGGTTAGCGTCCAAGCGCACATGCGGTTTGACGCGCAAGCCGGAGTAGATGTGGCTACCTCGCTCATCCTCGAATACCCCGACGGCCTCACCGCAACCTTGTACTGCAGTTTCGAGGGTCGCGGCGGGTCTCATGCCCTCATCACTGGCGATCAGGGCCGACTGGTTGTACCCGCCCCATATCATCCCGGCGCGGAGAGCAGCTTTAACGTGGTCATCGGCTCCGATGAGAGCCGCAGCGAGACCTTCCAGACCGGCACGCCGCCGTTCCAGCCGGCCATCGAATTTTTCCAGCAATGTCTGCGCGGAGAAGAAACCCCCGCCTATATGGCCGACCACGCCGACGGCACGCTCAGAGTGGTCGAGGCGGCTTTTGAATCGGCGCGGAGCGGGCGGCGGGTGGAGTTGTAGGATTACTTTCGCTGACTAGCCCCGTTACAGATTGAGTTACACACGCTGTTTGGCGGGCTGTGCAGGTGTGCCCATCAACATGCCTTCTGCACTGATGTCTTCATCGATATCTGGCCAGTGAACGCCCTGCCCATCGCCGATAAATTCATAATTTTCACGCTGAGCTGGGGTTGCATCGGAAAGCCGCCAAGACCAAACGAGTGGCACACTGATTGTTCGACCGTCAAACAAGTCAGCGATGATCAAGTCCTCAGTAACCCTGATGGATTTGATGCGAGGTTCCGTATTATTCACAGTGTTCACGCCAAGCCTCTAAAAAGATAGGTCGCCGATGCTCAGCGTGAAGCCCTGCAATGTCGGCGAAGTCAATGTCTTTCCTTCGCCGTAGGTACCCACAACCTCGTATCCGCGCTCGCCGAGCAACAGGACAGTTATGTCTTTTGCGGTGGTGTCCACCATCCAGTACTCGTTCACACCGTGATTGGCATATAGCGCACGCTTGAACGTCTTATCGCGTTCGGCTGTGGAGGGGGACAGGATTTCGACGACCAAGTCCGGTGCGCCCTGAATGTTCGCGGGGGTGATGATGTGGTCGCGCTCATTGGAGACGAACAGCAGATCGGGCTGCACTACGTCCACATTCGACAGCACCACGTCAAAAGGCGCGAGATAGACCCGTCCCAAGCTATTCTCAGATGCGAATTGAAACAGTTTCGATCCTAGCAGGATGGAAATGCTCTGGTGACGTTCTCCAGGCGCAGGGGTCATAATCAACTCTCCGTCCAGAAGCTCGTAGCGCTTGTCCTCCGGCGCGTTCAGGTAGTCTTCATAGGTAAACTTGACTATGGGATTGGGGATAGCCATGGTTGCTGTCCTCTCTGGTGATGCGTTTCGCCAAGCCCTCCAGGACATTCAGCTAGTAGTCGAAAACCGATTGACTAACCTTTTCGTGTAGCCGGATTTGCCGTATCTGTTCCGTCTTTGACCGGCGTCAGGCACATCTCGTCGAACATCCTCATGGTCATTTTGTTCAGGACATCCGCTTCGTGGAGCCCAAGGGCTGTCTCGTGTATAGCCGCCAACATCTCGCTTTTGTACTGTTCACTCATCGTTTGGTACTCGTAGCTGATTCATATCTTTGGCACGAGCGATTACATCCAAAGCATGGGCTATAAAAGCGGGATCATCTCCAGCTTCTTCAAGGCATGCTTCCAAGTATAATTGTATATCCTCTTCAGTCTTGAGATACTCTGCTGAGTCCCAGCGAGTGGTACTAATAGTCATAAGAATAATCGTAGTAGGTTGTTTTTATTGGCTTTCCTCTTCTGACATCTCTTCCCACCACTTGAGTAGTGCTCCACGAGTAATATAGTGAAAGCAATGAAGATTAATGGGTATATCCTTCGGAATCCATGTTCCACCGTGTGAATGGAAAGCAAGACCTATACGTGGAACTTCCGATGTGGGCAAATTTGGAGAATCATAGAGTGGGGATCTAAGCATTGGGGCGGGAAACGGTTTTCCATCGTGTAGAGCTCGAGAACGATATCCATAGACCTTGCGGAGGATCTTCTTCAATCCAGATTTCGACCATTCGACTCGGAGAGACTCGTGATCAGGCCTTTGGTCTGGCTTGTCTGGCATGAATTGCATAGTAAAGTCGATGAACTTCTTGGTTGCGCCAAGCGTGTCCGCAATCGACTCGGCCACCTTATGAATGAGTTCATCATCTCCATGTTTTTCGAGAAGTTCTGCAAGCTCCGGTTTAGCGTCTCTGAGGCGTTCATCTGGACTGGCATCGATTGTATAAACATCGTTTGCGGCCGTCTCAAGAGCAGAGACAAACATCAACCACGCGAGATTCGGTTCAGATTCCGCAATCCAAAGTGCATCTTGGTAGGATCTACACGCACGAATTAGGCTGACATACCGAGTAGGCTCAATCTGGGGAATTGATTTCAGGATTTTCAATCGACTCATTGGATGCTCACCAACGACTGATGGAAGAATCAGCCGATAGGGTTGAACATGAACAACGGGTTTGGGTTTGAGCTTCCAATCGAAAGGGCGTCCATACTGATCTTGGCCAGGTTCAAACCGGCGTGATTCGTCACCTGCACGTATTCGGACACCAAGAGCAACCGACGTAAGTGCAGCGAGTTCGTCGACAAAATCCCCACCGTGGTAAAGCGATTCGTCTGTCTTGAACTTGTCAGGAGGAGGAACCGATTGAGGCTCCGGTTGGGGCAAATGTATCGCAGCCCTCAAGATGATCGGAGAATTGACGACGCCGGGGCCATCGTATAACGGAACAGAGTTTAGAAAGCTGTACGGACCCAAGCCGTCGGTGAATTCACCCGTGATATGTGCATCAGAGTAAAATGGATACTCGACGACAGCGAGGGCGTTGGCGTCTGGTACGTTGAGAGACTTGAGCCAGTTAAGCTGTGAAGGGAGTTCAGTTTGAGAGTTGTTATTTCCATTCATGGCTTGTCTGGGTTTTTCCCTTGGATGAGCGCCAATTCTCTTTCCTCATCCCAATCCACTTCCAGAGGAGAAATAATGTCCCCGAGTATCCGTATCCGATCTCGGTCACGGCCAAACATGCTCGGTTCCTCGCCACGATAGGGCACGAGGCGCGACACGGGGCGACCGTTCTTAGTAATGACAA
>JAJDUT010000114.1 GCA_022826515.1 Candidatus Latescibacterota bacterium
CATGTCGCACAGATGGATGCTTTCAGGGGCATCGGGATCGACGCGGCGCACCAAGTTCTGGTAGATGCTTTCAGTGATAAAGGGCAAGACCGGGGCTAGGGCCTTGATGAAGGTCACTAGCACCCGATAGAGGGTGTCGTATGCGGCCTCCTTGTCTTGATCGTCTTCGGACTTCCAGAAGCGGCGGCGGCTGCGGCGGATGTACCAGTTGGTCAGCTTCTCGATAAAAGCCACCATCGCCGGGACTGTGCGATAGAGCCGGTAGGCTTCCATTTCGGCGTTGAGGTCGTGGAGCAGGGTCTGCAACTCCGAAAGAATCCAGCGGTCGAGGCGGTGGTCGAGCGTCCGAGTGCGGCTCTCGTCTGGCGTCCAGCCGTCAATGGTCGCGTAGGTGACGAAGAAGCTATAGGCATTCCACAAGGGAATGATGACATCGCGCAGGCTCTGCTTGATGCCCTCTTCGGTCATACGCATCTCTTCTGCCTTCATGGCCGGCGAGTTGAGTAGGTAGAGGCGCAGGGCATCCGCACCGTAGGTCTCGAGCATCTCAGCCGGATCGGGATAGTTCTTCAAGCGCTTGCTCAGCTTGCGTCCGTCGGCGGCTAGCAGCATGCCGCCGACGATGCAGTTGTGGAAAGCCGGCTTGTCGAACAAGGCCGCGGCCAAGATCGTCAGGGTGTAGAACCACCCTCGGGTCTGATCTAGGTTCTCGGAGATGAAGTTGGCTGGGAAAGAGGCTTCAAAGTCCTCGCGCCGCCCAAAGGGGTAGTGGCTTTGCGCGTACGGCATGGACCCAGACTCGAACCAGCAGTCGAGTACTTCGGACACGCGCCGCAGCGAGCCGTTCCCCGACGGCGCTGGGATCTCGAGGTCGTCGATGAAGTGCTTGTGCAGGTCATCGACTTCGCGTCCGGTGAGTTCGCACAACTCCTCGCGGCTGCCGACGCACACGGCTTCGCCTGTCTCCTCATTGCGCCAAATTGGCAGCGGCGTTCCCCAGTAGCGGTTGCGGCTGACGGCCCAGTCCGGTGCCGACTCAATGCCCTTACCGAAGCGGCCATCGCGGATGTGCTCGGGAATCCACCAGATCTGCTGATTGGCGGCGAGCATCTTCTCCTTTACTTCGCCTTCGATTTTTACGAACCAAGTGGAGATCGTGCGGTAGATGAGGGGCGAGTCGCAGCGCCAGCAGAAGGGGTACGAGTGCTCGATGGAGCCCTCGGAGAATAGCTGGCCCGAGGCGCGCAGGCGGCGGATGATGGGCGTATCGGTGTCCTTTACGAAAGTGCCCGCAAAGTCTGGGAGCTCGTCGGTGAAGCAGCAGTCGGCGTCGATGGGGCAGACTACGGGCAAGCCCTCGGCCAGACCGAGTTGGTAATCGTCCTCGCCGAAGCCCGGGGCAATGTGGACGATGCCGGTGCCGTCGTCGGTGGACACGAAGTCGGCTGTTACGACGCGGAAAGCGCCCTCGTCGGCATGGCTGGCGAAGTAGGAGAACAAAGGCTCGTAGCGTAGCCCGACGAGGTCTTCGACGGCGACTGGCGTTACCTTGGCGATTTCGCTGTCGTGCCGACGGAAAAGGCCCTCGACGAGGGAAGCGGCGAGGATTAACTGCTCTCCGTCGCCGGTGGTGACGCGCACGTAGTCGATGTCGCGGCCGACGGCCAAGCCCATGTTGGAGGGCAGAGTCCACGGGGTCGTCGTCCAAGCGAGCAGGGACAGGCGCGGCTCGCCGACGACGCGGAAGCGCACCGTGATCGACGGGTCCTGCGTGTCTTGGTAGCCTTGGTTGACCTCGAAGTTCGACAGCGGTGTCGCGCAGCGAGGACAGTAGGCGAGGGACTTGTAGCCTTCATAAACGAGCCCCTTGTCCCATAGAGACTTGAACACCCACCATACGGACTCCATGAAATCGGGGTCCATCGTCCGGTACTGGTTGTCCCAGTCAACCCAGCGCCCGAGCCGTTCAATCAGCCTTTGCCACTCGGCCGTGTAGCGCAGCACCAAATCTCGGCAGGACTCGTTGAACTGGGACACGCCGTATTCGAGAATGTCGCGCCGCGACCCGAGCCCGAGCTGCTGTTCAGCTTCGTTTTCGACGGGTAGGCCGTGGCAGTCCCAGCCCCAGCGGCGCTCGACCCGGTAGCCGCGCATCGTCCAGTAACGGGGCACCACGTCCTTGGTAATGGACGCTAGCAGGTGTCCGTAGTGAGGTAGGCCGGTTGCAAAGGGCGGCCCGTCGTAGAACCGAAAAGGGCGATCAATGGAGCGGGCATCGACGGATTTGCGGTACAGGTTGCCGTCGCGCCAGAACTCGAGAATGTGGCGCTCCTGAGCGGGAAAATCTACTTGAGATGGAACTGGGGCAAAAGGGGTTTGGGGTGCCATGCTCATTCGGCTGCGGGGAAGATATTGTGGAGGAAGACGACGACGAGCCTGAGCAGAAAAAACAGGACTATCGGCGTAAAGTCTATGCCGGTTGACCAGAAAAACCTCGGCAAGAAAGAGCGCACTGTATCGAGGGCAGGATCGGTGACGCCGCGCAGGAATTGGACGAGTGGGTTGTGGGGGCTGGGATTAAACCACGAGATCAGCACCCGGATGAGGACCACATAGCTGTAGATCGTGATGAGACCAATGAGGAGGCCCTTGACGTCTGTAAAAAAACCGCCGAAATCGAACACGATTATCTCCTGTGCATCAGGTCGGCCGCGGGCCGAAGATGGCCGTGCCGAGGCGCAATAGATTGGCCCCTTCGGCTATGGCGAGTTCAAAGTCGCCGCTCATGCCCATAGACAGATAGTCCACGGACACACCCGCAAATTCGCACTCGGCGACTTTTTCGCCAAGCTCGCGCAAGGTCCGAAAGCAGCCCCGGACTGTGGACTCATCCTCGCTGTGGGCGGCAATGGTCATCAGGCCGCGAATTCGCAAGTGCGGCAGCGGCGCGAGGGCTGCGACTAGATCGACGAGCTGATCGGGTGCTACTCCCGCTTGGCTCAGGCTGCCGGCCGTGTTTACCTGCAAGAGCACCTCGATGGTGCGGTCGGCCTGCTCGGCGCGGCGACTGAGTGCTCGCGCTAATCGGGCGGAATCGACCGATTGCACGAGGTCGAAAAGCTCGACGGCCCGCCCGGCTTTATTCGTCTGCAAGTGGCCGACGAAGTGCCAAGCGAGGGGCGCGGCGACCTGTGGGCGCTTGACTGCTGCTTCTTGGATGCGATTTTCGCCCACGAGGCGCAAGCCACAGGCGTAAGCGGCTTCGATTTCGCGTGCGCTGCGCGTTTTGCTGACGGCGACGACCTCAATCGCGCTTGCTGCGCGCCCGCTGCGCTCGGCCGCCCGCTCAATGCGGGTGCGCAGTAATTCCCAGTTGTCGCGGATGTGGTCCATACAAAAATATCTAGACTATTAAAGATACGAATCAGCCTAGTTGGACACAAACCAACAGCGGCTCGGCTCAGACCGTCGCGCCGTCTTCTACAGAGCGGGCCTTTTCTGCAGCGCTAAGGCTTTCATCTACGAGCAATGACAAGGAGGAGAAAAACAGGGTCGAAACGAGAATGTCCAAGAACACGGCCTGCGCCAACAGACCCTCGGCCCCTACGTAGGGGGCCAGCCCGTGCGGGCCGCAGAACAACTCGAACAGCAACGCGCCTCGCGGCAGGAGCCGCCAGCCAATACGCCGCCCTAGATGAGGGCCGGGTAGCGGGTAGTACGCCATGGGAGTCAGTCCTCGCAAAAGCAGCGGTACGGCCACTAGGACGAGCGCGGCCTCGTACAGCCCGTCCGCGGGTGGCCACAGTGCGCCGAGGTCGAGCGCGGTCCCCAAGAGTGCGAAAAAGAGCATGAAGGCCACTGGTGCGCCCCGGTGCAGTAGCAACCGCACGCGGCGGCTTTGCTGCTTGTCCTGCACGAGGCCTGCCACCAACCCGCAGGGCAAGGCCATCAGCCCGAGGATCTCCAGCGCGAGAGCCGATAAGAAAAAAGCCCCCACTAGGCTGGAGATTATAGTCGCGCTCGGGGTGACGAACCGACCTAAGAGGCGTAGCCCCAGCCCCAGCCCGCCGCCGGCCACAAGCGACAGGCCGACGCGCCCGACCCATCCTGCGGCCCCAGTTTCCAGCAAGACCAGTGCTCCCCCCAACGCCCCGAGGGCGCAGCCTGTCCCCAACACGGCTAGCAGCAGCGCGCCGCGCCGGCCAAATTCTGGTACACCGGTGAAAGGCCCCCACAAGCTGGCCAGTGCGCCGAGGAGTACGGCTTGTTCCCAAGGTAGCCCGAGCAATGCGGTGGCCGCGGTCACTGCGGCAAAGACCAGCGCGGTCGCCGCCGCTACCAACCCAAGCGTGCGCCAGGCGTGCGTTGGCCATGTCACGTGCAACCCCACTTGGAATCCGACTCCGAGGCCCGCCGTGAGAAAGAGCATTTGGTGCAGGGAGAACGCGTCTAGATCGACGAGTTGTAAGCCGCCGGTGCCCAGCAACATCCCGGCTCCGATCCACCCCACCAGCGCTGGCAGGCGAATCGCCTGCGCCAGTTGGCCTCCAGCCGCGGCCAAGAGGGCCAGAGCACCCAACATCCACGCCGCGTCAAAGGGGGTGGAGCGATCCTGCGGCGGCCCGTAGTAAATCAAGAGCAGGACAAAGGCAGCTACTACTATCGTTTTCATGGCGAGAAGCGGTCCCGCCCAGCTAACTTTAGTCGGCCCCTTTGGCGGCGGCCCGCTGTTGGCCTAAGTAGAGCACTGGGCTGGCGACGAATACAGACGAATAGGTGCCGACTACGACGCCGATCATCAAGGTGATGGTAAAGTCGCGGTTGACTTCGCCGCCAAAGATCATCAGCACCAGCACTGCCATAAGGGTCGTTGCCGAAGTGATCAGCGTGCGGCTCAGGCACTCGTTGATGCTCTGGTTGACCGTGCCGTCAAAGCCCTGCCGACGGGCCGTGTGCAGGTTTTCGCGGATGCGGTCGAAGACCACGATTGTGTCGTTGAGCGAGTAGCCGACAATGGCCAGCAGGGCAGCAACCACCGCGAGGGTAATCTCAATGTCGAAGAGCGAGAGCAGCCCGAGGGTGATGAGCACGTCGTGGAAGAGCGCGACGACCGCGGCAATCCCGTAGAGGAAGCGGTGGAAGCGCCAAGCCATGTAGATTAGGATCAGCGCCAGTGCCACCAGCACCGCGCGCACGGCCGCGTTGCTCAGTTCGCTGCCGATTTTGGGACCGACCTTTTCTTGGCGTCGGATCCACTCCATCTCTTCGATGCTGGAGGCAAATCCGGCCTCGAGTACCCCCATAATGCCATCGGCCACCTCAGTGCCTGCTCCGCTCTCGCTGACGCGGATGAGGATGTCGTTTTCCGAGCCGAACTGCTTGATCTCGCTCTTGCTCAGGTCGATCTCGGCATCGCCCACGGGGACGCGGCCGAGCTGGCTGCGGATATCCTCGACTTTTACGGCTGGATCGAAGTGCAACTCCAGCAAGGTGCCGCCGGCAAAGTCAATGCCCTGCCGGATGCCATTGATGCCCAAGATGGAGACGATGCCGATGAGCAGCACAGCCGCCGAGGTGCCAAAACCAATGTTGCGCAGCGAAAGGAAGCGGATGTTCAAATTGGAGAACAGTCCAACGGGCCCGATGCTCAAGCTCGATTGCTCCGATTTCCGGGTAATCAGTTCGAAGATCGTGCGGGTTACAAAGAAGGCCGTAAAGAGGCTGGAGATGATGCCGATGCACAGGGTCAGGGCAAAGCCGCGGATCGGCCCGGTGCCGAACTGATAGAGCACGATGCCGACGAGGAACGTGGTTACGTTGGCGTCGATGATGGCCGAAAGCGCGTGGCCGTAGCCGGAATCAATGGCCGCGCGCACGGTCTTGCCCGAGCGCAACTCTTCGCGGATGCGCTCGAAGATCAGCACATTGGCGTCAACGGCCATGCCGATGGTCAGGATGATGCCGGCAATGCCGGGCAAGGTCAGCGTGGCGTGAAAACCGGCTAGGACCGCCATGATGAAAAGCATGTTGAGCAGCAGAGCGCAGTCGGCGATCAGCCCGGCCGCTCGGTAGTAGAGGACCATGAAGATCACGACCAGTACCATGCTATAGATGGCTGCGGTCTTGCCTTGTTCGATGGAGTCGCGTCCCAGCGAGGGGCCGACCGTGCGGTCTTCGATGATCTCGACTTCGGCTGGTAGTGCACCGGCCCGCAGCACGATGGCGAGGTCTTTGGCTTCTTCTTGGGTGCCGCTGCCGGTGATGATACCGCGACCCTCGCTGATTTTGTTTTGGATGGTCGGGGCCGAGTACACGGATTCGTCGAGGACGATGGCCATGCGCTCGCCGATGTGCGAACCCGTGATGCGGCTGAAGAGCCGTACTCCTTCGTCGGTAGTCGAGAAATTGACGATGGGCTGGCCCATGTACTCTACTACTTGGCCGATGGAGACAAAGGCGTCCTGAATCATGTGCCCGGTCATCTCCGGCCTTTTGCGCACCAAGTAGAGGAAGTAAAACTCATTGCCCTCGGCTCCGGCGGGCTTGCTCGAAAAGAGGAATTCCACGTCTGCGGGGATGAGTTCTCGAGCTTCTGGAGTGTTGAGCAAGTTCTTGACGCGCTGCAAGTCTCGGCCCGAGACCGTGAGGTCTTCTCCTGCACCGCTGAGCATGGAGGAGAGGGGGGTGCTTTCTGCTGTGGAGGAAAGGAGGAGGTCTTCTTCTTCCTCTTCTTCCTCTTCTTGCGGAGCTAGCACTTGGTCGATGCGCTGGATCAAGCGGGTGCGATCCTCAGCGGGTTCGAGGAGCTGGAATTCGAGCAGCGCGGTTTGGCCCACTAGATCTTTAGCGCGTTGCACGTCTTGGACGCCGGGCAACTCGATGATGATGCGGTTTTCGCCTTGGCGCTGAATAGTCGGCTCGGCCACCCCAAACTGATCGACGCGGTTGCGGATGACTTCCTGGGCTTGGGCGACTGCATCTTGGGCTTCCTGCTGCTCCATACCCTCGGTTTTGACCTCTAGGACGAGGTGGATGCCGCCCTGCAAATCCAGCCCCAAATTGAGCGAGCGCTTTTTCAGATCGACGAGTTGCCCGGGAGATTTTAGCTCCATGGCCTCTCGCTCGTCGTCCGCCATACTGTAAAATTCCACGCTCGGCAGCAGGTAGTACACTGCCGCGGCGATCAGTGCCACGATCAGCACGAGTCTTCGATTGCGTTTCATAAATTGGTCTTTACTCCGCTAGTGCCGAGCACAGCCCGGCGAAGGTTTGTTGCTATTGCAAAAGCGAAAGCGGTCGCGCAGCCCGGTTGATGCCCGGTGCATGAGTTGCCCGTCTCGCGCAAAGAAAATAAAGCCCTCGACGTTCGTTAGGCCCTCGACGAGCGCGAGCCCTTGCTCAGGCCCTAAGACGAAGACCGCGGTTGACAGAATGTCGGCGTCCAGTGCAGTCGCGGCCCACACAGTGGCGCTTATGCTAGCCCGCGCTGGATAGCCAGTCTTGGGGTCGAGCAGGTGGTGATAGCGCTCGCCTTCCCAATCAAAGTACTGCTCGTAGTCGCCCGAGGTCGCGATCGCCGCGAGCCCGAGGTCTTCTACTACTAGGTATTGCTCTGGGTCGCGCGGGTGCTGCACCCCAAAAAGCCAAGGCCGTTCGTCTGGCTTTTCGCCCCAATAGCGAATGTCGCCCCCGGCCTCAATAATCCCGGCCTCCACTTGCAACTCCTGCATGGCCGCCACGGCTTGGTCAACTGCGTAGCCTTTGGCCGCCGCCCCCAGATCCAACCGCAGTCCCGGTTTGTTGATCCGAAACGACTGGGCGGCAACTTCCAAGCCTTCGTAGCCCACCAACGTCAGCGCCGAATCGATCTGCGCCGGAGCAGGCGGCGCTGACGCAGCGGAGAAGTCCCACAGACTCGTCAACGCCCCCACCGTGCAGTCAAAAGCTCCATCGGTCAACGCGGCGAAGTGCTGGCTGCGCGTCAAGACCGCAATCAGCCCGGTCGAGCCGCGCGTTGGGGTGAGTTGCGCCTGCTGTTCTAACCGCCGCAAGGCACCGTCCTCGCGGTAGTGGCTCATCGCCGAATCGACGCGGGCGATCGCTGCGTACGCCGCCTCTAGGTGCGGGCGAACCACTGCTTCGTCTCCGTAGAGCTTGACCGTGACGAGGGTTCCCAACAAGAAGCGGTCGGCGCGCACCGGCACGGCGGGCTGGGGCGACGGCAGAAAGTACAGGACCACGGCCAAACCGCCGACGGCCAGCAGACTGCGCTTGAGCATGGGCTGGTCGCGTCAATTGCTGCGTTCGACGACGAGCTGCACGGCTCGTTCTAGCGCGGAGCGGGCCGGGGATGGGGCCAGTACTTTTAGGCATTGCTGAGCTTGGGCGGCGTATTCGTGTGCGGTCTCGGTGGCGGCGGCGACTCCTCGGTACTCTTCGACAAAGGCCACGATCTGCGCCCATTCGGCTTCGTCTTTGTCGGGCCGGGTCAAAAGGGCCTCCATCTCGGCCCGCGCCGCTGAAGGGGCTTGCTGTAAGGCGCGTATCAATGGCAAGGTGATCTTGCCTTCGCGCAGGTCGTGTCCGACGGGCTTGCCCATGGTCGCCTGATCGCTGGTGAGGTCGAGGATGTCGTCGGCGACTTGGAAGGCGCGGCCGAGCGATTCTCCGTAGCGCCCCATAGATTGCACGATCTCGTCTGATGCGCCGGCGAGAATCGCGCCAATCCGCGCTGCGGCCGAGATCAGGGAAGCCGTTTTGTCGCTGACCATGGCAAAATACGACTCTTCGCGCGTGTCGCACTGAGTGCCGATCTGGATTTCAAAAATTTCGCCTATGCTCAGCCGCTCGGTGGCGTGCGCGACTGCGCTTAGGACCTGCAGATTGCCGATCTCGATCAGCAGGCGCAGGGCGCGTGCGAGCAGAAAGTCGCCCATGAGTACGGCGATCTGCCCGGTCCAACGCTCGTTGACCGTATCGCGGCCCCGGCGCACGGTTGCTGAATCTACTACGTCGTCGTGCGCCATGGTGGCGGCGTGAATCATTTCGACGGCTACAGCCGTGTCGATTAGCTGTTCGTTCCAGCGGCCAGACGCTTTAGCCACGAGCAGGATGAGGGCCGGCCGGAGGCGCTTGCCCTTGAGCGTGGCCATGTAGCGGGCAATGACGTGGACCAACTCGACATCGGCATTGAGTTCGGCGTTGAGCCGCTTTTCAAACCGGACCAGTTCTTGATCGATCAGACCTATACAGGGATCCATGAGAAAGGCATCTGTCGAAATTAAATCGCTAAATAAATAGAAAATTTAGAAGCTAAGTATTGAAAATATGCCTGTCAATCTATGCACAGAGTGCTGGCAATGGATTGATTTCGCTCTATGGCTTATACTTGTCGCTTCATTGCAACACGGGGAGACCGCTATGAAAATTACTCAGATCAAGACTTATTTGATGCAGTGTGCGCCTCCGCAGGCGAGTGGTTGGTCGGCGCGCAACTGGCTCTTCGTCAAGGTCGAGACCGACGCCGGCATCTACGGCGTGGGCGAGGCCTCGGGCTGGCCGCGCGTGGTCGAAACGGCCATCCACGATCTAACGCCTTTGATGATCGGCGAAGACCCGTTTCACATCGAGCGGCTGTGGGGCAAGATGCAGGTGGCGATGATGGGCCACGGCATGACCGGCATCGTCGGCTCTGGTGCCATGACCGGCATTGAGATGGCCTTGTGGGACATCAAGGGCAAGGCCCTCGGGCAGCCGGTGTGGAATCTCTTGGGCGGCAAAATGCGCGACCGGGTGCGGGTCTATGCCCATGCGCACGAGACAGAGCGGGCGCGCGCCTTGGTCGATCAGGGCTATACGGCGATCAAGACCGGGGGAATCAACAACTGCGTTGAGACGGTCGCCGCCATCCGCAAGGAAGTCGGCAGCGAGGTGGATATCATGGTCGATGTCCACGGGCCGCCTTGGTTGACGACGCGCGACGCCATTGCCTTGGGGCATGCGCTTGAAGATTACGACCTGCTATTTTACGAAGATCCAGTAGCTCCTGAAAACATCGACGCCCTCGCTCGGGTTGCCGACGCCGTAGATATTCCCATTGCCGCGGGAGAACGCCACGCCACTATTTGGGGCGTAAAAGAGCTGATTGAGCGCGAAATCATTGATGTGGTACAGCCGGATACGGGCCGCGCTGGGGGTCTGTCGCAGATGAAGAAGATCGCCGCTATGGCCGAGGCGCACTACTGCACGATGGCTCCGCACGACGGCTCGTTGGGGCCGGTGGCGGAAATGGCGGCTGTCCACCTAATGGTCACGCTGCCCAATTTCCTGATCTTGGAGCACCTAGCCGACGATGTGCCGCAGCGCTACGAGGTGATGACAGGTCAGCCTGAAGTGATCGATAGCCATATCGCGGTGCCGGATGCGCCCGGGCTGGGCGTGGATTTGGTCGAGGAGGCGATTGCCCAATACCCATCGCAGGGCAATATCGCCGCTCCAGATACGAGCTATGACTATCAATACGTCCAGGCGCGGGTTGGGCGGTCGCTGTGGCTCAGCGAACGGGAAACGCCGCCGCCGGACTATCGGCCAGGCGAAATCTACTAGGCGTACAGCTTACCGAGGTTGAAAATGCCTTGGGGGTCGAGGGAATGCTTGAGCATCTGATTCATGTGCGCCGCGCCGGCGCTGAGCGGGGTAAAGGCGTCTTCGTTGTGTTCGTCGGCTGCAAAGCGCCAGCCGATGGCATGGTAGCGCGCGGCGGTGCGATGCAAATGCGCGGCTTGGGTGGCCACAGGCAACAATGCCCACAGCAAGCCGCCGGCCCAGTCCAGTCCCCAGCGGCTCAGCCCCTCGGCCTCTAGCGCTTTTGTCCGCTCAGACCTTGATCCCGTTTTCTTTCAGGAACTGATGGACGCCTTTTTTGTTTAAGGTACGTAGGGCACGGGCGGTTAGGCGGAGGGTGACGGTGCGGTTTTCCTCGGGAATGAAGATGCGCTTTTTGATGAGATTAGGCTGTTGGACGCGCTTGGTTTTGCGCTGCGAGTGACTGACGCTGTTGCCAACTAGGCCCTTAACGTTGGTCAGGCTGCATTGTCTGGCCATGAGTGCCTCCCTGTTAAGAAACTATAAAACATAGCGGCACTAAGCCGATAAGTCAAGGTGAGATGCTCTTGACAAAAAGAGGGCTTGGAATGACCTTAAAAGTGCCAATCACCATGATCCAATGACCAATCCCATCCATACCACTTTATGAGATTCAAATGCTGTTTTTGGGTGCTCGTGCTTTTTTGCGGGAGTGCGGCCACGGCAGAATTGCGCGTAAGCGAACAGACGCCACAGCGCCTGCGGTTGGTTTGGCTCCCCGAGGGCCGAGAATTGGAGCAGGGGCGCGGTGCCTTGATCGGCGTCCCAACCGACGGACAGGTTCGCTTGGAACTGGTCGAAGCCCGCGTAGCGCGGACGGAGCGCGCCGCTGAAGACGACGCGCCCACGCCCGGTCCGGTATTTCTCGGCGAAAGCGGTTTTGTGCGTCGCCAGCGCGTCGTTCCGGTGGCGTTTGCCCCGCTCGTTGAAGCGGATGGAACGCGGACTCTGTACGATCGCATCGTCGTTGACCTGCACGTGACCGGTAGCAGCGGCTCTCGCGTTGCCGATCCTTGGGGCGAAGCATTCTACCGAGGGTTGCTCGTCAATCCCGAGCAAGCCAAGAATTGGCGATTGCCGCCCGAAAGGCGGCCGGCTCGCAAAGCCGCGTTGCAGGAAGGGACTTGGCTGCGAATCTCCGTCGCGGAAGAGGGGATCTACAGGATATCGGGAGCCGACTTAGAGGCCGCTGGGGTCGCAATCGGCGACGTCAATCCAGCGAGTTTGCGCCTGTACTACGGCGGCGGTAACGCCTTGCCCATCGACGAGATAAACCCGCCCCAAGCCCTGCGGGAAGTGGGCTTAGTCGTGGAAGACGAGGGCGATGGCCGCTTAGACGCGGACGACTTCGTCTTGTTTTGGGCCGAGCCGGTCAGCCGCTGGGAATACGTTCCGGCCAGCCGCTTGTTTCAGTATCGGCACAATGTTTACACGCACGAGAACGCGTACTGGCTGGGTTTCGGCGGTGGAGGCGAGGGGCGGCGGGCCGAGCAAAGAAGCGGTGCTCTGGTGGAGTCCGATCCGCCGCAGCCCACGAGCTATCGGGAGCGAATCCACGAGGAAGCCGAGCAGTTCGTCCTCAACCAGCTCGTAGGCATCAAATCCGGCTACACTTGGTACTGGGAGGACTTTCGCGGCAATGCGCGCAATTTCCCGATAGTGGTGCGGCAGGCCGCCCCCGATCCGGTGGCTGTGCGGTTGGGCTTTATCGGGGTGCCTGGGACACAGCCGCGTTTTTCGGTGCGCTGGAACGAAGAGACCATTGGAACAGCGGCTTTTGCAATCCCGGCGCGATCGGGCCAGATGCCGGTTACATCCGATACGTTGTGGGCGACGCGAGGAGCACAGGAAGGGCTGAACCACTTGGGAATTTTTCACTCCGGCAATCCGTCTCGCTTCGATTGGTACGAAGTGGAGTACAGCCGGGGCTTGGTCGCCGAGCGCGGCGAGTTGCTCTTCACCTATCCGCTGACGGGCACCACGCAATTTCGCCTCGCGGGTTTTGCCGACGAGCAGCCGCGCATCTTTGAGGTGTCTGCGGGGTTGGCCGAGATCGTGGACTTCGAGTACGATGCACAAGCCGGGACGGTAATTTTTCAGGATCGGCCCGGGGATGTGCCGCGTCATTACGCAGTAGGCGGCCCGGCTGCTTGGAAGCGACCAATGCGCATTGAGCTCGACTGGCCCGGCGATTTGACGACTAGGAGCCGGGGGGCCGATTGGGTGGCGATTTACCACCGCGATTTTCGCGCTGCGGCCGAGCGCTTGGCCCAATGGCGGGCGGAAGAC
Organism: Candidatus Latescibacterota bacterium; assembly: GCA_022826515.1. The sequence goes on from JAJDUT010000114.1 coordinate 12,934, forward strand.
AACCGCTTTGGGCCGCCCCTGCGGACGGCGGCTATCGACGTCCAAGACATCTACGACGAATTTTCCGGCGGCCTTTTAGACCCGGCGGCGCTCCGCAATTTTCTCGCGTACGCGGCCGAGCACTGGGATCCCGCGCCGCTATTTGTGGCCTTGATCGGCGATGGCTCGTACGATTACAAAAACAACTCAGCCCTCAGTCAGGGCAATTGGATCCCGCCGTTCCAAGACGGCGACAGCACGTACGACGAGTGGTACACGCGCGTGGTGGGTGGCGATTTGTACCCCGACATGGCCGTTGGGCGGCTGACGGTGCAGACGGCAGCCGAGGCCGACGTGGTCGTCGATAAAATCATCGCCTACGACCGCACACCCGAAGTGGGGCCTTGGCAGAGCCGACAGGCATTAGTCTCGGACGACTTGCTCAATCGAGACGCGCCGCACAAGGTCGAATCTTATTTCATCCGCGACAGCGAATACATGGCCCGCAACATCCTGCCCAATTCGCTGGATTTGATCAAGCTCTACATCGCCCAATTTCCCTTAGAGGGACGAGAGAAACCTCGGGCCCGCGACGAGTTTATTCGGCTCTTCAACGAGGGTGCGCTCACTGTGACTTATTTGGGGCACGGCAGCCTTAACGTGCTGGCCCACGAGAGCATGTTTTTGCTGGCTCGCGATTTGGACAAACTCAACAACGGTGCTCGTTTGCCCCTGTTCTACACGGCTGCGAGTCAAGTTGGGGTGTTCGACGATCCAGTGCGTCTCTCCTTGCCCGAAGCGCTGCTGAAGAAGGAAGACGGGGGCGTGATCGGCATGATTTGCGCGACCCGGGTGGGGTATCACGACAGCAATGTCCATTTAGCCAATCAGTTCTACTGGCAGATGTACCACACTGGACGAGAGCACGTGCCGATCGGGCTAGCCCTTTTTGAGGCAAAACTCTTGCTGTTGCCGCATTACGTTCCCAGCGGCAAGACCACCTTTCGCAATGTTCAGCGCTACTCGCTTTTTGGCGACCCGGCAACGCGCTTGGCGATGCCGCGCTTTCAGGTGCAGATCGATGCGGCTGACTCGCTCCGCGCTCTCGGTGAAGTAGCCATCGCCGGCCAAGTCCTCGACGCCGCAGGTGCGCCAGCCACTGCTTATGCGGGCCAAGTGTGGTTGCAGGCTTTTGATTCGAGTGAAGAGAGCGACTTGGAGGGTTATACGTACCAGCAGACCGGTGCCCCCATTTTTCGCGGTCGCTTTCCTGTAGCCGAGGGCCGCTTCCGCGCCGCGTTTCGGGTGCCTAAAGACATTACGTATGGCGGAGAAAACGGCCGCATCAGCGCCTACGTCTGGAGCGATGATCGCCCGGCGGCCTTTGGCGCGGTGGATAGACTGGTGCTGGCGGGCACGGCTGAAGGGGTGGAAACGGATGTGGAGGGGCCGGAAATTTCCCTGCGCTTCGAGGGAGCCAAAGGCAGCACGATTCCGCGGCAGACGGTGTTGTTGGCCTCGATTGCAGATCCCAGCGGCATCAATATCACCGGAGAGACCGGGCACGAAATCGAGCTGGCCATTGACGATGAGCTATTCACCTTGACGGAGCTCTACAGCGTGCAAGGTGGGGATTATCGGCAGGGCGTGATCGAATTTCCCCTGCCCGAATTGGAGACCGGCAAACGCGAAATCCGCCTGAAGGCTTGGGACAACTTCAACAATTCGTCGCGTGAGACCGTGGTCGTCACGGTTGGAGACGACGAAGGCGATGCGAGCCTTGCCAGCGTCCTATTTTACCCGAATCCCATGCGCGACAGCGGCTACTTCACGTATGAGCTAGCAGACGAGATGCGCACGGTGCAGATAGAGGTCTTTTCGCTGGCCGGGCGGCTGATAGAGCGGCTAGACGGGCAGACGCGCGCTGGCTACAACCAAGTGCTTTGGACGCCGCCGACGGGTTTGGCCAATGGCGCGTATATTTATCGAATAGAAGCCGAGCGGGAAAGCGGGGCTGCGGTCGCGCGCCGCGCCGTCTTGCAGGTCGCCAAGTGAGCATGTGGTGAATTAGGAATTAGGAATTAGGAATTGCGAATTGCAAGAGGAGTGCCTTTGCAGCAGTGATATTGCCTTAGTACTAGAGGCATCGTTTTTATATTTTATTCCGAGCTGAGGAGGACTCCGCTATGAGGAAATTGACGACCCTGCTGTTGGCTGGCCTTTGTGTCGGCGCATTGCCCGATGGGGTCCGGGCCACGCCCGAGAGTCGCAGTGCTCCGCTGTTGTTGTTGATCGAGCCGGGTTCCCGCGCCATTGCCATGGGCGAATCGTACGTGGCGGTGGCCGATGACGCCACGGCGAGCTACTTCAACCCCGCCGCGCTGGTCGGGCAGAGCAAGAAAAAGCTCCATCTCTCGCACACCAAGTGGCTGCCGAAGCTAGCCGACGACTTGTCCTACGAGTTTCTGGCCTATTCCCAGCCCGTAGAAGGATGGGGCAACTTTGGCTTCAATGTCGCGCTGCTGAATCTAGGCGAGCAGATTCGCACGGACGAGCGCGGCAACCAACAAGGCACCTTCCGCAGCTATGACGTGGCTGTGTCTGTGGCCTACGGGGCGCATATCGGCGACAATACGTCCGCTGGTATCGGCTTGAAGTTCATCCGCAGCAACTTGGCCGATGCGGGGGCCGGCATTGAGCGAGGCCGAGGCGTGGGCAACAGCTTTGCCGCGGATTTGGGTTTTTTATGGAAACCCGCTCCCAGCCTCAGCTTTGGCGCGGCCCTGCGCAACCTAGGCCCCAAGATCGCCTATATCGACGCCGATCAGGCCGATCCGCTGCCCCAGCACATCGTCGTCGGAGTAGCTTACGACGTGATGGATACTCAGTACAACGACCTGATGCTCTCCTTTGACCTGTACAAACCGCTGATTGCCGATGGGTCTTTTGTCAGCAATTTGGCCAAGGCATGGGCCGACGAGGGCATGAGCAACGAGTTCAAGGAGATGGACCTGCACGTGGGCGGCGAATACCAATACGGACTCTCCGCGCGCGAAGGGGAGGCGTTTATCGCGTTGCGGGCGGGCCTTTCTCAGGACACCGACGGCGAGGTGAGTACCAAGACCTTTGGTGTTGGGCTAAAATACAATCGCTTCCAGTTTGACGTGGCGTATATAATCGGCAGTGAAGACACGGTGGTGGGAGACAATACGCCCATTTCCATGAACATCATTTTCTGAGGGTGTTCCCATCGGACGCTGGTTTTGTCTTCGGCGAGCTCAGACTTCGGCGAGCTCAGTCGAGTCGTCGAGTCGTTGTCGCGGCGAGCGGCGACACTGCGATTTAGCTCCCTTGCTCCTCTTAGGCTTCTGCCTCACACTGCTGTTGTCAGCGACCACCGACGCTGACGCCGAGTGGCGAATTTTGGCCTTGCGCGTGGATTTTCCGCGCGAAAATCCCGATGAGTTGACGACCACTGGAATCGGCGCGTTTGATCTGCGCTCGGCGGAGGAAGAGGAAGCAGCAGAAGATTACGTGCTGCCCTATGACCTGCCGCCGCACGACCGCGCTTATTTCGAGCGGCATTTGACCGCGTTGGCGCGTTATTACGAGGTCGTTTCCGCAGGTCGGGTGGCGATTTCCGCCGAGGTATTCCCCCGCGCCGCACAGCAGGCGTACACGCTTCCCCAATCCATGCTCCACTACGGCAACGGGCGCACGACCGAGGAGATCGGCGCGAAGTGGATCGAATTGGTGCGCGATGCCCTCCACGCCGCGCAGGCCGATCCCGACGGCCCGCGCTTGGACGAATTCAACAGTTTTCTCGTATTCCACGCCGGGGTTGGCTACGAGACCGGCGCACTGAACGACATTCGCTCGGTCTTCCTAGCCGAGCGCGATTTTGCGGATTTTAACGGCGGGCCGCTGACCGTGGGTGGCGTGGAGATCGAGCAGGCGTGGATCCTGCCAGAGTCGCCCAGCCTCAACGGTCGGGCCGGTCTCAATGGCTTGTTGGCCAAGTTTTTTGGCCACCAGTTGGGCCTACCTGGGTTATCCAATTTCGCTGCCGGGCTGCCGGCCTTAGGAGGCTGGAGCTTGATGGACGTGGGAGCCAATGCTTCGGGCTACGTGCGGACCGACAGCCTCGCGAGGGTGACTGGGTTTGCGCCGCCGCATCCCATGGCTTGGAGCAAGATGCAGTTGGGATGGATCGAGCCGGTGGTGGTGCGGCGCGACACCGTACTATCGCTGCTGGCGACGGATCGCAATGGCGAACTGCCCAAGGCCGTGCGCATCCCCATTGCCACAGGTGAGTACTTTTTGCTGGAGAACAGGCAGCAGCGCGGCCAACGCGGCGTTGGGGAAGACGAAAATAAGGTGTGGATCGTTCCCGATCAGATCACTATAGAAGAGAGCGTGTGGACGGCGATTGACGAATACGACGCCTTTATCCCGGGGTCGGGAGTGCTGATGTGGCACGTGGATGAGGGCGTGCTGGCGCACGCTGCGGACCCCAATGCTGCGAACAATCAGCTCCATTGGAAGGGGATTGCCTTGGAGGAAGCCGACGGGTACCGCGACATTGGCGATCCACGCCGTGCGTGGGAGTTGCAAGTCGATGGATGGCACGACGACCCGTTCTTCGTCGGCGGACAAACGCTGTTCGGCCCAGCGACGCGGCCCGATTCGCGCAGCAATCGGGAGTGGGAGACCGGCGTTGAAATTGAAGTACTTTCTGCGCCCGGCGATACCATGCAGGTGGCTATACGCTTTGCGCGTGCGCGCCCGGGCTGGCCGCGGGATTTGCCGGGCGATGGTCGGCTGCAAGCCGCGGATCTGGACGGCGACGGAATAGAAGAGTTGCTCTTTGAGGCCGAGGGGGGAGTCGGCTATGCGACCGGAAATGGCGTGGCGGCATGGCAAGTACCAGAAGCGCGGTTGTTGGCGGCTGGAGACGGAGATGGCGATGGCCGGCCCGAGGTTTTTTTGCGGCGCGACGCAGAGGTTAGCGCGTGGGATGTTGGGGCCGACCAACCGCGGTGGCGGCTAGCGCTGGACGAGGTGCCGTTAGACGCGCAGTTCAGGGCGGGCGCGGAGCCTGAACTGCTGCTAACCGGACCGGAACCAATCTACTCGGAACAGATCTACGTGATAGATGCCATAAGCGGCGAGTTAAAGGATCAAAGGTCGCCGATGATGCCCTCGGCTGCAGGCGATTTGGCTGGCGACGGCCAAGTCGAGTGGATCTTTGCCGCGGTCGGCGGACAGGTTGAGATCGGAGCACAGGTCGTCGAGTTGGGCGATTCGCTCGCCGCGCCGCCGGTCTTGGGCGATTTGGACGGTGATGGCCTGTTGGAGGTGGTTTTGCTTGCACGCAGTGGAGCGGTACACGCCCTGCGCACCGACGGATTGGGCCAAGCCGACTTTCCCACGGCCTTGCCGCGCTTTGCCGAGGTCGGCGATCTGGTCTTTGAGCCGGTGCTTTGCGACGTGGATGCCGACGGCAAACAGGAGATATTCGTCGCCGGCCACAGCGGGATTTTTGGCGTAGATGACGATGGGCGGCTCTTGTCGGGCTTTCCTCTGCTGATGGCCGCTCCCCCGACGGGATCGCCGGTGGTATTAGACTTAGACGGCGCTGGCCGGTTGGCGCTAGCGGCCTTGGATAGCACGGCTGTATATGCGTGGGATTTGCAGCGGGTGGCGGCGCAGTACACCGGAGGACCGGCCCATTGGCCGCAGGCCGGTGCCGATGCGGCTGGATCGCGGACCGCGCTGGTGGCTGGTCGTCCCGTTGTAAGGCCCGAGATGCCCTTGCTGGGCCGAGTCTATTGCTATCCCAATCCAGTCGGCCCGGATGAAGAAGCCCATTTGCGCTTTGCGCTGAGCGCGGCCGGGCGCATCGAAGTGGAGGTGTTCGATGCGTTGGGCGGGCGCGTTGGCAAGCTCCGCCGCGACGGTTTGGAAGCCGGCGAGCGCGAGATTACTTGGTCGGTGAAAGGCTATGACAGCGGCCTGTACTTATGCCGATTGATCGCGCACGGCGACGACGGGCGGCGCGGGGAAGCCGTGGTCAAAATGGCGGTGAGTCAGTGAATTGGGAATTAGGAATTGAGAATTAGGAATTGGGAGAGGAGTGCCTTTGCAGCAGTGAGATCGCCTTTTAGAGGTTACGAGTTGAGGAGGACTCTTCTATGGGGAAATTGACGACCCTGCTGCTGGTCGGCCTAATGCTCGGCTGGGCGAGCGCATCCCGCGCCCAAAACCACCCGGAGTTGGCGTGGCAGGTGGTAGAGACCGAGCACTTCCGCATTTTTTACCACAAAGGACTGGAAGGAGCGGCGGCGCGGGCGGCGCGCATTGCCGAAGCGGCGTATGCACCCCTTACCGAGCTGTATGGGTACGAGCCTGACGGGCGCGTGCGGATCGTGCTCAAGGACCACGACGATTACGCCAATGGCGCGGCTTTTTTCTATCAAGACACCATTGAGATTTGGGCCACGTCGCTGGACCACGACTTCGACTTGCGCGGCAGTTCGGACTGGCTGCGCAACGTAATAACCCACGAATTTGCCCATATTATTTCGCTGGGGGCAGCGCGCAAAGGCGTGCAGCGCGTCCCCGCGCTCTACTTGCAGTACTTTGGCTACCAGCGAGAGAAAAACCGGCCGGACATTCTCATCGGCTATCCAGATGTCATCGCCTCCTATCCGGTGATGGGTACGGTGATGCCGATGTGGTTGGCTGAGGGGGCAGCCCAGTACGGGACTGCGACTACGGGGCACGACCGCTGGGATGCCAATCGCGACATGGTGCTCCGCTCGTTGGTGCTGGCGGACGAGCAGCTATCCTTTGAGCAGATGGGCGTCTTTGGCAAGCAGGGCTTTGGCAACGAATACGTGTACGATCACGGCTTTGGCTTGGTGCGCTACATCGCCGAGACGTACGGAGAAGAAAAAGTCGCCGAACTGTACCGGGCCGCGTCGCAGTGGCATACACTCGCCATTGACGGGGCGTGCAAAAAGGTCTTGGGCAAGAGCGCGGACGAGCTGTACGGCGAGTGGATCGAGTCCATGCGGCAGGGCTATCGGGAGCAGGTAGCGGCGTTGGGGCCGCTGCGCGAGGGCGAACGGATCGTGGATGTTGGCTTTTCCAATCTGCGGCCGCGACTGGCGCCCAATGGCGAGCAATTGGCGTATCTGTCAACGCGCAAGCGGCACCATTACCCACACGGCTTGATCGTGCGCGACCTCGCTACTGGTGAGGAGGAGGTGGCAGCCTTTCCGGCGGCGGCTTCGACCGTGGATTGGTCGCCGGACGGGCGCAAGCTGCTCTTTTCGCGCATTGACCAAGCCGACAAATACGGTTCGCGGCAGGCGGATATTTACGAATGGGATTCTGCGGCCGACGGTCCTAGTTTTTGGCGCAATATGCTGTGGATGGTGCCGGCTATGGTCAGCGGCACGGCACCGGAGCCGCCGAGTGTTAGGCGACTGACGCGGGGGATGCGGGCGCTGTATCCGACCTATTCGCCCGATGGCGAGTGGATCGTCTTCGTGCAAAACAAGGGCACGAGCAACAACTTAGCGATGGTGCGGGCCGATGGCACGGGACTGCGCTATCTAACCCATTTCGCGGACGGTACTCAGCTTTACACGCCGCGCTTTTCGCCCGATGGCCGCAAGCTGGCGTTTGCTATTGCGCGCGAGGGGCAGCGCGACATTGCCGTGGTGGAATTGGACGAGGAAGGAGATTTGCTCGCCGAAGAAGCATTCGATCTCGCCATTGCCACGCCCGGCACGGACCGCGACCCCGCGTGGAGCGCGGACGGCGCGGAGCTCGTGTTTGCGTCGGATTTTAGCGGCATTTTCAATATTTATGCTCTGAACTTAGAGACGCGTGCGCTGCGGCAGGTAACTAATACTGTTGGCGGTGCATTTAGCCCATCGGTCGGCGCGGAGGGCGAGGTCGTCTTTACGGCTTATACGGCGGCTGGCTTTGAGATTCGTCGATTACAGGACGAGGGGACGCCGGTGGCGGCTGAAGAGACGTGGTTTTCTCAGGATTTGCCGCTGGATTGGGGCGGTACGTCCGTGGCTGCGTTGCCGAGTGCGCCGCAAGCGTATGGCATTGACTTTCTCAAGACCGGGATCCTGCCGAGGATATTCATTGACGAAGGGTACTTCAAGGCGGGTGCGTACCTCAGTGCTGGCGATGTGCTCAATCGCCAGAGCGTATTCGCCGGGGGTGCCATCGCGCCGACCAATGCCGACCGCGATTTGTTCGCCATATACGAGTTTAAGGGATTCCGTCCCACTTTCTTTTTACAGCTATTCAATCAGCGCCGACACTCGGCTCGCGGCGATAGCTCGGAGGCGCGGACGATCATTGTCAACGCCGTCAACTACAACTTGAGCCAGTTCAACGCAGGGGTGCGCGGCAAATTGGGGCGCTACGGGGAGTTGACGGCCTCGGCCACGTACGAACGCTACGACGCCAGTGTCGAGAGCGACTGCCTCGTCTGCAAAGGCGACGGACAGGTCGGATTTGAGCGCACTGCCCAGCGGCCCTTTGGCTATACCTATCTCAATGGCTTTGGGCTGGGGCTGGCCTATCGGCTGGAGATGATTGCGCGGCGGCGGGACCGCGATATAAGCCCTGTGGGTCGCCAGCTCTACGCACGCTACGATCGGATGTTCAACTATTTTATCGACGGCTTTAACGAGCAGGCGTCTTTTATCGACGAGAACTATATCAAGCTGTTCTACAATCAGTTTACCGTCGATTGGCGAGAGCACATGAGTATGCCCGGCAATAGTCGCTTGGGCCTGCGACTGTACGGCGGCTGGATCGACAGCGAGGCCGTGAACGACACGTCGCGGGTAGGTGATTTTTTCGACTATCGCCTCGGTGGTCTCAACTTTATGAAGGGCTATACGTTTTACAGCGTTGAGGGGCGCAAGGCCCTGATGGGCACGGCGACGCTGCGCTTTCCCTTGCTGCCGAGTATGGACAAGCGCATTGCGCAGCTATATTTCGACAAAGTGTATGGCGCGGTGTACACTAGTATGGGCAAGGCTTGGGATCGGAGCATAGGTGAGTGGAACGAACGGTATGGACGCGATGGCCCGCTGCGGGATGTGGGGGGACAGTTGCGCTTTGACTTGATTTCATATTACAGCATTCCGACGCGGGTGCAGGTGGATGTGGCTTATGGGATTGATGAGGTGCCAGATAAGGGGCGGTGGAAATCTTATTTTACGGTGTTGTTTGGGTATTTGTAGAAACGCAGATTGTTAGGGGCGCACATTGCGACAAGTACAACCAACAAGCACGGAACCAGTTCAAACCGCATTGTTGTGATGCGGAGGGGGTAGAGATGTTACAGCACATGGCAATTCCGCATCCGTTCCCCTATCAGGGTAGTAAGCGCGGTATTGCACGGCATATCCTCGCGCATTTTCCGCGCGATGTCGATTGCCTCATTGAGCCTTTTTGCGGGTCTGGTGCCGTTTCTCTTGCTGCTGCCGCGCACGGGCTCGCAAAGCGATTTTGGCTCAACGATTTGAACGAACCTTTGATGGCGCTGTGGGAAGAAATTTTGCAGCGGCCAAATGAGCTGAGCAAAAACTACGAACAGTTGTGGACGGAACAGTACCCGGATAAAAAGGCTTTCTTCCTCGACATCCGCGATAAATTCAATGCGGCACACCGACCTCATCACTTGCTCTATCTGCTAGCGCGCATAGTAAAAGGCTCGGTGCGGTACAGTGCCGAGGGCTTGTTCAATCAAAGCGCGGACAATCGGCGGTCGGGCATGCGTCCCATACTTATGCAGCGCCAGATACTCGGTGTTCACGCGCTGCTTGCCAGAAAAACCACACTTTCCGCAGTAGATTTCCGCAAGGTGGTCTCGGAGGCCGAGAAAGAGGATCTCATTTACATGGACCCGCCCTATCAAGGCACTTCCTTTACGAGAGATCACAGATATTGTAGCGGGCTGAGCTATGCTGAGTTTGCAGACGCGCTCGAAATCCTGAATGACCGAGGGCTTTCGTATATGGCGAGTTACGACGGTAAAACCGGCGAAAAAAGTCACGGCAAGCCACTCCCCCGTTCGCTTTCCCTCACTCATTTGCACATTAGTGCCGGGCGCTCAAGCCAAGCCACACTCTTGGGCGATAAGAGCGAGACCGTCGAATCTCTGTATATTTCGCCCGCTTTAGTGGAGCGCTTGAAAGATGGTCAAAGACATGATAGAATACCGCAAATTCAGCAGGAGCTCGCTTTGGAATGAGCAAAAGAAACTACCCCCCAGAATTCTTAGAACTGCTGAAGAGCGTGCAGGCGAAAAGACCTAGAACGGTCATTGAACACATTCTTGAACACGGACAAATCACAACAGAGGAACTCAAGGATATTTATGGCTACAACCATCCGCCACGAGCAATCAGGGATGTTCGAGAGCGAGGGATTCCAATAGAGACTTTTCGCGTGACCGGCTCTGATGGGAGGAGAATCGGCGCGTACAGGTTTGGCAATCCATCAGATGTTCGCGCTGCTCAGTTATCAGGGAGGACGGCGTTCTCTTCTGATCTAAAAAATACGCTAATAGAAGAACATGGTGCTCGCTGCAATATCTATCTTGAACCGTTCCCTGAGCGCGAACTGCAAATCGACCACAGAATTCCATTCGAAATCGCTGGGGACAATATAGATTTGCCGGAGGATTCTGACGCGTACATGCTGATATGTCCATCTGCAAATCGGGCAAAGTCATGGAGCTGCGAGAATTGCGAAAATTGGAAATTGAAAGAAGTCAGCAATTGCCGGTCATGCTATTGGGCGTTTCCAGAATCCTATAGTCATGTAGCAATGCGAGAGATTCGCAGACTGGATATTCTTTGGGTAGGTGAGGAAGTAACCGAGTATGACCAATTGAAGGAGACCGCAGAAAAAGTTGGAGAAGAAACGCCGGCTTACATCAAGAATGTATTGAGAAATCATCTCGAATGCGAAGGTGATTAGGGTATAATAGCTGGTCGCGTTTTAGGTGCTGCCGCAATGGAAAGGAATAAGCATGACGAGAACAGGAATCGCGCTGGTGGTTGCGGTGCTAACTGCTGGCGGCGTCCGAGCCGAGGGATTGCCGAGTATTTTGAGCGCGGAGGGGCAGGCGTTTTTGGTGGGATTGCGGGCGGTGGAAGGCGATGCTGATCCTGAGCCGACACCGCACCCAGAGACGCGCAAGGGCAAGTCGTCCAAGCGGGCGTTTTTGCTTTCCGCGCTGGTGCCGGGGTTGGGCGAGTGGTATGCGGGGTCGAAGAAGCGGGGGTTGGCTTTCTTGGGAGCCGAAGCCGCGCTGGTGGGCCTATGGGTGGCTTGGAAGGGCAAGGGCAACGACTTGGAGGAAGAGTTCCGGGTGGTGGCTGACGAGCACTGGGATCCGCTCAATTATCTGGCTTGGCGCGGCTCGACGATCTCGAACAATTCGTCGATTACACACGCGCTGCCTTGTAGTAGCGAGGTCGTCGAAGTGTACATTCCAGCGATGCAGCAGTTGGGGAGTGCGGATTTTGGCGGATGTGCGCCGAGCCAGATTCAGCAATACTACGAGTTGATTGGCAAATACGATCAATATGTCGCCGGTTGGGATGATCTGAAGCGCGTAAGGCGCGATGGTAGTATCGGCAATGCCGCCGCGCCGACTGAAGTCGATTCGGTCGAAAATTTCCATTCCGAGCGACGGCTCCGCTACGAAGACCAACGCGACGAGAGCAATCGCTTTCTCAAGCGAGCTTCCACTATAAGCGGGGTCATCCTGATCAACCACGTTATCAGCGCCATTGACGCGGCGCGGGTGGCGCGGGCGCGCGCTGCGGGTGCGGACGAAGCGGCCCTGCGGCGGCGGACGCGCTTGGCGTTGGTCATGCAGCCGTGGGTGCGGGGGCACGTGCCCATGCTCGTGGCGTACAAGCCATTGGATTGAGCTTATGTGGCGCTGGATCGCATTGATTTTGTTGCTGCCCGGCATGGCTGAGGCCGGGAAGGCCCAAGGGGCGTTTTGGCGCTCTTTGCTGGTGCCCGGCTGGGGGCAGAAATACGCCCAAGGTGGCGGTGGTGGCTTCTTGGCCGCGGAACTGGCGCTTTGGGGCGGCTATTGGGGTTTTGAGTGGCTGGGTCAGGTGCGCCGCGATCGCTACGAGGCGTATGCGGCGGACCGCGCGGGTGCGCGGCCCGAGGGCAAGGGGGACGACTATTTCGACGACTTGGGGTTTTATGCGAGCCGACTAGAGCACAACCAGTTCGCCCGCTACGAGGACGGCCCAGACGCCGATCTCTATCCTGTGGACGCGGATTTCTTCTGGGAGTGGGATCGCGATGAGTCGCGCCAGCGCTACCGCGAGTTGCGCAATGCGAGCCAGCACGCGTACCGGCAGGCGCTCTATATGACGGGCTTGGTGGCCGTCAATCACATCGTGGCTGCCATCCATGCGGCGCGGGTAGCTCGTGCAGATCAAGCTCAGCTTAGCTTTGCGCCCAAGGTGGCGGTGAGGCCTGGGGGAGCAGCTTTCTTCTTGGTGCGGCATTTCTACTGATGGCCTGCTTTTTTCCGCGGATGGCCTTGGCCGCGTGGCTGCTCTCGCTGCCACTGGCGGTCGCAGCCGAAGAGCGAATATGCGGGACGCGCTGGCTCGAGCAGCACCGCGCGTCTTTTCCCGCACCAGCCCCCAAGGCAGTCGGCGCAAGTCAAGAGCTAGGCCCCATTGAAGTGGGGACTCAGCTCGCCTTTTACGTGCCGACTGAATTCGTGCTCAAGTTGGCCACCTGCCGCTACAAGGGGACGCACTGCTACATCTTCGTCGAGGAAAGTCAGTGGGACATCATCGCGGCCCAGCCGGATGTGGATAAGCTGGGTGCGCTTTTTGATGCGGCGACTCCGGCCGATCCCGAGCGCGGGATATTTGAAATAGCGGTCGATGCCTTTGGCGAGCCTGCTGATGAGGACGGCGATCCCCGCATTTTCATTCTGATTTTGGACCTTCCTAGGAACATAGTCGGCTATTTCGATGGTGAGCTATACGAGCGGGCGCAGCCCGAATTGCGGCGCGATACGATTTACCTCGACGCGTTCGAGCTGTTCTCCAACGCCAGGCTCGCCCACGCAACTTTAGCACACGAATTCCAGCACCTAATCCATTGGGGCCGCGATTCAGACGAAGAGAGATGGATTGACGAAGGGCTTTCTGGGTATGCCGAGGAGCTAGTCGGTTTCCCCGAGGCCGATCCGAGCATGGTGCCGAGTTTTCTCGCGGATCCCAGTATCAATCTAACGCACTGGGTGTTTGATTCAGCAAATTACGGCAAGACCTATTTGTTTGCCTCGTTTTTGGCCGAGCGCTATGGCCCGGGGCTGATTCGCCAAATCGTCGCCGAGCCGCGCAACGGCATTTCGGGCATTGACGACGCGTTCAAGAACCAAAACTGGGTCGAGGATTACGCAGGGGCTTGGCGTTTGTGGATTGCGGCCAACTACGCGGGTGGGTACGAGGCCCTGCGCGGTCGCCGCGCCGCCGCAGTTGCAGCGCCTGATGTGCCTTTTGCAGAACTGGCCGGCGAGGTCGGCAGCCAATGGGGCGCGGCGAATGTGGTTATTCGCTCGGAGGGGGATGTAGTCGTTGATTTCGCTGGCGCGGCCGAGGGGGACTATGCCGCGTGGGTGTACGCCATGCGCGATCAGCGCGGCGAGCTTATAGCGATGGAACTTAGCGCCGACAACACAGGGCAGGTGCAGGTCGCGGATGCGGATAGCGCGGCGGTCATCGTCGGCAGGACCTCGCCGACGGGTGGAGAGTTTGCCCTCGCGGCCCGGTATTTTACGCCCACGGTCGTAGCGATGCAGGCGGATGAGCAGGCCGCAAACGACTTGGCCCCGGCGTATCCGAATCCGGCTAACAGCGCGGTGAACCTGCCCTTTCGCTTGGCAGGGGAAGCGGATGTTGAACTGGCGATATACAATGCCTTGGGCCAGCGTGCGGCCCTTTTGGTGGCGGAGCGACTCGCGGGCGGGGAGCACTTGGCGCGCTGGAGCGGTGAGCGCGCGGCCAGCGGGGCGTATTGGGCTGTGCTGAAGGTCGGCGGGGAAACGCGGACGCGCCGGTTGATGTTGGTCCGGTGAAAGTGCGTACTAACGGTCGAGCGGCGCGGCGATGATGTTGTCAATCAGCCGGACGTTGGACAGGCGCACGGCGAGGGCGATGACGACTGGGCCGGTGATATGAGCCACTTCTTCGAGCGTGTCCGGGTGCGCGATAGAAATGTAGTCAATGGACGCGTCGAGTGCGCGCTCGATGTGCGCCCGCATCTCGGCGACGATCCGACTGGCGTCGCGTTCGCCCTGTTCGATTTTTTCCTGGCCCATTGTGAGCGCTTCGTAGAGGGCCGATGCGCGCTGTCGCTCTTCTGCGCTGAGCAGGATGTTGCGCGAGCTCATGGCCAAGCCGTCTGCTTCGCGCACGGTGGGGGCGACCTCGACGCGCAAGTCCAAGTTCAAATCGCGCACTAACCGACGAATGACGGTCGCCTGCTGGTAGTCTTTTTGGCCGAAGACGGCTAGGTGTGGTTTGACGGCGGTGAACAGCTTGGTCACTACGGTGGTGACGCCGCGGAAATGCCCGGGGCGGAAGGGGCCGCACAAGCCCTTGGTTAGCTCTTCGACTTCGACGAAGGTCGAGAAGTCAGGGGGATAGAACTCCACTGTCTGTGGGTGGAAGACTGCATCGACCCCACGGCGAGACAGCAGGTCGAGGTCGCGCTCCATGTCGCGCGGATAAATGGCGAAGTCTTCTTTCGGACCGAATTGCAGTGGATTGACGAAAATGCTGACGACCGTGCGGTCCGCGGCTTCGAGGCTGTGATCGACCAAGCTGAGGTGTCCCTCGTGCAAAAAACCCATCGTCGGTACCAACCCGACGCACAGGTCCGCGCTGCGCCAAGCGTCGGATTGAGCCTGCATTTCCGCGACCGTGTGTATGCGTTTCATGGGATGGTGGGCAGGGCGAGAGGGCCGACGGCCTTGGCTGCGCGACCGTTGAGTGCGGCGAGGTACGCAGCAAATGGCCGGCCGGTAACCGGATGGCGAAGGCGCGGGGCGATTTCGCAAAGTGGTACTAGTACAAAGCTGCGCTCGTGTATATGCGGGTGCGGCAGAGTCAGATACGCGCTTTCGACGACGCGCTCGCCATAGAGCAGTAGATCGAGGTCGAGGGTGCGCGGCCCCCAGTGAATACGGCGTTGCCGTTGATGCTTTTTTTCAGCGGCGAGCAGGGCGGCGAGCAATGGATCAGGAGAAAGCGAGGTTTCTATGGCAAAGACGGCGTTGAGGAAATCCGGTTGCGCGATCGGTCCCATCGGCGGGGTTTCGTAGGCGCGGGAGACCTCCGCAAGATGCGTACCGGGGAGTGCGGCGACTTCTTTGAGCCCGGCTTCGAGATACGCGCGGCGGTCGCCGAGGTTGCTGCCGATGGCGATGTAGGCTCGTTCAGGCATAGGACCGGCGTATTTCGACTTCGATGCCGTCAAAGTGCGCGGCAACCGGGGGGTTGGGTTTGCGCACGCGGACGACGAGTTCGACCGGAGCGCAGTGAGTGCCGACCTGCTCGGCGATGCGCTCGGCGAGGGCTTCGACTAATTTGCAGGGCTCGCCGGTTACGACATCGGCCACCAGCGCGTACACCTCTGGATAGTTGATCGCCGCGTCTATGTCGTCGCTGCGCCCTGCTTGGCGAAAATCGCCGTAGAGTTCGACATCGACCTCGTAGTGCTGGCCGAGTGCGGTCTCTTCGGGGAAAAGCCCGTGGTAGGCAAAAAAGCGCATGTTGCGCAGGCGGAGTGCGTCTTTAGGCATGGCAAGAGCTTCAGGCGCGACTCAATGCCCGATAGGCGATGTCGCGGCGGCAATAGGCGTTGTCGAAGGCGATCTGATCTACTGCTGAGTAGGCTTTGGCGACGGCAGCTTGGAGATCGGCGTCCGCGGCTGTCACGCCGAGCACTCGGCCGCCATCCGTAATGATGCGATCGTTGCGCTGGGCTGTACCAGCGTGAAAGACTACGATGTCGTCGCGGTCGGCAAAAGCCTCCAAGCCGCGGATTTCAAAGCCCTTCTCATAGGCTTGCGGATAGCCGTCCGAGGCCATGACCACGCAGACGGCCGCTCCGGGCGCGCATTCGACTTGCACTTGGTCTAGGTGACCGTCACAGGCGGCGGTGAGTAAATCGACGAGGTCGGTTTTGAGCAGGGGCATGAGGATCTGGCATTCGGGATCGCCGAAGCGGGCGTTGAACTCTACGACTTTAACGCCAGCGTCGGTACACATCAACCCGCAGTACAGCACGCCTTGGTACGGAGTGCCCAGTCGGCGCATTTCGGCGAGGACGGGTCGGATGATGCGCTCTTCGGCCTCGCGTACTAGGGCTGGCGTCATCACCGGTGCCGGAGCGTAGGCCCCCATGCCGCCAGTATTGGGGCCTTTGTCGCCGTCGTATATGGGTTTGTGGTCTTGCGCCGGTGTCAAGGTGATAAAATGCTCGCCGTCGCAGATTGCAAAGAGCGAGGCTTCCTCACCGGTCATGTATTCCTCGACGACGATGTGGTGTCCGGCTCCGCCCAAAACGTCTTCGTCGAGCATGTCGTGCGCTGCTGCGAGGGCTTGATCTACACTGTGGCAGACGACCGCTCCCTTGCCGGCGGCTAGGCCGCTGGCCTTGACCACGATTGGGGCACCCTGCTCGCGGATATAGGCGCTGGCGGCTTGGCTGTCGGTGAAGCTCTGGTGCCGGGCGGTGGGGACGCCGACGCGCTCCATCAGTTCTTTGGCGAAGACCTTGCTGCTTTCGATGCGGGCGGCGGCTTCCGTGGGGCCGAAGATCGCTAGGCCGCTGGCGCGAAAGCGATCGACAATGCCGCCGGCTAGGGCGTCGTCTGGGCCGACGACGGTTAGCCCGATTTGCTGCTCGTGGGCAAAGGCGACTAGGCGCTCGATTTCACCGACGAGTTTTTCGCGCTCGGCCACGGGGGTATCGACGCGGATATCGACGCATTCGGCGAGGGAGGCCATGCCGGGATTGCCGGGGGCGACGTAGAGTTTGTCGATGCGCTGGCTCTGCGCCAGTTTCCACACGAGGGCGTGTTCGCGCCCCCCTTTGCCGACGACTAGGACGTTCATTGGTTTAGCGTTCCTTTCTGAGACTTAGAGATAACCAAACTCTCGCAAATCGCGCTCTTTGTCGCGCCAGTCTGGGCGGACTTTTACCCACAGCTCTACATAGATGGGCTCGTCGAGTAGTTCCTCCAAGGCGGCGCGAGCTTTGCGTCCGATGGATCGCAGGCGCATGCCCTTCTTGCCGATGACAATGCCCTTCTGGCTCTCGCGCCCGACGTAGATAATGGCGCGAATGTAGGTTTTGTGGCCGGAGCGCTGGCGGAATTCCTCGATGTGGATGTTGATGGCGTAAGGTAGCTCGTCCTCAAGGTGCTCAAAAGCTACTTCGCGGATGCGCTCGGCGGCAAAAAACCGCTCGGGCTGTTCGGCCACCATATCGTCCGGGTAGAGCTTGGGGCCGCAAGGTAACTGGGCCTCAAGGTGCGACAGCAAATCGCCGAGCCCGTCGCCGCGCAGGGCGGAGACCGGGATGGGGCTGGCGATGCCGAACTCGTTCGCGATGCTTTTTTGCAGGCCGTCTAGTTGGGTGGGTTGTACTAGGTCAATTTTGTTGAGCACGGCCAAGACTGGTACCCGCGTGCGCGCTAAGAAGTGCTTGACTAGTGCGCTGCGGTCTTTGGGACGGGAGGCGTCAAACAGCAGCAAGACGAGGTCGGCTTGGCGGGCGGCTTGGTCAATCTGGTGGGCCATAGTCTCGTGCAGCTTGTAGGAGGACTCCAGCAGGCCCGGCGTGTCCAAGAAAATTATCTGACTCTGTGGACGAGTGAGGATGCCGAGGATGCGGCTGCGAGTCGTCTGCGGTTTGGCGGTGACGATGGAGAGCCGCTGGCCCAAGAAGGCATTGAAGAGGGTGGATTTACCCGCGTTGGGACGACCGGCCAAGGCCACGTAGCCGACGCGGGGTTGCTCAGAAGCGGAAGCTGGCGGACAACTGGTAGGTTGCTTCGAGTGCATCGTGCTGCAAATAGGCGAGGTCGAGGTCGAGGCTGTGGTGGGGGGTAAGCCCTAGCCCAAAGGACTGGCGGCCTTCTTCCAATCCGGCCCGCAGGGTGATATAATGGTGGCGGTATTCTAGCCCGGCGTTAAGCGGGACGTCGGCGGTTGCCGTGTCGCCGCCGGAGCGAGTAGATAGGAGGGCGGTGGTCTGGCCCCCGGCAATGGGTATGGCGTACGCTACGCCCAAGAGCAGCGAAGGCTGGATGCGGTCGCTGCTGTCCGTATTCCAGACGATGGGTGTGGTGGTAATGTCGCGCACGTTAGCCGCCAACGCGATCTGGTGGCTCAATTGGTAGCGCACGCCTAGGTCGAGGCCGAAGCCATAGGCGTTAAAGGAGGCGACTTGGCGGTAAATGGCTTTGGCGCTTAGCCCGAGGGATAAGCGCGCACCGAGCCGGCGACTACCCGACAGATACAGGGCGTAATCCGCGCTTTGCTCGGTCGAAGCGATGCGAGGACGATTATCGGCGCTGGGGGACTGAAGGGGCTCCGGCAGTTCGGTAAAGTGGATGTCGTCGATGCCCATGCGCACCACGCTCAGGGCCATGCCGTGCAAGAGGCGACCTGGACGGGCGACGGCGACAAAATCACGCTGGATGAGGCCGGAGAAGTGTTCGGAGTGCGTCAGGTGAACTTGGCGACTGCTGAGGGCGGATAGGCCAGCCGCATTCCAATAGCCCGCAGTGGCGTCGTCTGCAAGGGCCACATAGGCGCTGCCCAAGGCCGCAGAGCGGGCACCCGCGCCCAAGCCGAGAAACTCGCCGGCGTAGCGGGAGGCGGCGTGTGCAGCCCCGGTCAGCAACAGGGCTAATGCAAGCGGAAGAAGGCTCTTGGACATGGGTTGTAAAAAGCTAGCGGAAGGGTGGCCGAGTGTCAAATCAACTCACTGAACTATCTCCCGCAAGTGTGAAGATTTTCAGGCTATGAGGACGATTTGCAGATCCATGACGTTGGTGCCCGTAGGACCTGTGATGACGAGGTCGTCCAACGCCGCGAAGAAGGGATAGGAGTCGTGGCGGTCGAGAAAGGCACGGGCGTCGAGATCTTGGGCGCGGGCGCGGCTCAAAGTCTGGCCGTCGGCTAGGGCGCCGGCGGCATCGGTGGGGCCGTCGGTGCCGTCGGTGCCGCCGGAGAGCAGGGTGATGGCGGGCCAACCGTCGAGTTGGAGGGCTGCGGCTAAGGCCAATTCTTGGTTGCGCCCGCCCTTGCCGTCGCTGCGCAGGGTGACGGTTGTCTCGCCGCCGGCGATGAGACAGGCGGGCCGAGCGATGGGACGGTTGGTCTCCGCGGTTTCTTGGGCGATGGAGACCAATGCTGTGGCGGCATGGCGGGCTTCGCCCTGTAAGCGGCTGGTGAGGACGCACACCTCGTAGCCGAGCGCGCTGGCTTGGTTTGCGGCCGCGTCGATGGCCAAGCGGCTGTTGCCAATGACCAAGCTCTCGGCGCGGGCAAAGCAAGAGTCCCCAGGTTTGGGGGTTTCCGGTCGCTCCCCTCGGGCACCGGCTTCGAGGTGCTGACGGACTGGGGCGGGGAGTTGGTCGCGCAGGTCGTAGCGATCGACGATAGCTAGGCAATCGCCAAAAGTCGTGGAGTCTGGGTGGGTCGGGCCGGAGGCGATGGTGTCGAGGGGATCGCCGATGACGTCCGAGAGCATGAGGGCGACGGCGCGGGCGGGTGCGGCCGCGCGGGCGAGTAGTCCGCCCTTGATGGCCGAGAGGTGTTTGCGCAGGGCGTTGATTTCGTCGATGGTCGCGCCGCAGGCGAGCAGGAGGCGGGTGGTTTCTTGCTTTTCTGCGAGGGTCAGGCCCTCGGCTGGGGCGGGTAGCAGGGCCGAGCCGCCGCCGGAGAAGAGGCCGAGGACTAGCGCGTTGGGATCCAAGTTTGCTAGCAATTCGAGTTGGCGGCGTGCACCGGCGACACCGGCTTCGTCCGGAACTGGATGCCCGGCTTCAAAGGTCTCGACCCGTGCCAATGGCAGCGCATGGCCGTACTTAGTGTTGATGGCCCCGCAGTCAATGCGGTCGCCGAGGATCGCTTCAGCGGCCGCAGCCATGGCCGCAGTAGCCTTGCCAGCGCCGACTAGGCGCAGGCTGGAAATGGTATCGAGAGGGAAGCGGAGCGGGCCACAGCGCAACTCTCCGCCTGTGACCGCGAGGGCTTGGTGGAGGCAACGGCCGGGATCGGCGGCAGCGACCCCGGCGTCAAAAATGGCGCGCGCGTGGGCGCGCCGCAAAGCAGCATCCAACTAAGCGCACCCTAGAAGCGGCGCATGAGGCCCACAACTTTGCCGGCGATGCTGAACTCGCCGGCGTCGGGCGCGACGACGATGGGGTCGAACGCCTCGTTTTCCGGCAGGAGCCGAATGCCGTCTGGGTCGGGAGCATAGCGCTTGACCGTGGCCTCGTCGCCGAGCAGCGCGACGACGATATCGCCGCGCTCGGCGCGGTCTTGCTGGCGGGCGATGACGATGTCGCCGTCGAGAATCCCGGCGTTGCACATGCTCTCGCCGTGGATGCGCAGCGCGAACACATCGCCCGAAGCGGGGACGAGCGATGTATCGACATTGAGCGTGTTCTCGATGTTTTCTTCGGCGAGGATGGGAGTGCCCGCGGCGACCCGGCCAACGAGGGGCACTTCGCGCAGGTCGGAGGAAAGGGAGGCGGGCTTGACGAAATCGACGAGTTCGATGCCCCGGGAGCGGCGCGCCCGACGGCGGATATAGCCTTTCTTTTCTAAGGTCTCCAAGGTGGTGCGCACGCCATTGGTGGAGTTGATGCCAAAGACGTCCATGATCTCGCGGATTGTGGGGGGGCCTCCAGAGCGAATTGTATCGGCGATGAAGTCGTAAATTGCTTGTTGGCGCTCGGTTAGGGGTTTGGGCATGAGTGTGCCTCCATTGGGGAGGAAAGATGAACAGCAACCTGAACTTATATATACTTACTGCACATTAGTTCATTTGTCAAGGGGCACCTCTTCGTCTAATTTGCCCTCCTCATTACTTGTTCAGGGGAATTTTCTGTTTTTGCACGACGGAATGAAGATCATGGAAGCCATAGTCGCCAGTGTGCGGCAAGTGCTACAGGAAGCGGGCTTGGAGGCCGATGCTAGCTTAGTCGTCGCTGCGTCGGGCGGCATCGATTCGACCGTACTACTCGATGTGTTGGATGGCCTAGGGTACCGGTTGCACGTGGCGCACTTGGATCACGCGCTGCGGTCGGATTCGGCGGACGACAGCCATTTTGTCGCCAGTGAGGCAAAGCGGCGCGGGCTATCCTACTCGCTAGAGCGGCGCGACGTGGGGGAGTACGCCCGAACCGAGGGCCTGTCGCTGGAGGACGCGGGTCGGCGGCTGCGCTACGCCTTTTTCGACCAAGTCGCCGATCGGACCGGGGCCGAATTCATCGCCTTGGGGCACCACGCCGACGACCAAGCCGAGACCGTGATCTTGCGCCTGTTGCGCGGCAGCGGTGCTACCGGCTTAGGGGGGATGGAGATTGCGCGCGAGGGCCGCTACCTGCGGCCGCTGCTGCGCGTGCGGCGTGCTGAAATCGAAAAATACGCGCGCCAGCGGGGCTTGCGCTACCGAGAAGATCCCTCTAATCGCGACTGGCGATTTTTGCGCAATCGAGTGCGAGGGGAACTAATGCCCTTGCTCAAGAGCTATAATTCTAACATCACCGAGGTTCTAAATCGCACCGCCGCGTTGCTCAAAGCCGAGGACGACCTACTCGCCGAGCTAACCCAAGAGGCTTTAGATACAGTGATTTGTGAGCGTTTTAACGACAAGGTGGCTCTTGATAGTAATAGGCTTCTCGCTTATCATATAGCCATACAAAGGCGCGTGCTACGCGTTGTGCTCCAGGGCCTTGCCGTTGCAGATGGCCCTTTTGATTTTACCCGCGTCGAGCAAGTACGGGGCTGGATTGGAGTTGGCGACAAGCGCCTGCGGGTATTGGGTGCTGGGCTGAGGGGGCAGGGCTGCGGCACGCGTTATATCCTACGTCGCGGGCAGCGGCCGCCGGTCGCGCGCAGTTTCGACATACCCGGTGTGCTCGTATTGAGAGAGCACGGCATAAAAATCCGCGTCCAAGTCGTTCCCCCGGAGCACTTCGACAAGGCCCAGTTAGGGGGTGCGCAGGTGGCTTTAGACGCGGATCGTCTCGGCGCACAGGCGCAAGTGCGCAGCCTACGGCCGGGCGATCGCTTCCAGCCACTGGGCATGGAAGGGCACAAAAAACTGAGTGACTTTCTCATCGACGCCAAGTGGCCGAAAATCTCGCGCGACGAAGTGCTGGTGCTGGCCCGGGGAGAGGAAATAGCTTGGGTCGCGCCCCTGCGTTCTAGTCATGCCTTCAGAATACAATCCACCACGCGCCGCATCGCCTTGTGTACATTGAGGCATTGGGACGGCGATTGACCTAGAGCATCTGTCATGGAGGGACCAAAAAAGCAGGCCCAAGAAGAGCGCCCCACGCGTCTTAGGGACGACCGCGGGCAGGGCGACGGCGAAGACAAGCCGCGCCGCTGGCGCCGCCCCTCGCGGACCCAAGCGTTTTGGCTGTTCTTCGTATTGGTAATGATCTTCACCGCCAAATTCTTTGGCAGCAAACCCTCCGATCCTCAACTCGTCTCCTACAAGCAATACCGCCAATACTTGGAAGAGGATCGCATCGTCGAGGCCGTCATCGTAGGCGAGCGCGAGTTCAAGGGCGTCTTGCACGACGGAATTCGCTTTGTGGTCAACTTAGGGCCAATAGACGCGGCGACCAAGCGCGAATGGGAGGAACGAGGAGTCGATTTTCGCTTTGAGGAAGAACCCTTCCGCTGGTACAATTTTCTCTTCAGCTTTTTGCCGTGGCTGCTGTTTATCGCCTTCTGGATATTCATGCTGCGGCAGATGCAGGGCGGTGCGCGCGGGTTGTTTTCCTTTGGCAAGAGCCGGGCCAAGCTCCTGATGGAAGACAAGCACAAGGCGACCTTTGCCGATGTGGCCGGGGCCGACGAGGCCAAAAAGGAGTTGGAGGAGATCATTGAATTTCTCAAGGATCCCCATCGGTTCCAGCGCCTCGGCGGGCGGATTCCCAAGGGCGTCTTGATGGTCGGGCCGCCGGGTACGGGCAAGACGCACTTGGCGCGTGCAGTGGCCGGCGAAGCAGGCGTGCCCTTCTTTTCGATTAGCGGCTCGGACTTTGTCGAGATGTTCGTCGGCGTTGGAGCTTCGCGCGTGCGCGATCTTTTTGAGCAGGGCAAGGCCAATGCTCCGTGCCTGATCTTCGTCGATGAGATCGACGCAGTGGGCCGCCACCGGGGCGCGGGTATTGGCGGCGGCCACGACGAGCGCGAGCAAACCCTCAATCAGCTTCTAGTGGAAATGGACGGCTTTGAGTCTAATGATGGCGTCATTCTCATCGCCGCGACCAACCGTCCCGATGTGCTCGACCCGGCGCTGTTGCGGCCCGGTCGCTTCGATCGCCGGGTGGTGGTTGATTTGCCCGACGTCAGAGGGCGGGAGGGCGTGCTCAAGGTCCACGTGCGCAAGGTGCCGCTGGATCCAGACGTCGATTTGCAAAAGGTCGCGCAGGGCACGCCGGGGCTTTCCGGAGCCGACTTGGAGAACTTGGTCAACGAAGCGGCCTTGCTGGCCTCGCGGCGCGATCGCAAGACCGTTGACATGGGCGACTTTGAGGCGGCCAAAGACAAGGTAATGCTCGGAGCCGAGCGCCGCAGCATGGTCCTGACTGAGGAAGATCAGCGGCTTTCGGCCTACCACGAAGCGGGTCACGCCTTGGTCGCCAAGAGTCTCAAAGGCGGTCCGGCCATTGGCAAGGCCACCATCATCCCGCGCGGGCAGGCCATGGGGATGGTTTCCTTTCTGGCTGACGAGCGGCGTTCGCTGACTGAGACGCGGCTCAAGGCGCACTTGGCCACGGCGCTGGGCGGTTGCGCCGCTGAGAAATTGATCTTTGCCGAGCGCTCGACCGGGGCCCAAGGCGACTACCAGCAAGTGACGCGCTTGGCCCGTTCGATGGTCTGCGAGTGGGGTATGAACGAAGAGCTTGGCCCCCTCTCGTTGGGCGGCGGTGACGACGAGGTCTTCCTCGGCAAGGAATTCACCCGCGGCCGCCACTTGAGCGAGGAGACGGCCCAAGCCGTTGATCGCGAGATCCGCAAGCTGGTGGTGGAAGCCGAGGAAACGGCGCTGCGCATCCTCGGGGAAAAGGAGGACAAGCTGCACTCTTTGGCCCGCGCCCTCCTCGCGTACGAAGTCCTCGACGATGCGGAGATAGACCAAGTATTGGCTGGAGAGCCTCTCGCCCGCAAACCAGTGCGCACCTTGAGCGACGAGGATGAGGCGTGATTTGGGAGTTGGGAAGTCGCACTCTCCACTTTGGCGACCAAGTACAGATCATGGGCGTCCTCAATGCGACGCCCGATTCATTTTACGACGGGGGTTGCTATAGCGAGCCGAGCGCTGCGGTGGAGCGCGGCTTGGCGATGGTGGAGGAAGGGGCGGCGATTGTCGATATTGGCGGTGAATCGTCGCGACCGCCGATGTACGGGGTCGCCGAGGAGGTCTCGGTCGCCGAGGAGTGCGCCCGGGTTCTTCCGGTCGTTAAAGGCCTTCGTCACCAGAGCGATGTGCCCATCTCGATTGACACGGTCAAGGCCGAGGTGGCACGGAGGGCCCTTGAGGCGGGGGCCGATATCATCAACGACATTAGTGCCCTGCGGCACGATTCGGCTATGGCCGAGGTCGCCGCACAGGCTAACGCCCCCGTGATACTGATGCACCGCCGGGGCACGGCGGCTACCATGCAGCAGAATACCCACTACGATGATTTGCTCGGGACGGTGTACGCCTTTCTACAAGAGCGCGTACGCGTCGCCCATACCCAAGGCGTCGAGCGCGTGGCCGTGGATCCGGGTTTGGGGTTTGGCAAGTCGCCGGAGGGCAACCTCACTTTGTTGGGGATGTTAGAGCACTTCTTGGGCTTAGAGTGCCCATTGGTAGTGGGTGCTTCGCGTAAATCCTTTATCTGGAAGCCGCTCGGGCTCTCGGCTGCCGAGAGCTTGGAGGGCAGCTTGGCGGCGGCGGCTCTAGCGGCTAGGGCGGGCGTCCACGTGCTGCGAGTACACGATGTGGCCGCGACGCTGCGGGCCGTCCGCTTAGTCGAGGCCGTGCGGAGCCAAGCACCGTGCTAAAAGACCCGGTTCTGTTCCACCTCTTTGGCTTCCTGCCGGTATCGCTGACCTCTGTGGTGGATATCCTACTAGTGAGCTTTATCTTTTTTCGCTTGCTCTCCCTGATCAAAGAAACCCGAGCGGCGCACATGGTCGCCGGGCTGCTGCTCATGGTGTTCGTGGCCTTGGCCGCACCTTGGCTCAAGATGAACGCCCTGTCTTGGCTTTTAGAGCAGGCGCGCTCCATCTTGCTAATCTTGCTGGTCATCCTCTTCCAGCCCGAACTGCGGCGGCTCCTACAAGTCTTGGGACAGACCCCGGCGTTCCGTTGGTTTTACAAGGCCGAGCCGTCACGGGTCATCGACGAGGTTGTCAGCGGAGTCGGGCGTTTGGCCGACTTGGGGTACGGGGCGCTGATCGTGCTGGTGCGCCAAGTCCAGATCAGACCGGTCATTGAAACTGGAGTGCCCCTGAATTCCGAGGTGTCGGACGATTTGCTAACCACGATTTTCAGCCCGCGCGCTCCGCTGCACGACCGGGCCGTCGTCATCCAAGGCGAGCGCTTGGTGGCGGCCCGCTGCACCTTGCCGCTGGCTGAAGAGGTCGAAGATCAGCGGCTGGGAACCCGCCATCGGGCGGCCTTGGGGCTATCGCAGGAATCGGACGCGGTAGTTATCGTCGTCTCCGAGGAAAACAGCACTATTTCGCTGGCCGTTGGTGGGGTTTTTTGGCGGGGGTTGGACCGTCGGCAACTCAAGCTGCGCCTACAAGAGCAGATGGCCTCGGGCTAAGCGCAGCGCAGCGGCGTTTTGCTTGACACGGTCTCGGCAGTACTCTACTTTGAAATTTTTATTTCAATTAAATAATAAAAATTATGAGAAATAAACAGATGCGGCAGACCCGCATACGGGAACTGCTCTACAGAAGGACCATTGATACGCACGAAAAATTGGCCGAAGTCCTCCAACAACAGGGTATCGAGGTCAGCCAGTCAACCTTGTCGAAAGACTTGCGCGAAATAGGCGTGGTGCGGGTGCCGCAGGCCGATGGAGGATTTCGCTATACGCTGCCCGAAGCCGGGGCTACGCTGCGCGACCTACACATTCTAGAGCGAGAGTTGCAGGACTTCTTGGTCCAGGCCGAACAGGTAATCAACATGGTTCTGGTGCGGACCGCGTCGGGGCACGCCCAAAGCGTCTGCGAGGCCATTGATCGCATGAGTTGGGCCGAGGTCGCGGGCACGCTGGCTGGCGAAAACACGATTTTTATCGTCACTCGTTCCGAGCAAGATGCGGCGAAGTTAGTCGATAAAATTGACGCAGTGTGCGGCGAGGAGGATTGATGAACGCCGAGGTTTTGCAGGGCTTGCAGGTCCAGATCGGCAAAGCCGAGACTCTGATCGAAGCACTGCCGTACCTACAGGAATTTCGCGGCAAAGTGATGGTCGTCAAATACGGCGGCAGCACTATGGGCAGCGGGGACACGGTATATAAGGACATCGTTTTTATGCAGGCGGTCGGCATTTGTCCGGTCGTGGTCCACGGTGGCGGTCCGGCTATCACCCGCCGCCTACAAGAGCTAGGCATTGAAAGCCAGCGCGTAAATGGGCTGCGGGTGACGGATGCGGCGACGATGAAGGTGGTCGAAGATGTGCTCTTTGGCGAGGTCAACGCGCGGATCGTCCGCGAGATTGGCGCGCTAGACGGGCGGGCCGTGGGCGTCTCGGCCAAGGACGCCGGAATTATGCAGGTGCGCAAGCACTGGGCCCAAACCGATGGCGCTCCCTTGGACATCGGCTATGTCGGCCATGTCCAGCACGTGGATACCGCGCCTTTGTTGGACTTGATAGCCAAGGGCATGATCCCGGTGGTTGCGCCGATTGGCTGCGGCCCGGAGGGCGAGAGCTTCAACGTCAATGCCGATACGGCGGCCGGGGAAATCGCCGCGGCCCTGCACGCCGAAAAGTTGGTTTTTTTGACGGATGTGCAGGGCATCATGCGCGATCTCGCAGACGATGCGTCCCTGCTGTCAACTGTGCGCGTCTCTGAGATGGGCAAGCTAATTGACCAAGGCGTGATCAGCGGTGGGATGATTCCCAAAGTTGAAGCCTGTATCAAGTCCGTCAAAGCTGGCGTGCGCAAAACCCACGTTATCGACGGGCGCGTGCCGCATGCGATGTTGCTCGAGTTTTACACCCGACAGGGCATTGGCACCCAAATTGTCCAGTAGGACGACGGAGAAATCATGAAAACCGAAGACATTATCAAGGGCGAGGCGCAATACATTTTGCAGACCTACGGTCGGCCCGAGTTCGTACTAGAGCGGGGCAATGGGGTCTATCTATTCGATACGGACGGCAACCGCTACCTCGATTTTGTCAGTGGCTTAGCGGTCAATGCGTTGGGCTACGGCGACTACGAGGTGCTCAAGGCCATTGAGACGCAAGCCGCCAAGCTGATGCACGTGTCGAACCTCTACCACACAATCCCCTCGGTACAAGTAGCGCAGCGGCTAGTCGAGCACTCGTTTGCCGACCGGGTGTTCTTCTGCAACAGCGGCACCGAGGCGTGGGAGGCGTCGCTCAAATTTTGCCGCAAGTGGGGCAACACCACCCACGACTCGCCCAAAAATCGCCTCATTGCCTTTGAAAATTCCTTTCACGGGCGGACGTATGGGTCCATCTCGACGACTGGTCAGCCCAAGTACCACAAGGGGTTTGAGCCACTGCTGCCGGGCATTGACTTCGCCCAATTCAACGATTTGGCCTCGGTGGAGGCGCTGGTTTCGGATCAGACCTGCGCGATTTTGGTCGAGCCGGTGCAGGCCGAGGGTGGGATCCACGCCGCGACCGCGGAGTTTCTCACCGGGCTGCGGCGCTTGTGCGACGAGCGGGATATGCTGCTGGTCTTCGATGAGATCCAAGTGGGGTGCGGGCGCTTAGGCTCGCTGTGGGCCTATCAACAATACGAGGTTGAACCGGATATTATGACCTTGGCCAAGGCCCTCGGCGGCGGTTTGCCAATCGGCGTCGCACTCTTGCGGCAGAAGGTCGCCGATGCCATTGAGGCTGGCGACCACGCCGCGACGTTCGGTGCCAATCCCGTAGCCTGCGCCGCGGCGACCGCGGTCTTGGGTAAACTGCTGGAGCCGGGTTTTATCGACGGAGTGCGCGAAAAAGGCGAACACTTGATCGATCGCCTGCAAAAGTTGCAACAGCGCTGGCCTGAGCACATTACCGAAGTTCGCGGCAAAGGGCTAATCGCTGGCGCGGTCACCAGCCAGCCAGCCGCCGACTATCTGGCTGCCTTCCGTCAGCGCGACATCTTGGTGGCCACGGCCGGGGCCGATGTGGTGCGCTTTTTGCCGCCGCTAGTCGTCGAGCGGGATCGCATCGACGAAGCAGTAGATGTATTCGACGAGATTTTGCGCCAAGGTGTCTGATGGCCGCGGTACAAACGCCTTGGGGCGGGCGGTTTCAGTCTGCGCCGGCCGAGTTGATGGAGCGCTTCAACGCCTCGATTGGCTTCGACCGCAAGCTGTTGGAGTCCGACATTGTCGGCAGCGTGGCCTATGCCCGCGCCCTGCAGCGGGCCGACGTTCTCAGCACTGGAGAACTGGAGCAGATCGAATCGGGGCTAAAGCAGGTACGGGAAGAATTTTCAGCCCCGGACTGCGCGCTTCCCGACGCACTTGAAGACATCCACATGGCGGTGGAGCAGCGGCTGACCGAGCTGGTCGGCCCGGTCGGTGGCAAGCTGCACACCGGGCGCAGTCGCAACGACCAAGTCAACTTAGACGAGCGACTCTACCTGCGGGGCGCGATTGCGTCGCTCCAGGCGCAGATTCGCCACCTACAAGGCGTGCTGCTGGCGTCGAGCGAGCAACACAGCCACGTGGTGCTGCCCGGCTATACCCACTTACAACAGGCCCAACCGGTGCTTTTCCCCCACTATGCGCTGTCGTTGTTCTGGATGCTGGAGCGCGACCGCGGGCGGCTGGGGGACGCTTGGCGTCGGGCCGACTTTCTGCCGTTAGGTTCCGGGGCGTTGGCCGGGAGCGCGTTTCCGCTCGACCGGGCCTTTCTCGCCCGCGAACTCGGGTTCTCGCAGGTGACCCCCAATAGCCTCGACGCGGTCAGCGACCGCGATTTTCTGCTTGAGACTCTGTCTGCGCTGGCAATTCTAATGATGCACTTGAGCCGCTTCTGCGAGGATTTGATTCTCTGGTCGTCGGCGGAGTTTGGCTTTGTCGAGTTGAGCGACCACTTTGCCACCGGCTCTAGCATGATGCCGCAAAAGAAAAATCCAGACGCGCTAGAGCTGGTGCGCGGCAAGACCGGTCGGGTGTACGGCAGTCTGATGGCGTTGCTGACGACGATGAAGGCCGTGCCGTTGACGTACGCCAAGGATCTGCAGGAAGACAAGGAGCCGCTCTTTGACGCGCTGGAAACGTCGGCCATTTGCCTAGAGGTTTTCGCCGGTGCTTGGGAGAGCATGAAGGTGCGCGCCGAGCGGATGGAGTCCGCGGTGGATTCCACGGCCTTGGCAACGGATTTGGCCGACTATTTGGTGGGCCAAGGCGTGCCTTTTCGCGAAGCCCATCGCATCGTCGGTCGCTTGGTGCGGGATTCGCTAGAGCAAGGTCGCGCCCTCACCGAACTTAACTTGGAAGATCTGCGCGCACACAGCGCGGATTTCGGCGAGGACGCGCTGGGCCTGCTCGACGTGCGCCACAGCTTGGCGCGCCGTAATATAGAGGGAGGCACCGGTCCGCAGGCCGTGGCCGAACAGATGGAAAAGGCGCGGCGAGTATGGGCCGCAAGGTGATCCAATGTTAGTAGCGATTAAAGACATCGAATTTTACGTACGCGAGATGCGGATGCGGATGCCGTTTAAGTTCGGCAACGTGGTCGCTGATAGCCTGACCGCGCTGCACGTAGCCATGGATCTAGAGCTGAGCGATGGCCGTCGGGCGCGGGGCTGGACTGCGGACATGCTGTCGCCTAGGTGGTTCGACAAGGACCCAAACAAGACGATGGCCGAGGGTATCCGCGACTTGGTGGATGGAGCGCAAGCGGCGGCCGCCGCTTATCAGGAATCGAGTCGAGGCGGCGCGATCCCATTTGCAATATGGGAGGCGGGCTACGAGGCGGGTCGGGCGTGGGGCCGGGCGCGAGGCGTCAACGACCTGCTGGCGTCCAACGGCGCGGCCCTGATGGAGCGGGCGCTCATCGACGGCTTGGGGGTCGCGCTGGAGCAGCCCTATTTTGCGCTGTTGCAGGGCAATGTCCTTGGGTTGGCGCTGGGGAGGATTCACTCGGAGTTAGAGGGGCTGGAGCTTGCGGCAGTGCTGCCGGCGGTACCGGTGCGCTCGCTGCACGTCCGTCATACGGTCGGTTTGGTCGATCCTATCCGCACGGCCGCAATTGCGCCCGCAGAGCGGTTGAACGACGGGTTGCCGCAGTCCTTGGAGGAGTGCATTCAGAGTCAGGGCCTGCGCTATTTCAAGATCAAGATCGGCGGCGATCCCGAAGCGGACTTTGAGCGCTTGGCGGCGATCGCCGCGCTTTTGGACGAGAGAGCGGCGGAGTATCACATCACGCTCGATGGCAACGAACAGTACGGCGACGCGGCCGATTTGCTGGCTTTGTTGGAACGGATTGAACAGGACTTGGGGGCGTTTTATCACCGCATCCTCTACGTTGAGCAGCCCATGGACCGCGCCCTTTCTCTCGATCCCGCGCTAAAGAAAGACCTCGGGGTTTTGGCGGCAAAGCGCCCCTTGCTGATTGACGAGTCGGACGAATCCTTGGATTCCTTTCGCCGTGCGTTGGACTTGGGGTACAGCGGCGTCTCGTCCAAGTCTTGCAAAGGGTTGGTCAAGGCGCTGGCTAACAGTGCGCTCGCTTGGCAGCGCACGGCCGCGGGGCACCCCTGTTTTGTCTCGGCTGAAGATTTGACCGTGGTGCCGGTGGTGTCGCTGCATCAAGATTTGGTGCACGTGGCGGCGTTGGGGATCGATCACGTCGAGCGCAATGGGCACCACTACGTGCGGGGGCTGGATCACTTGTCGGCTGCGGAGCGGGCGTGGTGCTTTGAGCGACACGGCGATCTGTACCGTGCCGAAGGCCAGAGCGGCTTGCTCGACATTCGCGACGGTCAGATCGCGGTCGGCTCCCTGCAACGGCCTGGACTCGGGGTTGATGGCGCGGTCGATATCGCGGCCATGCAGCCGCTGACGGAGGCGCAACTCTCGTGAATGCCGTAGAAATAAGGCTTGAGGACGTGCGATTCTACATGCGGAATGTGCATACCCGCATGCCCTTCAAATACGGCGCGGCCGTGCTAACCGCGGTGCCGATCCTGCACGTGGTGGCTCACGGTGCGCTAAAAAACGGCACGCCGGTGAAAGGGGTTGCAGCCGACATTCTCCCTCCTAAGTGGTTCGATAAAGACCCGGCCAAAAGCTACGAAGACAATGTCGCCGACTTGCTGTGGGCGGCGCGTGCGGCGCGGTCGGCATACTTGGATGCGGCGCGGTCCCCCGCGTCGTTCTTTGCCATCTGGCAGGACGGTTATGCGCAGACGGTATCTGCTGGCGACGCGCACGGTCTGAATCGGTTGACGGCTGTCCACGGCAGTACGCTGATGGAGCGCGTCCTGATCGACGCAGTGGGATGCGGTGTGGGCGCGAGTTACTTTGAGTTGCTCAAGGCCAATCTCCTCGGCTTGGACCTGGGGGCGATTCACCCCGAGCTGCAAGGAGTAGAGCCTGGCCAAGTGATCGGGGCTGCGCCGCTTGAGCAGTTGCACGTGCGGCACACGGTGGGATTGGCCGATCCGATTGTCCCAAGCGATATTGCGCCTGAGGAGCGGTTGGACGATGGGTTGCCGCAGTCGCTGGCCGATTGCGTCGAGCGCCAAGGACTGACGTACTTTAAGGTCAAGGTGAACGGCGATTTGGAGACTGACTTGGCGCGGTTGGCCGTGATTGCCGAGTTGCTAGACGGGCGCGACGCCGAGTACAAGGTCACGCTCGACGGCAACGAACAATATCGTGAAATGGATTCGCTCATTGGTTTGATCGAGGCCCTTGCAGCCACACAGCCGCGTTTGTACGAGAGCATCCTCTACGTCGAGCAGCCCCTAGAGCGGAGCTTGGCTTTGGATGCAGCGCTAGAGCCGGGCATCCGGGCCGCGGCGGCGCGGCGTCCCTTGCTCATCGACGAGTCGGACGATGCGCAGGACACCTTCCGCCAAGCCTTAGCGCTGGGATACGAGGGCGTTTCGTCCAAGGCGTGCAAAGGGCTGGTCAAGGCGCTGGCCAATCTGGCGTTGGCGCGGCAGCGGGAGGGTTGTTTTCTCTCGGGAGAGGACCTGATGAACCTGCCGGTGGTGCCCCTGCACCAGGATTTGGCGCACGTGGCGGCGCTGGGGATAGGGCACGTCGAGCGCAACGGACACCACTACGTGCGGGGGTTGGATCACTTGACCGCAGACGAGCGAGCGGCCTGCTTGGCTACGCACGGGAAGCTCTATCGGGAGGTGGACAGCGGGTTGGTGGCCTTGGATGTGCGGGAAGGGAAGATCGAGGTAGGGTCGCTGCAAGTGGCGGGTTTGGGTGTAGGAATGCCGGTGGCTGTGGATGAGATGGTGGAATTGGAGGAATGGGAATTTGCGTCGTTGGCCTGAGCTAGGAGATGGCTATGCTGGACGATTTTTCTCTAGAAGCACTCATCGCCTATGCGGAGGCACACCCGCTCATCGCCATCTTGTTGCTGTTGGTGGCGGTGGTATTGCTAGGCAGCTTGCTGCGCAAAATTTTCAAGGTCGTGGTGGTGTGCGCGATTGTTTTGCTGGTCGGCCTGTACTTTACCCAAGGCGACGACTCAGACTGGTGGAAACGGGTCGAAGTGATCGGCAGTGAGGTTGTGGGGTGGGGTGAGGCGTTGCTGGAAAAGGCCGACGAGATTTTTGAGAAGGGGAAGGAGCAGCTAGAAGGAGATTAGGCCACCCCGGCCTCTTTTAGTTGCGCGATAAAGGCCGCTTCGTCGAGTACTGCGACGTCGAGAGCCTCTGCTTTTGCCAGTTTGGATCCCGCTTTTTCTCCCGCTATGAGCAGGTCGGTGTTTTTGCTGACGCTGGACGTGGTCTTGCCCCCCAAGCTCTCGATCAGCGCGGCTGCCTCGTCGCGGCTGTAGTTTGACAGGGTGCCGGTGATGACTACGGTCTTGCCGCTAAAATGCGACGGTGCTGCTGCGGCTTCTTCCACTTTCATCTCAAACTGCAACTTAGCCTTATTCTTGAGCTTGTAGAGCACTGGATCTAGTGCGGGGAGATCGGGGAGGCTGGCGTAGAGGCTGCGGGCGATGGTCGGGCCGATTTCGTGGGTGGCTTCCAGTTCTTCGACGCTGGCCTTGCACAAAGCGTCGAGGCTGTCAAATGTCCGGGCCAAGGTGCGGGCCACCGTCGCGCCCACGTGGCGGATGCCGAGGGCGAAGAGCACCCGGTCGAAGGGCTGCTCCTTGCTGCGGCTGAGGCCGTCGAGGAGGTTTTGCGCCGATTTTGTGCCCATCCGCTCTAGGGCACCAAGGGATGCTACGTTGAGTTCGTAGAGATCGCTCAAGTCCTTTACCAACCTCTGTTCTACCAATTGTTCGACCACGGCCGGTCCCAAGCCCTCGATGTCCATGGCATTGCGCGCGGCAAAGTGTTCGAGGCGTCGGCGCAGTTGGGCCGGGCAGGTGGGGTTGTCGCAGCGTGCCACGGCTTCTTCGGCATCGCGGGTGAGTGGACTTTTGCACGAGGGGCATTGGTTGGGGAAGACATATTTTGCGGAGTCGGAGGGCCGCTTGCTGAGATCTACCTCGACGACTTTGGGGATCACGTCGCCGCCCTTTTCGATGAGCACGGTGTCGCCGATGCGAATATCCTTGCGGCGGATTTCGTCCGCGTTGTGCAGGCTGGCTCGGGCGATGGTCGAGCCGGCCAAAGGCACGGGTTCTAAAACGGCCACCGGCGTCACGGCACCCGTACGTCCGACTTGCAGGCGGATATCGAGAAGGCGGGTGCGGGCTTGATAGGCCGGAAACTTGTAGGCCATGGCCGAGCGCGGACTCTTGGCGGTGTAGCCCAGCCGCTCCTGCTGGCTGAGGTTATCGACCTTGATAACCACCCCGTCGATTTCGTAGGGGAGATCGGCGCGGGCGGCGGCATAGTGGTCGTAGTGGTCGAACACATCCGCTAGCGAGGCACATCGCTCGTGCTCCGGGACCATGAGGCCCCAGGCGCGGAGTGTTGCGAGGCACTCGCTGTGGCGCGTCTGGCCGCCGCCTTCGGCGTGTATCCAGTAGGCGAAAAAGCGCAGGTTGCGCTTGGCCACTAGGTTGGGGTTTTGCAGCTTGAGCGAGCCGGCCGTGGAGTTGCGCGGGTTGGCGAAGAGCGGCTCGTCGTCGGCTGCGCGCTGGGCGTTGAGCTGGGCGAAGTCGCTGCTTTCCATATAGACTTCGCCGCGGATTTCGCAATTGATCCCCGGTTGTCGCAGCCGGAGGGGGATGGTGGGGATGGTGCAGGCGTTGGCGGTGATTTCATCGCCTTGGACTCCGTCGCCGCGGGTGATGGCGCGCACGAGTAGGCTGTCTTGGTAGATGAGGCTGAGGGCCACGCCGTCGATTTTTAGCTCGAAGACGTATTCGACCGCTTCGTCGGGCAGGCTCTGGCGCACCCGTCGGTCGAAGTCTTCTACGTCTTGGCGCGAATAGCTGTTGTCGAGGCTGAGCATGGGCCGTGCGTGGCGCACGGTGGGAAAGTCGCTGGTGGGTGCGCCGCCGACGCGCTGGGTGGGGGAATCGGGTCGCTTGAGTGCGGGGTGGGCCTCTTCGAGGGCTTGCAACTCTGCGAGGAGGCGGTCGAATTCTTGGTCGGAGATGGTGGGGGCGTCGAGGACGTGATAGCGGTAGAGGTGCTCCGAGAGTTCGTCGGACAGCTCGGCGATGCGTTGGGCAATGTCTTGGGTCATGGTACAAAGTACGATAGGCGGGGCATCTAACCGCGTCAACCCGCCTCGTCTTATTGTCCGTCGATGAATCCAGCCTTATATTTTTGTCGCGGAACGAGATAGGATATGACTGCTACTTGGCACGATTACTGGGAACTGACTAAACCGAGAATTGCCTTTTTGGTGCTGGTTACGGCCGCCTTCGGATTTTTCTTAGGCGGGCAAGGCATTCACGCGCCGCTGCTTTTTTGTTGTCTGCTCGTCGGTACGGGCTTGACTACGTGCGGCTCGTCGGTGCTCAATCACTATCTGGAACGCGATGTCGATGGGTTGATGAAGCGCACGCGCAATCGGCCCTTGCCGGCCGGGCGCGTCAAGCCGGGGACGGCGCTGTCGATGGGGTTTGTGCTGGTTCTGAGCGGCGTGTTTTTCCTGCTTTTTACCGCTGGGTTGTTGACGGCTTTTCTGGCACTCCTCTCCGCGTTTCTCTACGTGGTGGTGTACACCCCGATGAAGCGGCAAAATTGGCTCAATACCTCGCTGGGGGCCGTGCCAGGTGCCCTGCCGCCCGTAGGGGGCTGGACGGCGGCGACTGGCGCGATTGACCCCGGGGCTGTGGTCCTGTTTCTCATTCTCTTTGCTTGGCAGCACCCGCACTTTTACGCCATTGCTTGGATCTTCCGCGACGACTACCGGCGCGGCGGTTTCAAGATGTTACCCGTCGTCGAGCCGGATGGGAACAGCACCTGCTGGCAGGTGATGGGCTACTTGGTACTGCTGCTGATCTTTTCGGTGTTGCCTTCGTTTATGGGTCTCACTGGGCCGTTCTACCTAGCCGGGGCGCTGGTGTTGGGCGCGCTGTTCCTCGCCTCCGGTCTCGCGCTTAGCTTCTCGCGCTCGGTGACTAGTGCGCGGCGACTGCTCAAGGCTTCGGTCCTCTATCTGCCGCTACTGTTGGTGTTGAGCGTGGTAGATGCCGGGTTTTAGCAGTGCGGCTTGCACCCGCTCGTACTCTGCGGGCGCGTTGAGATTGGCAAAAAGCAGGCCGCGCTCGTCGTAGGGCTGCCAATCCTTTTCCCTTACCAGATACAAGTTCAGATTGCTCAGTAGGTCGCGCATGCCGAGCTGACCGGCCTGTATGGCGGCTTCTACGGCCGTTAAGCAAGACGGCTCGTAGAGCGCACAGAGCGGTTGCAGCCCGGCGACCGTGTGGGGCACGACCGCTTGATGTGGCCCGCGCCGGTTGACGAGGTGGCGGAGGAAGTCTGGAGTGAGAAAGGGCAAGTCGCAGGCGAGGAGGAGTACGGGCGCGGCGGTTGTGCTGAGCGCGGTGTACAGGCCTCCTAGCGGCCCAAGTCCGGGTCGGCGGTCGGGATGGACGGGTAGCCCGAGGTGGCTATAGGAGGAGGGGTCGCCGATGATGACGCGGGGGTAGCCGAGGGGGCGAGCCGCAGCGAGGACGCGCTCAATCAGGGTCTGGCCACCTAATTGCAGGAGAGCCTTGTCGCGGCCCATGCGTCGGCTCTGGCCGCCGGCTAGCACGGCGACGTGGATCATTCGGAGTGCTGGCTGGGCTTCGACCTGAGCTCAGCCGAAGGGCGGCGGTTGATTTGGGCGGCTGCGTACCCTGCGCCAAATCCGTTGTCGATATTGACGACAACTACGCCGGCCGCACAGGAGTTGAGCATGGCCAAGAGGGCGGCGAGGCCGTGGAAACTCGCGCCGTATCCCACGCTAGTTGGCACGGCCACGACCGGAATATCCACCAGCCCACCGACCACGCTGGCGAGCGCACCCTCCATCCCGGCGACTACGACGATGGCCCGCGCTCGGTGCAAGAGTTCGCGGTACGCTAGGAGCCGGTGCAGGCCAGCGACGCCGACATCGCAAACCTCCTCGACATGCGCGCCCATGGCGCGGGCCGTGACGACGGCTTCGCGGGCCACGGGCAAGTCCGAGGTACCGGCTGAGACTACGGCCACTAGGCCTTCGGGCTCGGGCCGTTCAGCTCCT
The DNA here is from genome assembly GCA_022826515.1 of Candidatus Latescibacterota bacterium. The sequence goes on from JAJDUT010000114.1 coordinate 50,322, forward strand.
GGCACTAGAACCGTGCGGGCGAGAGGGTCGTGCTCGGCGCGGTCAAAGCGCTCGACGAGGGCTTGGGCTGTGGCCGCTTCGACGCGGGTGGCCAGCACCTGTGCGCCATGCGCGGTTATGCGCTCGGCGATGGCTAGCACCTGCTCGCAGGTTTTGCCTTGAGCGAAAATGACTTCTGGAAACCCCGTGCGCAGGGCGCGGTGGTGATCGACGTGGGCAAACCCAAGGTTTTCGAAAGGCAGGTTTCTAAGCCGCTCTAAGGCTTGGCTCGGCGCGAGGTCTCCGGTGGCGACTCGCTCTAATAGGTGACGGAGTTGTTCTTGGTCCATGGCATTTAGGAACGCGGGATCAACGGCAGCAACGGAAGCCGAGGAGGGGCTGCTCGTAGGTTTGCAGGGGCGAGTCGGCCATGATTTCCGCTAAGACTTCTAAATCATAGGGGTCTTGGCCTTCGGTGGATAGGGTGCTGACGAGGGTTGCGCCGTCGCAAGCACCGTTCGCAAATACGCTGCTTGCGACCACGTACACCGCGAGGTCGCCGGTGTCGTCGATAGCGGCGACCCATTCGTCTATGTTGCCGGTCAAGTCAAAGACGCCGGTCGCGCTGCCGCAGTTGGGAAACGAGCCGGAAGGCGCGAGTTGGGTGGTTGGGTCGCTACTGAATTGGGAAAAGGCCGAACCCGGCACGTTGCAGAAGCGTACGCCAAAGTGGTCGCGGCTGTCGTAGGCAGCTAAATCATCGATCGAAGAAAAGCGCCGCGTTTGGCCAGCTTGGCAAGCGGCGGTCCACTCGTCCGGGCTACACAGGCGCTTGCCCTCGGCCGCGCACAGGCGTGCTGCTTGGAAAAACGAAGCGGACTGCGGCCGCTCGCCTCTGGCGTTGGGATACTCGTATGCGTCTATCTCGTATTCTTGACCCGTTGGCAGGACTAGATGCCCTGTGCCGCCAGTTGGCAGAGGCGGCACAATGGAAACGTGGACGGCGATTTCGCGCTCGGTGTTTGCTGCACCATCACTGGCGGTAACGCGCAGTTTGTGGCTGCCGGGAAAAAAGGCGACGACGGTAGCGCGCGAGCCGATTTGTCGCCCGGTTTCCTCGTCGCGGATGGCCTCCTCTGACCAGATGCTAAGGCTGTCCCCGGCCATCGGCTCCCAGTGGTATTCAAGCTGGTCGCCGTCAGGATCGCTGCCAAATGCGTCGATAACTAGCTGCGGTGCGCTAAACGCGCTGGTCGCGTCGGCGGTTACTTCCAGCAGGGGTTCGCGCTGCACGACCTCCACGAGGAAGTTTTCGATCAGCACCCGAGCGTCTTCCGCGCAGCGCTGGCGGTCGGCTATATCGGGTACGGCAAGAGAATTGCAATTGCGGTCGGTTACGAGGACCTGCACGACAAATTGCTCACTGGAGCCGGTGATGGTTTGAGGAGCGAACCAAGAGTTGGTCTCTTGGGCCTGCAGATCGCGGAAGCTGCCTCCGGCTGGAGCTCGCCACTCGTAGAACACAGGGTCATCGTCCTCGTCGGCTGCGCGGACCTCAAAGCGAACCTCGCCGCCGCGTTGGACCCGACAGACAGCATCCGCGCTATTGATCAGGGTGTCTAGGGAAGCTGCACCCGGCGACTGGCAGGTCATCCGCGCCAAGTGTACGGTCGGGGGATCGTTGGGGAGGTTGTCGTGGAGCAAGCTACAGGCACCAAGGACGAGGAATGGGGCTACGAGGCACCAACCGAGGTTCATTCGCCTTCGATCATCAGGTCGAGTAGCCGCTCTAGATCCCCATCGTTGTAGAATTCGACCTCGATCTTGCCCTTGTTTGACCCAGTGCGACGGATGTTGACCGCTGTGCCGTAGCGGTGCTGCAATCGGTCCTCATAGTCGCGGATGTGGGGGTCATTGGGGACTTCTTTGGGAGACTTCTTTTTCTTGCGGCCCACGCGTTGATTGGCGACCGCTTTTTCGACCTCGCGGACGGCCATTTTCTCCTCGACTGCGCGGCGGGCCAGCGCGAGCCGGTCTTCGTCTTCTTCGAGGCCGAGCAGGGCGCGGGCGTGTCCCATCTGCAATTGGCCGCGGCGCAAAAATTCTTGGACCTCATGTGGTAATTGCAACAGCCTGAGGAGATTGGTCACGGTCGAGCGATTTTTCCCCACCTTGCGGGCGACTTCCTCTTGGGTGAGGAAGCACTTGTCGGTCAGGGAGCGGTAGCCTTCGGCCTCTTCGATGGGGGTCAGGTTTTCGCGCTGGATGTTCTCGATCAGCGACAGCTCCATCAAGTCTTGCTGGGACTCGATTTCGTGGACGATCGCTGGTATTTCTTGGATTCCCGCCTTCTTGGTAGCCCGCCAGCGGCGCTCGCCAGCGATAATCTGGTAGCTCTGGCCGATGCGGTTGACGGTGATGGGCTGGATGACGCCTTTCTCTTGGATCGAGTGCATCAGCTCGTCGATGCTCTCCTCGTCGAACTCAGTGCGAGCTTGATAGGGATTGGGCTCGATCTCATCGACGTCGATATAGAAGATCTGGCGCGAGGCGTCGGCTTGGCCGCTAGGTTCGGCATATTCCGGGATGAGGGCGCTGATGCCCTTGCCGAGGACCGGCTTCTTACCCATGGTCGATCACTTCTCCTGCGAGGCTCATGTAATCCTGAGATCCCTGCGACAAAATGTCGTAGAGTACGATGGGTTGGCCGTGGCTAGGGGCCTCGGCCAGACGCACGTTGCGGCTGATAGAGGTCTTGTAAACCTTGTTGCCGAAATAGGACTTGACTTCTGAAGATACTTGGCGCGATAGGTTCAAGCGTCCGTCGAACATGGTGAGTAGGACGCCAGCGATCTGGAGCTTGGGATTGAGATGGCGTTGGATCTGGCGCACGGTGTTGAGCAGTCGGCCAAGGCCCTCTAGCGCGTAGTACTCGCACTGAATGGGTATCATCACCGAGTCGGCCGCGGTCAGGGCGTTGATAGTCAACAGCCCCAAAGAGGGCGGACAATCGAGAATGATATAGGCATATTGGTCGCGGACTTGGTTGAGCAGCCCGTCCAACTTTTGCTCGCGCGCGATCATGTTGACCATCTCGACCTCGGCACCCGTCAGGTTGATGTGCGAGGGAATCAAGGACAGGTAGGGTATCTTGGTCTCGTAGGTAACGGCCGCGGTTTCTTTTTGCCCGATCAGCGCGTGGTAGATATTGGCCGGTTCGATCTCCTCGCTGTTTTGAAAGCCACAGCCGGAGGTGGCGTTGGCCTGCGGATCCATGTCGATGAGCAAGGTCTTTTGTTCGGCCACAGCCAAACTAGCTGCCAAATTGACGGCCGTGGTGGTCTTGCCGACCCCTCCTTTTTGATTGGATATGGCGATGACCCGGCCCATGAAAGAATCTCACTCGGCAAGGGCGGCTTGGGCGGCCGCCAAGCGGGCGATAGGTACCCGGTAGGGGGAACAGGATACGTAATCGAGGCCGACCTCGTGGCAAAAGCCCACCGAACTGGGGTCGCCGCCGTGTTCGCCGCAGATGCCCACCTTGAGCTGGGGACGGGCACGGCGGCCCCGCTCGGTGCCGAGGCGCACGAGCTGGCCGGTGCCCTCTTGATCGAGACTTTGGAACGGATCGTCGGCGAGAATGCCTTGGGCTACGTATTCGGGCAGGAACTTGCCCGCGTCGTCGCGGCTGTAGCCAAAGGTAAGCTGGGTTAGATCGTTGGTGCCAAAGCTGAAAAACTCAGCTTGCTCGGCGATTTGGTCGGCGAGAAGGGCGGCGCGGGGAATTTCGATCATGGTGCCTACTAGATATTCGATAGTGCCCCCGACGGCCACGGCGACGCGGTCAACCATAGCTTTTAGGTCGCTAAACTCGCGCTCGGTTCCCACGAGGGGGATCATGATTTCGGGCAGGGGATTAACGCCCTTGGCTCGCACGTTGACCGCGGCCTCGAAAATGGCCTCGACCTGCATCTCGTAGATTTCCGGGTAGGTGATTCCCAAGCGACATCCGCGATGCCCCAGCATGGGGTTGAACTCGTGCAGGGAGGTGATTTTGGCCTCGATCTGGCTTAGCGGGACGCCCATTTCCTCGGCCATTTGTTGTTGTTGGGCAGGCTCGTGCGGCAAAAACTCGTGCAGCGGCGGGTCTAGCAGGCGGATGGTTACGGGCAGGCCGTTCATGGCGGTGAAAATGCCTTCAAAATCGAGCCGCTGTATGGGCTTGAGTTTGGCTAGAGCTTGGCGTCGCCCGGCCTCGTCGCTGGCGAGGATCATCTCGCGCACGGCCACGATGCGGTCGCCCTCAAAGAACATGTGCTCAGTGCGGCACAGGCCGATGCCTTCAGCACCGAAATTGCGGGCCACTTCTGAGTCGTGCGGCGTGTCGGCGTTGGTGCGCACGGCCAGTCGGCGCTTGCCGTCGGCCCAACCCATCATGGTGTCAAACGACGCCGAGAAACTCGGCTCCACCGTGGGCACTTGGCCCAGCATGACTTGGCCGGACGAGCCATCGATGGATATCCAGTCGCCCTTTTTGACGGTCTTGCCGTTGGCGGTAAACAATTCCTGGTGATAATCGATTGCTATGGACTCGCAGCCGGCCACGCAGCACTTGCCCATGCCGCGCGCGACTAGGGCGGCATGAGAGGACGCGCCCCCGCGTGCCGTGAGAATGCCTTGGGCGGCGTCCATGCCGCCGATGTCTTCGGGCGAAGTCTCTTGGCGCACCAAGATGACCTGCTGACCTTCGGCCGCTTGTGTTTCGGCCTCTGCGGAGTTGAAGACGACTTGGCCGGTCGCCGCCCCGGGTGAAGCGGGCAGCCCCTCGGCAATGACGTCCTTGGGGCTCGCGTCGTCGAATGTTGGGTGCAGGAGTTGGTCGAGTTGATCCGGAGTGACGCGCAGGAGGGCTTCCTCTTGTGAAATCAACCCCTCGGCGGCCATATCTACGGCGATTTGGACCGCCGCCGCTCCAGTGCGCTTACCGTTGCGGGTTTGCAGCATCCACAATTTGCCCTTCTGGACCGTGAACTCCACATCCTGCATGTCGCGGTAGTGCGGCTCTAGCTGGTCGCAGATCGCTTGGAACTGCTCGTACACTTGCGGCATTTGGCCGCTGAGTTCGGACAGCGGCTCGGGTGTGCGGGTACCAGCGACCACATCTTCGCCTTGGGCGTTGATGAGGAATTCGCCGTATAGGTGCTTCTCGCCAGTGGAGGGGTTGCGCGTGAAGGCCACGCCCGTGGCGCAGTCGTCACCCATGTTGCCGTACACCATGGACTGGACGTTGACGGCCGTGCCCCAATCGTGGGGGATGCCTTCGATTTCGCGGTAGCGGATGGCGCGCTGGCCCTGCCAAGAGCCGAAGACCGCGCCGATGGCATTCCACAACTGCTCGTGGGGGTCTTCGGGGAATTCGCGGTCGAGCCGCTTGGCGATCTCAGCCTTAAACTCGGCGACCAATTCGCGCAGATCTTCGGCGCTCAGCTCGCTGTCGAGCGCGACCCCACGGGCGTGCTTTTTCGCGTCGAGCAGGGCCTCGAAAGGGTCTGTTTCCTTTTCGTCTTCGGGCCGCAAGCCCATGACCACGTCGCCGTACATCTGCACGAAGCGGCGGTACACGTCGTAGCAAAAGCGCGGATCGCCCGATTGTTCGATAAGCCCTTGGACGATCGCGTCGTTGAGGCCGAGGTTGAGCACGGTCTCCATCATGCCGGGCATGGACACTCTGGCTCCGGAGCGCACGGAGAGCAAGAGCGGGTTGGCCGCGTCGCCAAAGCGCATGTCCATGGTTTTTTCGACTTCGGCAATGGCGCGTTCTACTTGGTCTTTGAGTTCGCTGGGATACGTTTGGTCGTGGTTGTAGTAATAGGTGCAAACTTCGGTGGTGATGGTAAAACCGGCTGGGACGGGCAGGCCGAGCTGGGCCATTTCGGCGAGGTTGGCGCCTTTGCCGCCGAGCAGGTTGCGCATTTCCTTGTCGCCTTCGGATTGAGAAGTGCCAAACAGATATACGTACTTTTCCGTCATTTCTTTCCTATTCTATGCTAATGCGTTTTGAATTGAGAGGGCATCTCGGCCTTGACAGCCTTTGCCGCTGAGTTTGAAAAGGGGGCGAATTTGGATGTTGGGAAGAGTCCAAGGGTCGAACATGATCGGTGCTTCGAGGAACGGCCTCGCAGGGCTGAAAAGGCTGAATATATCCCAAAGGAGAGGTTCGTGCAAGCATTACCCCCACACTTGCTCCCACCGCTGGCTGGTGGCCGAGCGATAGAGGGCCAAGGCCGTGCGCAGCTCGCCGAGGGCGTGTTCCGGCGGAGCGTCCGGGGCTTTGCCGTCGAGGACGGCGGCGGCAAAATCGGCTAGCTCTGGCCCAAAGGATTCGGTGTAGCCCGGGCTGGCAAAAAGCCGTTTACCGTCGGGATGGTCTGCGTCCCACAGATAGAGTTCGGCCCCGTCGAGCGCGGCGTTGATGGTCAACTCGCCCTTAGTGCCGGTAATGCGCCACCAAGGATCGGGGGCAAAGACCGTGTCGATCATCATGGCGTCGAAGATGGCGGTTTTGCCCGAGTCAAAGCGGAACAGCGCGCGGGCGAGGGACTCGCCTTCCATCTGCGCGAGCGGGTGCCCCAGCACGCCGACCACCTCTTTGATTTCCCCCATCCACATGCGCAAGGGCCGGATCCAGTGCGAGCCACCGTCGATGGCGATGCCGCCGCCGGTGCGTCCCTTTTCGTAGCGCCAGGGCCGCTCTTCTTTGAACCAATAGTCGTCAAAAGGATAGACAAAGGCCGCGCGGGCGGTGATGATCTCGCCGATGGCCCCGGCCGCAAGGTGCTTTTGGGCCTCGACGATTTCGGGCCAGTACTGGCTGTTTTCGGCGACCATGAAGACGCTTGGGGCCGCGTTGGCCGCGGCGAGAATGCGGTTGCAGGCGTCGAGGGTGGGGGCCATGGGCTTTTCCAACAGCATGTGCTTGCCAGCGGCAAAGCACTGGAGGGCGATGGATTCGTGTAGGTCGTGGGGCAACATGATGTCAACGGCGTCGAAGTCGCCTTTGGCGAGCGCTTCGTCGAGCGAGGTAAAAGCCTGCCCGCCGGTTTCAGCGGCGTAGGCTTGGGCTTTGGATTCGTCGAGATCGACTAACGCGGTGACGTCGATGCGGGGGGCGTGGCCTTTGATGCCGTCGAGGTGAAAACGGGCGATGGCACCGCAGCCAACAAAGGCGAGCTTGAGTTTGTCCGGCATGGAATAAGTCTCCGATAGCATAGGTGAATTAGGGCTGGAAAAATACGCAATGGAGGCACGGAAAATCAATAGAGAGGGCGAGTTCTGTAGCGGAGAAGGGATGGGAAGGAAAGATAGACCGCGCTATCGCTAGGCGACGAAATTCCCAAAGAAATAATTTGCCTTTGCGCGGCAACGCGCTACGAGGTTACTTATTGGGTAGCGGTAGTGGGATCGGGTGCTTGGGGTAAATTGGGGCCCAAAATAAGGAGCTAGCCATGAAGTACAAATTGCTTTTAAGCACTCTCGTGCTGTGGGCGGGCGTCGCCTTCGCGGAGGAAGGAGTGCTTTCCGGCGTCGTGATGGGGCCGGAGGGCGAACAGATCCCGGGTGCTAACGTCGTCCTCATCGGCGACCTGCTTACGGGTGGCAAGATCGGCACGGCTACCGACGAAGACGGTCGCTTTCGCTTGGAGGAGCTGCCGGTCGGCGAGTATCAGCTCAGCGTTACGCATATTGGCTATCGGGTCCTAACGCGAGAAGGCGTTGGCATCGTCGCTGGCGAACAGGAGCTGATGCTAACGCTGGAGACGGGGATCATCTTCCTCGACCAGAACGTAGTCTCGGCCTCGCGGCGGCAGGAAAAAGTCCTCGAAGCCCCGGCCTCGGTGGCGATAGTTGAAGCCGCGGAGATCCGCAATCGGCCGGTGCTCAGCGTGGCCGAACACATCCGCGACCTGCCGGGGGTGGATTTTTCCCAGACTGGCTTGGCGCAGAGCAATGTGGTGGTGCGGGGCTTTAACAATGTTTTTTCGGGTGCCCTGCTGACGCTGACCGACAATCGCATCGCCCGCGTTCCCTCGCTACGGTTGAATGCGTACAACTTCATTCCGGTGACCAACGACGACATCGAGCGCATTGAGGTGGTGTTGGGGCCGGGGTCGGCACTCTACGGCCCCAATAGCGCCAGCGGCGTGATGCACATCATCACCCGCTCGCCGTTCAACTCGGCGGGGACCAATGTCAACGTGGGCTTAGGCGAGCGGAGTGTGCGCAAGGTCGGTATGCGCCACGCTGGGGCTGCTAGCGACCGCCTCGGCTACAAGGTCTCGGCCCAGTACTATACGGGAATGGACTGGGAATACGAAGACCCGGCAGAGGTGCAGGCTAGGGCCGCCAATCCAGCCATTCCACCGCGCAGTTTTGACATTGAACGCCAGAGTGCCGAAGCCCGCTTGGACTACAAGGCTTCGGACGACTTGACGGCCATTTTGGCCGCCGGATACAACAAAGCCGACCAGATCGAGTTGACCGGCTTAGGGGCCGGCCAAGCCCAAGACTGGGCGTATAACTACGTCCAGTTGCGCCTGCTGTACAAGAATTGGTTCGCCCAAGTTTTTCAGAATGGGAGCAATGCCGGCGACACCTTTCTGCTGCGCGATGGCAATCCCATCGTCGATAACTCCAAGCTGACCGCGTTTCAGCTCCAGCACTCGGTGGCCTTGGGGGGGCGGCAGCGCTTTACCTACGGCGTTGATGTGCTGCTGACGCGGCCCGATACCGAGGAGACCATCAACGGCGGCAATGAAGACCAAGATTCGATCGACGAGTTCGGAGTCTATATGCAGAGCGAGACAGCCCTGAGCGAAGTGCTCGATTTAGTAGTGGCCCTGCGCTACGACGACCACAATCGCATTCCCGAAGGCGAAATCTCGCCGCGCGCCGGGCTGGTTTTCAAGCCTCAGGAGACCCAGATTTTGCGGCTGACGTACAACCGCGCCTTTGCGACCCCGTCGAGCAATAACCTCTATTTGGACATCCGCTCGGCCCAAGATCCGTTCGGCATTGGCGCGGCGTTTGCGCCGGTGCTGGGCTTTGCGCCGGCGATAGATATCCGGGCGCAAGGGACCTACCGCGAGGATATGGGCGGCGGCTGGACTTTTGCTCGCTCGGGCAATGGTCGGCCGCAGTTTCGCTCGTCTTTTGCGCCGGTGGCGGGGATGGATCCGACCGACTTCATCGACTTGGGGGATCCGGTCTTTACCAATGTGATGTGGGGGCTAGGGCGCAGCGGGGTGTTGAGCGCACTCGATACAGAGCTTTTTATGGGGCTGGCGACAACCCAGATAGGGATATTGCAAGAGCTAGACCGAGCAGCGGCAGAGGTGGCCGCCCAGCAGCTATTGGGCGGGTTAGATGCGCTGGTGCCCGCACAACTGACGGGATTGGACAACGCCCTACTCATGCTCAACCTCGAGAAGGTGGCGGCTGGCGATCCGGCTCCCTTTGATCCGGTCGCCGATGTTATCGACGTGCCGCTGACCCGCTCTACTACTACCGAGACCTTTGAATTGGGCTACAAGGGGATAGTCGGCGAGAAGCTGGTGGTGGCGGCTGACCTATATCACACCCGGATCCAAGATTTTGTCTCTCCGATTCAGGTGCAGACGCCCAATGTCTTCCTAGATCCGGCTAGCCTCGGAGCGGCGCTAGGTGCTAGCATTGGCGAGGCGCTGGCCTCGGATGCAGAGTTGGCCGCGGCGGTCGCCCCGCTCGACAATATGCAGGTACCGGGCACCTTATCTGGCAACGGCAATGGCTCGCCGGTTGATGAAATTGTCACGTTGTTTGCCAGCGGGGCCGCGGGCATACCGTTTGGCACGGTTACGCCGGAGCAGGCCTTTGAGCCGACGGCGGTGATGTTGACCTATCGCAATTTCGGCGAGATCTCTCTTAACGGCTTGGATGTGAACTTGGCCTATTTCCCGAGCGACCAATGGTCGCTAACGGGCAGCTACTCTTATGTCGATCAGACTTTATTCAAGAACGTCGATGGCATCGCCGACATAGCGCTCAATGCGCCGGGTAACAAGCTCAAGGTGGGAACGTCCTATACCTTCGACCAAGAGCAATTAACCCTAGGGGCGCAGTGGCGCTATGTGGGGGCGTTTCGCCAAGAGTCGGGCGTGTTCGTCGGGGATGTGGAAGCGTACTCGCTGCTCGATTTGAACGCCAGTTGTCTGCTGCCGTTCGGAAGCAACCTGCGGCTCGGGGTGGATGTTTCCAACGCGCTCGACAACAAGCACCGGACCTTTATTGGGGCACCGGAGATCGGTCGCTTGGTCTTTGGGCAATTGGGCGTGGCGTTTTAAGGAAGGATACAGAAGGCAAAGAGGGGGACGGGCGATGTCCGTCCCCCTCTTTTTATGTCGGCTTGTTGCCGCGGGCCATGACTACCTTGCCGGTGCGAACCATTTCCTTGAGATCGAATTTGCTCAACAGCGATTCGAGGGCATCCATCTTCTCGGTAGTGCCGGTGGCCTCGATGGTGATGGTGGCCTCTGAGATATCGACCGTCTTGCCGCGAAAAACCTCGGTAATCTGCAAAACTTCGGTGCGCTCTTCGACCGAGCAGCCGACTTTGAAGAGTGCTAACTCGCGGGTGATGGCATCGTCGGCCGAGTGGTCTTTGGCGTGGATGACATCGACTAGCTTGTTGAGCTGAAGAATGATTTGGTTCAACTCGGCAGCGGGGCCAATGCTGGTGATGGTCATGCGCGAGCACTGGGGGATGTGGGCCGGCGAAACGACTAGGTTTTCGATGTTGTAGGCCCGACGGGCAAAGCACTGGGCGATTCTCACTAGGACGCCGGGACGGTCGTTGACCAATAGGCCGATGGTAGTCTTCTGTTGGGGTTCGGTCAGCCTGAGTTGTGGCGCGTCCACCGCCTCTTGGCGAGCATTGAGGTCGGCGGCGGCAAAGTCAATGGCAGTCGTAGGCATTAGGTGCTTCCTTTGGGTTGGGCCAGTTTCTGCTTGGGAGCCTCGATCAGCATATCGGTGAGCGCGGCTCCGGCGGGAATCATCGGGAAGACGTTGTCTTCTTTTTCGCATTCGGCGTGGATGACGCAGGGGCCTTCGTCGTAGTCGAGAGCCTGCCTGAGGACCTTGTCAATGTCGGCGGTGCGCCGGATGCGGAAGCCCTTAGCGCCGTAGGATTCGGCCAGCTTGACGAAGTCGGGGTTGCCTTCTAGATCGACGCCAGAGAGGCGATTGTCGAAGAACAGATTCTGCCACTGGCGGACCATCCCTAGGTACTTGTTGTCGAGGACTAGGATCTTAATCGGCAGCCGATGGACGACGGCGGTGGCTAGCTCGCACAGGGTCATCTGGAAGCCGCCGTCGCCGCAGATGGCGACTACGGTCTCTTCGGGGCGGCCAAACTGAGCACCGACGGCCGCGGGAAAGCCAAAGCCCATGGTGCCAGCGCCGCCGGAGGAAAGCCATTGGCGGTGGTGGGCTGTCTTGTAGAACTGAGCCGCCCACATCTGGTGCTGGCCGACATCGGTAGTCACCACGGCGCGGCCAGCGGTCAGCTCGTACAGGCGGTCGATGATAGTCTGCATCTTGAGGCCGCCACGCTTGCCGTATTTGAGCGGGTACTTCGTCTTCCACTCGTCGATCTGGGCCAGCCAAGCTGCCGTGTCAATCGGCTCGATGTAGTTGATTAGCTCTTCGAGCACTTGGCGCGCATCGCCTTCGATAAAAACGTCGGGCATGACCACTTTGCCGTATTCGGCTGGGTCAATGTCGATGTGGATCTTTTTCGCGTCTGGACAGAATTCCGAGAGCTTGCCGGTGATGCGGTCGTCCCAGCGCCCCCCTACCGACATAATCAGGTCGCAGCCGACGACGGCCTTGTTGGCATAGGCCGTGCCGTGCATGCCGAGCATACCCACCGAAAGCGCGTGCTGCTCGGGGAACGCCCCCTTGCCGAGCAGGGTGTTGGTCACTGGCATCCGCGTCTTTTCGGCAAAGGCCTTGGCCACCTCGTGCGCGCCCGAGGCGATGCAGCCGCCGCCCAAGTAGAGCAGGGGGCGCTTGCTGCGGCGCAGAAGAATGGCGGCGGCTTCGAGCAGTTCGGGCGCGGGCTTGGTCTGCCAAGTGTAACCGGGCAGGTACACCTTCTCTGGAAAGTCAGTGGTGCATTCGGGGAAGGGGTCGCCTTGGGTGACGTCCTTGGGCAGATCGACGAGCACTGGCCCCTGTCGGCCGGTGGTGGCGATGTGGAATGCCTCGGTCATCACGCGGGGGATATCGTTGGGGTCCCTGACCAGATAGGAATGCTTGACGACGGGCATGGAGATGCCGAAGACATCGGCCTCCTGAAAGGCGTCTTTGCCGAGCATGGGGGTGACGGTTTGGCCGGTGAGAGCGATGACGGGCGCGGAATCCATCAGCGCGGTTAGCAGGCCGGTGATGGTGTTGGTTGCGCCCGGGCCGGAGGTTACGAGGACGACACCGGGCTTGCCGGTGGCGCGGGCGTAGCCGTCGGCCATGTGGGTTGCACCTTGCTCGTGCCGGGTGAGGACGAAGCGGATCTGCTCGGAGTTGAGTAGCGCGTCGAAGATGGGCATGGCCGCGCCGCCCGGATGGCCGAAGACGTACTCGACGCCGAAGCGATCGAGCGCTTCGATGACTTTGTCGGCTCCTCTCGCCATGTCAATTTCTCCCTAAAAATGGATGGTTTGAGAATTATTATGTAACTAACTTGAGCAAAGTATAGGCAAAAATGGCGATAATGACAAGAAGGAGAGAAAAATTTGGACGATTTGTAACGAAAAGGGAGAGAACGTAGGGCTAGGCTTAGAGGCTGTTGCAGGGCGGTAAAGGTATCCGCAGATGAACGCAGATGAGTGCAGATGTAGGATGGCCTTGCTTGGGGGCGGAATTTCCAGAGAGCTTCTAAGAGCGGCTCCACACGTCCTTGAAGAACCGGATCCAGTTACCGGAGAAAATGCCGGCGATGTCTGCTGGCGAGTAGCCACGGCGCGCGAGAATGGGCTGGAGCTTTTGCAGATCGGCGATGGTGTTGAGATCGCGCGGGGCTTGCTCGGTGCCGAAGCCGCCGTCGAGATCGGTGCCAATGCCGCAGTGGCGCGAAGTGCCCAAAAGCTGACAGATGTGGTCGATGTGGTCGGCCACGGTTGCCAACGTGGCGTTGGTCAGTTGTTCAAAGGCGGGGACTTTGCGCTGCCAGCCCGGGTCGAGCATCCAGGCGTCGAAAGCCGCGCCGATGACCCCATCGCGCTCGGCGATGGAGCGGATCATTTCGTCGGTGAGCTGGCGCTGGCCGGGGACGAGGGCGCGACAATTGTGGTGCGAAGCGCAGACCGGGCCGTCGTACAATTCCAAGAGCTCCCAGTGGGCTTGGTCGGTCAAATGGGTCAAGTCGATGATGATGTCGGCCGCTTTGAGCGCGTCGAGCAGGGGTTTGGCCGGCGGCAGCAGTCCGCCTTCGGTGCCGGTGCCGTGCGAATAGGTGCTGGTGCCGTAATGCGAGATCGACACTAGGCGCAAGCCGAGCTCGCGCCATTCGGGCACTTGGTCTGGGCCTAAAATGGGATCGGCACTTTCCATGGCGAGGATCAGGCCGAAGGGGGTCGTTGGGTCGGGGTTTTGCCAAGCGGCGATGATTTCGTCCAGATCCCCGATGCTTTTGACGAAGCGGAGCAAACCTGCGCGTTCGAGTGCTTGGTAGTACGCCAAGTGTCCGCGGCCGACGCCGTGGCATTGGGCTTGGCAGTACATGCCGGTGCGGGTCCAGCGGTCGTTTGGGTCCAGGCGCGACATCACTGTGCCGCAGAAGAGGCCGACTTTGCCTCGGCGCAGTTCGGGGAAGGTCACTGTGCAGGAGCCGAAGCCCTCCATAGTCTGCACGGAGTCGTGGACGCGCACAGTGGCTGCCTTTTGCGTTAGGTCGCGGTTGATTTGCAGGGCGGAGAAGGATAGATCGAGATGGCTGTCGAGGATCAGTGGGCGCGCGTCGGTCATTGTATGACAATCCTGTTGGTGGGGCGTGAATTATCCGCAGATGAGCACAGATGGGCGCAGAGTGATTGGTTCAAGGCTATTGCTCCCAGGCTTGGCGGAAAAAGCGTGTGAGGTTGCCGTGGGCTATGGCCGCAATGTCGTCGGTTGAGTAGCCCCGCCGGTCGAGGATGTCGAGGAAGCGCTGTAGGTCGGCAATGGTGTCGTAATCAATGGGTGCCATTTCGCGCCCGAAGCCGCCGTCGAGGTCGGAGCCGATGGCGACGTGATCGCAGTTGCCGACGAGCTGGCAGATGTGGTCGATGTGATCGACGACGGCCGACATGGAGCGGCGGGCGGTTTGCGGATAGGTCGCTGGGTCGTCGAAGTTGATCTCGGGATTGAGCATGAACTCGGCGAAGACCGCGCCGATGACGCCGCCGCGCTCGGCGATGGCTTGGATCATCTCGTCGCTGAGGTGGCGCTGGCCGGGGACGAGGGCGCGGCAATTGCAGTGGCTGGCGTGGACGGGACCTTGCCAGTAGTCCAAAAGTTGCCAGAAGACCAAGTCCGAGGCGTGGGTTAGGTCGAGGGCGATGTTCGTTGCGGCGAGGGCGTCGAGCAGGGGATAGGCGTCGGCGTACAGCCCGCCGCGGGTGCCGGTACCGTGGCCCCAAGTATTGGCACCAAAATGCGTCAGCCCCACCGAGCGCAGGCCCTGTTCCCACCACCAACTTACTTGCTCAGGGTCTAAGATGGGATCGGCGCTTTCCATGCTTAGGATCAGGCCAATCGGAGTCGTTGAGTCGGGATTTTGCCAAGCGGCAATGGCCGCGTCGAGATCGTTTGTGTCGCGGATGAAGCGCAGTTGGCCCTCGCGCTCTAGCGCTCTGTAATAGTAAAGATGCGATTGGCCCATGGCGTGGGCTGCTTCTTGGGATCTCATGCCGTCGTCGAGGAGGCCGGTGGGCATCTGCACTCGGCACATGATGGTCGAGAGCGCGATGCCGACGCGGCCTTGGCGCATCTGCGGCAGGGATACGGTGGCAGTGCCGCGCGAGGTGCTTTCGGGGCGTTTTCTGTCGCGCAGCGAGTCGGGGTGTGAAGGGCCTGGAGGCTTGGGGTCTTCGCGCTCGCGCAGGATATGGACATCTTGGGTGAGGTCGCGGCGGTGGTGCAGGGCGTTGAAGGCCAAGTCGAGGTGGCCGTCGATGATGAGCATGGGGCGATCGGGCATGGTGGGGAACCTTTTGGGTTAATTCACTAGATACTTTTCTACTATCTCTTCATTGATGGTCACGCCCAACCCCGGCCCCTCCGGCACGTGAACGTAGCCATCGACGACTGTGAATTTTTCGTGCGTCAGGTCGTGGCGCAAGGGTGAGTCGGCCATGCAGTATTCGAAGACCTCGCCGTGGGGGACTGCCGCCAGCCCGTGCAGGGAAGCGGCGATGGTGATGCCGCTTTTGAACGAGTGGTTGACGACCTTGCGGTGCAGGCGGTGCGCGAGGCGGCCGACCTCGACCATGGTCGAAAGCCCGCAGCGGCCCGGGTCCGGCTGAACCCAGTCGATGCGGCCATTGACGAGCAGCCGCTCAAAATCCTGATAGCGCGACTCGGCCTCACCCGTGGCGATGGGTACTGGGCTGCGCTCGCAGAGATGCGCATAGCCTGCGACATCCTCGGGATGCAAAGGTTCTTCGAGCCAGAATATGCCGTACTCGGCGAACTGCTCGGCGCGCTTGAGACCGGTTTTCCAGTCCCACACCTGTCCAGCATCTACCAAAATGTCCACATCCGGTCCGGCCCCCTTCCTCGCTTCGCGCACCAAGGCGATGTCGTTTGCCTCGCTCTGTCCCATCGGTCCCCAGCCGAACTTGATGGCTGTGAACCCCTCTCCGGCAAAGCGGCGGGCCAATTCGCCGGTCTCTTGCGGCGTGTCGCCGAAGAGGATGGAGCAATACGCGCGGAATTTGGTTTGATAGGGGCCGCCGAGCAGTTCGTAGGCCGGGCAATTGCGCACTTTGCCGGCAATGTCCCACAGCGCGAGATTGACGCCGGCCATGGCGTGCGTGCCCACGCCGATGCGACCGTAGTAGTTGGCTGCTTCGAGCATGCGGGCACCGCATACGTCGATGGCCAGCGGGTCTAAGCCTTCTAGCGCGTTGGCGAGGCCATTGCTAATCTGGTGGGAGAGCGGGGCCTCGACGACGGCCTTGACCACGGTGGGAGCCGAATCAACTTCGCCCCAGCCGGTGATACCAGCATCGGTTTCTATTTGGATTAGACAGGTGTCCTGCGTGCCGTCGCAGCGAGCGGTGACGTTGGGCAGGCGCAGGTAATGGGCTGATACGCGAGTGATTTCCATATTAAAAGTCGAATACGGTTTCGAGGGTCATGATTTTGTGGCGCTGTAAGCGTCGATTGGCGGAGCGTTCGAAGACGAAGCGAGTATCCCAGCGCACGGATGCGCCTTCTTTTATGTTCAGTCCAACGTCAAAGCCGTAGAAAGTGTCCTCGGTCGGCTCGAAGAAGTCGTCCCGCCCGATGCCGTCTTCTTTGGGGTTCCGGCCGATGTTGTTCTTGTGAAAATAAGCGTACGCGCGCTTGAGGTGGGGGAAGTACTTGAGCAGTTTGCGCGACAAGGATGCACTGGCGATAAGCTGCTGTTTTGGGTCGCCAGTGCCCGTCAAATACTGATAGGAAACCGAGGCGTACGCGTACGAGCCAAGTTCTGTGCCCAAGTGACCAAAGAAGCCGGAGAGGTCGTTGCTGTAGCCTAGCCTCGCATCCTTGGCTTGGGCCTGTCCGGTGGCGAGGTCGAGATACGCGCGATCAAGTTCGTACAGCTCGTCGAAGTAGCGCGAGTCGAAATCGCGGCGGAAGTGGCGGAAGTCCAGTTGGCCGTTGAGCGGGCCTAAAGTCAACCACAGGCCCGGGGCGGCGATGCCGAACCCAGTCGCTTGGCGATTGCCGGGGTAAACGCCCTGCTGTTGCGCCTCAAAGCTGGAAAGTCCGTCGTCGTCGTCAATTAACATGGCGAATTGGCCGTAGAGCTTGAGTTCTAGGCCTAGGTCGCGGACGAGCGGATAGGCCAGGTCCACGCCCAAGATCGAAAAGAAGTCTTGGCCAACGCGATTTCTGTTGAAGGGCTTGTGTCGGTCCACGTCTTGGTCTATTGGGAAGGCGTTGCCGTAATTGGCGTTGAGCCCCAACAAGGCGGAGGCGATGTCAGCGGAGAGGCCACTGCCGGCGTCGGCGTCGATGATGCCGTCGTTGTCGTCGTCGCTGTCGATGTGGTCGGGCACGCCGTCGGAATCGTTGTCGAGGGCAAAATCGCCGTCTTCTGGGAAGGCGTCAATGGGGTCGGGCACGCCGTCGGAATCGCTGTCGCGCAGGCCGCTGTACTGGTCGAGATCGGCCACAAAGGTCACACCCACCTCGAGGTCGGCGGCGTAGCCAATGGTCCGCAGTCCGATGAGCGCGCCGCCCTCTTGGAAGTCTTGGAGGTTGTTGATCACTCCTTCGAGTCCGATATTAGTGCCAGCGAAATTGGCGATGCGGAACTGGAGTCCGGTTTTCTTGATGCCGGGATAGTGCAGGGTGTTGCGGTAGTTGTCCATGATGAGGCCGTATCCCAACGTCACGTTGTCGAGCGCGCCGATTTTGATGTAAACCGCGTCGTTGGGACGGCCATAGCGCACGTAGTAGATCTTGCGCAAGATCGAGTCGAAAGTTTGAGTTGACGAGCCAGCCTCCCAGCCGCGTGACCCGAGGTCGCCATTGCGTTCGACAAACAGCTCTAAGTCGAGGCCAATGCCCATGCGGCCTAGCGGGAAGTCGGGCCGGAGGCTGAGGCGATATAGCTGCTCTTGATCGACGGTGACGCTGCCCATGCTGAGCGAGTAGCCAAACATGGCCACCGAGGGCTGGGCTGAGGAGATGACCGGATAGGACAAGAGCAGTAAGACCAAGGCGCGATTGCAGCGAAAATTCATATAGGGAAGATGCGGTCGCTGGGCCGCGTGTGCAATGGCAAGGCGGTCCTTTTGTGCGCCGCAAACGACAACGATATAAATCACTCCATAAATCACTAGAAAGAGGTTTGCGATGGGACAAACACTGAGGGATCTACTCAACCATAGCTTCGCAACCTGTGCCGAACAGACGGCCATTCGAGAGCTCAAACCCGTAGAGGGTAGCCGCACCTTGAGCTACCAGCCCGTGACCTACGCCGAGCTCAAAAGTCGCCGCGACCAACTCGCGGCTGGCCTTGCAGCGCAGGGTTTGGCCAAGGGCCAGCGCGTGGGCATCCTCACCGATGGCGGCAGCGAGCCGCTCTTGATCTTTCTGGCGACCGACTGCATTGGAGTCAGTGCGGTGCCGCTGTGTATCCAGTCGCCTGACGAGGCTCTCGCCCATAGCATCGCACACTCTGCGGTTGAGTTGCTGGTCGTAGATCGCAAGGGCTATGAGCGGTTTGGTACCATCCGAGAGCGTCTGGACAAGACGCCGCAGATTGCGTTGACCGAGGGCGAGGCTGAAGACGCGATCCCCTGGAAAGAGCTAGCGGAGAGCAGCGCGGCCGTGCCCGAGGTCGAGGTGCTGCCGGAAGACGAATCGAAAATTCTCTATACCTCGGGCTCAACCGGCCTGCCCAAAGGCGTGATCCAGACCCACGCCAACATCGTCGCCAACGTCGAAGAGGTCTGGGACGTGATTAGCAAGCGCGAGCCACTCCGCATGTTCAAGTCCGCGCCCGACTACCACTCCATGGGAATTCTCAACATCTACTATCCCTTGGCCAAGGGGTGGATTTTGGACTTGGCGCGCTCGCCCGACCGCGTCCTCAGCGACATCCGCCTCTCAGAGCCGGAGGGCTTCCTCACCGTGCCGCTGATACTCGACAAAGTGTACGGCAATGTGCGCAAGGAAATCGACGCTGGTGGCCTCAAGGGAGGCTTGATTCAGCGCTCGGTCGCGGCCAAGGAGCGATTGGCGCGCGGCCAAGCTGGGCTGGGCGACAAGCTCTTTTTGGCTGCCATAGGTCGTTCAATAGTCGGCAAAATTCGCGCCCAGCTCGCCACGCGGGTCGGGCCTCATCTAGAGCTTTTGATCGTCGGCTCGGCCAAGGCCGATCCCAAGGCGTTGGACTTCTTTCACGAAGTGCTCGACATCACCACGTACGAGGGCTACGGCACGACTGAGTGTGCGCCGCTGATTGCCGCCAACCATCTCGAAGGGCGCAAAAGCGGCACGGTGGGAAGGCCGTTGCAGGCGGTGAAAATCGTGGCCGAAGACGGGTCGGAAATCGGCTACAACGATCCAGCGCAGGACGAATTCCGACCCAGCGGCGATCAGGTCGGAGAGCTGTGGACCAGTGGCCCCAATGTCATGCGCGGATATTTGCACGACCCCGAGCAGACCGAGCAGGTGCTAGTGGAGGAGGACGGCCAGATCTGGTATCGGACCGGCGACTTGTTCAGTAT
>JAJDUT010000045.1 GCA_022826515.1 Candidatus Latescibacterota bacterium
TCTCGGTATGCAGTAACATGGCCGGTTATCATGCACCACTCGCCCTGTAGCGAGGGCCAAAGCGGCGAGCATACCGGGATCCGACACGCCTTGTCCACATTTGTGCATCAAGTCTGCGGGCAAGAAGCCGGTCGGATGCAGCCAATTCGTCCTGATCAATCTCATAAGCTCCCGTCTCAATGTCGATGACGACGAATTTACCTTCGTCATCAGGCCCAACATGGGGCCTTATCTCTCGGTCGTAAATCTCATCGCCACGACGAGCGAACTCCTCTTTGCTGTACCGAGGTTTTGGTACGGTCATTTTATTTCTCCTTTGCAATTACAGGCGGCCACGATCACTCTTCTAAAGATACTGAACCTTGGCGGCCTCAGCCTCAACCTCGTAAAAGCGGCACTCTTCGGGATTGTCGATAGTCAGAAGGGTGAGGTAATCCACCAGACGCGACCGGCTCAAATCGCATAGGCCGCTGCCAGAAACGGGCAACAGCTCCGCTCGTTTCATCGCACTGCTCCGCAATCTACCGTTAGTCCTATCCGCCTACTCCGAATTCACGCTTTTCTGGCGACGATCTCGCCCCACGCTTCTGCGGCAAACGCCTCTGGCATCTCTCCCCACGTGAGGAATGAGGACTTTAGTTGGGCCAAGACCCGTTCGTCTGCTAGTCCGTATTCCACAAGCTGCTCAGAGAATTTAGAGTCGCCGCACAACTCCGACAGAAAGTGCGCATTTCTCCGCGTGGACTCCGCATCCGCTGTCCAACAGTCATACGACGCGGAAACCTTGACAATATCGAATCCTGCCTTGCGGAATAGTCCTGGCTGGCGACGGCCGCAATATGGATCCCCGCCATTTCGCTGCATTAGCTGAATAAATAGCTGTGAGAACTTTCCCAAGTGGGAAAGCGTAGGCTCAAGCAGGAACCCTCCGAAATCGGCGTGTCTTGCGCCTACCAGCCCTCCCGACTTCAGTACTCGGCGAATCTCAGAGGTAGCTTGCTCTGGGTCGGCGATGTGCTCTAGGACTCCGTGAACGAAGACGACATCGAAGGACTCGTCATCAGCAGTCAGGCTGCAAAGGTCGTCCGTTTTGAACTCGATTGTAGGGAGCCCATCGGTGAGGCGCTGAGCAAGATCGATTTGACTCGGCTCTCTGTCGATTCCTACGACGCGCCCAGGTGCCACGATCTCCGCGAGTCCTTTGGTTATTGTCCCAGGCCCACATCCACCGTCCAAGAGAGCCATCCCGGGTACAAGGTATTTCAGAAGAAACTGAGCGTGCGTGTCGGCTGTGCGCTCTTGGAAGAACCGAGCCGTGCGCTCATTGTAGCCAACAGAATACCGATTCATCCGTCTCGTCACCGTTCAGCTTCGGTACAGGGTGCCGAACCTCGGCGCAGCGTCAATCGCAAGTAGTCCTCCGTCGCCTCAAACTCTGGGTCAACGCCGTTGTGCGCCCGCATCAACGGAATGATCTTGTTCCGCACCCCCATGCCGCGTGCATCCGAATAGCTGTAGTCCCGCAACGTCTCAGAGATGAGCAGATTGCGCGGAACCCGTTGGCCAGCGATCATTTTTTCGACCGTCATGCCGTTTTGCAGTGCACCAGGGCTGAGTATCTCTATCCGGTCCGCATAACGGACCACCTCAATTTCCTCGTACCGCGTCCAATCCCGATGCGTCAGCGCATTGACAACGCCTTCGCGCAGCGCTTCCAGCGGATAGTGCCAGCGTCGTTCCCGACGCATGGACTCTTCCACTTGGTCCGCCTCTTCAGATACGAACGGCCGCATCGCATCGGCAAGGCGTTCAATCAGCCCCTTTTCCACCAGCTCACGACCCCCTGACAGCGCCTGCCAAAGATCGACCAGCGGCCCTTCAAGCACTTGATCGTCAAGGGCATCGTAGGTTTTCTCCTCCCCTTCAAAGCACATCCAGCGGATACCGGCATGGCGCAACAGGCGGCGCGGCCGATAGCCAAACAAGATCAACCCAGCGATAGTACAGGCAGGCGGGCCGTCTTCCCGCTCAACCATAAACCCCAGCGCGCAAAGCCGCTCATTCCACTCCTCATCGGTCTCTGGCACTTCCCGGTCGCCGACGATAGCAGTGAGGTAGTCTGCCAGCCGTTCCCGGCTCAAATCGCACAGGCCGCTGCCGGAAACGGGCAATAGCTCCGCGCGTTTCATCGCACTGCTCCTCAATCTATCTTTAGCTCCATCCCCTAGCGCCCCTTAAACCACAGCTTCATCGCCGTCCCACCCATAATCATCTCCTTCTCCGCCGCGGAAATATTCGGCAGATGGCAGTCGAGCAAATCCACCAGTTTTTGGTAGCCCGGCTCCACTACAATCCACGGCGAATCCGTACACCACATCATCCGATCCGCGCCATAGGCCCGATACACATCCTCGACCATGGACTGCATATCCCCGTAGGGCCAAGGCACCTTGGAAAACGCGTACTCCCCCGAAATTTTGACATAGACATTGGGAAAGCGAGACAGCGCCATCACTTGCGGATAGCTGGCCGGCGGCAGCGGCTCGGCGTCAAAGCGGGGACGGCCCCATTGGTCTGGCTCATTGGGCGTGGTTGGCATCACGCCGAGATGGTCGAGGGAAATGTTCACGCCGGGAAAAGCCGCGGCCAGCAGTTCAATGCAGGGGAACTGGGCACCGCCGGTGTAGATGTTGATGTTGAGCCCCAACTCGTCCGCACACTCGAAAATCGCATAGGTCGCTAGGTCCTCGGCCCGCTGTGCGTCCGGGTCGCCCAACGCCCCCAGCCGAATCCCCTCAATGCCGGTGGTGGCGACGAGCTCGCGCAGACGAGCGGGCGGGTCCGGGTCGCCCATGTCGATCAAGCCCGTCGCCGTAAAGCGGTCGGGCCACGTCTGCACGCAATGCGTGACATAGGCGTGCTGCTCGATTTCGGTGCCGTTCATTTCGATCAGCACGGCGCGGTCGATACCCGAAGCATCCATGTCGGCTATCAGCGCCTCTATGGGACAGGCGCGATCGGCCGGTGCGAGGCTGCTCAGCTCGCGGGGAAACCGCTCGCTCGGCAGGTCGAAGACGTGAACGTGTACATCGACTTTATCCATCTGCGTCCTTTCTCTAAAGCTAGGGATCGAGATTTAGGTTCCAGCGCAACTCGCCGGGCGAGGCCGCGTGTAGGTAAATCGGATTCATCAGCTCGCTGCGGTAGCGCGCAAAGAGTATGGGATCGACAAAGCGCTCCGTCTGCGACCAGTCCCAATCTATGTAAGTAAATGCCTTGATGTTGGGATGGTGACGCAAAAAGCGGAGGAAGGGGATGAACCAATGAGGCCACGCCTGCTCGGCCCGGCCCAAGTCGGTAGTAACGGGCGTGACCACGCCGACGAGCACGGGGTAGCCGCGCTCCTGCGCCGCCTCGACAAAGGCGCGGCTGCGGCGCAGATCTTGCGGCGCGGCCACGTCAATCGACCACCAATCGACGTACTCATCCCCCGGATAGTAGGCCAAGTAATCAGAGCCGCCGTCGTCCTTCTGCGTCCACACCAGCGCCACGTGCTCCAAACCCCAGCGACCCCGCAGCGTTTGCTCTATGCGCCGCCAAGCCTCGACGTAACCCGTCGCCTCATAGGCACGCCAAGAGCTATTGAACGCGTAGCCCAACCGCAGCAAGGCCGGGCGCTCTAGCTGCTGCAACCCCCAGCAAAGCCGCTCAATCGCCTCGTCGAGTTGACCCTCGGCAATGGCCGCCTCGTAGGGCTGGCCGGCGGAGTTGAAACCAAGGTCGATTTGGGGCAAGCCGTACCCTACGTGCTGGTCCAGATTCGCGAGCAACGCCAAATGCCAGTCGTAGGGCAGGTCGTGGAGCTCGTAGTACACGGCATAGAAAAGCGGCCGCGTGCGCTCCTCGGGGTCGAGCGGCCCATAGCTGAGCGCAGCCCCGTGCAAAATGCGCTCGCCGAGCGGCTCTAGGCGATGAAGGTGGTCGGTGCGCGCAGCAAAATGGCCCAAGGGATCGGGTCCGAGCGAGGCCGCGTAGCAACCCGCCAGAACGAGGGCGAAGAACAACAGTAGAGAGCGCATGGCAGCAAACCTCTGAAGGAGCGGATGTTGTAATATAGCTATTCTGAATAACTTGAACGATTCGAGACGCGAATCGTCTTTTACATCCTATTCTGCGTCCATCTGCGAATGCTATATCGGAATTTTGCAGGGGCGCTCAAAACCGCTCGCCGCGATGCGGACGACGTGGACAGTGGACCTAGAATTTTGGACTCGGAAAGATGCATTGGCGGCGCAAAAAGAGCTTGTATATTGTTGTGCAACATCAATAACAAAATCAATAGTTCGCTTTGCCTACGACGAGACGGAGAACAAATGCCTAAAACCAATCGAGGCTGGTCCATGGGCCGCCAGTGCAAACCGGCTGCTGAATACGACATGCGCGTCGCCCGCGGCCTGTTGCAACGAGCAAGCGCCCACTGGCCAGCGTATGCGATTGTCACCACACCCAGCGCGTACGCCGCTGCCCGAGAACACCTAGTGCGCGAGCCAGCGGGCGTGGTCTTTGCCGAGTGGCTGGACTCGGCGCATCAGCAGGACCTCAGCGACCGGCTGCCAGCCGGGATCGAGCTGGTCATCGGCTTGGGCGGCGGCAAGGCCCTCGACGCTTCTAAGTTCGTGGCCCTCGACAAGGACGCCGAACTGATCTTGGTGCCGACGATCCTCTCTTCCGGGGCGATCATCCACAGCCATGTGGCGCGGTGGGACGGCTATCAGACCGTGGGCGGTTTGGACGACTGGCCGTGGGTGGACTGCCAATACGTGCTCGTGGATGTCGATGTGGTCCTCAAGGCACCGGATTACTTGCACACCGCCGGACTAGGCGACATCCTCTGCGGTCATGCGGGACTGGAGGAGTGGCGGCAGCGGGCAGCGTTGGGGCAAGGAGCGGCGTTCGACCCGGGGCTGGCGGCACAGCAGCTAGCCCATCACGAGTCGATCGCAAATTCTTTTGCCGCAACGCTCGATGCCAACGGACGGATGACCGAGGAGAGCGCGGCCAACATCGCGCAGCGGATTAAGGAGCGCGATAGCCAGCAGTTGAAAGCTCCCACGGAAAGCGGCGACCATCCGTTTTGGATCGCGCTGGAGACGGCCAACCAACGGACTTGGATCCACGGCGAGCTCGTGGCCTTGGGGGCGATGATCATCACGTGGTGCTGCGCGGGGGACACGGCGGGGTTGGCAAAGCGGTTGGACCGCTGTCGGGTGCGCTGGCGGCCTAGGCAAATGGGGCTAGAGCGCACGGCACTACAAAAGGGGCTGGCGTTTACACCGCGCTACATGGCGGAAAAAGGCGTCAACTCGGTGCTGCGAGAGCCGATTGAAGGAGTGCGCTTGGATGCGCTGTGGAGCTTTTTGGAAGAATAGGCTTTGTCATGCTGTTTGCTCAAGATAAACTCCGCGCAGCGGAGGCCACGCCTAAAGCCGGCACCCGTACGCGGTGGAGCGAGGAATCTTCTATCCAGGAGGCCCTTATGAGCTAAACAGCAAGTTGTGCTTCATGAATAAAAATTTATTCATTTGCATAAAAAATTATGCAAATGACGCGCAACAAGGGCTGAGTCGCACGCCGTAGAAATTCTTTCTTATATTTTAAGTCTCATGTTTTTCAATCCTTTAGGGCCTTCCTAAAGGATTTTTTTTATGCGCGGCTGCTCGTTGGCACGGAATGTGCATCATATAGGCTAGCTCGATCGAAGCCGATACGGCAATATGCGAACCACCCACCGACAAGGACGAGCAAGCGACTGTCAACGAGGACGAGCTGCAGGCCCATAACGGAGGGTTGGCGTGGAGGAAGCCAGCGGCTCGATGATGAATGATGACTAATGACGCAAACAAGCAACACACCTCCGGCCAAGGTACTCAGCCGCAATCCGGCCATTGCCCTACTCCTAAAGAGGGTGCAGCAGGTGGCCAACACGGATATCCAAGTGCTGATGTTGGGCGAGACCGGCGTCGGTAAGGGCCTACTCGCCCATACCATCCACCACCAGAGTGCCCGCGGTGCGAAAGACTTCCGTGCGGTCAATTGCGCCGCCTTGCCCGCTGGCTTGGTCGAAAGCGAACTGTTTGGCCACGAGAAAGGGGCGTTTACCAGCGCATTAACGCGGCACCCCGGCTGCTTTGAACAGGCCCACGGC
>JAJDUT010000073.1 GCA_022826515.1 Candidatus Latescibacterota bacterium
CAATCGAGATAGTGGCCAAACGCAGGGGCCACGCGCCATCTATGGCGGCCGGGGGGCCGTCCGCACGACCCTGTACATGGCCACGTTAGCCGCCACCCGCTACAATCCGGTGATTCAAACCTTTTACACCCGCCTGCTGGAGGCGGGTAAACCCAAAAAAGTCGCCCTAACCGCCTGCATGCGGAAACTGATTATCATACTCAATGCCATCCTACGAGACCAACAACCGTGGAATCCGACCCTACAAACCCCTTGACAACCAAGACAGTTGCTTGTGGTTGCCCTAACTGCGATCTCACGCCATTGACTAGAGCGAACAGAGGAAATACCCTTTGACGACCCTTTCACCCGGAGCATGTCATGAGCCTAACCACTGCCGAACGCCAGCAATTCCACGATCTCGGCTACGTAGTCAAAGAAGACATCTACTCGCAAGCCGATCTCCAACCCCTCAAAGACGGCCTCACCGCCGTCATTGACCAGACGTGTGCCACTCTGCAAGAAGAAGGGCTACTCGGCGCGGAAACCTTTGCCGCCGAACCCTTTGAAACTCGGCTCGGCACCCTCTTCAAAGCCGATGTCGAAATCGGCGAGCGCGTGACCCGAGCGATCATGGGGCACGGCGGTGGCGGCTTCAAAGAACAGGCCATGCTCGGCTTTTTGCGCCATCCGCCACTCGTCGCCTGCATCGAAAGCCTCGTCGGCCCGGACATCATTGGCTCGTCCGTGTACCGCGTCCGCCCCAAGGCTCCCGGCTACTCGCGCGGTGCCGTGCCTTGGCACCAAGACTCGGGCTACTTCATGCCTCACTGCGACGGAAGTCTGATCGTGACCTGCTGGATTCCCCTCGTCGATGCCACCATTGAAAACGGCTGCCTGTACGTCCTCCCCAAATCGCACCGTAGCGGCGTCTATCGCCATTACACCGGCGGGCAAGGCGGGTATCTCGAAATCGCCCGCGAAGACCTGCCGGCTCCCGAGCCGGTGGCCTGCCCAATGCGCGCCGGCTCGGTGCTCTTTATGACCAATCTCACCCCGCACGCCTCCTTTGAGAACAACACTGACATCGTCCGCTGGAGCGTCGATCTCCGCTACCAAGACGCCGAGATTCCGAACAACATCGACGAAGACCCCAAAGACTTCGACCCGGAACGCGATCCGGTCACCATGGCCTGCTGGCCTGGGGAGGGCGACTTTGTCATCAAAGACGCGCAAAATCCCGAGCGCGAAATCACCGACGTCGCCGAATTCAAGGAAATCCGCACCCGCTACGAACAGACCCCCGTACGCAACCCCGGCCGCGGCTGGACCCCTTTTGCCGAGCGCCAGATATAGCAGTCCTATCTGCGTCCATCTGCGGATTCTCTTGTGATCGATTTAGGATTGCTATATGACCGCCAATAACAAGGCGCTGAACTTCACCCACTGGATTTTCGATCTCGACAACACCCTCGCCGATAGCGCCATTGATTTCAATGCTATCCGCCAAGAATTGGGCCTGCCTTTGGGCAAAGGTATGCTCGAAGAAATTGACACCCGCCCCGCCGCCGAAGCAACCGTGCTCAGGCGTCGCCTTGCCGCACTTGAACGCGAGTACGCCCTCCGCGCCCAACCCCTACCCGGCGTCCACACGCTGCTGACCTCACTGGTTGAACGCGGTTTCCAGCTCGGCATTCTCACCCGCAACAATCACGCCAATGCGTTGCAGACGCTCGCCGTCTGCGACCTCGCCCAATTCTTCAATCCCGCCCACGTCTTAGGCCGCGACGAGGCCGCCCCCAAGCCCGATCCCGATGGCATCCGCAAGCTGCTCGCCGCTTGGGGTGCTGCGCCAGCAACCGCCGTAATGGTCGGCGACTTCCGCTACGACCTCGAAGCCGGCCGCCGCGCCGAAGTTACCACTGTGTACTATGACTCTCTCGATCAAAACGAGTGGACTGATAAAGCCGACTTCCGCGTCCAAAGCCACGGCGAACTGCTTGCCCTGTTGCGTCGGGCACACGACTGAGACCATTCCCATCCAAGCCCCTGTTTGCCACCAACAAAGAAGGTTGAACATGTTCGCTACCCGCTCCATGCTCCGAGCGGCTCTTTGCGCCTTTCTACTCTCGCTTGGAGCCGGACCGTCGCTCGGCCAATTTGGTGCCCCAAATGCCGAACAGGTCTTCGGCACGGACACCTCTTCCCCACTACTCAGGATCTACGAAATCCAAGGGGCTAGCCACACCTCGCCGCACAAGGACGAGCAGGTCTCGACGCGGGGCATTGTAACGGCGGTCGCGCGCAATGGCTTCTATTTCCAAGACCCAACCGGCGACGGCGACGAGCGCACATCCGACGGAATGTTCGTCTATACCAAAAGCGTCCCAAAGGTCTCCATCGGCGACGAGGTACAGGTGACCGATACCGTGATCGAATACATTCCCGGCAGCGCAGCTACCAACAATCTGTCGATAACCGAATTCTCCCAGCCCGACCGCATTCAGACCATGTCAACCGACAACCCCATTCCGGCCCCGGTGGTCCTTGGCGCGGCCGGCCGACCGCCACCGACAAGGGTCATTGACGACGACCGCTTCGCAATTTTCGACCCCGAGGAAGACGGCATTGACTTCTACGAGTCGCTAGAGGGAATGTTAGTGGAAGTACCAGACGCGGTCGCCATTAGTCCGACCAACCGCTTTGGCGAAATCGTCGTCCTCGCCGATGCAGGTGCGGGGCAGCCGCTCAACGCGCGGGGCGGGTTAAATCTAACGCCGGACACCCTGCATCCGCAGCGCATCCAACTCGACGACAGCCTACTACCCGGTCCCATGCCGGCCGCCCAAGTCGGCGATGCCCTCGGCACTGTGCATGGCCCGGTCAGCTACCGCTTTGGCAACTTTGAGGTGCTCGTCTTGACCGAGCCGGTGGTCGAGAGCGCTGGCTTAGTGCCGGAAACGACCTCCCTCGTCGGCACAGCCCAGCACCTGACGGTGGGCAGTTTCAACGTGCTCAATCTCGATCCCAATGACGACGACGAAAGTGCGGATATAGCGGACGGTCAATTCGCGGCCCTTGCCGACCAGATCGTCCATCGCCTGCGTGCGCCCGATGTGCTGGCCTTGCAGGAAATGCAGGACAACAGCGGCGCGGTCAACGACGGCACCACTTCAGCGGATCAGACGGCGCAAACGCTCATTGCCGCCATTGCTGCGGCTGGTGGCCCGAAGTATGCGTACGCGGATGTCGCGCCTCCAGACGGAGCCGACGGCGGCCAGCCGGGCGGCAATATCCGCGTTGCGTACCTCTACCAGCCCGGTCGGGTGGCCCTGATTGGTGCGGTGGAACGCATTGAAGACGACGCCTTCCGCCGCAGCCGCAAACCACTCAAGGCCGTGTTCGATTTCAAGGGAACCCAGCTGACGGTGATCAACAACCACTTCTCGTCCAAGTTTGGCAGTCCACCCCTCTTCGGTCGAATCCAGCCGCCGACCAATGGCGGGCTTGCCCAGCGCCTCGCCCAAGCCGCGTTCATCCACGACCTCGTCGCCGAGATGCTGGCCGCCGACCCCAACGCCAACATCGTCGTGCTCGGGGATCTCAACGAGTGCCCGTTTCCGCTCGCCCCAATGCAACCGCCGCCGGGCGATGTCCTGCAAACGCTCGCCGGTACGCCGCCGATCCTCTTCAATCTCGGCGACGCGGCGGATGGGGATTTGGCCTATTCCTATAACTTTCAGGGAATTTCCCAGCAGCTCGACTACCTGCTGGTCAGCGCGGCCCTGCTCGCGCTCCAGCCCGAGTTCGACTATGTCCACGTCAACACCGAGTTCCCCAACCTTCGGCTGAGCTCGGGTCGAAGCCAAGCCAGCGACCACGACCCCATCCTCGCGCGGTTTCTGCTTTACTAGGAACCCCGCCGTCCACTCCTTCGCATATTGCCCGCGTTGTGCTGACCGCCTCGGGGTGAGAAAAAACTACCGCGCTGCTGGTCAGCGCGGTTGCCGCCCTTGCCCGACCCGCGCCCGGCCTTCTCCTTGCGCTCGTGCGCCTCACTCAGATGCAGCTTCTGTCCCTCAAATTCCTTGTCGTTGAGATGGGCAATGGCCTCTTCGCCCTCGTGCCGAGTAGCCATCTCCACGTAGCCGAAGCCGCGCGAGGCACCGCTCTTTTTGTCTCGGGCGATGGTAGCTGCCACAACCTTCCCGTACGGTTGGAAAAGCTGAACCAGCGCCTCCTTTTTGGTTGTCTTTGCCAAATTGCCTACGTGTATGTTCACAGTGTACTCCTTTCGCTGGCGCGGATTGTTTTTCTCTGAGCGTCTGTCTTCACCTCACTGTCGCGCACGTCCTTTCCCTAATCGGCGTCTATCTTCTCGGCCAGCCAGACCTTGATCAACGACTGATAGGGTACGTCCCGCTTGTTAGCCGCGATCTTGATCCGCTCTAGCAAATCGACCGGCAATCTCAGGGAAATCGCCTTGGTCGCAGGTTTGAGGTTGGGGAAGCGAACGCGCTTGGCTTCGCTCCAGTCAACATAGTCGGTCGAATCGCGGCTCTCCCAAAAGGTCCGCTCCTCGGCCTCGCTCTTAAAGACGGGAATCGGCTTGCGTTTCTTGCTCATAACGGGTTCGCTCCTTGCGGCTCATACTTCGGGCAGAAATGACGCGAATCAGGGTGTTCGCCTCGCGAAGCGTGAATGTTACGTGAAGCCGGCGTCCAACCTGAGTTAC
The DNA here is from genome assembly GCA_022826515.1 of Candidatus Latescibacterota bacterium. The sequence goes on from JAJDUT010000073.1 coordinate 4,715, forward strand.
ACCCAAGGCGTGAAACCGCGGCTCCAATTGACTATGGGCGACATCCTCGACCAGCAGGAGCGGTTCATTGGCAAACACTTGCTCCGCTTCAGCCTGACTAACCCCGTGTTTATCAGCACTCTTGCGGGAGTTACCTAGATCCCATTGAAAACCGACGACTCGATCGAGGTCAATCATTTCGCAAGTCGTATATATCCATAATATACAATATACGCGCCCATCCAAGTAATTGCACAACGCTCCGAGTGCTTACTCACCGCTGCATCCGCGTCTTTCCGTACCAATCCATCATCCGCTCCACCATCGCTCCTCGCGCCCCCACATGAGCCGTATCGTCGTATAGGTTGTACAACTCGTCCGGATCCTCTTCTAAATGATACAGCTCCCCGTAGGATTCCCCGGGGTAAAAAACCAATTTCCACGCCTCGGTTCGCGCCATGATACGCGGTCCGTACTCGGAAAACACAGTCTCGTGCAATACGGTTCCTTCTCCGCGTAGCAGCGGCCCCAAAGAAAGTCCCGCCGCCCCAGCCAACGGCCCCAATCCCGCCATTTCCAACAGAGTCGGGCCTAGGTCAATCAGCTCCACTAGCGGATCGCGTACCCCCAACCGCTCGACTCCGGGGCCAGCAAAAACCAACGGCACCCGCGCCACTGAATCGTAGTGGGACGAGAACTTATAGACTTGGTGATGGTCGCCGAGGCAATCGCCGTGGTCCGAGGTAAACACAAAAACCGTGTTGTCCAGTTCGCCTCGCTCATCCATGGCCGCGACCATAGCGCCGACCCAATCGTCAATGGCCGTAATGTTGGCGTAGTAGTGCCGACGCATGCGGCGAATGCGCTCTGGGGTCGCCCGGCTCCACCAGATTGCCGCGGGCGCGTGTTTGCCATCCATACCCTCCATGGCTCGGCGCTGTGGCGGCGGTTTGGTGTCTAGCTCGTTGGGAATCCCCACGGGATCGGGAATTTCTACGCCTTCGTAGCGCGCCAGCGCGGACGCGGGCGCGTCAAAAGGGTCGTGCGGCCCGGCGAAGCCGCTCCACAGGAAGAGCGGCTTGGCAAAGTCGTGCGTGCGAATCGCCTCCACGCTCCAGCGCCCAACGCAGTTGTCGATAAACAACTCTTCGTCGTGCGGCCACACGGCCGCGCCCAAGTAATCCGGCCAATTGGGCACGTCGCGGTAGTAGGTCAGCGCCGGTCGCCGAAGCCCGAATTGCATCAGATACAAGTCGTAGTCGTCTGGGTCTGGGCCGTGGTGGCCCTGGTGATAGTTCTTGTTTTCGACGACCGTGCGGTGGAGGAAGCCGCACGGCAGGCGGATGGGCGCGGTGTGCATCTTGCCGATGTTGACCGTGTGGTAGCCGCCATCCCTAAGCTGCGCGATCCAGTTGGGCTGGTCGGGCGTCAGCCACGCCTCGTTGCGGTCGATGCCGTGGGTGTGGACGTACTGGCCCGAGACGATGCTATTGCGCGACGGGCCGCAAACGGCCCCTTGCACAAAGGCGCGACTGAACGCCACGCCGCGAGCGGCCAGCCGGTCAATGTGCGGAGTGATGACGTAGTCGTAGCCCAAGCAGCCGAGCGTGTCCCAGCGCTGCTGGTCGGTGACGATCAGGACGATGTTGGGCGCGCTATTCTCTGTCTTGCTCATGCTTCGCAACGGCCTTTTCCAATTCGGGTAGCAGCACGTTTTTGACCCAACTAAAATCTGGATTGATTGCAAGCGCCTTTGCAAAGGCGGCTCGCGCCAGCGCTAGCTCGCCTCGGCCTTGGTACGCGAGGCCGAGCCAAGCGTAGGTGCGGCTGTGTCCCCATGAGGGACGGATGGGATCGGTCGGCTCTTCTCGGGCAAAAAGTTCGGCGGCGCGCTGGAATCCTTGCAGGCCCTTCTCCTTGCTGCCACCAAACATTCCGGGAGTGTTAAAGTCGCGGATGGCCGCGCACAACGCGACGCGCGGATTGTCGGGTGCAAGCTGCGCCGCTTTTTTTAGGGCCTGCTGTGCTTTGCGTCCCAAGGTCATGCCCTTGATCGGGTTGAGGCCGATCTGTCGTCCGTACGCGCTCGCTAGCAGGGCATAGGCTTCGGCTGCTTGCGGGTCAATCTCAGTAGCCTCTTGCAAATGCTCGACAGTGGTTTTGAGGTGCTCAGCAGCCGCGCCTTTGTTTTTTTCGTCAGCGGCCAATAGACGATCGGCGATGCGGTAATCGGCCAAGGCCATGTAGTAGTGGCCCCACGACTCGGCTGAGCTCGTCGAAGCCGCGTCCAAGCTAGTGTCAGCCAAGGCGCGCTCAAACGTGGCCCTAGCCGCGTACAGCGCGTCGAGAGAGCCTCCGTTTTTACCAGTTCGCAGCATCTGTTTGCCGCTGACGAGCAAGCTGTCGGCGGAGCTTCCCGTCGCCAGCATTGGCGACGCTTGCGCGCGGGCAAAAGCGGCGAGCGAAAAGACAAAAGCGAGCGCAAGCAAAAAGCGCGACATACGTATCCTTCCGCCGACCGCATGGTCAGTATGGGTCAATGGTTCAGGGAGAAGGCTGTATTTAGGAAGTTCCGATCTCTTCGGCCCTAGCCGCCCCGCAACTCCAACAGTCCGTAAACGCTCCCGGGCATTCCTCGCCGCACGCGGCGCAGTTCCACGGTTCTCCGTCTTCCGCAGCCGTTGCAAACAGAGTGTCGATGTGCGACTTCGCGGCTGCGACCTGTTTATCGTCCAAAACCCACAACTCCGGCCAGCACTCAATCGGGGGCAATTCCCCCACGCCGCCGAGCAGGTGCTGACCGCGCAAAACGCATTCAATGCCCTGTGCCGCCAGCGAGTTTTTGAGATGACTAAGCATGGCCAAGTCCTGCGTAGTGTACACTCGTTCCATCGTTTGCTTTCTCCTTCGGCGTTATGCGCTGGCCGCGACCCGCTCCCGCAAGGCCGGCAGCAACCGCGCCACTTCATCCTCCAGCAACGCTAGGGCTTCCTCTGCGTCGGCAAACGCTTCGGTTCGGCTGAGCTCACCGTCGAAGCCCTCGCGCCCGATTTCCTCTAACCGATGCGCGGCCGCGGCCGCCGCGGCCGCGCCGAAAACATGCGCCGATCCTTTGAGCGTATGCGCGGCCCGCCGCAACTCGGGGCCGTCCGCGCTGGCGATGTGCTCGCGGATCTGCTGCATCAACTTGGGACACTCGGCAAAAAACATCTCCGCAAGCTCGCGCAGCATGGCCTCGTCGCCGCCGACGTTTTCGAGTGCGGCATCCCACTCGAAGGGCAAATCCGTAGGCGAGAGCAGTCCAGCCTCAGCATTGGGACTGCCACCCTCCACGGCCGCGTACAGCTCGTGCGGGCGCACGGGCTTGGCCACATAACCGTCCATACCCGCCGCCAAGAAGCGGTCGCGGTCGCCTTTCATGGCGTGGGCCGTCATGGCAATGATTGGGACGTGCCCGCCAGTCTGTTCCTCTGCTCGACGAATGGCCGCCGTGGCCTCTAGGCCGTCCATCTCCGGCATCTGCACGTCCATCAGCACCACGTCAAAGGGCTGCGCGGCCACTTGCTCCACGGCCGCGCGGCCATTGTTCACTACCACTACAGAGTGGCCGCGTTCCTCCAACAGCCGCACGGCCACCTGCTGGTTGATCACCCCATCCTCGGCCAAGAGGATGCGGCGTGCTGTCCGGCCCCAGCTCTCGACCGCCACCAATTCGTCCTCGGGTGCTTCACTGCGCCTTGTTTCCTTCGGCGGGACGGCTGCGACGGCCTCGCTAATCGCCTCTAGCAGATCAGATTGCTTAACTGGCTTGAGCAGGCTGTGGGCAATGCCCAAGGAGCGCGACCGCGCGCTGTACCCGGTTCGGTCAGCCGAGGAAAGCAGCAGCACCGGCACTTGGGCAAACGCCGCGTTCTCGCGGATCATCGCCACCGTTTCTAGGCCGTCCATCTCCGGCATCATCAGATCCATCAGCACGAGGTCGAACGGCTGTGCCGCGGCCTCTAAGGCGGCGATGGCAGCCGAGCCGCTCTCCACGAGCTCAATTTCCATTTCCCAGCTTTTGAGAATCTCTTCAAGAATCCGCCGATTGGTCGCGTGATCGTCAACAACCAAGACCTTTAGCCCCCGCAGCGAGACCAAATCGGTGCGCTTGGTTTTCGGCGTTCCCAGCCCAAAGCGGACCGTGCAGTGAAAAGTGCTGCCTTTGCCCTCCTCGCTCTCGACCCAGATGCGGCCCCCCATCAGCTCGACTAGCTGCTGCGAGATGGCCAAGCCCAAGCCGCTGCCGCCAAAGCGCCGCGAGGTCGATTCATCGACTTGGCTGAAAGAGTCGAAAATCTGCGCCTGTTTTTCCGGCGCAATGCCGATCCCGGTGTCGCGCACCCACAGACGCAAGCACACCGCGTCCGACAAAGCCTCTTCCACGGTGATGCCAACTTCCACTTCGCCTTCCTCGGTAAACTTGACGGCATTGCCCACCAAATTGATCACCACTTGGCGCAAACGACGCGGGTCGCCAATCAAGCGGTCGGGCACGTCCGCGGGGATGTGGCACACGAGCTCTATGTTTTTGCTCGCCGCGTGCATGGCTAGGGTCTGCACGGCGTTGCCCACCTCGTCACGCAGATCGAACTCGATCTCCTCCAGCGCCAAGCGTCCTGCTTCGACTTTGGAGAAGTCGAGGATGTCGTTGAGCAGAGACAGCAGGGACTCCGCCGACTGCTGCACCAACGTCAAGTAGTTGCGCTGTTGCGATTCGAGCCGAGTGCGTCCCAAGAGTTCGGTCATGCCAATGATGCCGTTCATTGGAGTGCGGATCTCGTGGCTCATATTGGCCAAGAACGCACTCTTGGCATGGTTGGCCGCTTCGGCTTGCTCTTTGGCGTCGCGCAGAGCTTCCTGCGACTCTTCGAGTGCCAACAGGGCCTCGTGCTCGGATTGCGCCGTCTCCGCAGTCAGGCGGTATTGCTCTTGTAGCTGCTCTTCCGACCGCCGCCTTTCTGCATCGACTCGCGAAAGCGACGCGGCGTTCCACCATATCAGCAGGGCGAAGGCCAAGATGTTGAGCAGCGTAAAGAGTGAGAAGCCAAACTCGTAGCCATAGAGGCTCTCGACCTGAATGCGCACCCAGTCGAGTAGGAGGGGAATGACAAAGGCGGCCGGCAAGAGGTGGCGCGCCACGGAGCCGCCCTCCGTAGTGCTGATGATGGTCGCGACTGGCTCGCGGTGCGGACGAGCGCACAGCAAGCCAAAGCAGAGGATGAGGAATTCGGTGGCCGTGTCGGGGACGACCGGGACGAACCCGGATACTCCATAGAGCAGCAGCACGTTGTGGAAGTAGCTGCTCATCGACAAAAGTCCGATGACCGTCGCCGCGATCACGCAGATCTGTGACAGATAGGCGCGTCCCCTCACCTGCACATCCATCAGCACCAAGGCCAAGCCTATCAACAAGAAGGAAAACGCTGCATTGGGCGACATTCGAGAGACGCCCAGCTTGAAATAAAAAAGATAGGTATCGACGCCGCGCTCCCAGTTGTACTGATAGCCGATTAACTTGAGCACGGCGACCAGCACCACGGTCGCCCCCAGCACCACGCCCACATACCGCCGCCAGCGGCTCAGTGGCTCGGCCTGTAACAACAAAAGCGACGCGCCAGCCAAGATAAACTGCATCGCCACGAGCGGGTGCGTCGCCACCCAACTGATGTGCATGAAGCTTTTGAGGTATTCGTCGTCGGCGTTCCAGCCCCACAGCACCAGCACGCCCGCTAGCACGGTCGTGAAGGCAGCCAGTCGCGCCAGCCAGCCAGTCCAGCGAAGGAAGCGGGGATCGCCCCCCATCGCTAGCCTGCTACGGCCTCCCGGATAGACCGGGCCAAACTCTCGCCATTGATCTGCGTTTTGATTAGGTAATCTCGGGCACCGGCCGCCACGGCCTCTTCGGCGAGCACTTCGTCATCGAGGCCCGTCAGGACCAGTACGGGGATATTCGGGACGGTCGCTTTGACGCGCTCGAAGGTGGCCAGCTCTTGGCTGTCGGGCAGTACTAGGTCGAGGAGGATCGCGTCGATCCCACCGGCTTCTAACCGCGCCAAGCCGGCCGCTAAGTTATCGACCGCTTCCACGGCAAATTCCGGTTTTAGAAAGCCCTGCAACAGACGGGCGTGAATGGGATTGTCCTCAAAGAGCAGGACGGATATCGGGGAATTAGTCATAGTGCGTTATTCATCCATTCGGTGATACCGTAATCGGGTGTATGAGCTATAGCAATCCTGCGATTCGAGCTGCGGATCGTCTTGTGAACTATATCTACGTCCATCTGCGTCCATCTGCGTCCATCTGCGGATTATCTTATGTATCTAGTCGTAATTGCTCGGCACGTGGTCGCCCAAAAGCCGCCGCTGCCGTGGCGTAGCCTGCGTCAACAGGGCCGGGTCGAATTGGAATTTGTTCAGATAGGGTGGGTACTTCTGGGTGATAATGCGCTGGGCGTAGTGTACTTGGAGCAGGTAGCGCGTCTGCTCGCTCGTATTGGCCGTGCCCCGGTGCCAAACCTCGCAGCGGAACAGCACGCAGTCGCCGGCCTTGCACAAGATACTCTGCTCTTCGACGCCCTTAAAACTAGTCTCGCCCGCTCGGGGCCGCCGACCCGCGCGGTGGCTGCCCGGCACGAAGCGAGTCGGCCCCAGCTCCTCGGTCAGATCGTCGAGATAGTAATGGGCCGTGGTGATAAAAATCGGAATCTCTACCGCTGGGTGGTCCATGACTTCTTCCGGCAGGGTCAGCGGCTGCCAGTCGGCGTGCAGGGTTTGGTCCGGGCGGCCCGGGCCGGTTATCCAAGCCGTCATGCCGATGCAGTGGCAATCGTCGCCGTGTACTGCTTCGACTAGGTCGATGATTTCGGGCCGGTCCAAGTACTGGGCGAAGATCGGCGCGCGGTTGAAGGCGTTGTTGATGCTCTTGTTGAGGAAGCCGTGCGCGGCCGGGTCGGTGTGGCGGTCGTAGCTTTCCTCCAGCGCGGTCAGCTCGTCCATGGCTCGGCGCAACTCGGCGATTTCTTGCTCGTTGAGCACTTGGGGAAAATAGGCGTACCCATCTTCCTTCATCGCCCGCACATAGCTTTCAAGATCGGGCCGCGCCACCAACGGCAACGCCGTTGTCATAAAACCTCTCCTCAAACTAGAAGACGCCTTGTAATTCCTAAATTATTAATTAATAATACGGGTTTTCTCCCGCGGCGTGATCCGTCGCGTCCTCTACGGCTTCCACCTCGGGCACGGCCTCCTTGATCATGCGAATGATGCCCTGTTTGAGCGTCACATCGGCTTGGCCGCAGCCCTGACAGCCCCCGCCCATCTGCACAAATACCGTGTTGCCTTTAATGTCCACTAAGGTCACTACGCCGCCGTGCGAGGCCACGCCTGGGTTGATTTGGGTTTCAATGACGCGGTGGACGGCTTCGGCCACCGGGCCGCTCAGGTGCGCGGGCATCTTGCGCGGACGCTCGATCTTAAAGCCCGAACCCATCAGCCCATCTACGTAATCCACCTTGGCTTCCGCCAGCAGGTCGGCACTTTCGGGATCTATGTACACGTCAAATCCCTCGAAGTGGACGACCTGATCGTCGCCGCCTACCTGTTGGTCGGATATGAATGCCAGCTTATAGTCAACCTGCTTGGCGGGGTCGAGGCGGGCACCAATGCGCAAACCCTTGACCGGCTTGTCGCTTGCGGCGACTAGATTGGCAATTTTCTCTTCTGCTGCTTCAGTAATGGTAATCATGGTCTGTCCTCCGTCGAGACGTAACTGTTTGATAATACCGAGACAGTGGGCGGCGGCGCAAGCGGCCCATTCCTAGAATCTCGGGTCAACCGGCGCGCTTTCCAACGCCAAGACCCCAAAGACGCATTCGTGTACCCGGCGCAAGGGCTGCCCGGCGACAAACCGCTCCAAGCCCTCCACCCCCAGCGCGAATTCCCGCAGGGCCAACGCCTGCTTACCCTTGAGGTTGCGGCGGCGCAAAAGGTCTATGCGCTCCGTGTACTCAGGCCCGTAGATCAGCCTCAAATACGCGCGGCCCCGGCACTTGAGCGCCGGCTGGACGAGGCCGCGTTCGCCTGTGCAGACGAAGTCTAAAGGCTTCGCGACGAATCCCTCGCTGCCGTTTGCGGTCAATTCCTCCCACCACCGGACTACTTCGCTGCTGCTGTCCATGTCGTCCAAAACCACCCGCCGACGATCTATCGCGCACAGCAAATCCGGCCCGGCCGCGCAGAGCTTGTCCAAGGTCTCCAGATGCCATGCGTGGGTCTGGTTGACGTGGACTTGTCCCTCTGTGGCCAAGAGGTGAAAAGGAGCCACTTTGAGATCCTTGAGTGAGTGCACGGGCCAGCAATAGGGGCGATACGCCGCGGCGTAGTGTGTCACGGACTCGGCCCGGCCGCGACAACGGCTCAACAATTCGCCTACGTCCACGCCCCGCGCCACCGCCTGCTCTAGCGCGCCCACAGACGCTGCCAGCGACATCCGCGCCGCCGCGCCCACGGCTGCGTACTGGTCTTCGAGTAGCTGCTGCGCCTTGGCCGACCAAGGCATGATCTCGGCGTCGAGTATCGCCCAGTCCGTCGCCAGCGCACGCCACAGCTCGCTGCGCTCAAAGGCCCGGCGCACATGATCCAAGAGCCTTACTTCCAAGCTTGTATCCGTAAAAAAGCGGCGGCCCGTGCGCGTGTAGCAGATGCCCGCGCTGCCATCCTCTATGCCAAAGCGCCGCTGTGCAGTCGCCGGATTGCGGCAGACGACCAATACGGCCCGCGAGCCCATCTGCTTTTCCTCGCAGACGAGCTCGCGCACGCCGCAGCGGCGATAGTACGCCAAGACCTCGTCCGGGTGTTCGAGCAGGTCGGGGCGGGTGCTGGTTTGGGGCGGAGCCATCGTCGGCGGCAGATAGACCAGCCACCTATGATCAACGGCAAAGCGGCTCATCACCTCCAGTGCCGCGCCCGCCCGCTCTGCATGGACGAAAACTCGGCCCATCAATCGCGTCTCCACGCGCCCGCCCCCAGCCACATCCGCTAAGTCGAGCACATCATCGCGCGTCTGTTGTGCCGCCAAGGGGCGGACCGGCTCGGCGTACTGCGCCTTGGCTGGGACGGATACGAGTTCTAACTCGGGATAGCGCAGCGCCGTCAGCGCGCCGCCAAACACGCAGCCGGTGTCGATGTTGATCGCGTTGTTGACCCACTCGGGCTGCGCCACAGGCGTGTGGCCATAGACGACGCGGGCGCGGCCCCGATACTTGGCCGCCCAATCGCGGCGCACCGGCAAGCCAAGTTCGTCTTTCTCGCCGGTCACGTCCCCGTACAGGGCAAACGACCGCACCGCCCCAGAGGCGCGGCCAGCCATCTCCTCCTTCATGCCAGCGTGCGCTACCACCAGCGCACCCCCGTCTAGCACATAGTGGCTGACTAGGCCGCCTAAAAAGGTCTCGACTTTTTTCTTGAACTCCGCGGTCTCGTCGTCAAGCTGGGCCAACGTCTCCGCCAAACCGTGCGTGCGTTGGACCTTTCTGCCCTGCAAGGCTCTTACCAAGCGCGCGTCGTGATTGCCCGGCACGCACAGGGCCGCGCCCGACTCCACCATGCGCATGACCAGCGCGAGGACGCCGGGGGCATTGGGGCCGCGGTCCACCAAGTCGCCGACGAAGACGGCCTTGCGCCCCGGCGGCGGTTCCACCTTTTCCCCTGCGATGCGATACCCTAGCTGGTCGAGCAGGGCTTCGAGTTCGTCGCAACACCCGTGTATATCGCCGATGATGTCGAATGGACCGCACTCCTCGCGGCGGTCCGGCCACAGCTTCTCCCGCACCGTTTCGACCCGCGCCACATCCGCGGGCGAACGCAGCGCAAAGATGCGGCGAAAACCCTCGCGCTTGAGGCCCTTGAGGCTGCGGCGTAGCTGGCGGTATTGCCGGGGGATTACGTGAGGAGGCAAGTCGCGGTCGGTGCGCACGGCCGCGCGCTCCTCACAGAGCGCTTGGGGCAGGTCGAAGACGATGGCCACTGGCTGGGCGTGGTAGCGCTTGGCCAGTTCCACCAGCGGCTTGCGCGCCTCGGGCTGGACGTTGGTCGCATCTACTACGGTAAACAGGCCCCGTGCCAAGCGGCGGGCAGCGACAAAGTGCAGAGCGGCGAACGCATCGTCCGTGGCCTCTAGGCTGTTTTCGTCGTCGGCGACCACTCCGCGAAAAAAGTCCGCAGACAGCACTTCGGTCGAGAGAAAGTGCTCGCGGGCAAAGGTCGATTTGCCCGCGCTAGAAACGCCGATTAGCACCACCAGCGAGAGGTCGGGTATCGAGAGCCGAATTTTTTCGTCAGCCACGAGTACCTCCCGCAGAGAAAATCGCCATCTGCGTCGGCGCGCCTAGCTCGGGGTCCTCCGGGCCAACGGGCGCGACGCGCACGGCATATCCATAGCGTTTCCCCACCTCCTCGGCCCACGCCCCAAATTCCGCCCGCCGCCACTCAAAGCGGTGGTCGGGATGGCGAAATGTACCAGCCGGCAGCGCGTCCCAATGGGCGTTGTATTCGGCGTTGGGAGTCGTTATCACTACTGTAGCCGGGCGGGCGAACTCAAACACGGCCCGCTCGCAGGCCCGTAGCTGCGGCGGATCCAAATGCTCAACGACCTCCACTAGTGCCGCAGCGTCGTACCCGCTCAACCGAGCATCGCGATAGGCCAGCGACCCTTGAAAAACCACAACCTGCTCGCCGCACGGCAACCTATCTAACCGCCGCCGAGCGCGCGACAGGGCTTGCGGCGACACATCCATTCCCGCCACTTCAGTGAACTGCGCTTCCGCCGCCAACAGCGCGAGCAGCCGTCCTTCTCCACAACCTAAATCCAGCACCCGCCGGGCACCGCTTGCCTTGAGTTCCTCGAACACCGCGGTCAAGCGCTGTTGATTCAAGCTCAGCTCCGCTTCAAGAGCTTCCTCGCCCGCGTGATTTTCAGCCTCCCCTGCTTCCTCTACCAAAAGCCGCGACAGCGCGGCCTGCTTCAGACCTCGCTGGTGCTTTAGGTAGCGCTCGACGACTAGGTCACGCAGGGGGTGGCCAGCCAGCCATTCCCCACCTCGCCGCATCAGTTTGTCGATCTCCTCCTCGCCCACGTAGTAGTGCTTCTCGTCGTCGAGCACCGGTATCAACACGTACAGATGCGCCAGCACTTCTCTTAACGGCTGCACGCACGCTAGCTCGACCTCGTAATAGGGGCTGTTTCCCCACTCTGGAAAGTGCTCGTCGAGCAAGAAGTTCCTAGCCTCCACCGCATATCCCAACGGCTCAAAGAGGCCGCGCAACAAATCCTCGCCTCCCCGGCAGGGCAGTGCGCTAACGCCCACTCGCAGCGGCAGAGGCTCTTCTGCTAGCTCGGCCCGTTCTCGGCACTGTCCGTTCAAGGCCGAGGTAAACACGCGGGCAATAGCTACGCTGGTAAAGGAAGAGGCTGCGTAGGGACGGTCATTGACATAAGACGCCAGCGCGAAGTCGGGAGATGCCGAACTCCGCTTGAGCGCGGTTGGATCTACGTCGAGGAGCAACGCGGCCGTGCATCGCTCAGACGAGGCTTCTGGGTAGAAGACATGCGCCGTCCCAAAGGGCAGGTCGAATGCTTGGGCGCGGTCCGGGTGCTTGTGCAGGAGATAGCCCAAGTCCGTGGCGGGTTGATGGACCGTACTTATGGTCAGGAGCACAGCGCCCGCCCGCTTGCAGCCGAGTATCTAGTCTTGGGTGTTTTAATGGACATTTTCAGGTGGAGGATTTACCTTCTAGGCTATTAATCTCCCCCACCCACTCAAAGGTAGGAAAAAATGTCCGAGCCCGTAAGGAGGCCCCCCATGATCCAATTACCTAAGTCTATCCTCGGCATCATCGCCGCCGTCTTCGTCTTATTTCTCGTCAGTCCGCGCTTCTACCAAAGCGTCCCGGCCGGCCATGTGGCCGTCGCCACCCTCTTCGGCGAAGTCCAGTTCAAACACTTCGGCGAGGGTCTGCACATCCCGGTCAACCCGCTCTACGAATGGAGCCTCTTCGATGTGCGCCAAAAGACGCACTCCGAAACCTCCAGCGTCCCCAGCCAAGATCAGCTACAGACCAAGATCGACGTCAGCGTTCAGTACCGTCTCATATCGTCCGACACGCCGCGCATCTTACAGGAGACGGGCGGTTTTGAAAATGTGCGCTCCGTCCACATCGTGCCCAAGCTGCGCTCGCTCATTCGCGAGCAAGGCAAGACCATCAAGCGCGCCGAGGACTTCTTTTTAGAAGCGACGCAGAGCACTTTGCAGGTAGCCCTGCTCGAAGGGCTGAAGGATTACCTCAGGCCCAAAGGGGTTGATGTAGAGGCCGTGTTGATCCGCGACATCTCGCTGCCGCCCTTTATCACCAAGGCCATTGAGGCCAAAAAAGAGCGCGAGCAGGAAGTCGAAAAGCAAAAGGCCGAGTTGGAGCGTTACAACACCGAGCAGCAGCAGAAGATCGCCCTAGCCGTAGCCGAAAGGGACGCCGCCGAAGCCGAAGCCGAGAAGCGCCGCCTGCTCGCCGACGCCCAAGCCTACGAAATCTCCAAGATCAACGACGCCATCGGCCGCAACCCCAACTACGTCAAACTTCAGGCGCTCAAGTCCCTTGAGGCTATTTCCAAAGATCCGGCCGCCAAAGTCTATTTCATCGACGGCGACAGCCCTGCACCGCTGCCCCTGATGCATCTAGGCGACGCCAAGTAGGGGCAACCATCGTGGTTGCCCAAAATCGGCGCTAGCAACGAATCAACCACAAGCGTAGGGGCGACCGGCCGGTCGCCCCTACATGCGTAACGTCAATTCACATTTAAGCTGAAAGGACTCCATGCCTGCCAAATACCGCGTCGGCGTCATCGCCTCCGGCCGCATTGCCCGCGAGCACGGCCGCGGTTGGGCCGAGTGCGAGCACACTGAAATCGCGGCCATCGCCGACGCGCATCCCGAAGCCTTGGCCAGTTACGCCGCGGATTTCAACGTCGAAAAGCAGTATCTCGATTACCGCGAGATGCTCGACGTGGAAAACCTCGACATCGTCAGCGTCTGCTCTTGGGATCCCCAGCACGCGGAAATGTCCATCGCCGCCTGCGCCCGCCGACCCAAAGCCGTGCTCTGCGAAAAGCCCATGGCCGTCTCCTTGGGCGAGGCCGAGGCCATGGTCATCGCCGCCGAGCGCAACAACGTCAAACTCGCCATCGGCCACCAGCGCCGCTTTTACTCTTGTTGGCGCGAGGCGCGGCGGATGATCGCCGCCGGAGCCATCGGTAAGCCGCAGCGATTGTGGTCTGCGGTCAAGGCCGGGATGATGAACACCGGCACCCACTGCATCGACTTCCAGCTCTACGCCCTCGGCGATCCGCAGGCCGAGTGGGTCATGGGCTCGGTCGAGCGCCACACCGACCACTTCGTCTTTGGCCACCGGGTCGAAGACCGCTGCGTGGGGATCATCGGCTATCCCGACGGGGTCGAGGGCGTGATCGAAAACGAGATGAACGATATTTATCAGGTGGGTGCTACCATCTACGGCGAAGACGGCATGATGGTCGTCAGCGACAACAGCCTGCGCTACATGACGGCCACCTCCGGCGGCTGGCAGGACTTCGAACCCACCGATAAAGCCAGCGGTTACGGCAACGCCTTCGTCGATCAGGCCTACGGAATCTGCCGCTGGATCGAGGGCGATTTCGAGGACTACTACGGCAAGGCCGAGCACGGCAAAGCCGCCACTGAGATCATGATGGGCGTCTATGAATCGGCTAGGCTGCACGAGCGCGTGGCCCTACCGCTGCAAACCCGCGACAACCCACTCGACGTCGCTGTCGAGGAAGGGCGGATGCCCGTCACCCGACCCGGCCATTGGGACGAGCGCTCCTTTTTGGTGCGCGGCGAGGGCATGAGCTGGATTAGGGACAAATAGGCTCCCCCATGCGGCCCCAATTCTGAGGCCGGACTACACGGAGGACGGAAAGCCCATGCAGATCGGCCTCTTAGTTACCAATCGCCAACACCTTGAAGAATCTGCCGACTGGGACTTCGACTACCTCGAAGGTTTTCCCGGTCTGCTCGGTGTCGATGCCGACGATCCACAGATCGAGCGCGAGTTCTTAGCGCTTCTCGAAAAGCACCCACTGCAAGTGAAGACGATGTGCGGCTTTATTCCCGACCCGCAGGGGCGTGGGCTAATGGTCGTCGGTCCCGACGTGAGCTTGGACCGGCTGCGTACTTTTGTCACGCGGGTCTTCGACCTCATGCAACGGGCCGGAGTCGAGGTCATCGGCTACGGCAGCGGCGGCTCGCGCTGGGTGCCCGACGGCTTCGACCGCGACACAGCGCGCCAACAGGTCGCCGACTTCATGCACCTGTGCGCCGACCTCGGCGAGCCCCGCGGCGTCAAGGTCGCGCTCGAACCCTACAACCGCGACGACGCCAACCTGCTCAATACCGTCTCCGAAGCGACCGAGTTCATAGAAGGCGTCAACCGCTCGCACGCCAAGCTGATGGCCGACTTCTTCCACATGAAGCTCAACGGCGAGTCCTTCGACGCGCTCAAACAAGCTGGGCCGCACCTGATCCACGCCCACATTGCCGAGCCGGGCCGCGGCCGACCGCAAACCACGCCAGCTGACCACGCGCTTTTCTTGCACACCTTGCGCACATCCGGCTACGACGGGCGCGTAACGCTGAGCGGCGCGCTGCCGGTCTATGCCGACGACGGCGAGACCGCTATCGCCCTCAAAAAGGCCATCGCGTGAAGGTTCCCTCCTTCGCCTACAGCCGCATGATAGATCTTTCGCGTACCATCACGCCGTCGGAAGGTCGCCTCATTCACTACCGCACGGCGCGCGTACCCGTTGACGATCCCCCGACCGACCGCTGGTACATCACCACCAGCATCGAAATGGGCGGTCACGCCGGTACCCATGTCGAAGGGCCTTTACACGCCGTCCAAGACGGCCCGGCCATCGCCGACCTCGATGTCGAGCGTTTTTTTGGCGAGGCCATCGTCTTTGACTTTAGCGATGCGCCGCTGGGTGAGCCGCTCTCGCCGGAGCAATTCCAACGGGCCGCCGAACCGAGCGGAGGCGTCCGGCCGGGAGACATCGCCCTCTTTCGCTTTGATTGGGATCAACGAGCTACCGCTGGTTCCTATCCGCCTTACCCTTCGACCGCAGCCTTGCGCTGGCTCGTCGAAGCTGGCATCAAACTACTCGGCATCGACACCCCCGGCCTAGATATTCCAGGCGACCGCAGCCTACCCAATCACCACCTACTCTTCACGCACGGCATTCCCCTAATCGAGAGCCTAGACCGCTTGGGCGACCTGCGACAACCGCGCGTTTACCTTTTCGCCCAGCCGCTACCAGCGGCTGAAACCGACGCCATTCCACTGCGCGTGCTCGCTTTTGAAGGGTAGGGGGCTGGCGCGTTTGGGTCTCAGCCCCCTCCTCCAGCTACGCCTCTCATCCTCCACCAGTACCCAACTCGTCGAAGCTCAAGGCGGGGTTGACCGTGATAGAGAAGGTCAATGTGATACCCACTCCCGCGCTGTCCTGCGCCAAGTAAGCTACTTCAACGGCTCCGTCCGTAGCTGTCGGCGTCCCTGATATTGTGCGTGTGGTCGCGTCAAAAGCCAACCCTGCCGGGAGGTCAAACACGCGGTACGTTATCGCCCCTTCGCCGCCCGTCGCTTCTGGCAGCACCAAAGCGGTTATCTCCGTACCTTCTGTGTAGGCTTGGTCGTCAACCACACTAGCGAAAGCAAAGGTATCTTCGCTGTCTTCGCCGCTGTCTTCGGCTTGGCCACCGTCTTCGTCGCTATCGGGCGTGGACGAATCATAGTCCGCGCTGGCCGTCGGGC
>JAJDUT010000057.1 GCA_022826515.1 Candidatus Latescibacterota bacterium
AACCATCGCCGGCATGCCGATAGCAGCCACCGACGGCGCCGTCTCCGTTCTGTATTATGTGACCGACAGCGGCGACGAGATGGACACCTTGATCTTTACCATTACGGTCAACCCACCGCTGAGTTTTGGCGACCTGTTCGGTGCCGGCAAGGGGTAGGCTTTGGCGCGTGGTTTGGCTGAGACTTCGGCGAGCTCAGGGGCATCGCTCACCGGGGTCGGTGCTTCTAGGGATTTCGACCGCACAGACGGCCTCGGCTAGCGTCGAGCAGACAAACGCAGAATTGTAGGGGCGAGCGCTCGCTCGCCCCTACCTTCAAGACGATCCGCAGTTCGAATCGTTCAAGTCATTCAGGATTGCTATATCGAATCGCCTTCCTCCCTCCAATCCGCGCTTGCCTCTCATGTATTACCCTTGTTATTGTAGAGGCAAGCCCACCAACCGCGCACCCATTGGAGGAAAACCATGCCCGCGCTCACCCCCAGCCAACTCGACCACTTCGCCAGCGAAGGCTACGTCGTCGTCAAAGGCGTCCTCGATCCGGTCACCACCCTCGACCCGGTCATCGACGAATACGCCACCGTCCTCGACAGCTTGGCCGATGATCTCTACGCTCAAGGCGAAATCACCTCGCGCTACGAAGCGCTCGAGTTTGGCGATCGCTACATCCAGATCTGCGTTGAAACCGGCCGCGTCCACAGCCAGTACTTCGACTTCTCGCTACCCTTTCAAAACGTCCAGCCCGACACGCCCTTCTGGGCCGGGCCTGCCGTCTTCCGCGCCTTCACCGACCCGAATCTGCTCGACGTCGTCGAGTCGCTGATTGGCCCGGAGATTTATTCCAATCCCGTCCAGCACGTGCGCATCAAGCCGCCTGAGCACCACCTGCCCAAAAATCAGTTCGGCAACGCCGTCCTCGGCGCGACCCAATGGCACCAAGACCACGGCGTCGTAACCGAAGAAGCGGACGACACGCAGATGCTGACCATATGGTTCTCGCTCCAAGACACGCCCATCGAGAAGGGGCCGCTGATGGTCGCGCCCGGCTCGCACAAAAGCGGGCTGCTGCCGCACTGCTCCAACTACATGGACAACGCACCCCAATTCGCGGGTGCCGCCCAAGTCCCGGAAAAGCTCTTCGCCGCCGATCGGGCCATCCCCCTGCCGGTCGAGCGCGGCGACGTCATCTGCGTCCACAAGCAGACCGTCCACGGGTCCTATCCCAACGTCAGCGACGAGGTCCGCTGGAGCTTTGACCTGCGCTACAATCCCACCGACCAGCCCACCGGGCGCATCGCCTTCCCCGGGTTTGTCGCGCGCAGCCGCCGCGACCCAGACAGCGAGTTGCGCGATCCGGCCGAGTGGCACCGACTGTGGCTGGAGGCGCGAGCCAGAATGGCCACTCTCAACCAAGACGGCCAAATCGACGTCCCCTTCCGCCGCGAGCAAATGGAAATGGCGCATCCCCTATGTGCCTAAACGCCATGCAGCCATTCAATAGCTACGCCGACTTACTCACCTGTATCGAGGACAACGGCCACACCTTACAAATCCTCGGCCGCGCACCCGACGGCCAGCCCATTGTCGCGGTCAAAAGCGGCGGCGACAAGACACCGGCCATTTTCATCAGCGCCGGCAGCCACGCCACCGAACAAGCTGGCGTCAGCGCGGCCTGCGCCCTCATCGACGAGATCGAGACCGAGCACCAGCTCTACACCATCCCCAGCCGCGACCCCATCGGCATGAACGGCCTCGCCTACGCGCTCGGCCTGAGCCTAGACGAAGCTCCAAGCCTCGGCGGCCTCGACGACGTTGCCCCCTTGCTCAAAAAGCGCGGCGAAGTCCTCTATGAAGAAGGCGACACCGTAGTTGCCCTGATCGGCGAGTACGGCTACGCGACGAGCAACCTGTACAACCATCGAGTAGGGGACTGGATCGAAGCACTCAAGGGCCGTCGGCTCTACTTCCCCGCTAGCAATCCCGGCGTCGAGCGCGCGTACACGCTGATAATCGATCCCACCGGCGAAGTCCTCCACCTCAACCGCTTCCACGACACCTCTTGGGCACCCGTCGAGTCGCGCTGCACTCGCGACCTGATGGCCGCCATACAGCCCGGCTTGACGCTGGACCTCCACGAGCACGGGGGCGACTTCTTCTGGTTTTCAGCGCGACACCAGCGCACCTCCAGCGACCAGCAGTGGGAAGAGGTCATGGCCAACGAGATGATCGCCGCAGTTGCAGCCTCCGGCGCGCCCCTCGCTCCGAGTGAGTATTTGCCCGGATCTTTTTTCACAACAGGGCCGCACAGCGTCTTCTGGCTCAATCCCCAACAGCGCGGCGAGGGCCTCAACCTCGCCGACTTTGCCGCGCATACCTACGGCTTGGCCTTCACTATTGAGACCGGCATGGAACTGCCCTTTGCCGAGCGGGTCCACACCGCAAAGATCGTCGTGCAAAAGGCCGTCGAGGTCTTTGCAAGACGCCACGCCGGATGCCCATCGGCCACGCCCTAAGCCGCTTTCGGCTGCGGGAATTCAACCGCAATGTCCGGCTGTTTTTTGCTTTTGGCACCTCGATCAACGCCGGCATGGCGCTTTTTTCTCTGCTGTACAACCTCTATTTACTGCGCCTCAGCTACCAAGAGGATTTCATCGGCCAAGTCGCCAGCATGGCACCGCTGGCGACCGGCCTATTAGCACTACCCACCGGCATCCTGAGCGACCGCTTCGGCCGTCGGCCCTTCCTCATAGCCTCGGGCCTACTGCTGGCCATCTCCCAGTTGGGCCTGTGCTTGACCACATCGCCGGGCGCATTGCTGGCGTTCTCGTTTGTCGGCGGCGTGGCCATGGCCTTCGTCTGGGTCAACCACGTGCCCTTCCTCTCGGACAACGCCCACCCCGCGCGCCGCGCCGAAGCCCTCGCCATCTGGTCGGCCCTGCAAATAGTCGTCCGCATGCTCCTGAGCCTAATCGGCGGCTTCATGCCCGGGGTCATGGGCTACTTCCTCGGCCTTTCCACCGAAGTTCCAGAGCCCTTCCGCTACGCGCTGTTTTTCGGCGCGGCGTGTTCGCTCATCGCCGTCGTGCCGCTGTTGTACGCATCCGGCCAAACCCGCCGCGAAAGAGATCCTGCGCCAACCCGGCGTCACCCTAAGCTCGACAGTTCGGCTAATCTCACCGAAACCCAAAAGTCGCCAGACGAGGACGAGCCAACGACCTCGCCGTGGCGCGTCTTTGCCGCTATTACCGCCCTCAGTGGCACGCGCGGCTTCTCCATGGGGCTGACGTACCCGTTCTTCAACGTGTTCTTCGAGGCCGAGCTGGGGGTCGGCCCGGCTGCGATCGGCGCAATTTTCTTCCTCAGCCAACTCGCTGGCCTACCAGCGACCTTTGCCGCACCAACGCTGGTGCGCCGCTTCGGACCAACGCTGACCATCCTGCCATCTCGCATTATGGGCGGCAGTGCCCTCGGGATCATGGGAGCCTTTATCAGCCTGCCATTGGCCATACCCATGTTCCTGCTCGTGCGCATCGGCGAAGTCATCGACAACCCGTCCGACCAGCACTTCTCTACCCAAGTACTGCCCCGGCGCTTCTGGGCGAGGATCCAAGGTCTCCGCGTCTGCGGCTTCCAGCTTCTGAACTTCCTCGGCAGCCTCATCGGCGGCATGCTCATCCTCGACTATGGCTACGGGGCCGTCTTTGGCTTGGCCTGCGCGTCGCGGATTGCCAGCGGCCTGATTATGGCGGCTTTTTTCGGGCTGCGGCCAATGCGTCCTCCTGCAAGCGAGCACTAATACAGGAATCCAATCTCCCACAACTCGCTACAGTGCTTCCTGCACAACGACGAAATTCCTATTGACACAGGAACTCCGTTCTGGTAGTGGTTAGGGGAAGTTTCTGTTGGCCACTAGCCACTAAGCTGCTGAAAATCTCCACAAGAGGTCCCCCATGCGATATGCGTTCGCTCTTGCATTAATGCTAAGCGGCCTATCGGCGCGCTCATGGGCAGTAGATGAGTTTCGTCTCGGCGGCACCGAGCCGTGGGCGGAGTGGACGTGGCAAAACAGGATGATGGACGACGCTACCGACCCGTCCGTACTCCAGCCGCGCGAACTCAAACCCGGCGAAAACTTGCTCCCCCAATTAGGGCCTTGGTATCGCTGGCGCTCCCCCGGAGAATCCACGTATCGCTTAGGCGACCTCCGCATCTGGCGCGGTATCAACTACCTCCGCCCACGCGCCGAGCCACGCGACTTTGTCGATGGCGATATCACGACCTTCTTTGCGGCGCAAACCTACTCCGAGTCCAACGAATTCTACACAATCGACCTCGGCGTGCCCGCGCCGGTGGATCACTTTGCGTTCTATCCACCCGAGGGGCGCGACGCCCTCACCCAAGAGCCGTATCGCCCCAACTTCGCCTTTGCCAAATACGAACTCTCCGGCAGCCTTGATCCAGTGGGTGTCGCAAAGGAAGAGGGCACCCACTACCGGCCCTTGGACATCCCGCTAGCCAGCGTCGATCTGAACACCGAAGCCGTCGTACATATCGAGTTCCCACTGCAATACCTGCGCTTTCTGCGCATCTACTTCTTCCCAGACATCGGCCGGTTCTACAACAAGTTCGCCTTGGCTGAGCTAGAGGTGTCCGGCCGGGGATTTCCGCCGCAAGCGATCTGGACGTCGCAGGTAGCCGACCTCGGCCAAGTGGTCAACATCGGGCGCGTGCGCTTTGGTGCGGGCAAGTGGCGGCGCGACGGCGACCAACTCGCAGCCGCACCCGACGCACCAACATCCGTGCAAGTAGAAATCAAGACTGGCCTAGACCCCACACCCACTGGCTATCACGGATACGACGACATCGGCCAACTCGTGGAAGTAACGCAAAGCGCATACGAACGCCTCAAGCAGCGCACTTGGCCTTGGGATCCCCCGGCCGTAGGCTGGCGCGGCCCCATTATCGACGACCCGGACAACTGGAGCTTTTGGTCGCCACCGCTACGCCGTTCCGGCGAACTACCCCGCGTGCCGAGCGGCCGCTACCTGCAAGTGCGACTGACCTTAGAGACCGAAACGCTGTGGGAATTTACGCGCTTGGATTCGCTGGCGATTGAGTATTCTCCGCTGCTGGCCGAGCGGGTGGTGGGCGAGATAGCTGCAACCGGGGACCTACAACCCGCAGGCCATATCGCCGAGGTGCCAGTCGGCCAAAAGATCGAGTTGGTCTGCGACCTGCGGGCCGAGTTTGCAGCGGACCAAGCCGGTTTTGACGCGGTGCGTTTAACCCTGCCTAGCGCGGGTGCCCTGCTCGGCTTGGAGATGGGCGATCCCCTACAGTCAGTGAATGCCGACAGCGTAATCGCCGAACCCGAGGGCTTAGCCATCTACTTGCCCGAACCCATCCGCGAAGGAGGCACGCAAGCACTGCGCTTGTATTTGGAAACCGTCATGTACACGGCTTCGGGCACGGTGCAAGCCGAGGTTTTTACGCGCTCTGAGCAGAGCCTGCCGCAGCAAGTAGAAGGGGGTGACGCCAGCGACGCGTTGGGCACCAATCAACTGCGCCTGGTCGCCATTGGGGAGGCATTGGATGAGGTGTTGGGCGCGATAGAGGTGCAGCCGACCGCGTTCACCCCGCAGGGTGACGGCATCAACGACCGCGTGACCATCCAGTACAACTTGTTCCGCTTGCTAGCCCCCGCCCAAGTAGAGCTAGAAATTTACACGCTCGACGGCCGCTCCACGTGGCGACAAGCCCTCGGTGTACAGCTCAACGGGCACCATCAAGCCATGTGGAACGGGCGCGACGAAGAAGACCAACTCGTCGCACCCGGGATATACGTCGTGCAAGTGCGGGCCAAAACAGACCAAGGGCAATGGGCACAAGAACGCAGCCTCGCCGTGGTCTATTGAAACGCGCTTTTTACCGCGCAATCACCAAGTTTATCGACGGCGACGAGAAGCTCTGCGCTGTTGCGGATAGTCACTGAAGTCCCGGCGCGGGTCCTCGCTGACCACCTCTGGATAGTAGAGCGGCTGATCCGCTTCGACCAGCATCCCGTCGCCACGCATGATCTGGTTAGATGTTCGGGGCTTTATCCGGCTCGGATATTGCTTGCGATATTGCGCACTTTCCCGCCTCGTCGACTCGATGGCTTCCGCAAAATCAAAGCCATCGAAGAGCGCGGCCTTGAGTTGCTCCAGTTCAGCGGCCGTCTCCCCTGCAGCGCGGCCTACCAGATTGCGCTGTTCGTCTGGATCGTCCATCAGGTCGAAGGCCAGATCCTCGTAAGTGTGGCAGGCAATGTACTTGTAGCGCGGCGAGCGGATCATGCGGTATCCTTTGCCCAAGTTCTCGACGATGACGCCAGGGCGTGCTGCCAGAGCCGGGCAGACATCGCCCTGCACTGCCGGTGCCAAGTCAATGCCGTCCAGACCGTCGAGCAGAGGCGCGTCGGTCAGACCACAGAGCGTGGGGAAAATATCAGCCAAACTCACCGGCGCGGCGATTTCAGCCGACGAGAGCTGGCCTCGGCGGTGCTCCGGCAAGGAGACGATCAGCGGCACCCGCACAGAAGCCTCGTGCCAAGTCTGTTTCCACCACAGGCCGTGCTCTCCAGCCAGTTCGCCGTGATCCGAGGTATAGACGATGACGGTGTTGTCGAGCAGCCCGTCGCGTTCCAAGACCGCTAAAAAATCCCCTATGATCTCGTCCAACTGATCTACGCAGGCAGCGTAGGCCGCCCGAGCGCGCCGGGTCTGCTCCGCAGTGATCTCTTCGGCGGGATGCCCCTGAGACTCACCGCTATCCGACCTCAGAGCCTCCAATGTCATGGGATGATCCTGGGCGTCCCCGTTGCGGCCCACCTTCGGCGGGGTAACACCCTCGGGATAGTAGCGCTCGAAGAAGCGGCGGGGCGCGTTCATCGGGAAGTGCGGGTGGACGAACGAAGTGTACATCAACCAAGGCTGGTCCGGGTGGGCGTGGCAGTGTTCGCGCAGCCACGCCGTGGCCTCGCGCACGACAAACTGCTCTTGGAGCAGGGATTCGGGAATATCACTGAGACCGGCATCCTCAATGATGGAGGGCATGAAGATGTGGTCCTGGACCCCAGGCAGAAAAAGGGGGGTCTTTCTGGTGGCCCGGCGAGGGCGCGGCAAAGTCGCCGTAGGGGCGGGCTCCGAAGCCAGCGTACTGACGGGAGCCGGGCAGGTGCATCTTGCCGACAGCGGCCGTGGCATAGCCGTGCTGCCCTAAGTGCGAAGCAAAGGTAGGGGTGTCCGACCACAGGACCGGGCAGCGATGTGGGTGTCGGCCGGACAGCATCGACATGCGGCTAGGCGTGCACAAGGGCATCTGGCAATAGGCGGTTTCGAAGTGGACGCCCTGTTGGATGAGGCGGTCAAGCGTCGGCGTGCGGCAGGGTTCGCCGCCGCGCTCTGGCGAGCGAGCCGAGAGAAAGCGAAAACTGTGTTCATCGCTGAGAAGGAAGAGGATATTGGGACGATTGGGCATGGGGGTCGCTCCTGTAGAAGTTAGAGCTTGGGGCAAAACTCCATGAAAAATAAAGCCCCTGATTGCTCAGGGGCTTGTAGAATGGTGGGCGATCCCAGACTCGAACTGGGGACATCCTGCTTGTAAGGCAGGCGCTCTGACCAACTGAGCTAACCGCCCGGCTTTTAAGCATAGCCATTCCGGCCCTTATACGCAAAGCGAACGACGCCCATTACTGCTCATCCGCCGCGGCAATTTGTTCATACCGAGCCATGGCCTCCCCCGCCTCAGCGTGCAGCCCCTGTTCCCTATAGACCATAGCCAGCCCGTAATACGCATCGGCATAGTCCGGGCGAATTCGCAGCGCACGTTGGTAGCACGCCAGCGCCTGATGCGGTCGGCCATTGAGTAGCTGCGCACTGCCCAAATTGTTGTAAGCCAGTGCGTACGCCGTGTCAATGCGGACAGCGACTTCGTACATCGCAATGGCTTCCCCGGTATCTCCCAAGCGCAAATATGCATTGCCTAAATTGTTATAAGCAGGAGCGTAATCCGGCCGCACGGCGAGACAGCTTCTCAGGGCGCTGATTGCCAGAGAAGGCATATTCAGTTTGGCGTAAATTCCCGCCAGAGCGTAATGGGCCAGCGCATTATCCGGCTCTCGCCGCAATCGGTCTCTGAGTTGAGCTAGATCGTCAGCATGAGGTGCCAGCTCTTCAAAGCGGCTCAAGTATTGTTGAGCTTCCTCCTTTCTTCCCTGCTTGACGTAGAGCGTCCCGAGCTTGAAATAGGTCCGCGCCCGCACCGGATCCAAGGCGATGGCGCGCAGGTAATGCGCCTCGGCGAGCGTCTCGCCACCCCGTCGCTCCTCGGCCAACCCCAAACCTACATGGGCTTGGGCTGCGCTCGGATCGAGCGCGAGGGCCGCGCCAAAAACCGTTGTGGCCGCATCTACTTGGCCAGCCTTCAGCAGGGCGTGGCCTAGACCTATCCGCGCGCTAGGCCAATCCGCTCTCAGCGCCACTGCTCGCCTAAACGCCGCAATACCTTCTTGGTACTCGCCGAGACGCTCGGCGTAGATCTGGCCTAGCGCGTAAAATGCCAAACTGTACCCCGTATCAATGCGAGTAGCCTGCCGCAGGGCTGTAATCGCCTCGTAGTATGCCTTGAGCTTGATGTACGCCAAAGCGAGATTGTAGAACGCCCCGGCATTGTCTGGATCGAGTGCCAGCGCCTGCTGGTACAAATCGCGGCTGAGAGCGTATTCCTCTTGTTCCAAGGCCAAACTGGCCAAGCTACACAACGCACCCACGTGTTCCTCGTCCAGCGAGAGAGCGTTGCGGAAGTGGCTTTCGGCTTGCTCGTATAGCCCCTGTTTGCAGGAGATATTTCCCAGCCCGACCCAAGCGTCCGCAGTCAGCGGATCGATGCTCAGGGCCGTGCGGTAGTGATGCTCGGCCCCTTGGTAGGAGCGCTCTTGCAAGAGCAGATCGGCCAGTTGCCAATGGGCTTCGCTATCCTGCGGATGCTGCTCCAGCCACATTTGAAAGTCGGTCTTGGTCGTGGGGGGACGCTCGCACGCGACCAGCGTGGCCAGCGCGACCCCTAAGAGAACAGATGGACGACAACACAGATGAACGCAGATGAACGTAGAGGTGAAATGACGTTGAGCGGAGCGCACTTAGAATTTTGCGACGGCTTATTAGCGCAATCCGGCGAAGATGGTTACAAACGTGAGGAAATTGGTCTCATCGCCTTGTTGCAACGCTCGGCGTTGCCAGCGCACACCGATCTTGGTAGAAAGTGCATAGCCCTGATACTCGGAACTGTTGGTGAACTGAGTGGCCAAGGTCAGGGTAGTGAAATCCTCGACAAAGGCCGGCGGCAGCGGATCGGGCTCTTGCTGTAGGTTCCGAAAGACCTCCCATTCGATTCCCGACTCCGAGACGAGCTGACCGGGGATGAGATCGTACGTCCCGATTAAGAAAAAAATTTCCGACAGCTCATTGCGTTGCAGCGCCAAGGGATCTGTCGGAACTTGGCGGGCGTACTGCTGCTTCCACTTTGGCGAAATGGTGATTCCCGCGAATGGCTCGTAGAAGTACTCAGCTCTTAGTATGACACCTAAAAAACTCTCGTTGCGCTTTTCCTCGGACTGATTCTCGCGCTGAAAGTAATGATCCCATTTGACTTTCCCCGAGACGTTCAGCGGCCGCAGGCGATGAATGGCAAAGTCGAGGTACGACGTGTTGATCATCGTATTTTGGGCTATCAAGCGGTCCTGCACATCCTGTAGCCCCCCTGCCGAAAAGGGAGACTGGACCCACTGAATCAGCGCGTCGGGAATATCGTCGCGGGCAAGGCGCAAAAATTCCATGAAGCGAAATTTAAAGCCGCGCAATGGCAGGTCTTCCTGCCAAGTAAAAAGCCCATAGCTCGTCTGGTTCCGCCGTGCACTACCGATCAACCACTCGCGTAGATGCCCGACCATGACCTTAGAACCGGGCTGCATTTCAGCACCCGCGTAGAAATTGTAGCCCCGGTGGTCGCGCTTGTAGGGATAATCGGGTTCGGTATCGTTTTCGAGGCGGTCTATGACGGTGTTGTTGTTCATGTCGGTGCCGAAGAGAAATTCGGGCGGATCGACATTGTAGCGCAGAAAAGGTTCGACGTAATCGGGCTGCAAATTGTCGTTCTGGTTAAAGTCGTTGACCAAGTCATTGTTCTCGTCGAGGCCGGGAAACACCTCGACATCCGCAGCGCGGGTCGTCTGCTGACCCGGCACAAAACCGCCGCCGGTAACGCGCCGCCGCCAGTCGGGAAAGCGGTCTTGGTCGTCGTTGTCCTCGACAAATTCATAGGCGAAGTTGAGCTCATCCTCGTAGTCGATAAAACCGCGCTGGTCGGGAATCACCATAGAGGTGCCGTAGTTCGGATCCATGGAGAAGGCCTCGCCATAGGCGAACCACGGATAGGTCAACCGCGAGGCGGTGACGTAAAAAGCCTCGGCGCGGTCGGACGCTAGGGCCTGCCTCTTGACGATGTTCTGATTGGGAAACTTGCGGTGGTGGCGGTTGACGTTGAATTCAGAGCGGAGATTGAATCCGGCAAGCTCGGAAACTTCAAACGTAAAACCCATGATTTCGTTGGCCGTCGGCAGGCCGTACTGGAAGCGAACGACCTGTTGATTGGAGCCATCGCTGATATTGCCGTTGCTCCGCTTGACCGGCAAGAAGACCGTCTCTCCCGTGAAGTTGGTCTGCATATTGGAGGTTACCTCTATGCGAAAATCATTGGCCACCACCAGCTCGATATCGATCTTGCGGGCTTCTTTGAAATCGCCGATCTGATCCTTTACGCCCGGGACGAAATCGCGTTCGATGTCGTAACTAAGCGTCAGTACATCGCCGCCGTTGGCTTCGAGCAAGCCTTGACGCCGCGTCCCCCCGTCAATCGAAGGTTTTATTTCCGGGTGCTCGACATCGTCGATGAAGATCCGTTCGCGGAACAACAGTGCGCCGCCGGTGTTGTCTTCGGGCGAATCGTCGCTGAGGCGGACGACGATGCGGCGGACGTTTTCCGCGTTCAAGCGCCCCCCCAAGACGCCCTTGAGGGAATTCTCTTCGACGCTCAAGCGGCTGTTCCCGTGGTTGGCATTGACATACGTCAATCCGAGCGTGGCAAAATCCCCGACTTGGGCGACTCCGCGCAAGCCGTACAAATTGGTGAAGACCGTCTCTCTCGCTTCGGAGATTTCGCTGTCGAGACGCTGGACGGCCGGATTGTCAATGCGCGAGGCAATGAGGGTCAAGGCGTATTTGTCAGACTGCATATCCCACTGGATACCGTCGAAGAGCGGTTTCGAGAAGGTCATCGGCGTAAGCGTGGTCCGCAACTGTTCGCCGACGGTCAGCGCGGTGTAGAATTGCCCTTTGGAAGCTGACGATATCAGAACGCGGTTGAACCAACTATTGAAGCGAGGATTTTTGAAAATGCTGCTGCCAAAATCGAGCGGGTGTTCCTGACGCCAGTCGTAGATGCGCCAACCCCGGGTGATATAGTTGCCGTACAGATCGTAATAGCGATCTCCTTCCAAGAAGAGATTGACGTAGCGCTGGTAGTTATCCCGGGCGTAGTTGGTGTACTCGTAGGTCTTCCAGCCATAGAGATAAAGCAGCGTCTGGGGCACGTACCATTTTCGCAGCACCGGACTCAGCGACTCAAAATCGACCGGCGTTCCCGTCGCTCGGTATGGATTGAAGAACCCACTCTGCAAGTCGGCCTTGAGTTCCAGTGGCAAGAGGGCAAGAAAGACAAAGGACCAAATGGCTTTATTCATCGCGCTGGTTTCCCGTATCGATAGCGGTTTCATTACTGATCGACTAATAGACCAGATGGACGACGCGCTGTCGCCGCTCCGTTGCAGTGTCGGTCTCTACCTTGGCGTCCAGAATGTAGATACCGGGGGGCAACAATAGACCGCTCTCATCCCGACCATCCCACAGATAGTGCGTTTGATCCACCTGTTCGGTGCTAGCGACTAGCGCACCACTCAGATCGTAAATCGCGACCTTGGGTTGAGCAGTGGTTTTTACCACTAGCAGGCGTAGCTGTAGCCTGTCGTTGATGCCGTCTCCGTTGGGCGTGACAATCTCCGAGGTCACGTCCAATGCGCGGATGAGGTGGTCCTCTTGGGCGATCTCGGGCACGAACACCGTCAAAGCCCCTAGGTCTTCCGGCTGGATCCCCTGGCGAACATCGGGCTGCGTCGTAGAGCTTACCCAAGCGTCGAAAGCAGCGGCATCGGCCAACAGACGCAGCGGCAGCTCAACTTCGATGCTGTCGCCGCGGACCGGTTCGGGCAAATCGATCACGACCGAATCGCCGCTGGCCTCCACCTGCAACGGTTCAACCCGGCGATCCCCTATCCGCAATTGCACCGCGCCTTCAAGGGAGTTCGGCAAATCGAACACAAGGCGGTTGAAACCCCGATCAGTCGGTCTAGTGCGACCTCCAAGGCGGAAGGTAAAAACCGTCAGCGAATCGAGGACTGCTTCGCGTGGGGCAACGCTGGCGAAAACCCCGCCGCCGATGAGCGGATCGTCGAAGTCGAGGGCTATCTCGCGCAGCGTCGGTGCCACCTCGGGATCTGCGGTCTGCAGACGCACCTCCATTTGGACGAATCTCCTCGGCGTAGGCGAGCGGAAGGCTTCTCCAGATTCCTTGTAGGCCGAGCTCCACGCGCTCCAGTCGGCACTGGCTTTCGTCACTATTACTTCGGGCAATTTCTGGCTGGCCGGCAGTTTGTCCCAGCGTCCTTTGGGGACCTCGCGACCATTTTTGTCGTAATAGAATATCTCTTCGTCTAGTGTATTGCCGGTGCGCGTGCGAATTTCTATGCGCGTCTCATCCGTTGTCTCGGCCTCCCAGCGCATCCGCCGCAGGCTTTTGGCTCCTGCCAGATCGATGAAATTCGAGGTCATCACCACCTCGGCTGGATGGCCTGCGCCGTAGAGGAAAATCTCGAATAAATGGAAAACGGTTTGCCTGTTGAGGGGAGCTTCGTGGTGATAGAACAGATAGCGCACTTTGCGGGCGGGAAAGCGGAAATCAAAATTGCGGTTTCTCGTGCCCGCGCTGCTCAGCGTTTCGTTATCGACAAAGCTGAGCAACTGGTAATCGACCGGACTCTGAAGTCGCTCTTCCCCCTCGGTTGGAATCGGCGTGCCGTCTGAGGTCAATAGTTCGAACCCGGACTGATTCCGGTACGAATTCACCCCCAGCGTGGCAAACCCCGGCGGCGGCTCCACCATCGTTAGTTGATCGATCCAAAAGGTGGCTCCCAGATCCCATTCAAACCAATCGCCTTTATCGCGCCAGTCGAGGTCCCCCCGCGAGGTCAAGGTCCACCACGTGGCCGCAGTTCCATCCATGATATTGGCGATAGTGCGCGCGTCGCGCCCAGTCCGTATGACGCCTCCTCGCTCGATAGTCCCCGGAGCAATGTTGTCGCCTATGGCCTCGACCTCGATAGCTGCCAGTGCCGCATCCAGACTTTTGGCGTGAGCGACGACGCGCACGTACTGGATGGACCTATACTCCAAGGTATCGCTGGTCGCCAAATACTCGCCGGTCGCGTTGCCCAATTCCGGCGTCATAAGGTCGTACTCTATCACCGTCTCCCGGCTGGGCTGGGTCGTGCCGCCCACTCGGTCGTAGCGGAAAACATCTTGGCCGGTGAGAAAAGGCGTTCCCTCGGTGACGAAAACGGAAAACTCGCGCAGGGGCCGCGCCCCCTCGGTATCGGGAAAGGTCAGCCGGATCTTTTTCGCTTGGACGAGGCGGCCCAAATCGATCTCAACCCACCAATCGTCGAGCGGGGCCTCTTGGCTGGGTTGCCACCAAGTAGCGGCCGCGCCATCGAGAATACGGGCAGCTTGGTCAATATGGGTACCTGCACCGCGGATTCCTCCCTGCACCTCTTTCCCCTTGGCATTTGGATGGAAGAATTCGGCCGCGTCGGCAACGGCGTCTATATTGCGCCGGAAGTGTCTCAGGGCCACGCTGCCATCTGCCGCTAGCGATAGCACCCCTTGCGGAAAAGTCCATTGCAGCCACTGGTCTTGGCTGTTTATGAGCAGCGTTCCAGCATCTATTTCCCCAATGGGGAAAAGCACCAACAGCGTCAACAAGTACGTCCGTTGCAACATGCTATCCTCGGATGCTCAATACACTACCGACACCGAACGAAATTGCTCTGATACTTCCTTGTCGGCATCTACCTTTATGTGCAAAAGGTAGATGCCCGGCGGGACCAGCGCCCCTTGGTCGTCGCGCCCATCCCATTGCTCAGTGTAAAAACCCTTGTTGAATTTCCCGCGCACCAACGCCCTGACCCGCTGGCCTGCAAGGGTATAGACGCCGATCTCAGTGGCGGTATCTTCCACACCCAGTAGCGAGAACGAGATGTCGAGTTCGTCGTTGATGCGGTCGCCGTTGGGCGTCAGGAACGACGAATCCAACGCAATCTCGGAAAGCGCTTCTATGGAAGTTCCCGTGGCGAAGACGCGGATGTCGTCGCTATGGAGCTCTGCACTCGCGTCGCCCGGATCAATCGACTGGGGCAGGTTTTCTCCCGTCAGTTCCAACACCTCGCCGAGGAAGTAGGTAGTAAAATCCAACAAAGCCGTGCGAAAGGTCAGCCGCAGATGCTCCTCGCCATCGGCGCGCCCTACTTTATGCGAAGGGAAATACACGGCTAAAACCCCATTGGCAAAGCGGACGCTGTCGGGTTCTACTTCCGCTAGCGGCTGTCCAATCTCCAGCTTGGCGAACTCAGCCTCAGCTACAGTATTGAGTTTAATCGCATCAAAACCTAGCTGACCGTCGGTGCCAAAACTAGCCAAGACATCGTAGATAAATGTTGTCTCCTGACCGGCCGGCGCTTCGGGCACCCGGTCTCCTCTCCCAGCCAGACCTACCTCACCAACGAGGGATTCCACAAGGAGCGGCGAGTACTCAATCGCCACGGATTTCACCCGACCGAAAGTGTGGAAATCCTCAGCTACCATATTGAACTGAAGCTGCATATAGCGCCGTGCATCCGGCGAACGGAGCAACTGGCCGGAACGGTCGTAGGGCGTTGACCAGAAACTCCAGTTTTGCTCGTCGAGCTTGATCGACGATTTGTCACCGGGACGGTTTCCCTGGACAAAGGGCGATTTCTCCAGCGCCTTGTTGTAAACCGCTTCCTCTACTTGCCGTTCCGCACCTATGTCGCTGATGATGTAATACGCCTCCGGGCTATCGTCCTTGCCAGTGCGCGTTTCCAACACTAAGCTAATAGGCGCGTCCGGGGCCGGAATGGGTTCTGGTTCGCCCGGCGTTTTGCGAAACTTTTCAAACTCCCAAAAAATGCGCCCGAAATTCACCGGCGCTCCCAAGTCGATAACCGCTGTGCGGTAACTAGTCTCCGGCGCAAAACCCTCGCCGTACACCTCAATCTCGCTCAGCATGTACACCTGTGCGATCAGATTGAAGGCAATGCGCAAAAAACGCAGAGTCTGCGTGGGAAAGCGGACATCTATAACGCGGTCGGAGTTGACGAAGGTGCGCGATAGTACCTGTTCTAATGTGTGAGGTCTGTCTTCTTCGCTGAGCAGGAGAAAATCCACCGGTTCTCTGGCGCTCGATATTTCATAGGCCCGGGGGAAGCGCTGCTTTCTCAAGCCTCCGCCTTCGTCTAGTCCGGTAGCCGGGGGATAGAATACCACGCGGTTTATGGGAATGGGAAACGCAAAGTCGAAAGTGTATATATCTTCCCGGCGACCCCCACCCACTACCGACCAGCGCAGCTTGGTCACCGTAGTGTGATCGCCGTCGATGACCTGAAAGGGTGCCGTGTGGTAGAGAGGCAGAATGCTGGTCCAGAAACGGGGCGTTACCCCCAGTTCAAAATCGTCCCTTTTGGGCTGCTTGCCTAGCTGCCAAGTGCTGCCCAGAATCGTGGTGTATTCGCCGCTTTCCGTGCGGGGACCGGCGATGATATTCTGCTGCGGCAAAAGTTCAAGCGGCTGCAGGGCACCATCGTTTGGGACCGTCTCCAAGCCCACGACTCGCTCGCCCAGTTCATCCCATGGCACCCCGCCCTGTCCGAGGACCAAAGTGTGGATCTCGGCCCGCAACGACTCGGTGCCGCTCAACAACACCGCAGCAACGGCAATGAAAGTAATTTTCATTCGTCCGAACTCTACGTTGCAACCCCCATGTTAGATGGGATCGCCGGTCTAGTGAATCGCTAATGTTACGCATTGTAGGGGCAACCCTTGGGGTTGCCCTTGTAAGATCCCGCCGACTGAATGCGCCGGGTAGGGGCGATTCGCGAACCGCCCCTACCTTAGGCGACAGAAGATACAGCAGAACGATAACGCTATAAACCCCTCGCGAGCGGGGGAAACCGCTTGTCACGGTTGATGTCCTGCCCTAGAATTAAAATCCACTCACCCTCGACACAGACTAGCGAAAAGATGACTAACGCCATACACGCCCTGCTGCTCCCCAACCAAGTGGACGAAGCCCTCGCCGCGCACTTTGCCGCGCTCGGCGTTGGCACAATCGCCGCCTACAAGCTCTGGTGCCACCGGCACGGCCTGAGCACGGCGTTAGATAAGACGCCACAAGAGCGGGCTGAGGAACGAGCGCTTTTCGCCGCGTTGCAGCCCTCGGTAGATCCAGCAGCCAGCAAAGAGCACGACCCGCGCCGCGCCGCACTGATCCGTCGGCTATTCAACGGCGAGCTAGAGAACGAAAAGCTCAACGACCTGCTCTCGCGGCTGCGCGTCGAACGCAACGCGCTAGCCAGCGCCCCAGACGCCCAAGAGGCCCTAGGGTGCCTAGTCCTGCACGTCGAAAAATACGGCCATTTGCTGCGGCCCATGCCCGTGCTCAAACGCCTCGGTGCCAACCGCGCCAACACCTATATCGCCGCCCTCGGACAGCTCGCACGGCACCACCGCGACTGGCTGCGCCCGGTAGAGGCGTGGCGGCCCGACACGGCCAAGGAGCGGCCGCAGTTTCAGTCGCTGGCACGACACCTGCTCGCCCGCTACGATGTCCCCGCACCCATGGACACCGCTTGGCTCCAAGGGCATACTGCGGAAGCCTATCAACAACAAGAATGGTTCAAGCACGTAGCCGGTGGCCAAAACTTGCGTACCGCAGGTGTGCCCATGAAGGTCACCAAGCGCATGGCGCATATCTTCATGCAGATGAACCATCCACACCATACACTGCTTCAAGCACTGCGCATCGCCCAAGCGGAGGCGCTCGGCGGCGATTCCCACGTCTCTTGGTACGTAGCCGCCACGCCGCTGGGTGACTCGTTGGAAAACGAGGACTTCTGGATCTCGGTCATCCACTTCTACGTCAACAACTACCCCATGTTACACCGCACCTACTTCCTGCCGGTCTATGACTACATCCGCCACCAGAAGTACCTGCCCCAGCAGATTGCGCAGCCCGATGGCACCCAAATCACAGGGCCACCGCCACAGCCCAACTTCTGCATGAAGGGCCGCAGTGCCGCCAAGCTGCTCAACCAAGTGGATCAGTGGCACGAGACGTTGTCGGGAGCAGAAGACGTGCCGCTCAAGACGTGGGCGGCTACGGGTCTGGCTGGTTTCCGCCGCGAAGAATACGACGCGCAACTCAAGTGCAACCTCGTCTGGACCATCGACGAACTCTGCACCTCACAACAGCTCCAAGCCGAGGGCCGCATCATGGGCCACTGCGTCTTTTCCTACACCGACCAGTGCCTTGCTGGCGACACCTCGATCTGGTCGCTGCGGGCGCTCAACGCCGACTCTGAGGAGGCCCTCGAAAAGCGCGTCCTCACCATCGCCGTTGACAACCGCCAGCGGGCCGTCACCCAAGCCCGAGGCAAGTTCAACATGGCGCTCAATCAGCGAGAGCGGCTAGAGAAAAGACGCCGGGCCGGTTCTCTATACGTGCATTTGTTGCGCGAGTCGGCGCGGATTTTGCGCTTGTGGAGCGATAAGGTGGGGTTGGTGCAGAAGGGGACGTAGGACAACCTCGCATTAGGCACATTGACCAAATAGACCAAATAGACCAAATTTCTACTATAGTTTCACTTTCATAAGGAGTGATACCATGGTACAAACGAAGAATCGAGACGTAGAGGCGTTGACCGTCGTGGTGCAGGATGCTGCAAAAAACCTCAGTCCGTATGCGATTGCTACATTGGTTGCACACCCCGACGCCGTGCAGTCCGCTTTAGCGGTCGCGGCGGATGCGCTCTCAGTGAAAAGTGCTGGCGAGGACCTTGAGATAATCAGGGGAACTAACCCACTTTCGGTCGATGCGAAAGAGGCGGAGCAACGAATCATAGCGCGTACCCAGACCGGAAAGAAGGAGGAATTGCTGACCTCGAAAGAACTGGCTAGTCGCGCCGGTCTCAAGACCCGTCAATCCGTTCACGACTGGCTACAGAAAGGCCGAATCATCGGATGGCAAGGTGCCAAGCGTGGCTATGTTTTTCCTGCTGGGCAGTTTGACGGGCGCGGTCGGCCTCTCGACGGGCTAGATCGCATCACTCCGCATTTTGACGACGGTTATGCCGCGTGGATCTGGCTAACAACGCCGCGTGCCGCCATCGGTGGGGCTACACCTCTTGATCTTCTTCGCAAAGGCGAATTCGATCAAGTGGCGGCGGCTGTTATAGGGGACACCCAAGGCGATTTTGCGTGAGCGCCCAGTACGATCCAGAGCGCATTCGTCGGCAGATTCGCGTGATTCGGGTAGAGCAGATGTTCCGCGTGATCCACCACAAACACCGCAGGAAACCGCTCGGCACCGTTCCCTCGGCGAGCCGGTTCAGCGATCCAGCCGGAAATTATGCTGTCCTCTATGTCGCCGAATCGGTGCGGTGCGGCTTCTGGGAGGCTGTGGCGCGTAACCGGTTCACGCGCCGTCGCTGTCGTGAACTACCGAGAGCGGACATTGAGGCTAGGTTGGTGGTGTCGGTCCGATCTCGTGAGGATTTATCCTTAATAGATCTCCGGGGAGATGGACCGATCCGCATCGGTGCCCCTACGGCAGTTGCCCATGACTCGAACCAAGTCGCAGGCCGTGCGCTATCCGCAGCCACTTTTGCCGACGTTTCGGAAGCCGATGGATTCCTGTTTCAGTCTAGGTTCACGGGGCATCTATGTATAGCGATATTCGACCGGGCGATTTGCAAGCTAGACGTGCTAGGGATCGCTCCCCTGATTGAGAACGCCGATTTCCTCAGCGCTTTAGAAGACTACGACATCCAGCTTACGACACCACCGTAATGATTTGCGATTTCAGTTCCATCAGCGATCGTTGAATTCAATACGCCACACCGAGCGTCCTAGCCAACACCTCTTCCCCCGATTCAGTCTCAGCCGCAATGCGCGCGATATAAGCCCCTGGAGGCACCAGCTCACCGGTCGCATCGCGGCCATCCCAAGTGTGCTCATAGGCTCCGGCGGACAAGGCGTCGAAAAATAGCTGACGCACCCGGCGGCCAGCCAAATCGTAGATGCCGATGGAAAAATCGACCTCCTGCACCAGACGCAGGACTTGGAAGGCAATGCGACTCTCTTCGTTGACGCCGTCCCCATTGGGAGTACATACCGCCGGTACGACCTGCATCGCGGATAAAATCCCACCCCCTGCGGCATTGGAGAAAAAGACCCGGTTGGTGTTGGTGCCAACACTCGCACTGGCATCGCCGGCAGCAACGGGCTGGGGTAAACGGCCCCCAGAGTCGATTAAGTGGCTCACCAAATCAGTGGCATAGACCAGAATGGCCGTGCGAAAAGTAACGCGCAGCGGCTGATTGTTGCTCGCCGTGACCCGGTTCGATGGGAAGTACAGCATCAGCCCCTGTGCATCCGCGTGGACGCTGTCGGGCACTACCTCGACGAGTGGCTCTCCCATTTCAAATTTGAGCAACGTCGGTTCGGTTTGGGTCGCAATGTGCAAACCATCGAACCCAACCTGTGCATCGCTGTCAAATTCCGCCCGAATGTCATAGGTAAAAAGGGTGTCTCGACCTGCTGGCACCGCAACTACACCACCGGGCGGGAACGGATCTGCAAGAACGGCCACCTCGCCTACGGCGCGGTCGGCCAACGGCAGTGAGTAGCTAATAGCCAAGCTATCTATCTGGACGAGATCGGTAGAAGTGCCTCGAAAAAAAAGCTGGAAATCGAAATACTGCCTTGGGCCGGGCAGTTCGAGGGGATAGGTAAAAGTCCCCGTCGAATCAATGCGGATCGGATTCTTCCAAGTCCAGTTTTCGGCATCGTCGAGGATAGAACCGCGAAAATCCTCTGCCAACTTGGCATAGGCGTCTGCGGTCGTGGGCTGCTCCGAACCCGTTTCGCGATCGACGATTTCAAAATGGACCAGGGGAGTCTCGTCAGTGCCGTTGCGCAAGGTCAGGTCCACAGACGCGGTGGCTGCCGCTGTTGGGAGCAGGACGCCGTCCGGCTGCCGACGCAACTTAGTGGCTTTGACAGAGAGCGCACCGAGAATCGCTGCTGTGGGCAATTCAATGAGCTTGGAAAGATACGTGCCCTTGGGGACAAAACCCGTGCCAAAGGCTTGGATCTCCGCTATTTCAAACGGATTGGGCGACAGGATGCGCAGCCTGATAAAGCGGATTAGCTGCACTGGAAAGTCGATCACCGTCCTCGGCTCGGTCTGCAAATCAACGCGTTTCAAAACCTGATAGCGCGGTGCCCCTTGTTGGGTATAGTCGCGGCCATCGTTCACGGCAAGTTCAAAGGCCCTCGGGAAGTCGTCGGAAAAGGATGGACTGGGGAAATAGACCAGGCGATTGACCGGAAAGGAAGCCCCTAAGTCTAAAAAAAAGATGCGACCGGTCTGATCGGTGCCCAGCCCTTTGAAGCGGTCGCCGGAAGAAGTCTGCTCATCGCCATCGACCAAAGCGGCGGCCGAGCCTTCAATGGCAGCGTTGTCCCAGATATGGGCACGGCCTTCGGCGACAAAGTCCAAGGTAGGCGAGTCGCTCCAGTCGAGCGAGCGGAGGATATTGTCGGTTTCTGCCAAACCGATGGGACGAATCAGAGCCGGGTTCTGCATATCTACTCCCCCGGCGACTGCGGCCTGAGAATCCCAAGAAAGCCCGTCCCCACCGACCCGATAGCTTTCGACCTGTGCTTCGAGCGGTGCGCTCAGCCAACATACTCCGCACAGAGCGAGGCTGCCCGCAAGCAATCTCATTCCTGCGCCCAATCTGCCGGCGGCTGATACCCTCTAAACACCTCGCGCTGGAACCGGTACGCCAGATCTATGGTCTCGACGGGTTGCTGCCTAAAGTCGAAGCGAATCGCCACATCGCTGAGGTGAACTGTAAACTCATTGATATCGTGAGGTAACGCGGGAAACACTATATACCCCTCTACTTCTTGGCCGCTAAAAACATCTTCGGCTGGATACATGGTGCGGGTCAGAATCTCCCGGCGCTCCTGAAAGACGCTGTAGGCATTACCCGCATAACCGGGAATCATGGAAGCATAGAATTCGAGGATGTCCGTTCTATTGAGCGGATCGTACTCGCGGCCAGCCTGTTGGGAGACGAGGGTTATGCGGGTGGGGTCCAGATGCACTTTGGGATACTCGTAGTTTTTCACCTGAACCGAAAAGACAGTGTACTTTGGCGGCGTGTAGGTGTCGCCCAGCGGCTTCCAGTTGCCAAAGGTATAGGGGTTCTTGGAATTGGCACCCGCCTTAGAGTAGTCGGCAAACTGCCGATTCAACTCTCCGTCCGTCATGGGACGCAGAGAGACTTCAAGGCGGTTGAAAACGGCGATAATGGTTCCGTCGTCCTCGACCGAAGCATAGGCTTCTTGGCGATTTTCGGGCGCAGGTTCGATCGGTCCTGGGAAATAGCGACCACAACCGACCAGCACCAGCAACACCAAGACACTCAAGTATGGACTCATGGCAAAGCGCTTCCCAAACGTCCTACAAAACGCGAAAGCGGGGAAGTAGAGATAGTCACACCTCTCCTCCCCCGCTGTACATAGAATGAAGAAATTTTACTCGTCGAAAGTCGCCTTAATTTTTCCCCAGGCGCTGCCTTCGACCGCAGTGCCGGCATCGCTGCCCCGGGTGTACTCACCTACGGTCAATAGAGTAAAGTCAGAGGCGAAATCCTGATCCCTATGCGCCCCGTTGACGTCCCCGGTGACTAGCTGATGCGTCCGGGCGGCACCCTCAGAAGGCGTCGTATCGGCCTCGTTGAGCTGGTAGGTAAGACCAACGGTCATGCCCGGCTGTAGGACCACGCGTTCTGTGGAGGCCTCGTCGTTTTCCAAGTTGACCCACAGCGGCATGGCGAACTCATAGCCTAAGGTGACATTGGTCGAGCCGTGCGTAGCACCAGGTGGGCTGAGACTGACATCGGCCTCAATGTA
This sequence comes from Candidatus Latescibacterota bacterium, assembly GCA_022826515.1. Next base: position 22,486 of record JAJDUT010000057.1, read on the forward strand.
GGCCGTGGCCCACTGCTTGGCCGGATCGGCGTCTTTGCGCAACCAAGTCGTGCCGTTGCCGTAGGGCGTCGAATACCCACCGGGCACCTGCACGTGCATGGTCCACTGCTGCGCGTTTACTTGGTTCGGATCGCGGTACGGGCCACCACTGTGGTCGCCGTCGGTAATAATTTCGAGATCGTCCTCAAACCACCCGTTTTCCGGATCCGTTTCGGCCGCGTGCAGCGAATCGTCCGTCACCCGCACAAAGCCATAGATGCGGTTGTCGGGTGCCTGCGTCCAAGCGGTCCTTATGGAAACATCGATATCGCTCTTGTCTGGAATCACCTGCTGTACGACCTCGCCCATTTCGTCGGGCGTGACGATAAAATTGGGATCGTACCACGCCCAATCTCCGTCCTCGCCATCGGCGACGTACGTCACATCCGAGGGCCATTCCAAAGCGAAATACCCAAAACCATTGGCGTTGCTGTGCGCCAAGCACGTGCTCGCAGCCAACAGCAGAACGCCAAAAACAGCACAGACTCTCATGGTTAGCCTCCTTTTAGAGATTAAATTGGCTGTTTTGTTTGTCAGATATGCTCTTTCTGCTAACAACTAAAACCTCCTTTTTGAAGAGTTATACCATACGCCCTTTTGCCCGTTCAAGGTATTTAATAGCATAGTGGAAGTCAACTTTCACGACGATTGGTCCATGGAGACTGTCCCTCATGTTTAACTGCGTGCTAAGCGGCTTACTCGCCTGCTGCCTGCTCTTTGCCTGCGGCGGCGATGTCAACGACGAAGCTGACGTCCCCCGCAACCGCTCGCTCATAATGAACTGCACGCCGCCCAACACCTGCGCCGGTCAAATCCAAGACTACGATTCCTTCAACCCTTTTCTCCCCGGCAGCATCTCCAGCACCGGCCACAACTTCCTCTACGAACCGCTCTATTTCTACAACCCCTATGGCAAAGAACAAAACCTCATACCTTGGATCGCCACCGGTCACGAGTACAACGACGACTTCACTGAAGTAACCATCCACATCAGAGACGGAGTAAAATGGAGCGACGGCACGCCTTGGACTGCGGCGGATCTGGTATTCACAATCGACATGCTGAAAAAGAACGCTCCCGTCCTCAACGCCTCGGTCGATATGGAGCTATGGGTTGCAGAAGCCAGCGTCGTGGACGACCTACAGGCGAAAATCGCGCTAAAATCGCCAAATCCGCGCTTCGTATTCGAGTATTTAACTAACAATTTCGGCAACGGCATCCCCATTGTCCCCAAGCACATCTGGGAGGGAAAAGACGCGAAAACCTTCGCCAACCTAGATATCCAACGCGGCTGGCCCGTAGTCAGTGGCCCCTACCGGCTCGTCCGCTCCGAGCCTCAGCAACGGATCTGGGATCTGCGGCAAGACTGGTGGGCGGCTGAGACGGGCTTTCGCCGACTCCCCCGCGTAGAACGCCTGATCTATCTGCCCTATATGGACGAAGACAAAAGGGTGCAATTGCTGATCAGCAACCAAATGGACACCTGTCTGGATCTGCGCCCGTCCAATATCAAGACCATTCTCGACCAGAATCCCGCCGTATCCACTTGGACCGGTCGCGAACCTCCCTACGGCTACCTCGATTGGTGGCCCATCGCCTTGGGCTTTAACAATCTCGAAGCGCCGTTTGCAGATGCGGAAATCCGCTGGGCCATCAACCACGCCATTGACCGGCAGCAACTCGTCGAGGTCGGCTGGCAGGGCGCAGGAACCTATTCCCTGCTGCCCTTTCCAGACTTCCCACCCCTGCGCCGTTTCACCAATCAGATCGAGGATTTGCTCGCCCGCTATCCAGTGGGCACACACGACCCGGCCAAGACCGCAGAGATCATGCAGCGCCGAGGCTGGGTCCTCGAAAAAGGCATCTGGACCAAGGAAGGCACGCCGTTCAAAATCACCATCGACCTGCATCCAAATCTCCACGACATCGTCCCCGTGTTAGTCGAACAGCTACGCCGCGCCGGCTTCGATGCCGGTTTCAGAATGACTTCCGATTATTACACCCGCATGACCGTGGGCGACGCCCGGGCCTTTCTGATCGGCAATGCGGGCAGCGTGCGCGACCCGTACTTCACCCTCAGACTCTATCACAGCCGCTACGTGCAACCGACCGGCACAGCCGCTATCTACTTCTGGCGCTGGCAAAACGCCCACTTCGACCAAATCATCGATCGCATGGCCGGCACAGCCCCCGACGATCCACAACTGCTCGAACACTTTCGCCAAGCCATGGAAATCTGGCTGCGCGAACTGCCCTCCATCCCGCTACTCCAGTGGTACCACAGAATCCCCCACAACGAAACCTACTGGCAAAATTGGCCCACTGCGGAGACGCCTTATATCAACAGCGCCTACTGGGCGCGCACATGGCTGCTGGTACTCCTCGAACTCGAACCTGTGCAATAAATTGCAAACTTCGCCCTTCACTAAGAACTTCTACCGCGTCCTTACCCTCCCCGCACAATCCTGAACTGTGGAGAAGCTATAGTGATAATCGCAGTCCTTTTGTTCGGCTCCCTTTTGGGATGCGCGGAAAACCATTCTGTAGCAGCGCGGATCGCCGATCGCACCATCGCAATCGATCAGGTGGAACGGGTCTGGGACAAACTGCCGCAGGAGCAAAAACAATCAAAGCGAGATGTCCTAGAGACGCTTATCAACCGCGAGTTGCTGTTCATAGAGGCTAAGAATAGGGAACTGGATAAGAGCGCACCGGTCCTATCCAGCTTAGAGCGCGTGCGCCGACAACAAGCCGTAGAACGCCTCATCGAAAGAGAGGTTAAAAGCCACATAACGATCTCTGACGAAGAAATCAGAACCTATTACGAAAACAGCGACCTGCACACCAAGCGCGAGGTGCGGGGACGGCATCTCATGGTAAAAACAGCGGCAGAAGCGCAGACACTCTACCAAGCACTCCTAGACGGCGAAGATTTCGCCGAGCTAGCCCGTCGTTTCTCCTTAGACCAGCAGACCGCTGATAAAGGAGGAGACCTGGGCTACTGGGACGAGTCCTTGATGATCGGCCCCGTCAGTAAGGTGCTCTTCTCCATGCAACTCGGCGAGCTGTCTGAGCCTTTCCAAGGCCGAGAGGGCTACTTCCACATCGTGCGCGTGGAGGACGAGCGCCCGCTACCCTATGAGTCCTTAAAAAAGAGGATCAAAGATCGGCTCTATGCGGATCGCCTTGCCGTGCGCACGGCGGAGTTTCGCACGAACATCAGAAAACAGTTCAATCTACAGCTAGTCGAAGAAACTTGGTTGCAGCTAGTAAAGCTGGGCAAAACCGCCTCTCACGGCATCCCTGAGTTCGACGAGGCGCACTCAACAAAGCCGCTAATACGCTACGAAGGAGGACAGGTTACACTTGGGCAGTACCTACAATGGCTCGTAGCAACCCCATCCCAGCGGCGTCCCGTAACCGTAGATACCGCGAGCATCGCTCGGTACGCCAGACGCACGGTAGTTGATTCCGTACTGTTGCCGCTAGCCGCTCAGCAGGCCGGGCTAGCCGACGACGACGAGATGAAGCGCTACCTAGAAAAGCGTCAATCGCTACTAATGATCGAAGATCTGCGCCGCCTAGAGGCAGAAGCGCCGATTGTCAACGAAGCTGCTATGCGGACCTATTACGAGGAACATCTATCCTGGTTTACCGATCCCAATTTGCTCATCTACGAAGCCATCCTGCTCCACCACGAAGCAGATGCACTCGACGTCGCCGAAAAAGTGCGCCAAGGAGCCGACATGTGGACTTTGGCCCAAGGTTATCCGCGCTTTCACGACGCTTGGTTCCACTATAACATTTACCACATCCACCGCGAGGAAGACGAACAACACGTCCACTCCCCGCACACCATGTCGGAAGTGTTAGCAGCCGTCCGCAAAACTCCAGTGGGAAAAGTCGGCGGGCCTTTCTTGGTGCATTTCCAGCCGCGCGAAAAAGTCTGGCCGGGATACATCGTGTTTCGCACGCTGGAGCAACGCCCTGCCCGATTGCTACCTTTTGCCCATCCCGAAGTTCAGCAAACCGTGAAAAAGATGGTGCGCTCGGCAAATGGCCAGCGCATTGAAGAGCGCTTTGAAGCTTTTCTAAGCCAACTGCGGGAGAAGTACGCAGAGCAAATTGAAATATACCCCGAGAACTTAGCATCCGAACCTGCCTTATAAATTCATCCTCACGAAAGGCATTCCATGCACATCACCAAAGTCGAAATACGCACCGTAGCTCCACCAGTTGACCGCTTCACTTGGTCGGACGACCTGCCAGATCAATACTCGACCAACACAGTCGTCCGCATCTATACAGACGAGGGCGTCGAGGGCGTAGCCAGCGTCTGGAACGCGACCTCCTTTGACTTCGAGCGCTATACTGCCGAATCCATACGCCACCTAGCCCCCATCCTGCTGGGCAAGGACCCGCTCTTGCGGGAACGTATCTGGCACGAGATTAGACCGCGCGTCTTTCCGCTGCCGCCCCAATCGCTGGCCGCCATCGACATCGCCCTGTGGGACCTAGCGGGCAAGACAGCGGGACTGCCGCTCTATCGCCTGTTGGGCGGAGCGCGCGACAAAATCCCCGCCTACGCCAGCACCCCGCTATTTGAGGATGTCGAATCCTATCTGAAGAACGCCGAGGAGTTCATCGCCCAAGGCTTCAAGGCCATCAAGTTCCACACCTGGTGCATTCCCGAACTGGACCTCGAACTCGCCCGCGCCGTCCGCAAGCAGTACCCCGGCAACGACGTCGCCTTCATGCTCGACGCCGAGAACAACTACGACCGCGACGGTGCCCTGCGAGTCGCCCAAGAGCTCGAAACCATGGGCTTTACGTGGTTTGAAGCCCCGCTACACGACTCAGACCTCGACGGCTACCGGGAGCTGACCAGCCGAGTAACCATACCCATCCTGCCGTCCGGCAACTGGTTCCAGGATCTCCACACCTTTGCCGAAGCCCTCCATTCAAAGGCGTGGGGCCGCGCCCGCACCGACGCAGCCATGATGGGCGGGATCACCCAGACCAACAAAGCAATCGCCCTCACCGAAGCGGCTGGCATGAAATGCGAGATCATGTCGTGGGGATACAGCCTCGTATCGGCCGCCAACCTGCACCTGATGCTGGCGCACGACAACTGCTCCTATTTCGAGCAGTCGGTTCCCTGCGAACCCTACGAATACGGAATGCAAGACGTCATCCGCGCCCAACCCGACGGCTACGCTTATGCACCCGCTGGGCCGGGCCTCGGCCTCGCCGTGGACTGGGAGGCCATGGCAGCGGCCACGATCCATTCGATTGTCGTCGAGTAAGGTGCTCCTGAAGCTATAGCAGGCGACTCATTCACATGGAAACACTCTTCTGACGACGCGCGGATTTTATTTTTGAGTGCGTTCATGCACCCGGCCTCAATTATCTGCATTGACTACTTAAAAACAACAGGCAGATATAGAAAAAGCATTAGAGTTCTTCTATATTATTATCCGCGCAGTTTGTGATCTCTATTGTTAAAGGAACTACATGGCAGCACGACAAAGAGCCTACTTGGATGCTTCTGTCCCGAGCGCCTATCACGACGAAAGAGCTCCTGATCGGCAACGGCTGACCCAGGAATTCTGGTCTGGACGGCTCTTGGAATTTGAAGCTGTGATTTCTGAGGTCGTCCTGCAAGAGATTCTGGACACACCTGCTATCGAGAAACGACAGCTTCTCAAGAATCTGATTGATGACTTTACCGTTCTCGACTTCAATGATGAAGCCGGAAGACTGAGCAGTGAATTCATGCGGAGAGGAATCTTTCCAGATCGGTACGTCGCTGACGCTCAGCATGTAGCAATCGCCGTAGTGAACAGAGTCGATTATCTATGCAGTTGGAACTTCACACAACTTGTGAAAGTCTCAACCCGTCGAGAAGTAAACCTAGTAAACTCTCTGATGGGATATGGGCAAGTTGAGATCATTGCTCCACCAGAGCTATAGGAGTTACCAATGAGCAAGTTGACAAATGCTGAGCGGGAGAGAATCCGAGAAGAAGTGCGGGCAGAATTCCCGCACGACGAAATGATGCAGGAAATTCATTTCGTACAGCAGGTGCACTATCTCGAAACAAAGGATCTGCGTCCAGAGGATCAGATTCGCTACTTCAAGAGATCTCGCCAAAAGTAAACGATGTGCCGTCACTCACCGACCATAGCGGCGGTGAGACGATCCAAGGGATGTAGGCCCTGTCGCCAGCAAACCCTCAACCATCTATTTTTCGCAGACGGCGACGCCGATGTGGCGGTAAATACCGTCTTGGTCAACCTGTATTGTGCCGTCTCCCGCTCCGTAGATATTGCCTTGGTCGCGGGCCGAGTAATAGAGCAAATAGCGGTCGCCGTCTGCGAGGACGCACGGCGTTGAGGTGTAGCGACCGTCAAAGTGATCGGGATGGCGCGTGGCCGGAAAGGCCGAGCGCTCAAAGTGGTGCGTCCAGTGCAGACCGTCGGCCGAGGTCGAGGCATAAATTTCGAAAATGCCGTCCGCCACATGACAGCCGTACCACATGGTGTAGGTGCCGTTGTTTTCTAGGACATAGGGATAGACGACGCTCCTGTGGGTCTCATTGGCCACGACCGCTGGTTCTGCATCGCGGCTCCAGTGCAGACCGTCGGCCGAGGTAAAGCGGTAGATGTGGCGGGCCATGGCGCGAAAATCGTCGTCCGCCGCTGGCGCAGAATTCATCCACATGCGATAGCGGGCCGGGCCATCCTTGAGCACACAGGGGCGACGACCGCTCGGGTAGAGTGGCTCGGGATGAACTTCCCAGCGCCGGCCATCCGGGCTGGTGGCATAACCAAGCATCTGCCGCATAAGAGGGCCTTTGCTGGTGGTACCGAGGCGCTGGCTCATCACGAACCACATCTTGTACAGACCCTCATCGGCATCAAAGAGGACGTGCGGTGTCTGCCACGCTTGGCCCACGGGGGTCTCGCCCGTGCGCAGAATGGGGTTGTCGGAAAAGGCCGTCCAATGCAGGCCGTCCTCCGATTCGGCATAGCCCAAATCCATGTCGTTGTTGCGCGTGGCACTACTGTTGCCCAGATACCACATCTCGTACTGGCCATCGACCTTGATCACCGTGGGATTGTAGAGCGTCACCCGGCACCAAGTCTGCTCTGTCGTCATAGTCGAGAGCACGGGCTGAGACGACCGCTGCCAAGCTAATTCGTTGAGAAATGCATCCACCATCTTACCACCCAGAATCGTCACTCGCCGATCATAGCAGCAGTAAGACGATCTATGAGCGCATCATCGGCTGGCAACAGACCAGAGGCCGGCAAACGCCGCAGCAAGTCGGCCCAGCGGTCATACTGTGCCTGTGCCCGCTGCAGATAGGGCACCGCTTCCTCCTCGCGTCCCTCAGAAGCCAAGGTCACACCCACCCAGAACGGAGCCTCGCCACCCGTTGCCTCATCGGGCACCAGTTCGGTCGCGGCGCGGTAGGCATCCATAGCCGCCTCCATGTCCCCTGCAGTCACCCATTCGTCGCCCTCGTTGAGCTTGTGGTAAGCCCGCGCCAGACGCACTAAGCGGCGCAGTTCCCCCACCGGCTCGGGATGGTCTTCCACACGCAGATCGAACACGCGATCAACCCACGGCCTACCCGTATCCTCGGCGGAGACCACGAGAATGGCCGCCGACTGCCGGCCGCGCAGGTCGCCCCCCTCGGCCTCAGCGACCTCCAAAGCCACGAGCAGCCGCTCGGCCAAATCGCCTTCGGCATTTTCATAGGCTTGCGCCATAGCCGGCCACACGCTGTCTCGGTCCATCAGATTCGCCTGAACGCTGTACTGGGCACCGGTCTGATGGCCAGCAGCAGCAATGGCCCGCTCGCCCGTGTGGACGGCCACGTTCCCCTCGGCATCGACCATGGCCACTTGCCGCACTCCAGCGTCGGCATCCCCCGCTAGCAGAGCGGTGAGCGCCGCCGAAGCCGTCTTGCCCATGGCCATCAATTCGAGACCAAGCGGACCGTAAGCCGGATCAACAAGAGATTGAGTAGCCACAGCGCCAACGCCAGGACGAGCCCAAGGAACAATGGGCCCCACGGAAAACCAGTGGGACTGAACGGCCACGCCGAGCTGACCGGTAAGAGAGTCGCGAGCGACGATGGAATAAGTGGCCACAGGTCGCCGCCAGTCGGCTGCGTCGGCCGCGACTAGCTGTGCCGTGACGAGAATTAGGATGAGTAGGCGCATGATTCCTCCAAGCGTCAGCGGATATAGCAATCCGCATGATTTGAACGTTCTAATGTGGATCGTCTCGTGTATCCTATTCTGCGTCTATCTGCGTCCATCTGCGGATCACCTTGCACACGATGTGGTCTATCGCTCTTTCTTGTCCTTTGCCAACGGCTCAGTCGGTGCTTCCTTGCTGTAGAGCGACGATCCCCGCTCGTACGACACGCTCACCTCGCCATTGGCCACGTCCAGACGCGGCACGTTGTTGTTAAACACATCGCGGTCCGGGCCGCGCATCACTGCCAACTGGGCGTCGCTCATCCCCTCGACCAATTCGCCCCAGCGGTTTTCCGGGTGGGCCATCTCGCCGCCGCTGCGGTTGAAGTTGCGCGACGAATACTTGATCAGGATACCCCGCCGCGCAATCTCGCTCTTCCAAGCCAACGCTCCGTGCGTCGTGCCGCCGTCGCCAAAGAACAGCACGTCGCCGGCCTGCATCTCGACGTGTTTGACCAGCCCCATATCGTGGTCGCAAGTTCTCACCCCGGGAGGCATTTTGTAGTACGCCTTGTGGCTGCCCGGCACGCAGGCAAAACCCCCGTCGCCCGCCCGCACGTCCCTGAGTTGCCAAGTCACAGTAATCGCCTCGCAATAGCTGCGGCCATTGTGGTACACATAGCCACGACCGGGGTTGAGCGGCTCGTTAGCGTCGTGCAGCGCGTGTCCGCTAGTTCCCTTGACCGAGACAAAACCCGTCGCGCCGCCCATCCGCCCACCGCTGCCGCCCATCCAATTCAGCCGGTGCTCGACCGCCGGATGAGCGACCATCCGCCGGAACGGTTCGCAATAGGGCTGGGGCAGTTCCAGCAGTCCGTTCAACAAGGGCCGCCCAGTTCCCGCCAGACTTTTGGACCCCCGCGCCAACTCTTCACCGACTTGGATCCGATCCTCAAAGCGATCAACCGCCTCGTTGGCCGCGGCCAACCACTCCTCGTCCATCACGCCGCGCAAAACCAGATAGCCATTGAGGTCCCAAAAGTAAAATTCCCGGCAGTCAATGTCGCTGTTGGGATCCACTTTCAAAAGCGACGGGTGAAAACCCCCAGACTCCATCCGCGTCGTCTTACCATCGGTCACAATCGTCGGCGGTGGAGTCGTGGCTTGATAGCCCGGCTTGTAGAGCGAGGCCCGCTGCACCTCACTCAATTCAGCGTGCCACTCCGGGCGCGGCTCCGCTTCGGTCTTCGGCCCCGTCCCCGCGCTGCGGATCACGCCGCGTCCCACGAATTCGTAACTCAACAGCCGCTGCCGTCCTTTCCCTTGCCACGGCCGCATCCCCTGCACAGTCGCCAGCGCCACGATCAGCAAATCCCCCGCCTTGAGCGCCGGCTGCAAGGTAAGCCCCATATCGTCGGCCCCTGTCGCCACTTCCTCTGGCGTCGCCACATTGCCCTTGTGACTGCACGGCACCAACACAAAGCCGCCGTCCCCCTCCTCCACATCCTCCAGCGCCCACAGTACCCGCACCCCCTCGCTGAAGCGGCGTCCATTCTGGAAGTAGTACGCAATGGCGGGGTCCCGAGGCTCATTACCGCCAACTAGCGGCGCACTCGTGTCGCAGGTCTCCTCGCACCAAACTTCCGGGGCGCAGTCGAGGATAAACCCCTGGCCGACGAGTTGGTTGAGATACCACACCAACGCCGGATGCACCAGCAAGTCGCGGAACGGCTCCCGCGCCTTCCCCGGCCAACCCAGCATCCCCTCCATCGCCCCCACGGCGTCGATCTCCCTATTGAGCCGCTCGACCTCCGGCCGAGTCAATGTCCCCGGCACGTGCAAATACCCAGCCACGTCAAAACAGTAATTCTCTTCGTTGGTCATCACTTCGCGGTCCATTGGACACCTCCTTTGTCCGGTGTGGTGTTTAGGCTGCCACGGAATCGCTGACCTCAACCGCAAGGCGTAAGCCCAACTCGCGCAGAACCGCGGTCAAACTTAAGAGTTGGGGATTACCCTGGTCGGACAGCATTCGATACATCGACTCGCGGTTGAGCTGAGCGCCCTCTGCGAGTCGCTTCATGCCGTGGGCTTCGGCTACATCGCGCAGCGCAAGGAGGAACACATCAGGGGAGCCATCCTCAAGAGCAGCAGTCAAATACGCAGCCGCTTCGCTGGGATCTCTGAGATCCTCAAGTAGCCCTTCTTTATACGGGCGAGATGCTTTGCTCATAATGACCTTCTTCTATAGTCGCGCCAGAAAATCCGCGCCTGTTCAATGTCCCGTGACTGGGTTCTTTTAGTACCGCCGCAAAGCAACAACACAAGGCGGTCACCTGCCCGACCGAAATAGACCCGGTAACCGGGACCGTGGTCGATGCGTAGCTCGTGCAGACCACCACCGAGCGAGTTGGTGTCGCCGAAGTTTCCCAATCGTAACCGCGCCAGTCGAGTGCGAATGCGGGCCCTAGCAGTACGATCCTTCAAGTTGCGAATCCATTCCGAGAAGGGCGACCGACCTTCTTCTGTCTGATATACCTCGACCTCGTGTGATACTGCCTCTGACATGAGAAAAGTGTAGCCGAAAAGCTACAATGCCGCAAGGATAGCTAATAATTATGGACGCCCCCCTACCAACGCGATATATTGCCCTGCCCATCAACAGGAGAACACGCCATGGCTCTAACCCCTTGGATCCGCATCGGCCAGCCCTTAGAGGCGGTCATGTCCGACTACGAGCGCATCTTCGACGCCTGGGAACAAGGCGGCATCCGCGGCCTTGTCTTTGGCCGTCTGGTCTTTGCCGATGAGCAGGGCCAGAGTACCATCCCCGCATTCAAAGGCGATCCCGCGCCCTACCAAAAGCGCGGCCTCAAAGCCGAGCTGCGCGATGCCCCCCTACAACCCGACAAAGAAAAGCTCCTGCACGCCATGCTGGCCGACGCCAAAAAGCGCGGCTGGACCGTGATGATCTTCGCGCCTGCCTCCGGCACCATTGCCGCCGAGGGCCTGCCGCTGGAGGAAGATCCCTACGGCACGCAGGCACACGCTGCGTCTTGGGAGGACATCTTCGCAGCTTTTCCAGAAGCCGACGGCGGCATTGTCGATGGCTGGACCGAGTCTCCCTACGAGCTGACGTATCACCACGGCAACGCGGTTTTCCGCCCGCTCAACGACGGCCAGCGCCGAGAAGCAACGGCTAGAGGCTACGACGCTGAACGCTTAGAACGGGGCCGCCAGCATTTGCACCAGCGCTTCCAGAGCTTCACGCCCGCCGAAGTGGACTATTATGGCGATTACGGCGTGCTCTCAGAGATGAACCTCTTCGACATCAACGAGGACGCGCTCTACTGGCTGCGCTGGCGACGCGAAGACGGCATCCGTCAAGGCCGCGAATTTCGCCAAGCCATCGACGAGCTGCCGCGTCAACTGCTGTTGGGCAACGGCCCGCGCTCGGCTGTGTTCTCCGGCATGACCGCGCTCGACTTCCACGCCTGGGGCCAGATCGTAGATTTGCTCTTGGTCAAACACTACTTCTGGCATCGCGGTTTCGACGGGATGTACGGCACAGTTGCCCGCTGGATACAGCAGATTCAGGAGTGGAATCCGGTGTTGAGCGAGACACAGTGCTGGACGGTGCTCCGCGCTTGGCTCGGCATCCGCCTGCCCGAGGTGGAGTGTCTGGCCGACATGGAGTTGGGATTTCCGCAGGCGTTTTTCGACGAGGTGGTGCAGGAAGAAACGCGCCGCGCCATCGCCGCAGTCGGCGACCCGCAAAAAATCCTGCCTTGGGTCGATACCGGACGCATGCCTCACGGCGGCGATCCCATGACCTCCGGCGACCTCTACCGCATCCTCCAAGCCTCAGAAGAGGCCGGGCTACAGCGCTTCCTCTTCCACAATCACGCCCACCTGACCGCAGCCGAATGGGCGGTTATTTCCCGGATGTGCGGCACGGCGTGGGACGAAGATCCAGACGGCTACTGGCCCCCGGCAACGCCTAAACCCGGGACGTTTTAATACACAGGATCAAACCATGGCCAAAAAACGCACCAAACAACCTCCCATCCGCGTCGGCGTAGTCGGCGTCGGTCGCGGCCGCTCCTTCATGCAGGCGGCTGCGGCGACCGGCATGGAACTGGTCGCCATTTGCGACATTTGGGAAGAGCGCCTCACTGCAGAAGGCAAGGCGCTCAACGTGCTGACATTTGTCGATTACGACGAATTCCTCGGCTGCGACATGGACGCGGTCGTGCTGGCCAACTACTTCCACCAGCACGCGCCCTTTGCCATCAAAGCGCTCAACGCCGGCAAACACGTAATGAGCGAGACCGCAGCCTGCCATACCTTGGGCGAAGGCGTGGCACTAGCGCGAGCGGTCGAGAAAAGCGGCAGAATTTACATGTTCGCCGAGAACTACCCCTACATGGTCTTCAACCAAGAGATGAAGCGGCTCTACCAACAGGGCCGCGTCGGCGACTTCAAATACGGAGAGGGCGAGTACGTCCACCCCGACCCGCCCGAAGTGAAACTGGCGCGCAGTTGCGGCCGCGACCACTGGCGCAACTGGATCCCCGCCACGTACTACTGTACCCATTCCATCGCCCCAGTCATGTACATCACCGACACCCGGCCCGTAAAAGTAAACGGCTTTGTCATCCCCTTTGACTTCGCCGACTCCACCCAAACGCTGCACATGAACCGCAGTGACACCGCCGCAGTAATCATCTGTCGGATGGACAACGACGCAGTGATGAAGTCACTGCACGGCGCGCTGCGCGGCCACGGCAACTACGTCCGCATCCACGGCAACAAGGGCGTGATGGAGAACTGCCGCCACGGCGACAAACAGCGGCTGCGCGTGTGGTACGAGCCGTGGGAAAAGCGCAAGAGCGATCCAGTTGAAACGGTGTACAGTCCCAACTTCCCCGTGCATCATGGCCTAGCGGCGCGCGCCGGCCACGGCGGCGGCGACTTTTTCACCAGCTACCACTTTGCCGAGGCCATCCGCACCGGCGAGCAACCCTATCTCGACGTGTACCGCGGCATCGACATGAGCATCGCCGGAATCCAAGCGTGGCGTTCGGCACTGAACGACGCAGCACCAATGGAAATCCCCGACTTTCGCCGCGAGTCAGTGCGCAGAAAATATACCAAAGACGACTGGTCTCCCGACCCCGAGCGCAAAAAGAAGGGGCAACCGCCGAGCAGTATTTTGGGTGCAATCGAACCGGACGCCGCAGCGAAAAAACTGGCGAGCAAAGTCTGGGCAGACCAAGGCTATCTGGGCGATTGATTCCGCTGCTCTACCGCCCGACTGCATCGTCGCCCTTGAAGCGATAGGAATGCGGCCATTACTGACATTGTGCTGCCCGCGGCCGCGCAGAGTGGAAGTTTCCCCTCAAAAATCCATCACCGGCGGTCCATCGTAGCCGATGCTCTGCCACCCCGCAACATCGCCGCCTCTGAGGCGATAGGGGTGCGGATACAGCTTGAGCGTGCGATCCGCAAACGGCAGCGACACCCGCTCGTGTCCCCGGTGGGCCGAGCGCACTAAGGCAATGGCTACTTCGAGCGAGTGGCGGTAGTCGTCGCCGCTGCTATACGGCTCAGTGCCGTCCCGATAGGCGCGCATCAAACGCTCGATCGTATAGGTAAAAGCGTCGGCCACGGGCTGATCCAAAAAGTCGGGATACACCGGAGAAGCCGCCGCGCCAGTTCCCTCGATCAGCACGGGCCGTGGACGCGCCAAAAAAACCTGCCCGCGCTCGCCGACAACCGAGATAAAGGTCGGCACGCGGCCATCCGGCTCAGGGGCGACGACCTCGCAGACAATGCCGCCGCTCAGTCCCAAGCGACCGTATGCAGGCACATCCCCTTCCTCTACAGGAGTACCTTCCGCCACGTACCCCGGCACCGCCGGCAAGGTGTACCCTTCCACCCATTCCACATCCATCCCAGTGAGGATGCGCAAAGCCGCAATCTGCACGCAACCTCCACCCGACACCTCAGTCGGCAACCCACCCGGAATCGCCGCCGCAGTCAGCCGGCCAATGTGCCCCTGCCGCACCCACTCGACCACCTCGGGCATATACGGCGTCGCCCATCCGGCCTGAGCGCAGCCGAACAAGGTGCCGTGTTCCCGGCAGATGCGGATCATTTCGTCGGCCTCGTGCAGTTCGTGAGAAATCGGCTTCTCGCAGGAAACCACCCGCACGCCAGCGCGAGCGCAGGCCGTAACGCAGGGGTAATTCTGGCCCACCGGGACCACAGCGGAGACAATGTCGGGTACTTCGGCCGCAAAAAGGCCATCGAGATCGTCGTACACCTTCTCCACGCCGTAGCGCCGGGCGATGGCATCCCGCCGCTCTCTGGCGCGATCGACGAGACCGACAATCTCACAGTTGGGATGAGCGGCGTAGGCCCGCGTGTAATAGCGTCCCCACGTACCGGCCGCGCCGACGACGGCCACTCGGTATTGTTCATTAGTCATTGTGAGTCTCCTAATTGACGGAAAGATAGGTCGCAGTTATATTTTTGCGCGGAGAATGAATGATGCAAACTTTACGCGCCAATCGCCACTATTACTATACCCCGCTTCATAGACAGGGGTAGTACGTCCGCTTTATCATCTCAACCGCGTTTACAAGCCCCTGATTAACAGGGGCTTTTTTTATGCTCATACCAGAAGGAAATGCAATGAACATCATACCCGATCTTGAATTTCGCGGCCTGATCTACCAAGCCACCGACCTCAACGGTCTCGCCGAGCGCCTCGCCACCGGGCCGATCGTGCTCTACAATGGCTTCGACCCAACCGCCGACAGCCTGACGGTGGGCAACCTCGTGCCAATCCTGCTCCTGCGCCGCTTCCAACTCGCCGGTCACAAGGTCATCGCCTTGGCTGGCGGCGGCACCGGCTTGATTGGCGACCCCGGCGGCAAGACCGAGGAGCGCCAGCTCAATGCCACCGACGTCGTGGCCGAGTGGACGCAGAAAGTCAGAGATCAGCTAGAGCGCTTCCTCGACTTCGACAGCCCCAACCCCGCGATCATGGTCGATAACCACGACTGGCTCGGCCAACTCGCGGCCATCGACTTTATGCGCGACGTCGGCAAGCACTTTCCCGTCCCCTACATGCTGGCCAAGGACTCAGTCGCCTCGCGCCTAGAAACGGGCATTTCCTACACTGAGTTCAGCTACATGGCGCTACAAGCGTACGACTTCTTGGTCCTCAATGAAAAATACGGCTGCGAGTTGCAGACAGGCGGCTCTGACCAGTGGGGTAACATCACCGCTGGCACCGATTTGATCCGCCGCTCCGCTGGCACCCGGGCCTTTGGCCTGACCTGCCCGCTAGTAACCAAAGCAGACGGCACCAAATTCGGCAAGACCGAGGCGGGCACAGTCTGGCTCGACGCCGCGAAGACCTCGCCTTATCAGTTTTACCAGTTCTGGATCAACGCCGAAGACCAGAAGGTCGTCGATCACCTAAAAACGTACACCTTCTTGGAGCAAGACGCGATCCTCCAACTCGCCGAAACCGTCCGCGACCAACCCGAACGGCGCGAGGCCCAGCGCACTCTCGCCACCGAGGCAACGACCATAGTGCACGGAGCCGACGCTGCTCGCCGAGCCGAACGCATCTCGCACGCACTCTTTTACGGGGAGTTTCAGGACCTATCCGAGGAGGAAATCCTCGAAGGTTTTGACGACGTGCCAACGCACGCTATGGATCAGGAGGAACTAGGACTGATCGATCTACTCGTCGCGGCCGGCGTCTCACCCTCTAAACGCCAAGCCCGCCAAGACGTGCAAAACGGCTCAATCTACATCAACGGCGAGCGCTGCACGGACATGGCGCGGAGCATGCGGTGCCAAGAGGGCCTACACGGCAAATACCTAATCGTGCGCCGAGGCAAGAAGCAGTACACCCTCGTCTGCTAGCTACTCAGGCCGCAAGAGCGCCAAGAATCGCTCAAAGTCCCGCGCAAAATCGCGCTGGATGCACACGACTTTAGCTGCTAAATCCGCCACCTTATCGGGGTCCAAATCCGCAGTGTATGCGTGGCGAAACAGATGGCGGAATCGCCGCAATTCATCTAGGTCGGAAGCAGTTTCTGCGGCTAGAAGCGCTGGACGGATGCCCTCGATCTCTAGCTGCATCCGCCTAATCATATCCGCGTGATACCTTGCTTCGTCGATTTGGTTCTCAAAGAATCGCGCAACTTCCTCAAACAACTGCTCAAACGCGCCATAGAGGTTGTGGAGCTGATACCCCATGCTGTCCACTCCTTCGGCACTATGGGCAAACGTGCCCAAGCGTTCCTCAATGCGACCGCCGATGCGACTGATGTCCCGGACACGCGCTCGTAACCCCGCTTCGAGAACTGCGAAAGCCTCTTTATCCATATACCTTGACTCCGGACTGGGTAAAGGATTGAGGGGAAGGATGTCGGTCGAGGTCGATTACGTCCACCTCTCGGCCGGTAGCGTCCTCCAGCGCTTTCATTATTTCGAGTACAACAGACGAGCAACCTGTCACAGCCACGTCAATGTCGGACGACTCCCGCCAGGAATCGGGCGACCGCAGCGAGCCTACAATGTACGCGACCTCAATTCCGAGAGGTTTCCGTAGCTCCAACAGAGTGCGATGAACACAGTCGAACAACTCGGCTTGCTCTGCCGCTAGCCGCTGGCGTCGCGCTCTTATGGCCTCGTCGAGGATGCTGGTGTCGAACATGTTTTCGCCGCTTGGGCTCACTCCCACTCCACCGTGCCCGGCGGCTTGTGGGTAATGTCGTAAAAGACCGCTTCAATTCCTGCTAGTGCCAACAGCCGCTCGCACACATCGTCTAAAAACGCCTGCGGCAACGGGCAAAAGCGCGCGGTCATAAAGTCGGAAGTCGCAATCGGCCGCAGCACCACGCTCTCTTGCACCCCATCCGACGACAGCGGCAGCAGCACCGTCGGCATCTGGGTCACTTCCTCCATCAGCCCGTGGCGCTCCAACGCCGCCATGCTGATGGCATCGGCCCGGCGCAGTAGATCGAGCCGGTCGCGGGTCAGATACCCCGCTTTGATGTTTTGCTGCGGTCGTGGTGTCGGCCCTAGCAGGTAGATCACCCGATTGATCGACGGGAAGTTATTGGTAAGCTCGGTGGACAGCGCCTCTAGCGTCTTCCACTCCCTCTGGCCGGTAACTACCGCTGGATGTGCGTAAGTCCGCGAATCGCCCTGCACCCCAACGCTGCGCAACGGCAGCACATCGAGCGCCAGACCGAATGTCGCCGCCACCTTCTGCGCCTCGGCGACCGTCTCAAGCGCCAACCCGGAGTCAGCGTCCTCTGCGTCTGGCCCATCGCTGCACAAAGCCCGCACCGCCAGCCCCGGCCCTGGGAACGGATGCCGCCAGACCAAGTGGTGCGGCAAGCCGAGCGTCTCGCCCAAGGTTCGCGCCTCGTCCTTGTAGAGCTGGTCCAGCGGCTCGACAACCTTGCCCTCGGCCAAAAGCTGATCGATGACGCCGACGCGGTTGTGGTGCGTCTTGATAACCGCTGCGTTTTCCGTGCCGCCGGACTCAATCGTATCCGTGTAGAGCGTCCCCTGGCCCAACAGCCACTCGTCCGGGTCCAGTGCCAGCGCTGCCAACGCCCGGTCGCGGACGCGGATGAACTCCTCGCCAATCTGCCGCCGCTTTTCCTCGGGTTCGGCAATGCCCGACGTAGCGGCGAGGAATTCCGCGCTGGCATCAACTACTTCCAGATTGTGCAGGCCTGCGCCCTTCATCAGCCGCTCGACCATCGCGGTCTCGCCCTCGCGCATAAAGCCGTTGTCAATGTGCAAGCCCAGCACCCGCTCAGCACCCAAGGCGCGGTTGAGCAGGAGAAACGCCACCGACGAATCGACCCCGCCGCTGACGAACAGAAAGACATTGCGCCCCTTCGCCTGCTCTTGGAGCCGCTCTATCGTCTCCTCGGTGTAGCGCTCCATCGTCCAGTTCCGCTCGGCACCGCACAGCGCGGCAAAGTTATCGAGGATCTCCATGCCCCGGACGGTGTGCGTTACTTCTGGATGGAACTGCAAGCCGTATATCTTGCGCTCGGCGTCGCCCATTGCCGCCACCGGGCAGTCCTCGGTCGCGCCCAAGACGGCAAATCCGGGTGGCAATGCTGCAACGTGGTCTCGATGGCTCATCCACACCCGCTCGCGCGCGTCCAAGCCAGCCAGCACGCCCTCTGCCTTGTCAACATGCAGATAGGCCGCGCCAAACTCGTGAGTCGTCCCCATCTCGACTTGACCGCCCAAGCGATGGCAAAGCAGTTGGTGGCCGTAGCACAAGCCCAGCATCGGCTTGCCCATCGCCAAAATCTCGGGATTGTACGCCGGGGCTTCCGGGTCATAGACGCTGGCCGGACCACCCGACAGAATCAGCCCGTCGGCGTCTTGCAACTCGGCAACCGCAGTCTCTGGCGAGCGAATCTCAGCATGGACGCGGAGGCGGCGAATGCGGTTGGCAATTAGGTGGGCGTACTGCCCGCCAAAGTCGAGGACGACGATGCTCAAGGGGAATCTCCTGTGGGTTACAACGCTTGTAAATGTGTAAAATTCAACGCTGCTACCTTTCCTCCGGCAAAAGCGGCCCTAAACAGATCCAAATCCACAGTGACCAACGGGATCTCTTCGGAGATGACTTCCAAGAGCGCGGCGTCGGTCAATCCAAGTTGCACAAATGCGTTGTTGCGGGAGGCAGTTTTGCTCGCAACGACGATCTCCTCACTTTTTCCAATGATGCGGCGGAGCACCGCGAAGAATCGGGAACGCTCTGGGTTCGGATGTTGAGCGAGTAGATTAGAGGCTTCAGTTAGCGTGTTTGGTGTCAAGAATACCTGACCAGCCACTTGCTCAATTAGCTCGACCAAACGCCCGTAATCTTCCACCATGAATGTTCGCAGACGACGATGCTTGGAAATCAACGCTTGATCTGTCGCACCCACGACGAGTAGCACGAGCAGGTTGGCGTCAATGAATATCCCTTTTAGGGCCATTGGCTCAATTATGATCAGCTAGAGCGCGGTTCATAACAGATATGACGCGACCGTCATTGTCGCGCACTCGAACGATCTTGTAGGAGCGCTGTCTTAAAGGTGGCGGCTTTTTTAACTCATCAAGCACAGAACTAAAAGAAGGCGCGGGAAGATCCTCAGGTAATTCCCAAGGTCGAGAGAAACCGATAGTTATGTGCCAAACTTTCGCTAGGTCGTCGAATTCAACCTCTTCTAGACCGACATGTTTCACATTTTCATCAGCAAAAAGGTCGGTAATATATTCTCGCGCCGTCCGCGCGGCTTCCTTCACGTCCATTGTGAGCCTCCTTTTTTGCAGACCTAAGCGTTGGCTCGATTACACCCGCCCTTTCAAGCTACCCCACGAAATGGGTGCTACACCTGTCTGCTCCGAATCAATATACAACCCCGCGCCAATGTAATAGGATGCACCATCAATCTCGATGGGGGCCACGTAGCTTACCTTAGTGGACTCGTCCTCTCCTGCGATCGCCGGATTATCAAAGAGATATTCCGTAAATCCGCCCCCGGCTTGTGCCGCCGCGATATTCTGCTGTACGATCTTAACGCCATTGCTGTCTTCTGAGTCGATATTATTGACCCCTTCGCGCTCGGGTTGGGTCGCGTGAAAGAAGCCCACGCCGTCGTAACTGGTGATGAAGATATAAATCGGCCCATGCCTCCATTCTTCGTCGGTCCTAAAGGTCTCCAAAATGGCCGTCCGCTCCGCCTCGTCTTGCGCAGACTCCACCAGGCTCTTCGCTTCCAGCACGAAATTCTTCAGCGTCTCTCGATCTACTACATCCCTTGCAGCAGCAGCAGCTTTTTCTACTCCACCGAGTAGCCCTATCGCAACTAGGACGAATGACAGTATTCGGATCATGGTTTTCTCCCCGTAGTTAGTTAATGAGTGATGTATAGTACGTAAAAGGGCTTTAGACATATAGTCAAGACACGCTGGCTCTTTTCCCTTCCTAGACAAGACGCGAGTGCGCCGCCGGACTATATTTGATTGCATGACCTCCACCCCCACCCCATCCGAACGCCTGCGTCCCGAGTTGGGCCTAATCGGCACCATCGCCCTCGGCTTGGGTTCGATCGTCGGCACCGGCGTCTTTGTCAGCATTGGCATTGGCGCTGGCATCGCTGGACCGGCGGTCCTCGTCGCCATCGCCATCGGGGCGCTGGTAGCCCTCTGCAACGGCCTGTCCAGCGCCCAGCTAGCTGCCAGCCATCCGCTCAGCGGCGGCACGTACCAATACGGCTATGAGTACGCTTCGCCAGCCATCGGCTTTACTGCCGGGTGGATGTTCATCTGCGCCAAGAGCGCGACCGCGGCCACCGCGGCGATGGGACTGGCCGGCTACCTGCTCAACGCCCTAGATCAGGCCGCATCAATCACCCCGGTCGCCCTAGCAGCCGTGCTAGTACTCACCCTCATCTCCCTCCTAGGCATCAACCGCACCAACAAGGTCAACATCGCCATCGTCGCCGCGACGCTTTGCTCGCTGATCGCCTTCATCATCGTCGGTACCCCCAGCGCCCTGCACAACCTGCACCTGACCCCGTTCTTGGGAGAACAAGGCTGGTCGGCCCTGTTGCAAGCCAGCGCCCTGATGTTCGTCGCCTATACGGGCTATGGTCGCATCGCCACGCTCGGCGAAGAAGTGCGCCAACCCCGCAAGACAATCCCCCGCGCCATCGTCGCCGTGCTGCTCATTTCCATGATGCTCTACATCGGCGTCGGTGCCGTCGCCATAGCCGCTGTAGGATCAGAGGCATTTTACGCGGCCACCATGGAGAAAGCCGCCCCCCTAAAGGTCATCGCCCACACCTTTGACGCGCCCGGCATCTCTTGGCTCCTGGCCTTGGGAGCGATCACCGCTATGGCCGGAGTGCTGCTCAACCTAATCCTCGGCCTGTCGCGGGTCCTGCTGGCTATGGGCCGCCGTGGGGATATGCCCCAAGCGCTTGCCCGTCTCAATCGGGATCAGACTACGCCCTCTATTGCCGTGGTGGTCGTCGGGCTGGCGATCGCCGGGCTAGTCCTCGTAGGCAACATCAAGACCACTTGGTCCTTTAGCGCCTTCACTATTCTGGTCTATTACGCCATTACCAACTTCTGCGCCCTGCGCTTGCCAGCCGACCAACGGCTCTACCCCCGGTGGATAGCCATAGTGGGCCTAGTCGCCTGCTTAGGGCTGGCGTTTTTCGTCGAGCGCACGATCTGGCTCAGCGGCTTGGGGCTGCTCTTGCTCGGCTGGTGTTGGCACCGCGTGGGGAAAGCCTAGGTAGCCAGTTAGCGCATGGAACTCACGGCCGCGCTTGATCGTGTATATTATTTACAGGTATTGCGACCGTGTCATGCTGAGCGCAGCGGAGTCGAAGCATCTCGCTAACGCCAGCTAATCAGTGCTTCAGGAGAAGCTCCTATGTCTATCCCCCGTCTGATCTGGATCGTCCTGCTGACGAGCGGCATCGCCGCCGCCGACCAAGGCCCCTTGGCCAACCGAGGCGATTGGGCGTTGGGCGTGGCCCTGCCCTCTAATAGCGGAAGCAGCTTCAGCCTGTGGAAAATCCGCTCTCCCACCACCGCCGTGGGCTTGGAAGTAGGTGTTTCGTGGAGCTACGCCGATTCCACCGCCAACGCCGACACCCCCTACCCGACCACCCTCCAAGATCATTACCTATCGCTACGACTAGGTCCTACTATCAAGCACTACCGTCCGCTGCACGACCGAATCGCCCCTTTTACGTATGGCCAAGTCATAGCTGGTTTTCGGGGCTATAAACGAGATATCGATCTGTATAGGCAGCGCGGCAGCAGCTCAGGCAATATAGGGCTAGCACTGGGATTAGGGGTCGAATGGTTCCCATTCCAACGCATCAGCTTAGGCGGCCAGACCGGACTGAGCCTAGGCTACCGCTACGGGCAGTACGATACTAGGGGCGATAATAACAGATCTAGTAGCAATTGGTCCCTATACCTAAGAACCTTCCAATCGGAGGTGAGGGCACTGATGTATTTTTGATGAAAGACGATGCCGCCACTTATCACTCTCCACTATTTGAGCGATGCGATGTCTTTTTTAATCCTTACTTTGCTGCTAGCCATCCAGATAACGGCGTGCGACTATTGGAGCCCAACACAGTCCTTTGAATCATCCAATGTTCCCAGGCACCCGCAACGTGTTTTTTTTGGCGACGATACCCGCTTCAGTGAGAGTCGTCATTTCACTCTACCTATAAGGGATTGGCCGGCAAGTGACGTAGATGCCATTTATTTTTTACCGATTAACGAGGCCACCAGTTATGGTCAAGACTCTCCCGATCACAGGATCTACGTTTTTGTGCGGCCATCCGAGGTCGAGCCAGCGATGCTGTGCCGCGACGATGGACAAGCCATTGATGGGTTTCAGCCGAACCCCGCCTTCACAGAAGTCTGTATTGTCGATGGCCAAATAACCTTGCGCAAAAAGCAAGACTACTCCTTTAAGGACAATCCCGTCTCTCTAAGGATCATTCCCATAGTAGAAGAACCCTACCGACGATCAGAATTCCTCGTGACGACCGGAATACGTCTCACTAGTGATACTTCTTTGCGGTTCGAGGGAGGGGGAGTTATTCGAAGTCTCGTAAATTGGCCGGCGAGTGCCGTAGATAAAATCTATCTTGTACCGCTTAACGAGGCCACAGATTATGGTCATGGATATAGCCCTGATCAACGAATATACATTTTCGTGCGGCCGTCTGAGCCAGCGATGCTGTGCCGCGACGATGGACAAGCCATTGATGGGTTTCAGCCGAACCCCGCCTTCGCAGAAGTCTGTATTGTCGATGGCCGAATAACCTTACATAAAAAACAAGACTACTCCTTCAAGGATAATCCCGCCTTTTTATGGGTGGCTCCAGTACCGAATACCCTAAGACCAACCGGCGGCTAGGCGGGAATGTTCTACGCTCTAGCTGAGACCCAACTTCTTTTGAGAAGAAAGCCATGCTTATTTTCCCGCTGCTCGGTATAGCCCTATTGATAAGCACCGCCGCCGCGGACCAAGACCCCTTGGCCGACCGAGGCAACTGGGCATTCGGTGTGGCCCTACCTTCTAGCAGCGAACTTCGCCTCAGCCTGTGGAAAGTACGCTCTCCCGTCACGGCCCTCGGCTTAGAAATAGATGTTTCGTCGCACTACAGCGAGTACACTTTCGACGATCCCGAAAATTTCGACCGAGACAATACCCAATTCCAGTATCGTTCTCTAAGGCTGCAACTACGTCCCACCATCAAGCACTACCGACCCCTACACGACCAAGTCGCCCCTTTTATTTTTTATCAAGCCCACGCGGACTTTTATTTTCTCGATCGCCAACCAGATATCAAGTCGGGGATACGACCCTTTAGAGCCGACGAGCGCGATCTAGGGATAGCGCTAGGTCTGGGTGCCGACTGGTTCCCGTTCCAACGCATCAGCCTGAGCGGCCAGACCGGACTAGACCTAAGCTACCTCTACGTCAAACGCCGCCCTGACCGCCGCGAGTGGGAGTGGTCCCTCAAGACCTTCCAAACGGAGGTGGCGGCACTAGTGTATTTTTGACGCCGCTATCCGATCCTTCACCAGCAGCGTCGGCCGCTGCCAGCAAGCATCGTCGCGCGCGGGATGGTCGCAGTTGTAGTGGACGCCGCGGCTTTCCAAACGCTGCCGTGCCGAGCGGGCAATGAGCTGAGCCACAGTCGCCAAGCTGCGTAGCTGAACTAGCTCGGCGTCGAGCCGATGCTCACCGTACAACGCTTCAATTTCTCGCGCCATCCGCTCCGTCTCCTCCTGAGCCTGCGCCAAGCCCCGGTCGCTGCGCACGATCCCTACCTCGTCCCACATCAAGCGCCGCAGCAACTCCCGCCGCTCCTCCAACTCATCGGGCGCAACAGCATCGCCCGTATGCTCCATCTCAAACCGACCCACCGCCACGGGCGCAACTGCACCGGCGTGCGCGACAGCGCGCCGCGCAAAAACCAACCCCTCCAACAGCGAATTACTCGCCAGCCGATTGGCCCCCTGAAACCCACTCATCGCCACCTCGCCAGCCGCGTATAGGCCCGCAATATCCGTCTGGCCGTGCGCGTCCGTCCACACCCCACCGCAGCTATAGTGAGCCGCCGGCACCACCGGAATCGGCGTTTCGGTCATTTCTACGCCCATCCCCAGACAATGCCGATAGATGTTGGGAAAGCGGCGGCGAGTCTGGTCGGCATCTTGGCCGGTAACGTCCAAATAGACGCATTCAGCACCGCTTTCCTGCATCTGCGCGACAATGGCCCGCGACACCACATCGCGCGTCTGCAACGGGTCGGTAAACGCCGCGCCGCGCTCGTCGATCAGCACGGCACCAAACCCGCGCAAAGCCTCGGTAATCAGGAACGAGGGCCGCCCCGGATCGTAGAGCATGGTTGGATGGAACTGCATAAACTCCATGTTGCTCACCCTCGCCCCGGCCCGCCAAGCCATAGCGACCCCATCGCCAGAGGCCACGCGCGGATTGGTCGTATGCAAAAAGACCTGTCCGCAGCCACCCGTGGCCAGCAGCGTAACCGGTGCCAAGGCGGCAATAGGATCGGCTTGCTGCGAGTTCAATACCCAAGCCCCGTGGCAACGCCGCTGCTCATCTACGATTAAGTCTATCGCCAAATGGTGATCGTACAAGGTCACTTGCGGCAGCGCTTGCACGACCGCGACCAAGGCGCGCGTCACCTCGCGGCCAGTCATATCATCCGCATGGACCACCCGCGCATGGGCATGCCCACCCTCGCGCCCCAACGCCAACACCCCAGGCCGCACTTCGTTGAACTGCGCGCCAATCGCCAGCAATTCGGCCACCACCTCCGGCCCTTCGGCTACCACCCCTTCGACGACTGCGCGGTCGCACAGACCCGCGCCCGCCTCAATCGTATCCTGCGCGTGGCTAGCCACTGAATCAGCCGCATCCATGACCGCAGCAATGCCGCCTTGCGCGTATTGCGTGTTGGATTCGCGCCGCTCGTGCTTGGTCACTACGGCTACGGATCCGTGCTGAGCAGCCTTGAGGGCAAAGAACAAACCGGCAATACCACTGCCGAGGACTAGATAATCCGCCTCGATTTTCATTTTATGAAGATCATTTTTTTGGCGTGGACGATCGGCCCGATGCGCAATATATAATAATACATGCCGCTAGCCACGCGCTCGCCCTGCTCGTCGCGGCCATCCCAAGAAGCACTGTACAACCCCGGAGCCGCCAGATCCTCCACCAAGTGCCGCACCAAACCGCCGGTCAAGGTGCGGACTTCTAACTCGACCATGGTCTGGCCGGCGACAATGGGATCGTTGATCCCGATCTGATAGTCAATCTGCGTACCCTCGTTGAACGGGTTGGGGTAATTCTGCCCCAAGGCAAAATCCAACGGCGTGCGCGGATCAAAGTTGAGGAAGGGCTGCCAGTTGACATCGCCGCTGATCCGGGCCGCGATCCAACTCTCGTCCTCGTTCCCCCACCAATTGTTAATCGCCTGCAACGGTTGATCAGTTTGGTTGTCGAGCAGTTGCTCGCCCTCTTGGACGCCGTTCAAGACCAGCCGAGCCGGCACCACGCTCCCCTCCATCCGCATAGCCAACGCATTGCGGAAGAATTGATTGCGCACAATGCGCGGGCGCGCGCTTCTAGTCCAAAGGCCGACTTCGTGATTGTACAGCTCGTTGCCCTCAATTTCGACTTCCCGCGTCTCCACACAGTAAATTCCAATCCCATCGGTAAACGAATTGCCCGTTATCTTGCCGCTGGTCCCCCGTCCCAAGACCAAGTTGGCCTCCTCGGGCGCAGCCGAGCCGTTGGCGTTGAAGCGGCTATCGAGCAACGACAAAAACCCACCCTCGCGCCAGATGCCAGCGCGGCCATTGTCGTGCAGCTCAGCTCGGTTTATCCGCGTCAAGCCTGGACCAGCGATCCAAATGCCCACTCCACCTGCTTCCTCGACCTGCACGCGATCTAAGAGAATCTCCTCCTCGACCTTTTCGAAGCGAATGCCGTCCGCACTGGCGTGGCGGATGGTCACATCTTCCAAGGTTGTGGCGTGGTCGATTTCCTCGGCCAATAGGCCATAGTGGGCATGGTCGATGAGGACGCTGCGCAAATAGGCCGTGGCCGTTTGGTGCAGCACGATGCCCTGCCAATCCCCAGGCTGCGGGTCGGCTGCCACCGAGCGAAAGGCGGTTTGCCCCTGCCCCGAAACGCCGATGACGAGATCGCCGTACACTATCAGCTCCACGCGCGCCGTATCTGCACCCGCAGCCAGCGCGTCCGGCCCCACCTGCACCTGCGCACCAGCGCGGACATCGAGGTGCCCTCCGGGCAGAACGGTCACGTCGCCGACCATCTCAATGCGGTCGCGCCAGATTTCCATGTCGCCAATCGGGCCGGCGCGACGGCGATCTTGCAGCTTGAGATCGGCCACCATCTGATCGCCCGCGCGGCGGATGTTAGTCACGCTAATTCCCGTCGTCGATGCCGGATTGGACGCGGCCCAAAAATCGGTAAATTGCTCGCCGTCAAACACATCGGTGGCGTCGCCAAGGTTGCCACCAAAATCCGTGCGATAGCGCTCGTCGTGCGCCCAAAAGTCGAGGTTGTCGCGACCGTTAAACGGGGCAACCTCGCGGCCCAAGGGGAAACCCGCATCGCCAAAAAGCCCATCGGCGCACACTAAATCCACCTGTTTGATGGCCTCCATATTATTGCCGTTGCGCGTGGGATTTATGCGCCAGATCAACAAGCCCTCGGCGGGTAGATTGCGCTCGTAATAGCTGTGCTGGCGGCTGCGGAACTCTACGAGAAAAAAGTGCTCAGCAGGCGCAGACGCGGGCAGCAAATACACATCACCGCCTGCGTTGACATCGGCAAAAGCCACATCGTCCTGGTCCTCGCTCAGCACGTTGAGTTGTTGGTTGTTTACCCCCAGCCAGCCGAGCTGCCCCAAGCTCCACGCGCAGAAGGGATTGGGTCCATCGACCTCGTTCCAGCCGCGATTGCCGTGCCCCATCAAGCCCCAATAGCCAATGCCGCCCGAGTCGTCTTCCGGCTCATCATCAAACTCGCGGTCGTACAGGTCGGGCAGGCCCAGAAAGTGTCCAAACTCGTGGGCCATGCTGCCTACGGCCTCAACAAAAGACCGTCCGCGCTGGACGGCACCTTTCTTCGAGGCGACCCGGATGAAACCGCCGCGCAGGGCGCGGTCTTGGCTCACATAGTCGTTGCCCAACCCGAGCCGCGCAACGCCGGTGGCCTCTTCGACGATAAAGCCCGTTGGGGCCGAGGCCGAGATGAGAAAAATAAAATCCACGTACCCATCGTCGTCGCCGGAGTTAGGCACCCCGTCGGGGCCGTCGTTGTCGTAGCGGCTAAAGTCCACGTCGGCATCAACGGCCTCGATGATCTCGCGGGCAAAGCGACCATACCCGCTCTCTTGGCCTGCGTACACCGCGGCATTGCTGCGGGATGCGTACCAGCGGGGCAGTACCTCGCCAGTGAGTTCAAACTGCCCGCGCGACATCTCGCGGTAAAAGTGAGTTAGGCTGCCCGGCTGGTCGGCAAAAATCCCCGTCGCAAAAGACGGGACCGCACGGCCCAAGCCGCCCTCATCGGCAAAATGCGCGAAGATGGTCAGGGCGTGGATGTGCCCGGTTTGGGAGACGACGTCTTGCAGGGGGGCTGCGCTTACTTCGACGACGGCGACCCAAGCGGCGATGAGGGCGACGAGCAGTAAAAGGCTTCTCATACAAGAAGTCTGCAAGATCGCAATCGTAGGGGCAACCCTCGTGGTATCCTATGGGGGACGAGCAGGCTTTACTTACGGTTGGCGACGACCGAATTGCAGATGAAAGCGATACAACAGTAGTAAGTACAAAAATAATAGACGCAATTCTAATTCGGTCGGTTGCCGGTGGACCGCGGCGCAAGCTTGTTGGGAGGCGATTGCAGTGTTGATTCCGGCGTCGGCAGAAGACAACAGCCACATTACGATCCCCAATATCAGGGATATGCCGACTCCCCCGACGAGAAAGAGGCTCCAAGCTATCCAGTTAAAAAAGGCAGGAAGTGGAGCAAGCCCATATAAACTGAGCACGGGGCTCCCGGCGATCAGCGAAAGGCCGATGATGGTAAAACACAATAGCAGTAATAGGGCGGCATAGAGCAATTTATCCCGAAGGCTGTATTCAGGGGGCGAGTGATCGAGAAGTTCAACACCTGCCTTCTGAGCAACGCGCTTTGCATACTCCTGCATGCGCTCTGCTACAAACTGCACCAAGGCTGAAACGACTTCTCTCGCTAGCCATAGCGACACGTACAAAACGACCGCCGTTACAGCCCAATCGCCTATGGGGTATTCTACCACCCAGAACGCGAACATCCACGCCGTAGTGTATGCGATCGCCAGCTTGAAATCTCTAACGGGAAGAAGGGCTTTTTTCATTTTTGCTCTCCCTGCTGATCGTCCGCTTCATCGGCGGAAGACTTACGCAGGCTAGCACGTGTCAAGTCCCACACATCCTTGAGGCTGGTCAAAGTCATTGCAACTCCTGATATAATAATGTAGCCAAGAGAGACCTGTAACGAAACGTTTTTGACCTTTTCAGAGGCATCGAATGCTCCCAGTGCCACGTCTATCAGCCAATTGAGACCTGTTCCGATGCCTAGTAGAGCACCCCAAATAAGGGCCAAGACGACTACTCGGATGACAATGTTAAAATACAGCCGAATCGCTCGGAGCGTGGATGGATACGGTTTGACGGAGGAATACCAGTCCATTTATTGCGGACGCTCCAAGCGGCGGTTGGTCTCTTTAGTATTCATGGAATCTCCACTAGGTCGGGGTTTTGAAAAAACAAACAACTTAAAACGATTCAAATACAAGGCCCTCGTGAGTGCCCTATGCCCGGCACCTATCCGCCCTTCGTCCAGTCGATTTGGACTCCGCCGTAGTGCCTCAGCCGCTGGTCGCGCTGGATGCGGTAGCGGCTGCTCAGCCGCCAGCCGCGATAGGCGATCTCCACCAGCGCGTACCCGCGCCAGCCCGTGCCGTAGAGCGGGCGGATGCTCACGGCTCCAGGCAGATCCACTTCGTATTCGTAAATCCGCGTCCACCACGAGTCCGTGCGGAAGCGGCTCGCGTGCAAAGTGAGCCAGCGCATCTTAAACCGCACGCTGCCCAACAGGCCCCACTCGGCGCGAGCAGCGCGGTGCCAGCGCACCAATTCGCCGCGCCAGCGCCAAGCCCCCCGCTCCAAGTCCAAGCGCCACTTGTGGCTGTGCTCTTGCACCAACCGCTCGTCCGTCCAGCGCGGCCGCAAGCGTCTCTGCCACTGCCCGCGCATCGCCCAGTGGCGACCCAACCGCCGCCGCAACTCGCCTCCCCAAGTAGCATACGTAGCTGGCACGGGTATGAAGTAGGAGTGCGCGGGCCGGCGGTACACGTCCAAATAGCCGCGCCAGCCCCGCCCACTGACCTCGGCGACGCCACCCTGTTCGTTTTGCATCGCCGAAGTCCCCGGAGCCGCGCCAAAGAAGCTGTGAAATCCCGGCGCGTAGTAGCGGCCCAGCGTCCGCAGCCGCAGCCCCCCATACCGCCCTCGCAGTTCCCCGACCATCCCCCAGTGCCCCATCCCATCGCCAGCTACCGCTAACGCCGCTCGGCCCTGGTCCCACTCCACTCGCACATCCACAGCCCCCATGCGCTGCTCGTCGCCGACAAAACCCCAAGGCGTCCGCCCATTCCGGCGCAAATCGATACGGTGAGAAAAATCCAAGGCCAGCAGGGTCGTGCCCCACTGCCAATGCTCGCCTCGCCAGTGCAGCCGGCCGCCGCCAGCGCGGATGCCCAGCAGATCGCGGCCAGCCACCTCGGTCGCGGTCACGTGATAGCCACTCTCGGGCAACGACCGCACCTGCCCCTGTTCATCCAAGCGCCCATCCCGGCGTGCCCAACCCCCAAGCAGCATCCCACTCCACGCCCGACCCTCGTAGCGCCACGCCGCGCCGCGCAGGGCGTGATTCTCCCCGCTAGAGCGATATCCCAAGCGCCGACTGTCCCCCGCTGGCATCCTCGGCGCAATACTCCCGCGCCGGTTGCGTCCAAACACCAAGCCCGCACCCGTGCCGGACCGCAGGTCTCCGACAACCCATTCGGATCGCCGCCTCTGCACCGCGTAGTAAAACGTCCTAAAATCACTCCACCCAGACTCGCCTGGGTCGCGCTCGGCCAAACCAAAAAACGCCTGTCCGCTGACCGGCGCAATCTCCACCCGCTGATACAACTGCCACCGCTCCCGAGCCATTTCAGCCCCGCGCACCCGCCACCGCACGGCCGCCGCGTCTGGCCCTCTTAAGTCGTCCAACCGCTGCTCCAAATAACCCGCGTCCTCTTCCCCCAAATCCCCCTCGGCCCACACCGGGCCGACCAATATCAACATCCACAGTCGCCACATAGTCCTTCCTCCTTTGTCTGGACGCTTGCAATAACTGTGCCATGAGGCTTGGTCAGTGGCGAGAGCAGTGGCTAGTGTATCCTTTATTCCCTATTCTGTTTTCTTTGCGCTACATTTTACCCAGTCCGTTATTTTATTTGAGACTTGGAGGATCGAGATGAAAGAAATAGGCATTTCCGAATTCAAGGCGAAGTGCATCGACGAATTGAAGAAGGTGCAACGGACGGGGGAACCGCTCCTCGTGACCTTGAACAAACGGCCCATAGCCACGGTCAACCCATACCGCGAAGAAAGCCGCTCGAACAGAGAGCTAGGCAAACTGCGCGGTCAGATGACCATCCACGGGGACATCGTTCATACTGATTTCGGAGATGAGTGGGAGATGGATTCGTGAGGATCCTACTCGACACGCATGTATGGATCTGGTCACAGGAATCGCTGGAACAGCTTGGTCCAGACGCACGGAGTACCGTCGCCGACGAAGCCAACACGCTTCTCGTCTCAACTGCATCGTCGCTGGAAATCGCACGCTTAGTGTGGGGAGGCCGGCTGACCTTAGCAGGCCGACTTGAGACCTGGATATCCGAATCGCTCGATGCACTGCTCGCCGAAACCGTTCCCCTCACCCACGAGATCGCCATCGAGGCCTATAATCTACCCGGGGAATTTCACCGCGACCCTGCCGATCGAATGCTGGCCGCTACTGCTATTGTGTATGATCTGACTTTTATGACAGCCGACGAGCGTATCCTAGCTTATCCCCATCTACTCTCGCTTGACGCACGCAAGTGAAAAATCCGAACACAGAAATAGCAATCCACTCAGCCCTGCAAGACTTCGCCGCTTCGGTAACCGAGAAGATGACGCAAATTACCCTTGGCGAACCCGAAGACCAACTGCGTGGCCCCTTCGAGACCTTTATTAAAGAGGCGGGCCGCGCTCTTGGCTGGAATGTCGCCTGCACCGGCGAAACTCCCCTACCCGACCGTCTCGGTCGTCCGGATTATGCCGTTCATCTCAATCAACTGCTCGCTGGCTACGTCGAACTCAAGGCTCCCGGCGTCGGCGTGACAGCCATCCATTTCAAAGGCCATAACCGCAATCAGTTCAAGCGGTTCTCGGCTATTCCTAACATCCTTTATACCGATGGTAACGAGTGGGTGCTTTACCGAGACGGCAAACAGGTGCGAAGTTGTCGTCTCTCCGGCGATGTCGCCGCCGATGGCAAGAAGGCCACCACACCCCAAGACGCGCACGATGTCGAAGACCTATTGCGCGATTTCCTCTTGTGGGAGCCTAGCATCCCCGTCAACCGCAATGGCAAAATTGATCTCAATCGCTTTGCCGCTCTGCTGGCACCCCTGTGCCGCATGTTGCGCGACGACGTGATGGACGCGCTCAAAGACCCGAATTCGCCCCTCGTTCAGCTTGCACAAGACTGGCGGCAACTCCTCTTCCCGGACGCCTCAGACGGGCAATTCGCCGACGCGTACGCCCAGACTGTAACCTTTGCCTTGCTGTTAGGCCGCAGCGAAGGAGCCGATCCGCTCACCCTCGATAGCGCCGAGGCCGCCCTCGCCGTACAGCACAACCTGCTGTCGAGGGCGCTGCAAGTACTGACGGATTCCGACGCCCGTGACGATATAGTCGCTTCCCTCGATTTGCTCCTGCGCGTAATCGCGGTCGTACCGTCAGCCACCCTCATTGGTCCCGAGGATCCATGGCTCTACTTCTACGAAGATTTTCTCGCCGCCTACGATCCCGACCTGCGAGAGAAAGCCGGGGCTTACTACACCCCGGTGGAGGTCGTCCGCGCTCAAGTGCGCCTAATTGATGACTTGCTCGTCAACCGTCTTGGCAAGCCGCTGGGTTTCGCCGACCCCGGCGTCGTTACGCTCGATCCCGCTGTGGGAACGGGCACCTATTTGCTCGGCGTCATTGAACACGCGCTTGGCCGGATCAAAAAGGAACAGGGCAAGGGTGCTATTCCCGGTCAAGCCACCACACTGGCTAAAAACCTGTACGGCTTTGAACTGCTAGTCGGCCCTTACGCGGTGAGTGAACTGCGCGTCAGCCGTGCATTGCGCGATAACGAAGCAACGCTGCCCGCCGAAGGTACGCATATCTACCTGACCGACACCCTTGAAAGTCCCCATGCTGAGCCTCCGCGGATGCCGTTCATTCTACGGCCCATTGCCGAGCAACACAGAAGGGCGCTCAAAGTCAAAAGCGAGGTTCCAGTCATCGTCTGTCTAGGCAATCCACCTTATGACCGACACGATGCGGTAGATACAGAAAACGAGACCAATTTTTCTCAGTATGGCGGATGGGTTCGATTCGGCGACCCTTTGCCTAGCAATGTAGTTAAGGATAAAAGGGGTAGAGATAGAGAGCTCAAAACTGCTGAGGCTAGGCTTGAAAGAAGACAACAACTCGCCATTCTAAAGGATTTCCTCGACCCAGCTACCGACGCTGGGCACGGCGTCCACGTCAAGAACCTCTATAACCTCTACGTCTATTTCTGGCGCTGGGCGCTGTGGAAGGTCTTTGAGCAAGACACCGCCGAAGGTCCTGGCATCGTCAGCTTCATCAGCGCGTCGAGCTACCTCGATGGCGATGCTTTCTCTGGGATGCGCGAACATATCCGTCGGCAGTGCGACGAGGTTTGGCTCCTTGACCTTGGTGGCGAAGGACGCGGGACGCGCCAAGATAGCAATGTCTTTGCGATTCAGACGCCAGTGGCCATTGCCGTGGCGTTTCGTGCGGGGGAGGTGAAAACCGATAAGCCCGCGAAAGTCCGCTATACCCGGATTGAGGGAATGCGAGCGGAGAAGCTCGCCGTGCTTGACGCTATCGACGACTTTGCGAAAGTGAAATGGAAGGATTGCCCAGATGACTGGCAGGCTTCATTTCGACCAGCAGGTGAAGGGGCTTACTTCGCTTGGCCATTGCTCACCGATCTCATGCCGTGGCAACTCTCGGGAGTGCAATTCAAGCGGACATGGCCGATTGGACCAGACGCTGAAACATTGGAGCGGCGTTGGCGCGGATTGTTAAGTGCCGATGATCGCGCCGAGGCGTTCCGTGAGACAGGCGACCGTACTGTCAATGGGACGTATCGCATCGCTCTAACAGACCGGAGCGACTCGACGCCAATTTCCAAACTACCCAATAACACTCCCCTTCCCGAAGTCCGAAGATACGCATATCGCTCTTTTGACCGCCATTACATCATCGCAGACGGTCGCTTGATGTCTCGCCCACGTCCCGACCTATGGCGCGTTCACGGCAAACAGCAGGTGTACTTGACAAGCCTGCTTAACCATCCGCTTGGCAAAGGGCCTGCGGCAACGGCCTGTTCGTACCTTCCTGATCTGCACCATTTCCGCGGGTCGTATGGGGCAAAAGAGGTCTTCCCCTTCTACCGTACCGCCGACGTATCACAGGCGAACATTACCCCCGACCTGCTCAAACTCCTCGGTACGGAATACAAGTGCAAGGTCACACCCGAAGATTTTCTCGCCTATCTCTATGGAGTGCTGGCGCAGCCAGCCTTCACTGCACGGTTTGAGAAGGAGTTGGAAACACGCAAACTGTGCGTACCCATCACAAAGGATAAGGCGCTGTTTGAGAAGGTACGCAAGGTGGGTGCGCGGCTGCTGTGGCTCCACACCTACGGCGAGCGTTTCGTCCCCGCCAAACAGACACGCGGTCGTGTTCCGCCCGGTGCGGCCAAATGCGTCGAGGCCATCCCCGGCCATGCCGAGGAGTTTATTTATAACGACTCTAATCAGACGCTTCGTATCAGCGGAGGCAAATTTGCACCCGTCGCCCCCGAGGTGTACGAGTTTGAAGTCTCCGGCCTCAAGGTCGTGCAGTCTTGGCTCAAGTACCGCATGAAGAAAGGGGCAGGTAGGAAATCCTCACCCCTCGACGACATCCGCCCCATAGGCTGGACCAGCCAGTTCACCACGGAGCTACTCGAATTGCTATGGGTTCTGGAAGAAACGGTAAAGTGCTATCCCGAACAGAAGACGCTGCTAGAAGCCGTGATCGAGAGCGACTGCTTCCAAGCCGACGAAATGCCGACCGTCCCAGACGAAATGCGCAAGCCGCCGAAGATACAGACCATCAAGGGTGGCCTATTTGACACGGAGGACGGCAGTTAATGCGCCTTTGGAAACCAAGACAGGATAACCGGATGAGCGAAAATCGGCGAGTTAAAGACGTTGCAGGATACCTGAAGGAAGTCTCAGAGGTAAAAGCTAAATGGCCCAACTCTACTTTGGTATTTCGAGGCCAAGAAAACGAGGCGTGGCCCTTGGAGTCTTCAGCGGAACGCCGTCTGAAGAAGAGTCTCCCAAGCCAAAACAGAATACCCGATCAGTTTTTCATTGAATACCATGAAGACTTGCTGAAGAAATGCAAGCTGAAGAACTACGATCAGCGCGAGCGGAAGCAATTAGACGACCTAGAACTACTCGCCGACCTCCAGCATCACCGGGCCGCAACCTGCCTCATTGACTTCACGCGCAATGCCCTCGTCGCCCTGTGGTTCGCCTGTGAAAAGTCAGATGCGGATGGAAGAGTGTTTCTCGTCAACATAGCTGACGAGAAAACCTTTCTGGAAACAACGGCCACAGATATAGAGAACAAATCAATAAGTGACATCCTCGGATTCAAAACCCGCGAGCCCACTAAAGATCAGACAGCCGGACGCCCGACACCAAAAACTTTAGCGGCATCCCCAAACGAACCAACCTTCTGGTACTGGACACCGGCCCACTTGAACGAGCGTATAACGGCGCAGCACTCTTTATTCCTCTTCGGTCTTCCTTCTTCGGGGAAACCGAACTCGGAAGAGTTAATCATCGAATCAGCAAGTAAAGACCAGATACAAAAAAATCTGGAAGACCTGCACGACATCCGTGAAGAATCTCTCTTCCCAGATTTTGTCGGTTTTGCCTATACCCAGCGTTATAATGCTCCTTACCCCATCCCTGATGCCGAAGAATATATCAGCCGAGGAGTTGAGGCAGGACAGCGGGGACAATACTCAGATGCTATCGAAAATTTGACCAAGGCGATTGAACTAAAACCAGATTACGCCGAAGTCTATTACAATCGCGGCCTTGCTTACCACAGCCTTGTTTACCACAGCCTTGCTTACCTTAGTAAAGGCGAGTATGCTCAGGCTATACAAGACTATACCAAGGCGATTGAACTAAAACCAGACTATGCCGAAGCCTATCACGCCCGCGGCTCTGCTTACGGTAGCCAAGACGAGAATTATCGTGCCATACAAGATTTGACCAAAGCGATTGAACTAAAACCAAATTATGCCGAAGCCTATGCGGTTCGCGGCGGTAATTACAGCATCCAAGGTGAATATGACCACGCTATACAAGACTCTACCAAGGCGATTGAATTAAACCCAGATTGTGCCAGAGCCTATGCGGTTCGTGGCACTGCTTACGGTGGCCAAGGCAAGTATGATCGCGCTATACAAGATTTGACCAAAACGATTGAACTAAACCCGGACGACGCCATAGCTTATGCCGTTCGCGGGCGTACTTACAGCATCCAAGGCGAGTATGACCACGCTATACAAGACTCTACCAAGGCGATTGAATTAAACCCGAATTATGTTGAAGCCTATTACGCCCGCGGCCTTGCTTGGTTGCACTTGCAAAAGTGGCAAGAAGCTAGGTCAGATCTGATCGCCGCCAAGGATGTAGGACCGGACACTGTCGCTTTGTTTCAACGTTACAGCAATAGCGTTGCGGACTTTGAGTGGAAATTCGGGACTAAACTACCAAAAGACATAGCGGCAATACTGACGAAAATCGAAAACTGACCCCCTAAATTCAAGCCCAACCCCACAAGGAGCACCCCACATGAAACTCACCACCTGTAACGAGTACTTCACCGACTGGCCCATCGAAGAGGTCTTCGACTACGCAGCCGACCTCGGATACGCCGCCGTCGAAATCGCCCCCTTTACCCTCGCCGACAGCGTCGAAGACATCCCCGCGTCGCGCCGCGCCCAAATCCGCGCAGCCGCCGAACGCGCTGGCGTGGAAATCGCCGGCCTGCACTGGCTCTTGGCCAGCCCCGACGGGCTGTACATCACCCATCCCGACCCAGCCATCTACCAGCGCACCTGCGCGTACTTCAAGGAGCTAGTCCAATTCTGCGGCGACCTCGGCGGCCAAGTGATGATCATCGGCTCGCCCATGCAGCGCAACGTGCAGGAAGGGTGGGATTACCAAGAGTGCTGGAACCGCATGCGCGGAGCGTTTGAAGGCAGCCTAGAGTTAGCCCAGCAGAACGGCGTCTATCTCTGCATTGAGGCGCTGAGCAAGGAGCAGACGAACATCATCACTACCTGTGCAGAAGCGCGCAAAATGATCGCCGAGATCAATCACCCGCACTTCCAGACCATGGTCGATGTGTGCTCCGGCTCTACCGAAGAAATTCCCGTCGCCCAGCTTTTGCGCGACTCCGGCGAGCACCTCTACCACGTCCACGTCAACGACGCCAACAAGCGCGGTCCCGGCTTTGGCAACACTGACTTCGCCAGCGTCATGCGGACGCTCAAGGACCTGGACTATCAGCGCTACGTCTCCGTAGAAGTGTTTGATTTTAACCCAGATCCGCGCACCATCGCCGCTGGCAGTTTGCACTACCTCAAAGGCATTGCCGCCACCCTGGACCTCCCTTGACAGTAGCGCCCTTTTTGCGAACTTTCGGGCTTTCACAAAGAAAGGACTTCTCATGCCCAACTACACTCTCAACCACGTCCACCACGAAGCCGTTGACGTCCACGCCGCGGTTGACTGGTACAAAAAGCTCTTCGGTGCCACCAGCGATCCGCCCTTTGAGCGCGGCGGTGCGACTTGGGTTCCAGTCCACATCGGCGCGGTGCAAATCACCGTCACGGATCGCGAGTTTGCCCCCATGGAATTGGGGCGCTACCAGGGCTACGACCACATCGCTCTCACCTCCGACGATTTCGACCAAACCCTCGCCGACATCGCCGAACTCGGCGTCGAGATCTGGATGGGGCCGGTCGCGCTCGACGACGGCAACCGCATCGTCTTCATCAACGGCCCAGACAACGTCAAGATCGAGTTGATGGAGCAAAGCTGAGTGGAAATCCGCCCCTTCGGCCTGTGGCCCAGCCCCCTCTCGCCCGACGAGTTGGCTAACTCCACTCGCCTGCGCGACGTGGTTTGGGATACCGACGGCCGCACGCTCGTCTGGCTGGAGGGTCGTGGGCCAAAGGGCGTGCTCGTCTGCCAAGGACCGGGCGCTGCTCCGCGCGACCTCAACACCGCGCTCTCGGTGCGCGCTCAAGTCGGCTACGGCGGCGGTGACTTTGCTGTATCCCGCTGCCACGCGTACTTCGCCGAGCACGGCGGCCGCCTCTACCGCCAGCCGCTAGCCGGCGGCCCAGCCCAGCCAATCACTCCCGAGTTTGGCCATGCCGCGTCTCCTGCGCCTGCACCAACGGGGCGTCATCTCGCATACGTCCACACGTACGAGGACCGCGACACATTAGCCATCGTCGATGTCGCCGGATGCTCTTGGCCGCAAATCCTCGCGGAGGGGGCCGACTTCTACATGCAGCCAGCCTGGCATCCCAGAGGCGACCGCTTGGCCTGGATCGAGTGGGATCATCCGCAGATGCCTTGGGACGGCACCCGCCTAGCGCTGGGCCAGCTTGCACGCCGCCACCACGGGCTGCCCAGCCTGCGCACAACCGAGGTGCTCGCCGGCGACGCAGACACCGCCATTGCCCAGCCTTGCTTTTCACCCGACGGCCGCTATTTGGTCTATGCCTCGGACGAGCGCGGCTACAGCAACCTCTGGTGCCGCGACCTCGCCAACGGAGACACGCGTTGCCTGTACGAGGACGCCAACGACGTCGCCACTCCCGCTTGGGCGCAGGGCATGCGGGCATTCTCGTGGGCCGCGGATAGCCGCACTTTGTATTTCGTGCGCAGCGAAAACGTCCAGCGCTTAGCATACGCGCTCGACTTCGCCAGCGGAGAGGTCGCCAAGGTCGAGGCCCTATCCGCCTACACCCACATCGAACAGCTCGCCGCGGCCCCGCGCGGCAAGGGCTTGGCCTGCATTGCCGCGGCCAGTGCGATCCCCGCCCGCATCGTCGCTGGTACTGCCACCCAAGTAGCAGTCCGCGCCCGATCCGCCAGCGAGTCGCTTGCCCCGGCCGATCTCTCCACGCCCGAGCCAGTTTCTTGGACCAGCGAGGACGCCACGCAAGTCCACGGGCTGTACTATCCTCCGGCCAGCCGCCGCTTTACCGGCCGCGGCCGACCGCCGCTGATCGTGGCCATCCACGGCGGCCCCACCGGTCAGATAGAGACCGGCTTTGAAGGCAGCCACCAATACTTTGCCACTCGCGGCTGGGCCGTCCTCGACGTGGATTATCGCGGCAGCACCGGCCACGGGCGCGCCTACATGACCGCCCTGCGCGCCCAGTGGGGTCTGCTCGACGTGACAGACGCCATCAGCGGTGCCCAGCACCTCGTCTCCAACGGCCTCGCCGACCCAGAGCGCCTCGTCATCATGGGTGGTAGCGCCGGTGGCTACACGGTTTTGCGGGCGCTCACCACGCGGCCCGGCTTCTTCCGCGCCGGCATCTGCCTCTACGGCGTGGCCAACCTGTTCACCCTCGCCGCAGACACCCACAAATTTGAATCCCGCTACCTCGACTCCATGATCGGCCCGCTACCCGCAGCGGCTGACGTCTATCGCAATCGCTCGCCGGTCTATGCCGCCGACCAGCTACGCGACCCGATCGCCATCTTTCAGGGGACCGACGACCAAGTCGTGCCACCGGCCCAAGCCGAGGAGATCGTCGCCTCGTTGCGCCGCCGCAACATACCGCACGTCTATCATTTGTACGAAGGCGAGGGCCACGGCTGGCGCAAACCCGAGACCGTGCGGGCCTTCTACCAAGCCTGCGATGCCTTCCTCCGCCAGCACGTCCTCTTCGCCTAAAGCACGCCCAAAGGAGCATCCCTTGCCCTACGAAACCGTCATCGGCATGGAAGTCCACGTCGAGTTGCAAACCGCCTCCAAGATGTTTTGCGCCTGCGCGGCCGATCACTTTCAGGTGGCGGCCAACACCCACATCTGCCCGGTGTGCACTGGCCAGCCCGGTGCCTTGCCCGTAATCAACTGCCGCGCCGTCGAGCTGACGGTTATGACCGGCATGGCCCTCCATTGCCAAGTCAAGCCTAGCAGCGTTTTTGCGCGCAAAAACTACGTCTATCCCGACCTGCCCAAGGGCTACCAGATCTCGCAATACGAGCAGCCCCTGTGCGAGAGCGGCTGGATCGAGATCGACGGCGAGAGCGGCCCCAAGCAAATCGGCGTCGTCCGCGTCCACCTCGAAGAAGACACCGGCAAGCTCCAGCACACCGGTAGCTCCAGCCTGATCGACTACAACCGCGTCGGCGTGCCCCTGATGGAAATCGTCACCGACTCCTCGCTCCGCTCGGCCGACGAGAGCTATTCGTACCTGACCCAAATCCGCCAAATCGTCCGCTACCTAGGCGCGTCCTCCGGCGACATGGAGAAAGGGGCCATGCGCTGCGAGGCCAACATCTCGATCCGGCCTGTGGGCAGCCGCGAATTGGGCACCAAGGTCGAGGTCAAAAACCTCAATTCCTTCCGCGCCGTGCGCAGCGCCATCGCCTATGAAGCCGAGCGCCAGCAACAGATCATCGAAGCCGGCGGCCACGTCCAGCAAGAGACCATGGGCTGGGACGAACGCGCCAACATCACCCGTCCGCAGCGCAGTAAAGAGACCTCGGACGACTACCGCTACTTCCCGGAGCCAGACCTGCTCGTCGCCGAGTTAGACGACGAGTGGATCGCCCGAGTCCACGCCAGCTTGCCCGAGCTGCCCGCTGCTAAGGCCGAGCGCTTTGCCGACGCCTACGGACTCAATCCCCAAGAAGTCGCCGCCTTGGTCGAGGACCATGCCGTGGCCGCGTATTTCGAAGAGGCTGCACAGGTACAAGGCGCAGATCCCAAACAGGTGGGCCACTGGATCACCGGGGAGGTTTTTCGCCGCCTCAATGCCGAGGGCCGGTCGATTGAAGAAGTCGAAGTTCAGCCAGCCGCGCTGGTCGAGCTGCTCGCCTTAGTCAAAAAGGGCACGATCAACCAAAACGCGGCTCGCGAAGTCTTTGGCCAACTGTGGGAACAGGGCGGCTCGCCCACCGAGATCGTCGCCGCGCGCGGCCTCGGGCAAATCTCCGACAGTAGGGAACTCGACCAAGCAGTAGCCGAAGTGATCGCCGCGCATCCCGACGCCGTCGAAAAAATCAAGGGCGGCAACCACAACACCGTACAATTTTTGATGGGTCAAGTAATGCGGGCGACGCGGGGGAAGGCCAATCCGCAGCTCGTGCAAGAATTGTTGCGCCAGCAGTTGGAGATATAAAGTCGGCTCTCAAGAGTCAGCTAACGCCGCGCTGGATCCACTGAATCCACATCTGCCCTTGATGATAGCCGGGCAATTCTGTTATATTAACAGCCATGACAAATATAACAGAATTATCCGACATTCCGGCCGTGTTGCGCGCCATCCGCGCCCGCCTCGACCTCTCCCAAGAGCAACTCGCCGAGCGGCTCGGCGTCTCCTTTGCCAGCATCAACCGTTGGGAGGGCGGCGCGATCAAGCCGCAGAAGGCCGCGCAGGAGGCCATCGCCGCACTCGCTGTCGAAGCAGGCGTTGACGCGACCGAGCCAACCGAAGCGGCCGTGCGCGTGACTCAGCGGCGGAAAGGCAAAGGCCGTGCGGCCGTGCCTTCGACCAAGCCCATGGAGCAAATGCTGTGGGATGCGGCTTGCTCCATCCGCGGCGAGAAAGACGCCGCCAAATTCAAGGATTACCTGCTGCCGCTCCTATTCCTCAAGCGGCTGTCCGATGTGTTCGACGACGAGAGCGAGCGGCTAGTCGAGGAATACGGCGAACGAGACATCGCGCTGGAAATCGCCGAGAGCGACCACGCGCTGCTGCGCTTTTACCTACCCCCGGAAGCGCGTTGGGGCATCATTAGCGGTCGCGAAAGTTACGAGTGGCCGACCGACGACCAAGGGCGCAGCACGCAGCCGAGGGACATCGGCGAGCATCTGACCAAGGCGGTGCGGGCAGTCGCGCGGCAGAATCCCTCGCTTGCGGGCGTCATCGACTTTGTCGATTTCGCCGCCGAGCGCAATGGCGAACGCGACATCAACCCGTCCAAGCTCGCCGCAGTCATCGAGACCTTTTCCGATCCGCGCTATCGGCTCGGCCTCGCCGACGTGCAGCCAGATTTCCTCGGCCGCGCCTACGAGTATCTGCTGCGCAAGTTCGCCGAAGGTTCCGGCCAGAGTGCGGGCGAATTCTTTACCCCCACCGAGGTCGGCTTCCTCATGGCGCATATCATGCGCCCTCGGCCCGGCGAGGATTGCCACGACTACGCCTGCGGCTCGGCTGGTTTGCTCGTCAAGCTCCAACTCATCGCCCGCGAACTCGACCCCACTAGCCGCGTACCGCTCAAGCTCTACGGCCAAGAACTGCAAGCCGAGAGCTACGCCGTCGCCCGCATGAATGGGATCATCCACGACATGGAGGTGGAAATCGAGCGCGGCGACACCATGATTAATCCCAAGTTCAAGACTGCGACCGGCCAGATCGCCACCCACGACATCGTGGTCGCCAATCCCATGTGGAACCAGCCGTTCAGTCCGGAACTGTTCGCCAATGACCCATTCGACCGCTTCCGCACCCAAGGCGGCGCGACCACCGGCAAGGGCGATTGGGCTTGGCTCCAGCATACTCTCGCCTGCCTGAACGAACGCGGGCGAGCTGCGGTAGTACTCGACACCGGCGCGGTGACGCGCGGATCGGGTGCCAAACACGAGGACCGGGAGCGCAACATCCGCAAATGGTTCGTGGACCACGATCTGATCGACGGCGTGATCCTGTTACCGGATAATCTCTTCTATAACACCAGCGCCGCCGGCGTGATCATGGTGCTGTCGAAGCGCAAGCCCGAGGCGCGGCAGGGCAAGATCGTGTTGCTCAACGCCAGCAAGCGCGTGGGCAAGGGACGGCCCAAGAATTTTATCCCGGAGGAGGACATTCGGCTGATTGCGACAGCGTTTGCGAAGGGGGAGCCGGTGGAGGGGGAGGTTGCTGTTATCACGCGAGAGCAGGCGGAGGGGGCGGATTATAACTTGAGTCCGAGCCGGTGGGTGGGGCAGACGGATGCAGTGTCTCAGCGTCCGATTAAGGAAATCATTGCCGAAATGCAGCGCCTCGATGAAGAGGCCCGCGAGATTGGAGCGTCGATGGCTCAAATGTTGGCCCGATTGCAGTAAGCGCACACTCAATGGCATAAGGAGGCAAGAAAATGGGAGCGACACACGTAACAGTCAGGATCACGAACCCCGCTGACTCGGACAGGTAC
The DNA here is from genome assembly GCA_022826515.1 of Candidatus Latescibacterota bacterium. The sequence continues at coordinate 65,810 of JAJDUT010000057.1, forward strand.
TGGGAGGGACTATTCTTGGTCGATACAGGAGCCACAGATTCCCTTGTGCCCAGACCGCATCTGGAGGCTATCGGCTTGGAGCCCGAGGGAAAGCGCGTGTATGAGCTGGCCGATGACAGCGAGATCGCAGTGGACGTCGCCGTTGCCAAGATCGAGTTCATGGGCGAGTTCGTCGGCGGGACGGTCGTCTTCGGCGACGCCGACGCAGAGCCGCTGCTGGGCGTGACGGCGCTGGAATCCGTCGGCATAGAAGTGGATCCGGTGAATCAGCGGCTAAAGAGGCTGCCGGCCGTGCGGCTCAAGGGAATGGCAGATTTGCGATGAATGAAGCGTGGACATGGCGTCCCCTCGGGGAGATGTCCAGAGACATTCTGGCGTTAGCTGAGCGCCTGTTCACTATGTTGAAGGAGATTGCGAAATGAAGAACTGGCGTGAATCCTGCATCGGAGACGAGCTCGAACTCGCCTATGGGAAATCCCTCCCCGCACATGCACGAGAGCCGGGGCACTTCGTTGTTTTTGGCTCCAATGGCTGTGTTGGACACCATTCTTCACCGCTGGTTTCTGGCCCAGGTATCATAGTCGGGAGGAAGGGATCTGTTGGCAGCGTCGTTTATTCAACAGACGACTTCTGGCCAATTGACACGACATATTACGTAATCAACCAAAATAATCACAATTGGCGTTTTCTCTACCATATGTTGTCGAGTATTGGTTTGGAGACCCTGAACAGCCATAGTGCGATTCCCGGCTTAAATCGTGAGAATGTCTATTCCATCCGAGTTCAGTTACCTGATAAACACGAACAGCATTCTATTGCGCTAGCGCTTGATACCGTCGAAGATGCCATCGACCTGCACCGCAAGAAAGGCGAGGTCCTTGACGATTTGTTCAAGGCAATGCTGCACAAGCTGATGATGGGGGAGATACGGGTTGACGACCTCGATTTATCAATAATTGGTAGCTTTCGGTCTCGAGCCTGCAGACAGGAGTAAGTTGAATATGGAAGCCGCAGTACCTTTCGCGCTCCATATCGTTTGGCATCCAAATTACGATATAGGTATGGAAGTCGCGAATCGGCTATTTGAGCACTTCGGCGCGAAGCACGATCAGAAGCTGGTGGGGGATACCGGTGTACGCGTAGTCTATCGCAAAGCTGTCGCACCGGGGTCTCAGACCCCCTTACCAATCGACTGGCAGAGTGGGAATGTTACCGCCGCAGTGATTCTCGTCGATAATGAGTTGGCGAATGACCCTGCGTGGGCAAAGTATGCTCGTGAAATCGCAGAAGAAGCAGACATGAAAGGGTTTAGTACCCGCATTTTTCCTGTAGTGATGGAGTCAGGGGCTCTTGATAACATTGGCCTTGAAGAGCAGGTGCTGCGCTGGGATCGCTGGGACGGCGAATATAGAGAACGCGAACAACGGCTCTTCAGAGACCTCACGTACGAATTTATCAGAATGCTTAGGCATTATTTGACTCAGCTTCGACATCCGAATGAAGGCGTAGCTAATCTCGAATCCTACTTACGGAACGTCCAAGTCTTTCTCAGCCACTCCAAGCACGATGACCACGGAGAATCTATTGCCAGAGAAGTCCGCGATTGGCTCCACCATAAGAGTGCTTTGGCAAGTTTCTTGGATATTCAAGACATACCAGCCGGGCTACCCTTCCGGGAAGTTTTACTACATCAGATTGAAAACAGTATCATCGTGATAGTGTACACGGACTCCTATTCGTCACGAGAATGGTGTCGGCGAGAGGTCATCGAGGCCAAGAAACAACAGGTCCCGATGATTGTTTTTGACTGCTTGCGCGGCATCGATCCAAGAAGTATTCCTTATATGGGTAACGTGCCATTCGTGCGGATGGATTCGGATCAAGGGGATCAGATTGGGACGGGCATCGGATGTCTGCTTGACGAAGTTTTCTGGACCTACATCTGGTTCTGTAGCGTCGAACGCTTTAGGGCAGAGCACTCCGATGTACTGTTCATGGCTCGGCCCCCCGAGCTGATCGCGCTGGCGACGCTACTAGAGCATCAGGGTGAAGCCGATTCAACAATCGTGTATCCAGATCCGCCATTGGGTACTGACGAAGCTCAGTTATTTTTAAAAGTTGCCCCGAATGTGCGTACCCATACACTATCCAAATGGATGGAGGAAGTACTATGATACTCGATAAAAGAAAAACAACATCCACAATTGCTATTTCGATATCCGAGAGCCCAGATACGGAAGTACTTGGGCTAAGTGACAGGCATCTGCAAGATGCAGCGGCTAAAATCGCGCTACATCTGCTCTCTTCTGGGAGAAGCTTGGCTTATGGCGGCGATCTACGTACTAAAGGATTTACAGACCTGTTATTTGAACTGGCCTTGCGCTATCGGGGACATCCGCATCACAATGGAATAATTACTGTGACCAACTACTTAGCATGGCCTATTCACATCAGCATGACGGCCGACGAACTCGAGGAATATGTCGCAGAATACCATGGAACCGCCCAACTCGTCCTCGTTGGGGAGGATGGGAAGCGGCTGTCGATGGAAGACCGCAAGGCACTATCATCTCGTAAACCCGATGCTAGCGAGAGGTCAAACGGACTGACAGCTATGCGACAGGTCATGTGCGTGGAAACAGATGCGCGCATTTTGCTCGGTGGGCACGTAGAGGATTACAAAGGGCGGATGCCGGGTATCGCCGAAGAAGCGTTGCTGTCGCTTCAAGTCAACCAGCCAGTATTCCTAATAGGCGGTTTTGGCGGCTGTGCGCGTGACATTGCGGAAACTGTCGGACTTGTGGAGCCTTGGGCTGGCTCCCGCCAAGTTTGGTCGGGCCGGGAGCGGTTCAAATGCTATGGACCAGACAGCTTACACAACGGACTTTCCACTGAAGAAAACCAGCTACTCGTCCGGACGCCGTATATCGACCAGTCAATGAGCTTGGTCATGCAAGGTCTTCGTAGGCTACAAACCAAAGACGACCTAAACCAAGAGGAAGGTAACTATGCACAAGGTATTTATTAGCTATCACCACGAAAACGATCAGTATTACAAAAATGCCTTGGTCGAATTCGGCTACCAGCATTCGATATTCATCGATGTCTCAGTCGATACCGGAGACATTCCTGATTATCTAGATGATCAGCGCATACGCGAGATAATCAGAGACGAATATTTGCGAGACTCTACGGTTACGATCGTCTTGGTTGGAACTGATACAAAACGCAGAAAACACGTGGACTGGGAGATATATTCCAGTATGTATAACGGTATTGTCAACAAAAAATCCGGAATTGTGGTTATCAATCTGCCAAGTACATCGGATCTATGTACGGTAGCACACGAAGGCGAAAAAGAAGCTCTCTATCCAGATATCTCTTCGTGGGTATCGATCTCTACTAGGGAGGAATACGAATGGCGGTATCCGTACATGCCAGATCGCCTTATTGATAATCTACTAACTCCAAAGGCTAAAATATCTGTTGTGCCATGGAACAGAATTAACGCAGCAAGTCTTAAATTTCTAGTTGACATAGCCTTCAATGATCGTGGCCGTTGTGAGTATGACTTGAGCCGACCAATGAGGCGGGCCAACTCTCAATTTACTCAGTAAAGAGCACTACTCGTATACCAGAGCGGTCGAACAGTATTAGTAGCGTGTCCGATCTAATCACCTATCCATCTCACCAAGTTGGACGCTGGCAGCGTGGAAAAGGTCATTGTTATCACCCGATATTATTCCGGTAAACAAGAAGCGGAGAGCCATCGAAAGAGCCGCGCGGACTGCGTTGCATAGGATGCTGCCGCCGGGAATGAAGTATCACATTCTGCACCACCAATCGCGTTCCCACTACGGATTGCAGGTGGCAGATTACTGTTGCTGGGCGATTTTCCGGAAATGGCAAACAGGAGAGAGAACTTGGTACGACCGTATCAAGCCTGCGGTACGCAGTGAACTTGAACTTTTCCGCGCCCAGTCAAAGTACTACTACTGATGGGCAATATGATCAAAAAAAATGCCCCCCCCGACTACTCCGTTACCGGAGAGTTCTCACCTGGAGCGCTTGTCATCGGGGGGGAACCTTTTGACATCGGGCTATATGAATCATACCCGACCGCCCCTCCTGACCACCCGGGGGCATCCTAAGGGGATACCGTCGTCAGGAGAGGACTTTAACTTGATGAAAAATGTACTCTCCGAGGCGGGCGCATGTCAAGGTATGGCCGATGCGCGTTGGAAACGCCTGTGAGACCGTAGGTTGGCTTATTCTGGCTATTCTGGCTTATTCGTGGAACTGACCACGCATCTGGTTCGGAAGCTATGACAAACTGTGACACGGAGCTATGACATGGCATACTGGGACAAGCCATCACAGAATCGTGGGAGAATCGTGAAACGGCATCTGGTGTGTACGGAGGTGCTATCGGGGTCTTAAGGGGGTCTTAAGGGGGGGCAATAGGCGCAATAGGAGCGCAATAGGAGCACAATAGGAGCGCTATAGGAGCGCTATTATGTCTCATTCGTGTCGTGTCGAATGGCCTTTACCCAAGAGCTTTTAGAAACCTAGTCCGATCATGACTGAACTCAACATCACCGAAGCCACCACCGTCCAGTTCCCCATGGTCCGCCACGCGGCCGAAATCGGCTGGACACCCATTCCGCCCGCTAGCTCCCTGCAAAAGCGCGGCGGCGAAGCCGGGATGCTATTCCGCGATGAGCTTGAAGGAGCACTCGGGCGATTCAATCCCTGGATGACAGACGATTCCATCCGCGCCATCGTCGAACGACTCGAAGCGATCCCACCGACGATTGAGGGCAACCGCGAAATGCTCGCTTGGCTGCGCGGGGAGCGGCAGTGGTACGACGAGGCCGAACAACGATCTCGCCCTGTCCAGTTTATCGACTTCGATGCACCCAGCACCAACATCTTCCACGTCACTTGGGAATGGAAGCTCAAGCCACCAGCACGCAAGGGCAATCGCGCGGACGTGATGTTCATCGTCAACGGCGTGCCAGTTGCCATCGTCGAGCATAAGCACCCAAAAGACGCCGACGCCATCGAGCGGGGCGTCACCCAGTTGCTACGCTACGAGAAGGAGACGCCGGAACTGATGGGAGCGGCGCAGCTCTTCAACGTTACCCACCTCCTCGACTATTGGTATGGCGTCACTTGGAACATAGTGCGCCGGTCTATGGCGCGTTGGAAGGAACAGCCGGAGGAAAGCTACCGCTTCGCCGTCCAGTCGTTCTTCGAGCCGACCGATTTCCTGCGCACGCTACGCGATTGGATCCTGTTCTACGTCGAAGACGGCGAGACGCGGAAGTCCGTGCTGCGCCAGCACCAGCGCCGAGCCGTGGACCGCATAGTCGAGCGCTGCGCCGAGCCAGCGAAACGGCGCGGACTCATCTGGCATACCCAAGGCTCCGGCAAAACCTTCACCCTGCTCACGGCCGCTCGTCTGATCTTGGAACGCAAGGATGAATTCCGCACGCCGACAGTGGTAGTGGTCGTGGACCGGACGGAACTCGAAGGGCAACTGAAGGGCTGGGTCGAACGCCTGCTCGGCGAGATGCAGCAGCAGGACATCGCAGTATGGCGCGCAGATTCCAAGGCCGAACTGCGGGATATGCTCAAAACCGACAAGCGCGGCCTAATCCTGTCCATGATCCACAAGTTTGAGGGGCTGGAGAAAGACGCCAATACCCGCGACAACGTGTATGTATTCATCGACGAAGCGCACCGCTCGGTCGCCAAGGAACTGGGCACCTATCTGATGGCAGCCGTGCCCAACGCAACGATCATCGGATTCACCGGCACGCCAATTGACCAAACTGCGTACGGAGAAGGCACCTTCAAGATATTCGGAGTCGATGACGAGTTGAACTATCTCGACAAGTACTCCATCGCCGAGTCGATTGAGGACGAAACAACGCTACCGATCCGCCACACCATGGCTCCGAGCGAGATGACGGTGCCGGCCGAGCGGCTCGACCAAGAATTCTTCGCCCTCGCCGAGATGGAGGGCGTCACCGACGTCGACGAACTCAACAAAGTCCTCGACCAAGCCGTCGGCCTGCGCATCTTCCTCACCGCGGACGACCGCATCGAAAAAGTTGCCGCGTTCGTCGCCAAGCATTTCCGCGATAACGTGGCACCGCTCCATTACAAGGCGTTCCTCGTCGGCGTAAACCGCGAAGCCTGTGCCAAGTACAAGCGGGCGCTCGACAAGCTGCTGCCCCCCGAATGGACTGCGCCGGTCTATACCAAGGATGACTCCGACATCGTCAACTGCCCGCTCGTTGCGAAGTACCAGCTTTCGCCGGACCGCGAGGCAGACACGCGCCTAATATTCAAGAAAGCGGATGCGAATCCAAAGATCCTCATCGTCACCGACAAGCTGCTCACGGGCTACGACGCGCCGCTCCTCTACTGCCTGTATCTCGACAAACCCATGCGCGACCACGTACTCCTGCAAGCCATCGCGCGCGTGAACCGCCCTTACGGCCCACAAAAACGGATCGGCCTCGTGGTCGATTTTGTCGGCGTGCTGCGCGAACTGAAAAAGGCATTGCAGTTCGACTCATCCGATGTCAGCGGTGCAATTGAAGACCTCGATCTTCTGCTGAGCGACTTGCTAGACAAGCTCAAACAAGCGGAATCTACTTACCTCTCCAATGGGGAAAACGGTGGCGCAGATGAACGACTAGAGCAACTCGTCTATGGGCGTTTTCTAGAACCAAGGCGGCGCAAGGAGTTCTTTGAAGCCTACAAGGAGATCGAAGCACTCTGGGAGATCCTGTCGCCTTCGCCAGCGTTGCGCGACCACATTGAAACCTTCAGACGGCTGGCGCGACTCTACGAGATTGTACGAAACGCCTATGCCAGCGGTACCAGCTATACGGCGGACTTAGCTAACAAAACGCGCCTCCTGGTACAGGAGAGTGCTACCCAAGAGGGACTTGGCCGTCTAACAAAGACCGTGACGTTTGACGTATCCACCCTTAAAAGGCTGCAAAGCGAGCCGGGCTTAGAGGAGGCCAAAGTATTCAACCTCGTGCGCGGCCTCCGGCAGGAAATCGAGAGTAACCCAGACAAAGAGCCTGTGCTGCTCCCCCTAAAGGAACGCGCCGAAAGCATCCTGAAGGAACTGGAAAATCGCCAGACGACTGCGCTAGCAGCCATGGATCGGTTAGCTGATCTCGCCGCGGAGAAGGATGCGGCCATCCGGGCCGCACGGGATAGCGGGCTATCGTCGCGCGCATTCGCCGTTCATTGGGCGTTGAAGGACGACGCCAAGCTGAAGATCGCTGGCATCAACACCTTGGAGTTGGCACAACGAGCGGAAATGCTGCTCGACCGCTTCCCCAACGCGTCTGTCAACGCCGATGAGCAACGACGGCTGCGCACGGCCCTCTATGTTCCGCTACTGCGACTGCAAAAAGACGAACGGAGCCGCGTCGTAGAGCGCATCCTCGGTATTTTGGGAGCAAGCATCGATGCGGACGCCTGATGAACGGCGCAATCTCATGCGCGAGCGCGTCGCATCTTGGGCACAGCGGCTGAACATCCAGCCACGGCAGGTGCGCGTGCAGCACATGACGCGCAAGTGGGGCTCGTGTTCGACTGCGGGTATCGTCACCCTTGCCGCCGACCTCGCCGATCAGGACTCAGGCTTCCAAGACTTCGTCATTGTCCACGAGCTGCTGCACCTGCGCGTGCCCAACCACGGCAAGCTCTTCAAAGCCTTGCTAACGGCGCACGTGCCTGCTTGGCAAACGCACTCCTCTCACCGCACCAACGCCAAGCGCCCCACCGCAACAAACGAATCCGCCACCAAGCGATAGAAGTAAATCCCCGAAGCCACTGCTCGCCCATCTCGGTCGCGCCCATCCCAAGCAAATCTATAGCGACCAGCCGCTAATGGCCCTTCTACAAGGTGGCGCACGGGCCGACCCAGCGCATCGTAGAGTACCAACGCGACCGACGCCGCCTGCGGCAGATCAAACGGCAGCGCGACCTCGGCGTTGAAGGGGTTGGGATAGGCCGGATGCAGTGCAAAGTCGGTCGGCAGAGCCACCGCCTTAGACACCCCTTCCTCCATGAGAAACGGCACCCACGCCACCGCGCCCTCGATCTGCGCTGCAATAGCCGCGCTGTCGGCCCCACTCCAGTAGTTGACTTGAGCATTCAATTCCTCGGCGCTCAAATTCACAATGGCCGTGGTATTGTTGGCAAAGGTGTTGCCGCGAATCGCCGTCGGTATCCGCGGCCCCTCGACCCGGATGGCCACGGCGTTGTCCGCAAAGCGGTTGCCGACGATGTGCGGCGCAGAATCCACGGATAGAATGGCCGGCGTCCCACGGACAAACTCGCTACCGCGAATCTCCAGCGACTCCACGCCGGTTAGCTCCAAACCCCGGCCTCCAACAAACGATCCCATCTCAATCGCCCCTCTCGTCCCCGGCCCCAAGCGCAACCCCGCGGCAACATGTGCCCTAAACGTCGAGTTCCATATCTCCACCAGCGACCCGGCGATTTCGGCACCGGCGCGCAAATTGCGCTCGACCAGCACTTGTGCAAGGGCCAAGCGCGCTGCCCCTCCGGCGCGCAAGCCATCGCCTTGGTTGGCGACGAGGCGACTGTTGTGCAATTCCACCACCCCCTGCCACTCCTCCAAATCCATGCCGTGTCCGGTGTTTTGCTCAATCTGCGACTCCCACATCTCAATGCGCTGACCGCGACCCCCGATAGCTCGCAACCCAACTCGCGGGTCGTCCGGGTCGAGGCGGCCATTGTCAATTACAGCGACGCGGATGGCCTCTAAGGATGCGTTGTTGAGCAGGATCCCCTCTTGGCCGTTGCCCTCAATGGTGGCGTTGCGCAACGCGAGTTGCCCACTGCCAGCGAGGAGTATGGCCGGGCCAGAGATCGTAGTAAATTCGCTCCGATCTACCTGTGCTCGGCCATTGAGTGCCAGCCGCAGGCCGTTACCGCCGCTTTCGCGTACCGCGGAATCGGCAATGCGCAGGGTCGTCTCCGCGTCGATCTCGCCGCTAAAGGCAAAAGCCGTGCGCGTTAGCTCTGCGTGCTGCACCTCAACTTGAGCACCCGGCAACACGTGAATGCCATACCACAAGCCGTCGTTGTCCGGGCCGGGATCGGTGGTTAGCTGTGCCCGCTGGCCAGCCGTCCCCTCAATCGTCAACGCACCTTCCACGATCAGCTCGGCAAAGTCTGGGGACACGCCGCGCCGACTAAGATCAGAGGGGGCAAAAGACACGCTGCTCGGGCCGATGTGCAGTTCGGACCCAACCGGCACCACCAAGTCCGCGTACACAGCCTGCTCGCCTAGCCACTGCGTCCGCCCCGGCGGCAGGCGGAAGCCGACGACCCCGCGATGGGCGTGTTCAATGGCGATGGCCGCAGGATCGACCGCTTGGCCGTCGAGCAGGTAAATGCCCGACCAATCCAAGGGGCCGGTGCGCGCCGCACTCGACGCAAACGATGCGCCCTCGCCGATATTGAGCTCGCCATAGACGATCAGCTCGCTGCGGTCTGGATCAAATCCCGTGCCCTGCGCGTCGCCGCGGGCAAAGCGAATCTCCGCCCCGGCGTCAATAGTCAGCGTCGCACCCGGCATCACGACTACGTCCCCGTCCAAATCCACCCGACCCGTCCACGTCGCGTCGCCGACAATGTGGCCGGGGCGTTGCTGCCGCACCACATCGACTACCATAACTGTGCCTTGTGGACGGATGTTGTCGATGGCCACGCCCAACGGCAAGTTCCGCGCAAAACCCGTGTGGCCGCTGAGGGCCGGATTTGTGTCCCAAGCAAAGCGGCGGAAGCGCACGCCGTCAAAAGGATCGGTCGCGTCTCCTTTATTGCCATTGTGAGCCGAAGAATACGCTGCGTCCCGCGCCCAAAAGTCGAGATTATCCCGTCCTCCCACGGCATCGGGGTCGCCGTTGGGGGTAAAAAGCCCATCAGCGCAGACTAAATCGACCTGTTTGTGGCGTTCTTCGTCGTTGTCGGCCTGCTCGTCTATGTGCCAGATGAGCAGGCCATCTTGCGGGATATTGCGGTTGTAGTACGAGCCGTCAGTGCGCCGGTGTTCCAGCAGGAAGTACTCGTCTTGGGTCAGGGGAATTTTGTACGCCTTGCGGTCACTGAAGATCTCCCCGATCTCTAGCCCTGCGACGCTCCCTTCTACCTCCTCCACCTCGATCCAACCGAGGGTGGCTAGCGACCACGCCGAAAAGGCATTGGGGCCATCCTCTACGCCCCAACCGAGCGTCCCCCAGCCCATGATCCCCCAATTGCCAATGCCCGCAGAATCCTCCTCCGGGTCCAACTCGGCCACGGTCAACGCCGTCTGATCAAAGAGATCGGGCAATCCCAACACGTGCGCGAACTCGTGGCACATCGTCGCGGCCGTAATGCTAAAGGTGTGGCCCCGCTGCGTGGTGCCACCGAAACCCGTGAAGCGACTCCGCACCCGCACAAAGCCACCACCGGCTGCCGGATCGCCGCTAATGTAATCGGTGTCTAGCCCTAGGCTAGCGATGCCAGTGGCCGCGCCGATGAAGAAATCGCGGGGAGCAGTATGCAAGTTGATAAAGACGATATCGACATACCCGTCGTCGTCACCGGAGTTGGGCACTCCGTCGGGGCCGTCGTTGTCAAAGTGCCCAAAATCGGCGTCCGCGTCCGCGGCTGCGAGAATTTCCAAATTGAAGCGGCCAAACTGGCCCCTAGCCCCTATAGTGTCAGCCAAGTAGCTATCTGCAGCCGAGCGCGAACGATAGCGCCGAGGCAGCACCTGACCATCGACGTGAATCCGCCCGCCCGACATCTCGCGGTAGAAGTGGGCAAAACTGCCGGGCAACTCGTCGTCGAAAAGGCCGTTTGCCCACGACGGCGCAGTGGTAGGAGCACCCTCATCTTGGAACTGCGCAAAGATAACTAATGCACTCAGATGCTCCGGCGTCTGCACAACCTGCTGCGCCGACGACTCCAGCGCCGCGTAGGCAAACTGGGCCGCTAGGGCTTGGGATGGGAGGAGAAGAAGGAAAAGGAACCATCGCCGCGACATGAAAGATGCTCAAATCGCCAAATCAAACGGCAGATCGCTGATGTCGCGCAAGCGTCTGCCGGAGACTAGCGTATCCAGTAGATCATAACCCAACATAATGAGAGCACATCACTCCCTAAATTTGCGACGTAGCCACTCCAGAACTACTCGTTGATCTTCGTCATTCGCCCGGCGTACTTGACTTAGCAACCATCTACGATCTGGTGGCATCGTTACGATGTTCTTCGCGCCTTGATTGCAGACACTACATAAGGCGCGAAGATTGTTGAGTTCATCTCTCCCCCCTTCACTTTTGGGTTTGATGTGTCCTACCTCCAGTACGGCTCTACGACCATTAGCATCGACATCACCAGCCGCTACGCCACACATTTGACAGGTAAAGCCGTTTCTATCCAGAGCTTGAGCCCTGAGTTTGGTGTTTATGTTGCGTTGAAATTTTACTTGAGGCTTGTCTGGTGGCGGTTCGGCCAGTCTATATTCGTCGGGCCGCAAATCTTCGGCATCGCGTCTAGTTTCTATGCGCCAACCGTCTTCATCACGCAACTCCCCTATCCTACGAGTATATTCCGATTGCTGACCGCTCGCCTCGTAAAGCTCTTTCGTATTCACGATTTGGCCCACTCGTTCTCTTAGATAGGCGGCAATACCGCGCTTGCCCTTTAACTCAGACATTTGGCTACCTGTCGTGCCACGGCTGCCATTAAAGGTGGCGGCAACGCATTTCCTATTTGACGACATTGTTGGGTTTTGCTTCCTAAAAACTTCCAATCGTCAGGAAAACCTTGAAGGCGGGCAAGCATTCTAACGGTGAGGCACAGGCGATCATTACCTTCCCGAGAAGGTGGCTTTGTGTCGATGATGAAGGGATGCACTCCTAATTCTTGCCATTCCTTGCGGGCGCGGGTTGGTCCTAAATCTGGACCACCATGCTTTTTTGACCCACTGGTGAGCGTTGGAGAAAGGAACTTTCTCGCCTTGTTCGCCCACTTTTCCGCACCAACCCATCCACCCGCACCCAACAAGTCCTTGAGGGCTTCGCCAACAAATAGTGTGGGGGTACTTGGGATTGGCCACTGGAACTTGGTCGCATTTCGCTCTCGTAATGCGACCAGAAACGTCCGTGTTCGATTTTGAGGAACTCCGAACCCCGAAGCGTTAAGCATATTCCACTTAGGTACGAAGCCCATATCTCGCAATGCGTTGTCGACATATTCTCGTACATACACGAATTTGGAACTCATTAATCCACGCACATTTTCAATTAGAACGGCACTTGGCATGACATCTTGGACGATTCGCAACATCTCGGGAAATAAATCCCGCTCGTCAGCAGATCCTCTTTGAACACCAGCGATAGAATAAGGTGGACAAGGGAGACCACCAGAAACCAATGCGATATCCTTCATACCCTGAAAATCGGCCTTCCGTAAATCGTCTTCGATAATGTTCCAATGGGGTCGGTTGTGGCGCAAGGTATCACAGGCGTTTGGTTCGTCGTCAATGAGCATTGCGGGTGTAAACCCCGCCGATTCCAGTCCCAAGGAAGATCCACCGCCACCAGCGCATAGTTCGATGGCTTTCATGCCACGAGTTCCATATACCTCAAATGCTGACTCTTCTCTGTTCATAGTTCAACCTCCCTGTAATGAATACTTAGTCGCGTCGATAATTCGATATCCGGCTTGCAGAGTTTTTGCCGCTTTCATAGGTGTCAGCTTGGCCGCCGCAATCATTCGTGCCAACGGATCGATATCGCAACCTATCACGCGACGTCCCAGTCGCATAGCTTCCACCAGCGTCGTCCCCGAACCAAGCATCGGATCGAAAACTACATCTTCCACATCCGAAAGATGCTCAATGAAAAATTGGGGTAATTGCGGCGGAAATTTGGCGGGGAACGGATGCCAACCATGCGAGGCATACTTGCCGTCTGTACCGTGAAAATCCAAATCGGCACACAATGCTTTCCGCAATGTGCCAAAATAACTAACAGTACTCATGCGTTCTTCCTCTATAGTTTCAGAAACTCGTATTCTAGCTTGCCCGTAAAAAAGTCCCCTTCGATGTCCTCAAGTTTTTCGACCGTTGCTTTAATCGCGTGTTCTGATTGGTCGATGCCGATCCAGCTTCTATTGAGCCGCCGAGCAGACTTCAACGTCGTTCCCGATCCACAAAAACAGTCCAGCACAATGCTTCCCGGATTGGAAGAAGTGCGAATAATCAAGTCCAAGAGTTTGGGATTATACTTAATTTAATTTAGTCCATCTGTTCATTGGGGAATTCCTCATCAGAGGCAGCCTGAGTGTCTTGTAGAGTCCCAGATTCAAAAGGGTTCAATAATGACAATTCCTGAATCCACTGAAAATCCTCCACATTGCGAGTCACTAACGTCAGTTCGTGTATTAGCGCAGTCCCGGCTACAAGGGCATCACCGAGGGACATTTTCCGCTGCTGCCTGAGGGTCACTGCTCGATCAAGGACGTCTTGTGAAAGAGGCAGGACCTGCGCCAAGCGAAAAAATGCCTCCAAGTATTGCCGCTCCTCGTCATCGAGTTGATGATATCCGAGGACTTCTACGTAACTGACGGCTGAAATAGCCGGCGCATACTTAACAATCAACTGTCTCAGGTGGGCATGTGCAGGTTGAGATGCATAGATAAGAATGTTGCTGTCAATGAGCACTACTCTTCGCGCTCCGGCAATACGCGGTCTCGACGGAGTGCGCGTTGCCACTTTGCAGGGTCAGCAATCGCGGAAAACGCACCGCTTTCCGCTAGCTTTTCAAGTATCGCCGCCATAGCACATCCCCTTGTGTCCATATCGGCGGAATTCGCTTGCTCCAGCACCGTTACATGGACCTGCAACGGCACATCTTTCTGAGGTTCTGGTGCTTCTTCCAGCCACTCGAGGCGATCCCCGCGAAGGAGTGCTCTATAGCTACGCATGATAATCTCCTGAGGCTTGCCAGCCCAGCGGCATACTTCAAAACTTATCGATCGGCATCTGCTGACATTCGCGGATGAAGACTTCGGCTTCGCGGCCATAGGTGAGAAAGGGGTCGTCGAGGCTGAGGAATTTATCGTCGCCCACGCAAATGGAATCCCAATCAATTTGGTAGCGCGTCTTCTGGTCAGTCAGCGCCCGCATCACGCGGGAGCGGGCGCTGGCGCGGGTATCGACCGGGGGATGCGTGATGGCTTGGTTGATCTGCTCATCGCTTACTACTCGCTTGACCATCCCGCGCTCGTACAGGTCGAAATAGAGACTCCGCGCCGCGTTGAGATTGTGGTATTCCAAATCCAAACTTTGGATCCAAGTATCCTGCCAGTCCAACCCCTCTTCCCGCATGAAGTACTCCAACAGCCACTTCTTAGCCACCCAATCGACGCGATCAACCAAGCACCCAGGATCGTGCTCTAAGGCGTCGATGACAAAGCGCCACTCGTCCAACACCCAGTCGCCCTCTTCGTCCCGGCCGCGCAGATGGCGCTCGGCCAAGTCGAGATACGCGCGCTGGATCTCCGTCGCCGTGGTGTAGCGGCCATCCTCTAGCTGCACTTCCCAGTGATAGGTCATGTCGCGCGAAATGTCGCGGATGGCTTGCACTGGATCGAGAAGCTGGATGTCGTCGCAGATCACGCGCTCTTGCTCTTCCAAAAGCTGCAACACCAAGGCCGTGGTCCCCACCTTTAGAGCCGTCGCGTACTCCATCATATTCGAGTCGCCTACCAACAGGTGCAAGCGGCGGTACAGCCCCCAATCGGCCAGCGGCTCGTCGCGCGTGTTGATGATCGCGCGGCTGAACTGAATCCACTGGTAGATCTCAGTGACGATGTGGTCGGCCCGCTGCGACAATTGGAATCCAACGCCTTCGTCCTCGGCATTGCCGTACTCGAAAATATCCGTGTGGCAACCCACGCGGCCAGCACCGGCGAATATCTGGCGGGTGACGAAAAAGGGCAGCATGGTCGGCAGCAGCACTTGCGAAAACGGCACCTCCCGCCGCACGAGGTAGTTTTCGTGGCAGCCAAACGTAGCCCCGGTGTAGTGGTCGATATTATTCTTGAAAAAGGCCGCGCTATCGGCCAAGCCAAGCTGGTCTAACGCGCGCTGCACCAACCGCTCACCGGCCCGATCGGCAGCCACTAAATCAAAAAGCCCAGTGAATTCCGGAGTGGCGTACTCCACGTGGCCCATGTCGATGTACAAGCGCCCACCGTTGTAGAGAAAGCCGCCGTTGCCAGGCGGCTCGTCGCGGCCTCGATAGTGCGTATCGGGAAGGCCCAATTCATCGCGGTAGAATACGCAGTCCTTGACCTTTATCGACACGAAATCAGGGCTCAAAAAGGGATCCGAAGCCGGCGGCAGACAACCGTACTCGGTTTCCAGCCCATAGATGCGACCTTCCATACTAGACCTCGAAGTAGGAAGCGAGTGGCTCGGCTAGTTGTTCCGCGGTGAGCATGCGAAACTTCGACTTGGCGGCGCGGTCGCGGTCGAGCACCGCGGCCTCGACTGTTAGCTCTTGCAAGCCGCCCTTCAGAAAATCGCGCACCGCCTCCGCGCTGGGCACCTCTCCATCGCGGGCATCGAGGGTCAGCCGGCCCAACCCCCACACCTCCAACGCCCTACCCAAGGCTTGGTCGAGGGGCAGTTCTGAGTTAGTCTCTTGCAGTTGTGCCGTCATCGCCTGTGCGCTCTCTGCATTGCCGCTAATGGCCGCCACTCTACCACTTTGGGCAAAAGACCCATCGGCGTCAATAGTAAAAAAGGCGTCTCCGCCGCCATCCGGGTCTAGCTCGGCCATCATCACGCGGGCGACAAACGGCGAGCGAAATAGTTCGTCGAAAGACGCCTTCATCAGCGGGCCGATGCCAAAGCTGACCAATCGCTGCAAGGTTACGTCGTTGGCCGACAGATTGAATCCGTCGAGATGGGCGATGTCGATGACAGCTTTGCGCAGTTTCTCGATATCGGCTGGGTGCCCCACGGCCGCGAAGGCGATCTCGTCGTACACCTCAAAGAGCTTGCGCGGGCCTGGGGTAGCCGTCAGCAGCACCACCCCGTCGGCATACGTCGTGCCCACCACTGGACTGCCGCTCGCGAGCTGATCCTCCACGTACTCGCGGCGGTTGTTGATGGCCTCGACCCAGCGATAAGGTTCTTCTAACATGCTCCTCAAGCCCCTTGGTAGAACGCGGCCAAATCCGCTTCGGGCACAGTATTCAAGCCCGCGGCCGTCACCTGCACGACCTGGGGAAAGATGTGCGCGGCCTCGCGGAAACCGCCCGTAGCCGTGTCGTATTCAGCGGCCGTCTCCAGCATCTTGAGCACCAGCTCGACCGCCTGCTCTCCGGCCATTTTCCGCAGCGGCTGCGGCCCCCAGCGATTTTGGTAGTACAGCGCGCCGCGCACAATGTGTGCGCCCGACCCGGTGGCGCAGAAATCCACACACTCGAACTCAGCCCCCAAAAGGTCGTAAAAGAAAATTTTGCCCTCCGCGGCCTCGTGATCAAAGGCCGCGAAAATCGGCACCACTGCGCCAATCCCCTGCATGGCCAGCGGCAAATTCTGGCGCAACAGCCGCGACAACGTCCGCACCTTGCCGTCCAAACTCAGTCCTTGGAGCTGGCTGCGGCGATAGTACTGCACCGACATTTCCAGCATCCGCGCAATGTCCCACGCCACCCCCGGCGAGCCAGCAATGGCCATGACTGCTTCGTCGTCGATGATCAGCACCTTGTCGGCGCGGTCGTACACCACCGAGTTGCCCATAGTGGCGCGGCGATCGCCAGCCACCACCACCCCGTCGGCGCAGCGCACCGCTACAATCGTGGTGCCCTCGACCGGCTGCAAAGACGCTTCCGCAGCGGCGACTGGGGCAGCCGGCAACAGCCCCCGCTCCTTGAGCAAGTCGAGGAAATCGCAGCTTTCCATCGTTCCAATCATTTCAATCGTTTCAATCCGCTCCCCTCGGGGGAGGCCTCTTTTACTGTCCGGTGCGCTGGCGGTAGCGACGGGCCTGATTCGGATCTACGCGGCGCATCCGCTTGAGGATGTCGTCCGTGCTGGGGCGCTCGACCCGCGGCCGGCGCGGGCCGGTGTCTGGCCCGTCGTCGTTGTCGTCGATCGGCTTGGTGGGCCGGGGCGCGCGCTCCCGGTACTCAATAAAATCGCTCATGGTGCCACCTCCGGTTTTGGTTTTCTACCCAGTCTGGCGAGCAAATCCTCGACGCTCGCAGCCGCGTCTAAGGCTTGATTATAATAAGCCGCTGTCTCCCTGCCGACACAAGCCTTGAGATCAATGACCTCGGTGCGGCCGTCGAGTTCCAACTCAATGCTGTCCCAGTTGAGCGAGCGCACCGCCGCGGCAAACTTCTGCAACATCTTGCCGCGGAAGTAAGCCCGCGTGTCCTCAGGCGGATTGACCAATGCCCAGCCGACCTCCTCCTCGGAGACGACGCGCTCCACTTGACCGGCAGCTTCAAGCGTCGAGTATAGCCCCTCAGCCGG
Organism: Candidatus Latescibacterota bacterium; assembly: GCA_022826515.1. Next base: position 83,424 of record JAJDUT010000057.1, read on the forward strand.
GTCGATGTTGTGGTACTCGAGGTCTTGGCTTTGCAGCCACGCGCGGTCCTCCAGCCGCTCCCAATCGAGCCCCTCGGACTCGGCAAACGCATCTAACAGCCACTTTTTGGTCACCCAATCGAGGCGGCCAATCAACTCTTGCGGATCGCGTGAGAGAGAATCCAACACTTCGCGCCAAGCCGCGAGCACCCAATCCGTCTCCTCGTCGCGGCCCTGAAAAACTCGCGCCGCCGCCGCCATAAAGGCTGTCTGTATCTCCAGCGCCGAACTCACCCTTCCCTCGGCCAAGGCCACCGCCCACTCACGGGACTCATCGCGGGAAATGGTCTTGAGCGCACCAATGGGATCGGCCAAGGTAAATGCGGGCAATGCACCAGCCTCTAGCAGATCCAGCACCAAGGAAGCCGTGCCGACTTTGAGCGCAGTGGCGTATTCGCACATGTTGGCGTCGCCGATGATCAGGTGCAGACGGCGATAGTGCGCTGGATCGGCATGCGGCTCGTCGCGGGTGTTGACCAGTGGGCGGCGGTGCATGGTATCGACGCTGGCGATGACCTCGAAAAAGTCCGCGCGCTGGCTTAGTTGGTAGGTGGCGGCTCGCGCCCGGGCGTCCTGTTCGACGCCGACCTTGCCAGCCCCGGCAAAAATTTGTCGCGTCACCACAAAGGGCAGCAGCCCGTCGATCACCTGCTGGAAGGGCATGTCGCGGCTGAGCAGGAAGTTCTCGTGGCAGCCGTAGCTGTGCCCCTCAAAGTCAGTGTTGTTTTTGTATAGACGCACCACGCCGCGGCCGCGGTCTTCGGTGCGCTGGCGCGCGCACTGGAGGAGAATCCTCTCTCCGGCGCGATCAACGGCTACCAAATCGCGGAGACTGTAGCATTCTGGGGTGGAAAATTCCGGGTGGGTGTGGTCGTTGTACAGGCGAGCACCGTTGTGAACGATCAGGTCGCTTTTCAAGTCCGCTAGCTGGATCCGGCGCCGGCGATCCTTCTGCAAGTGGACGGTCTCGTCCTTGTCGTTGAGGAGCTCGGCGACCTCAAAGCCGCGCATGTCGAGCCGAGGATTTTCAAGCGCGTAATTCCACAGAGCGACAAAATCTTGGCGCACGTAGCAGCGGATCAATTCCATGGACTCTACCACCACGTCCATGGACTCGTCCTCATCAACTTGGATGCCGTACTCGGTTTCTAGCCCGCAGAGCCGCTGCATGAGCTGAGTCAGATCACCTGGCCGACGCGCTTTTCCGGTGCTTTTTCCGGCTGGGGCCTAACGGGTATCACCCTCACCACGTTTTCCGGCTCGTAGTCGAGCAGCTTGAGCCAGTCCTCGACGCTGTCCGAGGGTGGGAATACCTCGTTCTCGCGGTATTCAGCCCGCGTCGCCCGCCGCAGGTCCTCGGCGCGGATCCCGCCTTCGGGGTCTTCTTCGGCAATGGCGCGTTTGATCGCCATTTCCTTGGCCCGCGATACGACCGAGGCGATGATGGCCCCAGAAATCAGATCGCCGCGATAGAGCACTTCTTGGCGGCCGCTGCGCAGCGACACCTCCAAGAAGCGGGCCTCTTCGCCTTTGGAAAACAACTCGTCTAGCCCCTCCTGTATCAGGACCTCGCGCGCAGCCGCCTCGCCACCGTGCTGCTCTACCTCAGCGCGATCGATCGGCAACTCGGGCTTGAGGTAAATGCCCAAAATGTCGCCAGCGGCCTCGTAGTTGGGACGCGCGACCTTGATCTTGCGGTCGATGCGGCCGGGCCGGAGCACAGCCGGGTCAATCAGATCGTGGCGGTTGGAGGCCAAAATCAGCACCACGTCGTGCAGCGACTCAATGCCGTCCATCTCAGTGCAAAACATCGGCACGACCGTATTGGAGATGTTGTGGCTGCGCATCGAGCGCCGCGTGCCCAAGATCGACTCGGCTTCGTCGATAAAGACAAAGGGCAAATAGCCTTCCTTGCGCTTTTGGCGCGCCTGAGCAAAAACTTCGCGCACCATGCGCTCGGTCTCGCCGAGCCACATGTTGAGGATCTCCGGCCCCTTGATGTGCATGAAGTATTCTTCCAGTTCCAAGCCCTCGACCTCGCGCATGTGCTGCACCAAGTTGTACGCCGTAGCCTTGCCGATGAGGGTCTTGCCGCAGCCCGGAGGGCCGTAGAGCAGGAAGCCCTTGGGCGTCGAGTACTCGAAGCGCTCGAAGAGTTGGGGGTGCAACGCGGGCAGTTCAATGGTGTCGCGGATGGCCTCGATCGCCTCTTGCTGGCCGCCGATGCTCTCCCAAGGAGTTGGAGGAACATCCTCGATGAAGTACTCTTTGCTCTCGGCGGACTGCAAAACCTCCAGCGCGACCTTGTAGGCCGGATCCATCCGTACCTCATCGCCGATTTGCAAGTCCTCGTCAGCCAGTTCCGCAGCGCGCTCCACAACCACTTCCTGCGTGCCGTGTGCTTGGGCGATCCGCAAGCGGCCCTCTGGGAGCAGATCGCCGACCTTGGCCACCGGCCCCGAGGGGCTGTGCCCCAAGTTGCCGACGACCGCGTACGCTTCGTTTACCAACACCCGGCAGCCGACCTTGAGCTGGGACACATCGACGCGCGGATCGATGTTGGCATAGTACTCGGCACTGCCGACGAAGACCGTGGCGATCCCCTCGCTCGGCATGCCGAGGAAAATGCCAACGCGGTTGGCCGGTGCCGTCACCTTCTCTAGCGCGGCTTCCATTTCCACGAGCGCACGACGCGCCTCCTGAAAGGAAATCTCTCGCTCCATAAGCTGACGCCGGAGACGGTACAGCAGGGGCCGAGCCGGGTCGCGGTCTGGCGCTAGCGCGAGTAGCTGATCGACCAAGCGCAACGGCTCGGCAACCTGCTCTTCCGGCTCTTGGGGCTTGTCGTATTCGTGCGATTCTCGTTTCAATCCGCTCCCCTTTCCAAATTATAAGGGAAGATGTTAGTAAATCACGTCGCCGAGACGCCCGTAGCGCACTCGGCTGGGCAGCCGCCAGACAAAGCTGGCCACCACCGCAGGCAGGGACGTCAAACCCCGATAGTAAGGCCCGCGGGTGTCGGGCTCCCACGACCAATAGATATTCATGGCCTTGCCCTTGATCAACCGCTTGGGCACGGCGCGAAAATAGCGGCTGTCCGAGCTGTTGTCGCGGTTGTCGCCCATCATAAAGAAATGCCCTTCGGGCACAATATACGGACCAAAGTTGTCGCGGGGATTGAGCTCCCGTGGATAGTACGCCCGGTCGGTGTGCTTGGCTAGCGGGGGATCTTGCATTGGCTTGCCATCGATGTGGAGCACTTTGTTGATGATGTGAACTTCCTGGCCCCCAACGGCCACGCAGCGCTTGATCAAGTCGCGCCCTTCGTCCTGCGGAGAGCGAAAAATCACGATGTCGCCCGGCTGCGGTTCCTTGAGCGCGGGCAGGCGGAACAGGGAAATGCTCGTCAGGGGCACATCGACCGGAACACCATAGACAAACTTGTTGGCCAGCAGATAATCGCCTACCAAGAGCGTATCTTCCATCGAACTAGAAGGAATGTAAAAGGCCTGCACCACACTGGTGCGAATAACCAAAAACAAACCCACGACGGTCAGTATCGAATACAGGTACTGGCCAAGTTCAGACTTTGGCTTGGCTTGCTTCATCCGCAGTATCTCCTCAGACCTGAGTATAACAAACTCCCCTCCCAGCCGCCATTTGCGCCTATTGCTGCGGCACCTTCACCACCTGCCCGGTTTCCCAGCTTTCGATGAGTGCTTCAATCACGAGCTGGACCCGCAAGGCGTCCGCTCCTTTGGCGTCCACCTGCTCAGGTGGGACTTGGTTTAGCAAATCGTCGATCCACGCGTTGATGCGCGCCGGAAAGGTATCCGCAAAGCCGCCCATGCCCCCGAGGTGGTCGTAGCTTTCGACCTCGCGCGAAAAGCGCGGGTAAAACGTCAGCTTCTCGCAGGCTTCGTTGATGATGATCCGCCCCTCCGAGCCGACCAGTTCCAAGGTCTCCAAGCCATAGCTCCCTCCAGCGTCGTACGACCCGGTCAAATGCCCGATGACGCCATTCTCGTACAGCAGATTCGCCTGCACATTGGACCAGATCTGCCGCCCTTTTCCCTTCTTAAAAAAGGCGTGTACCCGATCCACCCCGCCGGCGAAATAGCTCATCACGTCCAGCGAGTGCGGATGCAGGGCGCGGATGTGGAACCACGGACTCGACTCGTTGGGGTTGTTGATCCACATCGTCATGTTGACTATCTGTAACTCGCCGAGCCGCCCGTTGGTCAGCCATTCCTTGGCCTTGACCGCCGCGGGCGTGAAGCGGTGATTCAGGTTGATCCCGTAGGGCAACTGCTTTTCTGCGGCCAAGGCCACCATTTCCCGCGCCTTGGGAATTTCATTGGAAATTGGCTTCTCGCCCAGCACCGGAATGCCGGCCCGCAAAAGCGCCATGGTCGGCTCGTAGTGATCGCCCCCGTTTTCCACCCCAGCCGTGGTCACCGAGCAAGCGTCGAGTTGCAGGCCGCTGGCGATCATCTCCTCGATCGAGTAAAAAGCCTGCGCCTCATAGGACGCGGCCGCTTTATCCGCTTGCTCTTTAACCATGTCGCATACAGCGACGATCTTGGCGTTCTCGTTTGCCGTGTAGCAACGGGCGTGATTGTTGCCAATTCCACCCATGCCGACAATACCGACGTGAAGCATAGCAAACTCCTTTTTAATTTTTGGAATAATTAGTGCCTAATCTATGAGAACCATTCTGCGTCCATCTGCGCCATCTGTGGATCGTTTTTACTTAAACGGCCACCGACGTTGGCAGTTCCACTCCCAACTCGACCGCCAAAGCCTCTATCTCGGCCCAAGCCGTCTCATCCACGTGCAGACCATCGCGCCGCCGCGCCTGTAACCGCTGGTGCGCTCGCTCCCCAGGCAGCAACACCTCGGCCACTCCGGGAGCAGGCGGACACGACTTGACCCACTCGACAAAGCCCGCGACCTCGGCGTAAAATTCGTCCAACGGCAGGAAAGCCGCGACATTGAGCACGGCGATGAACAGCGCGTTGCCCGCGCGCTCGGGTGCCGCTTGCGTCATCCCGGCTCCGGAAAGCGACCCAGCCAAAATATCGACTAGCACGGAAAGCCCGTAGCCCTTGTGCCCGCTCTGCGGAAAACCAAGCGGCAAAATCGCACCAGCGGGCGGGCCATAGTACGCATTCACTTTCGTCGTCGGGCATCCCTCTGCGTCGATCAGCATTCCGGGCGGCGCATCCTCACCCCGGTTGCGCAAAAGCCGCATATCGCCGCCGGAAAGCATACTCGTCGTCATGTCGAGGATCACCGGCCAATCGCCGCCAGTGGGAATGCCGCAGCAGATCGGATTCGTCGGCAGGCGGCGGCTGCGGCCGCCAAAGGGAGCCACCGACCAATCGCCGCCGTGGCCGTTAGCCGCAATGAGACCGATGCAATCGGCGCGAGTAGCGATCTCGACAAAACGCCCCAGCCGCGCTACGTGGTTGCAGTCGCGCACCCCGACAACCGCCACGGCCCCGTCGCCGAGCTTGTCCAGCGCCCAGCGCACGGCCTCGGTCGCCGTCACCGGACCGTAGTTCCACTGGCCACTCAGCCGCCCCCCGCACTCGCTTTCGTCCAGCACCACCAGCTCGGCTTTAGGCTCGACTTGGCCGTCGCGCACCATGTTCACGTATTGGGGCAGCCGCAACACGCTGTGGGTATCGTGCCCCATCAGCCCGGCTTCGACTAAGTGTTCGGCCACCAACGCCGCATCGGCCGCAGGAACGCCGACTTGCCGCAAGCAAGCTCGCGCCAGCGCATCGAGATCTTCGGCGCGCAAGGTCGGCACTAGGGCCGCTCCTCGTCCCGAGCGTCCGCCACGACCAACAGGGCGTTGACCACTGGCCGTTCGCCCGTGGGGTCGGATGGCTTGTTGACCACCTGATCGCTTACGACCATCGTCGTCGAGCCGCCGCCGTCGAGGTTTAGCCCTTGATAGGCATTGACCTTGGCGCGGGAAAATTCGGCTAAGCGCGTGCGCATAAATTCAGCTAGCTCCTCCAAGCTCATGCCAACGCTATATCCTGGCTGCCGCCCATCAACGACAATCAGGAACAGTACCTCCGCGTTTTGGGAATACCCAATGGCCGTACGCGGGTGTCGATTGTCGGCAAAGCTGCGGCTGAGCCGTTCCTCCTCTACTTCAATGGATACTCCACCGTTGCGCAGGATGCGCGGACCGCCGCTGATGGCTTCCATTAGCTTGGTGTGGGCCGGTGCCAGCCGACAATATAGCTGCACCGTGTCGCCCAAAGCGATCTGTTCGGTCGCTGCGTATTCAGCACCAGCGGCCAACAGCCAGTGATCGTGCTGGAGGGAGAGCGGCCAAACTTCGCGCCGGATCTGTTGCACCTGAAAGGAGATCGTGTCGTTGACGATAGAGGTGCTGCCCAGCCCTTGCAGCAGAAAGCCCGTGGCCGCATGCAGCGAATCCCCCGGCACCTGCGCGTGGTCGTTGAACACGGCTAGCTCCCCAAGCGTTGGCTCGCGATTGAAACCCGCGATGTGCAGGTGCTCGCCCTGGGCCGTCAACAGCCCCCATTCCATCTTGTACACTGCGATCAAAGGCTGGCCCGTCTCGGTAATGGCAAAGGCCGAGCGCCGCTGTGGGATGCGGATGAGATTACCAGATTCAATGTACAATCCGGCTGGCTGGCTGGATTCGCCGGGAAACAAAAAGTCCCCGTTTATGGCCGCTAAAGCACCGGCGGCCAAACTACTGGTTTTTTGCGCCTCTCCCTGCTTGGCTGTTCGCACTCGAATGCCCGCCGCCCAAGAGCGCGGCAAATCTACCTCCACCACATGGATCCGCCACGGCCCTTCGGGCACGTGGATCTTGTGGTACACCACCCCAGGGGCTATTTCTTCGGTGTTTTCTTGGGCGCAACTCCAACTCAAGAACCACGCGAGAAGCGCAATGAAGAGACGAGTAGGAGCCCTATGCGATATAGCCAAAAGAAGTGTACCTCAGCGGCAAGGGGACGGAAGGCGCGTTATGGTATCTCTTGATTAAAATCGCCCAAAGGTAGTCTTGCGCTCAAACCGTGTCAATTTTCTCCGGCGACTGGCCCGGCCGCAGGCCAAGCCCTTTATTTAGGACATAGAGAAAGGACGCCAATGAAAGCTATACTCGTAGGGTTGGGCGGCCGGGGCCGCTACTGGCTCGGTCAGTGCCAACAGCAAGCGGGCGTCGAGGTAGCAGCTTGCGTCGAGCCTTTTGCGCCCAACTGCCAGCGCGCGACAGCCGACCACGGCTTTGCCGCCAACCGGATATACGACGACCTCGGCCAAGCTCTCAACGCCGTGCAAGCCGATTTCGTCCTCGACGTAACCCCGCCAGCCATCCACGAAGAAATCGCCATGCAGACTTTTGCCGCCGGCCTGCACCTGCTCGGAGAAAAGCCCCTCAGCGACGATTACCAAGCGGCGCGGCGCGTAGTGGAGGCCGGCACCCACGCTGGCGTCGCGCACATGATCACCCAGAACTACCGCTTCAATGGCCTGCCGCGCACGACTCGCCGCCTGCTCGCCGAAGATCTCATCGGTCCAGTCGGCCAGCTCGATGTCTCGCTCTATGTCAACTGGGCCGACTCGCCCGGCTCGCATTACGTCACCGAGCCGTACATGTTCCTCACCGACATGGGCATTCACCACTTCGACATGATGCGCTACACTCTCGGCCAAGACCCTGTGAGCGCGCACGCCCTCACTTGGAACCTCCCCTGGGGCTGGCACCGTGGCGACGCCGCTCAGATGATCCTCTTCCGCTTTGCCAACGGCGTGGTCGCCACGCATCGCGGTATCGGCTGCACGGTCGGGCACGTACCCGCCGGGCACAACGGCGAGTGGCGCTACGAAGGGCCGCGCGGCACGCTGACGTGGGAGGGCTTCGACCTGTACCACACCCACTCGCACCGCGCCGATCCCAAAATTCGCCAGCAAATCCCGCTCGACGACGATGGCGGCCAAGACCAAAACCCCGTGCTGCGGGAATTCGTCGCCGCCATCGAAGAAGGCCGTACGCCCGAGTGCAACGCGGCTGACAACCTCAAGTCCATGGCCATGGTTTTCGCGGCTGTCAAAAGTGCGATAGAGGGCCGCGAAGTAGCCATCGACGAGCTATAGACTGACTCTCTTGCCACAGTTTGCGACTAACCCCTCTTTAATAGGCTTATGACCCTGCATCTTTTTGATACCTATGCCCGCCAAGAGCGCCCCTTCGCGCCGCTCGCGCCACCCCAAGTCCGCCTGTATGCCTGCGGCCCGACCGTGTACAACTACCAGCACATCGGCAACTTGCGCACTTACATATTCGAAGATATCCTGCGACGCGCCCTCGAATACAGCGGCTATGAGGTCCACCACGTCGTCAACATCACCGACGTAGGACACCTGACCTCCGACGCGGACACCGGCGAGGATAAGATGGAGGCCGGTGCGCGGCGCACTGGCCTGACGGCTTGGGAAATCGCCGAGCGCTACACCGCGGATTTCCAAGAAAAGCTCGACTGGCTCAACGTGCTCGCGCCCCACGTCTGGTGCCGGGCCACCGACCACATCCACGAGCAGATTGCCGCCATCGCCGCCATCGAGGAAAAAGGCTATACGTACCGCACAGACGACGGCCTGTACTTCGACACCTCGCGCCTGAGCGACTACGGCCATCTCGCCCGCCTCAACATCGAGGGCCTACAAGGCGGCCAGCGCGTCGATCTCGGGCAGAAGCGCCGCATCACGGACTTTGCGCTGTGGAAGTTCAGCCCAGCAGACACGCAACGACAGATGGAATGGGATAGCCCGTGGGGGCGCGGCTTTCCCGGCTGGCACATCGAATGCACGGCCATGGCGGCCAAGTACTTGGGACCGTACTTCGACATCCACTGCGGCGGCGAGGATCACATCCCGGTCCACCACACCAACGAGATCGCCCAATCCCAAGCCTGCTACGACACGCGGCTAGCCGAATTCTGGCTCCACGGCGCGTTTCTACAGCTCGACGGCGAGAAGATGTCCAAGTCGAGCGGCGACTTCCTCCGCCTCGAATCCCTCGTTGAAGAGGGCTACGATCCCCTCGCCTACCGCTTTTTCTGCCTCGGAGCGCGCTACCGCGCCAAGCTCTCCTTCACTTGGGAAAGTCTTAGCGGCGCAGCCACGGCCCTCGACCGGCTGCGCGCCGCCGCCCACGCTTGGGGCGAGCCTTCAGAACCCAACGACCGCTACGTGGCTGCATTCAAAGAGCGCGTCGAGGACGACCTCAACATGCCGCGCGTCCTCGCCCTGTGCTGGGAGCTCGTGGCCGACGATCTCCCCGACGCCGCCAAGAAGGCCACGCTTTTGCACTTCGACCAAGTCATGGGCTTGGGGCTAGCCGAGTGGACGCCGCAAGAAGAGGAGGTCCCCGACGCGATTCACGCGCTCGCCGCCCAGCGGCAACAGGCCCGTGACGCCAAGGACTGGGCCACGGCCGACGCCCTGCGCGACGAAATCACCGCGGCTGGCTACGAAGTCGAAGACACCCCTCAAGGACCTAACATCCGCCCGCTCAAAGCCTAACCGAACGGACGCCCATGTCCCGCATCCTCGTCGCCGAGTGCAAGCAAGAAATCTCCTCCTTCAACCCGGTCATCGGCACGTACGACAACTTCTCCATCCGCCGCGGTCCTGAGTTGCTCACCTATCACCAAGGCCGCGAGACCGAGATGTGCGGTGCCTTACAGGTCTTCGCCGACAGCCACATCGACGTCATCCCCACGTACGGAGCCGTCGCCCCCTCGGCCGGGCCTTTAGACCAGCAGGACTTCGAGCGCCTTGCCGCTGAGCTACTCGACGCGGTCACGCCCCACCTAGCCGACGCCGACGGCATGTACTTCTGCCTGCACGGTGCCATGGGTTGCACCGAAGAGCTAGACCCAGAAGGCTACTTGCTGCAACAGATTCGCCACGCTGCCGGTCCCGACTTCCCCATCGTAATCTCGCAAGACCTCCACGGCATCCTCACCCACCGCATGCTGGAGCACTCGAACGGCCTCGCCATTTATCACACCTATCCGCACGTCGATTTGGCCGACACCGGCCGCCGCGCCGCGTACTTGCTGCTCCAAGTCCTCGCTGGCGCGCAGCCCGTGGTAGCCCGCGTGCGGGTGCCCGCGCTCGTGCGCGGCAACGAACTCATCACCGCCTCGGGCGTGTACGGCGAGACCATCCGCTACTGCCAAGCCCTAGAGGAACAGCCCGACATTCTCGCCGCCGGCATGATGATCGGCAACCCGTTCACCGATGTGCCCGAACTGTGCTCCCAAGCCATCGTCGTGGCCGATGCCGACCCCGACCTCGCCCGCAGCGAGGCCCTGCATATCGCCGCTGACTTTTGGGAACGCCGCGCCCTCATGCAGCCCGACCTCGTATCCGTCGAAGACGCCGTCGCCCAAGCCTCCCAATACAGCGGTCCGGTGCTCTTCACCGACGCGGCCGACGCCCCTTCCTCGGGCGCGACCGGCGACAGCAACGTGCTGCTCCAAGCCCTACGTACCAACGGGTACTCCGGCCAAGTGCTTGCGCCGTTAGTGGATGCACCCGCCGCGTTCATGGCCCACGACGCTGGCCTAGGCGAGCGCATCCACGTGGTTTTGGGCGGCTCGCTCGACTCGCGCTTTGCCCCGCTCGACCTAGAGGTCGAAGTCACCCAACTCGGCGATGGCGAATATCTCTGCGAATCTTGGAACACGCCCCAGCACGCCGGGCCTACAGCCGTGCTGGAAAGCGACAACCTCACCATCGTCTGCGTCAGCCGCTCAGTGCCCTTTATTGATCGCTCGGTCTTTATCGCTCACGACATCAACCCCAAGGACTACGACCTCATCGTCATCAAGTCGCCGCACTGCCAGTGGCACTTTTTCGACGAGTGGGCCGAGATAAACTTCAACGTCGATGCCCTTGGCTCGACCAGCGCGAACTTGCCCACCCTCGGGCACCGCGTCTGCCAGCGGCCCATGTACCCCCTCGAACTCGATGCCCCTTTTGACCCAGTCGCCGAAATGTTCGGCACAGGAGCCTAGCTTTATGCCTGCCATCAAACAATCCGTCTGTTTCAATCCCTTCGCCGGCAGCGGCCTCAGCCCGCAGGAACTCGTCGCTGCCGCCGCCCGCATCGGCTACCAATCCGTAGAAATGGCGGCCCAAGAGCACTGGCCGCTGATCCAAGACCACGGCCTCGCCATCGCCATAGTCTCCGGCCACGCTTCCCTGCCCGACGGCCTCAACAAGCCCGAAAACCACGACCGCATCGAAGACGAACTCCTCGCCAATATCGACCTCGCCGTTGAATGCGGCATCCCCTCGCTGATTTGCTTTTCCGGCAACAGCGAGGGCCGCTCCTCAGAAGAGGGCCTCGCCAACTGCGTCGCCGGTCTGCGCCGCGTCACCGATGCCGCCGAGGAAAAAGGCATTACCCTCTGCATGGAATTGCTTAACTCGCGCGTCAACCATCCCGACTACCAGTGCGACCGCACCGCCTGGGGCGTGGCCCTCTGTCAGGCCGTCGGCTCGCCCCGCTTCAAGCTGCTCTACGACATCTACCACATGCAGATCATGGAAGGCGATCTCATCCGCAACATCACCGACCACATCGACTGCATCGGCCACTTCCACACCGCCGGCAACCCCGGCCGCCAAGACCTCGACGACCAGCAGGAGATCTACTACCCACCGATTATGCAGGCCATCGCCGCTACTTCCTACGATGGCTACGTCGGCCACGAATATCGGCCCAAGGGCGATGCCATTGACTCACTCGAACACGCTTTCTCCGTCTGCAATGTCTGAAAAGCCGTCTGAAGCAATGGTCGCACGGGGCAAAGTATCCGCAGATGAACGCAGATGCGGGATGACGTTGTTTGGAGCAGGCGTGGGATTTTCAAATGGCCTGTGAGATAACAATCGCGCCCACCGGCGGCGCACTCGGCGCTGAGATCAAAGGCTGCGACCTATCCGCACCGCTCGCGCCCGACCAAGTCGCACAGGTGCGCCAAGCACTGCTCGACTACGGCGTGGTTTTCTTTCGCCAGCAGCAACTCAGCGACGAGGACCAAGTGCGCTTCACCGCGTACTTTGGCAAACCCGTACCGCACGTGCGCAAGCAACGCCCACGGCGAGTCAAGGAGATTTTCCTCATCTCCAATGTCAAGGAAAACGGCGAGCCAATCGGCGAACTAGGCGACGAACTGATTCCCTTCCACTCGGATCTTTCCTACCTACAACGCCCCGGCACCCTGTCGGTACTCTACGCGGTGGAAATCCCCTCGGAGGGCGGCCAGACCCAGTGGTGCAATTGCACCGCCGCCTACGAAGCACTCGACGACACTTGGAAAACTCGCCTCAAGGGAATGCGCGCCGTGCATCGCCACTACGTCGAAACACAAAACCCGCCCGAGCACATCGCCCACCCCATCGTCCGCACCCACCCCGAAACGGGGCGTCGCTCGCTCTACGTAGGGCCGCACCTGACCAAATACGTCGTCGGCCTCAGCCGCCAAGACAGCGACGCCCTGCTCGGCGAACTGTACGCCCATCTCGAACAGCCGCGCTTCATCTGGACCCATGAGTGGCAAGTCGGCGACCTCGTCCTCTTCGACAACCGCCCAACCATGCACCGCCGCCTCGCCTTTCCCCCAGACCAGCGCCGCCTGATGAAACGCACCCAAGTTTTCAACGACGAAATACCTGTGGAGTGAACATCGAAAGAACATGCCATGCGTAGCCTATTCGTTCTGATATTCGCCTTATCGGTGATCGCTTGTAGCGACGGCGACCGCCAGCCTGAAAACCAATCTTCCAACCCGCTCTATCCGTCTGGCTCGGAACAGGTCCAACGAGGCCAGATTGTGACGGGTGAGGGAGCTTCGTTGTCGGAGGCCGAGGTGGTTATCATCGACGCGGAGCGTCTGGTGGTACTAGCCCGTGCACCGGTGGATGACCAAGGCAGCTTCGCGGTCTCTGTGCCCCAGCGGCCGAGCTACTGGTTGGGCGTTTTCGGTCCCTATATGACAACCCATGTGGACACGGCGTTCGCTTTTACGGGAGAGGCCATAACCGTCGGCGAGCCTCCTCGGTCGGATGCGGCGGGCAAGGCCGCACAAATGGTGGGCATACTGGGCGATGTCAACAACGATAATCAGGTCGATATAGCAGACGCGCTGCTCGTACTGCTCTATACCTTAGAACGCATCTCCTTCGTAGCGCCGAATCAAGGCAATATCGCCCTAGGCGACGTCAACGCGGACGGCCTGATAAACCTAGCGGATGTCCTGCTTATTATGACCTATATTGCGAATCCGCTTGACCCGACGCTGCCGGATGGAATCGGTTTAGCCACTGAACAGACTACGGTCGCTATCGCAGTTGAACAAAATCGGGCGGTGTTAATCGCGCTCTATGAGGCTACCGGCGGAGACAACTGGGAATACAACACTAACTGGCTCAGCAGCACGCACCCTCTCGATCGATGGTACGGCGTTACCACGGACGACGCGGGACGGGTCGCTAGCTTAGGACTCACCTACAACCAGTTGACGAGGGAGATACCCCAAGCGTTGGGACAACTCGATAGTCTGCAATACCTAATCCTCACCGGCAACCAGTTGACGGGACCAATACCCGAAACATTGAGACAACTCAACAACCTGCAATCCTTGGTCCTCGGCTACAACCAGTTGACAGGAACCATCCCCGAAACGCTTGGGCAACTCAACAGCTTACAATACCTAAACCTCGCCAACAACCAGTTGACCGGGGAGATACCCCAAGCATTGGGACAACTCAATAACCTGCAATACCTAAACCTCGCCACCAACCAGTTGACCGGGGAGATACCCCAAGCATTGGGACAACTCAACAACCTGCAATACCTAAACCTCGCCAACAACCAGTTGATGGGACCGATCCCCGAAACGCTGGGACAACTCAACAACCTGCAAGGCCTAAGCCTCGCCAACAACCAGTTGACGGGAGAGATACCCCAAGCATTGGAACAACTCAACAACCTGCAAGGCCTAAACCTCATCGACAACCAGTTGACGGGGTGCATCCCCTCTGCGTTGCTAGATGTATCGGTCAATGACTTAAACGACCCATGGCCAGCCTTCTGTATGCCAGGGCGCACCGATCCTATTTCCATTTTCACCGTTAGCTTCCCGTCCAACGATGGCATCGAGGTGAGTGCGATTTTTGGCACGGCCCAAGACGGAGAATCGCTGCCAGTGGTAATCCTCCTGCACGATCTGGGGGGGAGCAAATCCGACTGGTTGAACAACACCGACACGTGCATGGCCTTGCTCAAGCGTGGCTACGCCGTCTTGGCCATCGACATGCGCGGGCACGGCGACACCCCGATACCCGATGACCGACAGTACTTGGAAGAGATCGATGTAGAACTGAGCTATCGCGATGTCGAAGCCGCGTTGGTCTGGCTACCGAGCCAGTCCGAGATCGATGTCAGCCGCATCGCGGTAGTAGGCAGTGGCTTGGGAGGAAACGTGGCCTACGTGAGTTCAGGCCTTTTCCCCGAGCTGATAAAAACCAGCGTCTCCCTCTCGCCGGGGCTGTGGCAGGTCTCTTCGTTCGAGCCGTTGGTCACCGGAGCCGGCCTCGAATCGTTTGCCCCGCGGTCCATACTCTTTATGGTAGGCGATAAAGCCCAAATTGACACCGGGGACGTCATTCTCAGCTATGCCGATTTCGCTCGTAACTTAGAGGCGCTGACAGCCGAGCCAAAAGACTTACGCATTTTTTCAGACTCGGCCGACCACGGTTTTGCATTGCTCGACAATATCGCCGAGGCACATGATCTGTTCTTCCTCTGGTTGGAGGAAAATCTTTAAGATAGCACTTTATCCCCACCGCAGACGCCCACTTAGCTCCACTCCAACATTGCTAAGACCGTAAAGAACACCGATTGTGGATTGTCCAATTCGACTCCGCCGCCACCCTTAACCGCTGTCTGAACATTCCAGTCGAATTTGACGACAGCCTGTGCAAGGTACTGGCATTGGACGCCTTGCCCAACGTCAGTTAATCACATACGCTCGACCGCGAAAGCCGCTAGGGTGCGGGTCTCCCGGCTGAACTCCACCCCAACGAGGTGAATCGGCTCGCCGCGACCGCGATACTTGGCTGCGTAGTTCCGCTCCTGCAACTGCCGCAGCGCCGCCCCGGCCGACGCCTGTTCCACCACCTTGAACTCAAACAGATACACATTTCCATTGAACTCCACCGCCATGTCCAAGCGACCGGCGTGGCTGCTGTCCTCCACCGTGATCGCCAGCCCTAACGACGCGAAGTAGGAATAGAACACGCTGGCGTAATAGCCCTCGTAGTTCGCAATCTCATTATTTGTGTGCCACTGATACGGAATGCTGGCAAAAAACGCCTTGAATAGCGTCTCCAAGCCGTCGAAGTCATTGACCAGCAGCAGGTCGTACAGCCGGGCGCTGTGCTCGGCCTGACGTGCGGGGTTGCCCGTCAGGTGGTTCAGCAGGCTCCTGTTCAGGCTCTGCTGCACCTCCCGATTCGGGTAGCCCTGCCGGTAGTATAGCTCCCCGCCGCGCGGCTCGGCTTGGCGAATGGTCAGGTAGCCGGTCTGGAACAGCAGCGCCTCAGTCGCGATGTAATCCACGTCAAAAGTAGATAACAACTCATCGCTGCTGAGCATGTCGTCCAAGGCCAAGGAACTGACCCCGCGCTCCAACAACATTTCGAGCAGAAACGTCGGCGTACCCGTCTCAAACCCGTAGGCCCTGAACCGACGATTGAAGAACAGCAGCAACGCGTCAAAGGGGTTGTACACGGCTTCGTCGCCCAGCCAGTTGTAGCCGTTGTACCAATCGCGGATGGCGTCCCGGTCCAAGCCTGCCAGTTCCGGGGCGAACACTGCGTCCAGGTCCGTCTCGGTGTAGCCGCAGATGGCGGAGTAGTGCGGGTTTAAGGTGATGTCGATGAGATTGTTGAGGCCGGAGAACAGGCTGACCTTGGAGAACTTGCTTACCCCGGTGAGGAAGCTGAACGCGATGTGTGCGTCGCTATCCTTAATGGCCGCGTACAAGCCGCGCAAATAGTCGCGGTTGGCGCGGGCGACTTCTGGCACCTCCAGTGCGTCTAAAATGGGCTTGTCGTACTCGTCGACTAGCACTGCCACCGGCTGACCGGTCCGTTGATGCAGTGTCCGCAGCAAATGCCGGAAGTAAGCCGGTGCGGTGTCGCAGCCGTCAACTTTCTCTATGGTGCCCAATTGGGCCATCGCCTCCTTGTGCAGATTGCCCGGCTCCGTGAAGTTGCCGCTACCAAAGCTCAGCCGCAGCACCGGATGGCGCACCGACCAATCCCAGCGGTCGTGGATGGTCAGTCCCTGAAACAGCGGCTCGTTGCCCTCGAACAGCTCCTTGAGCGTATCGAGAAATAGGCTCTTGCCAAAGCGGCGAGGCCGCGACAGAAAGTAGTGGGTGCCCTCGTCAACCAACCGCGCTATGTAGGCGGTCTTATCGACGTAGTAGTAGTTCTCCGAGCGGATTTTGCGGAAGGTCTGAATGCCGATGGGAAGTTTGCGCTTGGCCGTCCGCGACGAATCGGGTTCCTTCTGTAGCATGGGTCTTGCTCCACATCCCGGCCAACTGGAGTATAGGGCCTATGCCGACAAGATAGACTACAGGGACAACCCATGCAAAAAAGCCGTCTGAACCCATGGACGAGACCCTCAAGGCCAATTACTTGGCCCCGCGCCATCTGCGCCATCTGCGGATTAATTTGCGCATTTCAAACCGAGACAATACCATAACCCCCCGGCAGATCGTCTGTCCGCGTTCAGTTTCCTCTTTCAATCCTATAAAGACCATGTTCAAAGCACTCATCTTACATGAGCACTCTACCCTTATCGAAGAACTCGACGAAAACCGCCTCCCCGCTGGCGACGTAGAAATCGCCGTTGCGTATTCCTCGCTCAACTACAAGGACGGGATGATCCTCAACGGCCTAGGCGGCTTGGTCAAAACCTATCCCCACGTCCCCGGCCTGGACCTCGCCGGCACCGTCGTTCACAGCCAGAGCGACCTGTTCCAACCCGGCGACCAAGTCATATCCACTGGCTGGCGCGTCGGCGAAACCCACTGGGGTGGGTACGCGCAAAAGGCGCGGCTCAAAGCCGACTGGCTCGTGCGCCTACCCACCGATCTGACCCTGCGCAATGCCATGGGATTAGGTGCCGCTGGCCTGACCGCGGCCATCTCCTTAGAAGCCCTCGAAGCCCGCGGCCTCACGCCCAACAAAGGAGAAGTCCTCGTCACCGGTGCAGCCGGCGGCGTCGGCTCCTTATCTGTCCTACTACTCGCCGCGCTGGGCTACCAAGTCGCCGCATCCACTGGCCGCCCCGAACTCGAACCCTATCTAAAAGACCTCGGTGCCCAAACCATCATCCCGCGCCAAGACCTCGCCGAGCCATCCAACAAACCCTTGGAAAGTGCGCGCTGGGCCGCCTGTATCGACTCGGTCGGCGGCACCACTTTGGCCCGCGTCTTGGCCCAGATGAACTACGGAGCTTCCGTCGCCGCCGTGGGCTTAGCCGGTGGTGCCCAACTCACGACCACTGTAATCCCCTTCTTGCTGCGCAGCGTCAACATCCTCGGCATCGACTCCGTCTTCTACCCAGCCGAGCGCCGCGCTGCCGCTTGGACGCGCCTAGCCACCGCACTCCCTTTGGAAAAATTAGATCGCATCTGCACGGAGGTCGGCTTAGCCGACGTCCCCCGCCTCGGCAAGGACATCTTAGCAGGCAAAGTCCAAGGCCGCGTCATCGTCAATCCCAATCAGTAAGGAAAACACACTATGCGCCGACTAACGCTTGTACTCCTCACCCTCGCCATCACCCAAGCTGGAGCCGACCCCAACATGCCCGGTACCGACCGCATCACCTACTTCGGCTACGAAGACTGCATCCTGCTCGAAAACGCCCACACCCGCGTCGTCCTCACCTCATCGGCCGGCCGCGTCCTCGAATACTCGCGCAAAGGCCCCAACGCCATCTACCTCGACCCCGCGCAAGAAGGCGCGACCTTTGAAGACGGCGATCCTCGCTTCGGCCCCACCGGCGGCCGCCTCGACATCGGCCCCGAAATGATCATCCCCGCCCACCCCGACCTCTGGCTCGGACAGTGGGAAAGCCAAATCACCGGCCCGCGCTCAGCGCGCCTGACCAGCAAAGAGGACGAGCCTACCGGCGTCCAACTCATCCGCGACTTCCAGCTCGCCGAGGACTCCACGCACTTGAGCGTCACCCAGACCATCAAAAACGTCTCTGACAGCGAAAAGCACTGGGGCCACTGGAGCCGCACCTTTGGCACCGGCGGCGGCATCGTGCTCATTCCCCTGACGCCGAGCCGCTTCCCGGATTCCTATGTCATGTACGGCCCCGGCCCAGTCATCAACTACCGCCCCGAAGACCCCAATATCCGCATCCGCGACAACTTCCTCGAAGTCCTCTCCACGCCACTCAGACCTAAGCTCGGCATGGACTCACAAGCCGGGTGGTTTGCCTATCTCGACCGCAACGACCTACTGTGGGTCAAGCGCTATCCAGTGTACCCCGATCGGCCCTACGGCGAACTAGCCGGGCTGACCATCTCAATATGGTATTACGAGGATCTGATGTGCGAGTTGGAGCCGATCGGCCCGTACGAGGACATACCTCCCGGTGGCGAGGCGTCCTTCACCGAAGACTGGTGGCTCCTGCCCTACACCTATCCTCAAGATGGCAGCGACCTCGACCTCGAAGCTATCAGCGCCTTGGTGGAACGAGAGGCGCGCTGAAAATAAAAAACCGCCGCTAACTTATGGCGTTAGCGGCGGTTGATTTTCTGCCTGAAGTTGGCCGTCTCATCGGCCCACGTTTTCCCTCACGGTAGCTTCGTCATCTTCTTAGCTTCTACGCGCCCATCCACCTCGACCCGATAGAGATACACGCCGGCAGCCACATCCCTAGCCACCTCGTCGCGACCGTCCCACACAAACCGATGCGTACCTGCCGGTAGTGCCCCCTGCCACACCTGCCGCACCCGACGACCCAACACGTCGTACACCGTCAGCGACACTCCCGCCGCGTCCGTCGCCAAATCGAGGGGAATCACCACCGCCGGATTAAACGGATTGGGATAGCTGTCGCCCAGCCGATACTGCGCTGGCACAGCACCCGCCGCCGTCAGCACCGCCGTCGGCTGCCCTCCTCCCGAATTCTTGAGCACATGCACGCCGCCCAAGGCCGGATCCAACACCACCAAGTCCAAGTCGCCATCGTCATCGACATCGCCGGGTAACACCCCGGTCCCATCGCCAGCCAAGCGATGCGTCTCCTCTTCTTGGGTCGGATTCAAGCCTCCACCCCACTCGACAAACACTCCAAAGCCCGATGCCCGATTGCCGCCGACAAACACCCAATCATCCACCCCATCGGCGTTCAAATCGCGCACCACCACCCACGTGCGCAGAAACAAATGCTCATCATACAGCACCTCCAGCACCTCTTCGGATAGCCTCCCTTCTGCGGACAGCCTTTTTACAACGAGTCCCATATTTCCTTCAAAAGAATTGCGTTGAAGCTCCACGGGTATCTCCTGCTGCCCATCGCCATCAAAATCCCCTCTCATAGAATCAAACCTGCTGTAGTACAAATCCCATAGCGCCTCGTGGTCGTCCGAGCTTATGGTGAGGACCTCTTGCTGGAGATCCGCTCCGATAGACCAAACCTCTATCTCGCCGCCGTTCCACTTAAAAATCGCAAGCTCGTCGCGGCCATCGCCATCCACATCGTGGGCGAGTACATTCAAAAATCCTCCCACGTCTTGGGTATATCCGATGCGCGCGCTTTCAAAGGACCCGCTGCCATCATTGAGGGCCATGACCCAGCCATGGGCGGGCCTCCAGCCGGAAGGAGGATCACCCGCATAAGGGGCAAACCGAGTAGAAAAAAGATCTAAGTCGCCATCGCCATCTAAGTCGGTCAAGACGCCGCTCCCCAATCGATGCCCTAAACCCGGTGTAATCGGATAAAAGACCGGTGGAGCAAAAAGACCGGGATCATCAAAGTGAAAATACTCTACATGCGGCCGGGCTAATTCGCCCTGCGAGCGCTCTTCAGGGCCGGTCAACTCGATCCAGTCGATCTCAAAATTCCCGACCACCTCATCCACCGACCGAGGCTCCTCCACTTCGTTCTGATCCAATCTAAAATGCAGCCGAATATCCCGTAACAGCCCGTCCCACACGATCTCATCTTGGCCGGCGAGGGCAAACTCTACTTCCTGCCACTCGGTCGTGTAAGCTAAGTCTATGGAGGGGATCGAAAATCGGTTTTCTGGTGGCCCTTCAGGATCGCGTCCCGGTACCTCGAGGTTGTGCTCATTGGTCCAAGCAAGCCACACGCGCCCTACCGTAGGGCGATCGTGCCGGGTGCGGAACCGGACCCGCACTCGGTCGAACAGGTGCGAATCGTAGCCGATGAAATAAGAAATCAAGGCCACATTCGGCGCAGGATCCCTCTTCCCGACCACCGAGGGCGAGACATCGACCCTCCACACGCCGTCTTCGACTTCCCCTGGGAACAGATAAAATTCGTTTGGCCCACCCCATTCAAGCGCTCTTTTAGCAGACCACCCTTGCGCTGTCCCGTCGTCGAAATCCCACTTGACCGCCTCGGCGAGGCTGCTCCATAGCACTGCGCATGTAAAAACGACGATCTTCAACATGACGGCACCTCCATAGGTAAAAGGGGAAGTGAAAGGAGCCTTTTATATCCATCTTCAACACGCACTTAAAAGATATCTTGGTCGGCCCACGCAACCCACTCCTAAGATACAACCGCCGACGCCCTAAATCTAAATCCTAGACTAGGGTTGCCTCAAGTTGAATTTCACTAGGCAAATATGCTTCTTTACCTACCCATGCCGTCTATTGCTTCTTCATCCTCGCCCCTCTTCCCTCGGTTCGCCGAGAACCGCATCGCCCTCGCCGACCAAGTCGAAATGGCGTATATCGACAATGGCAAGGGGGATCATCCCCCCTTAGTACTCCTACACGGCATCTTTGACAACAAGGCCACTTGGTTCCGCTTGACCGCCCGCCTGCCCGGCCACCGCATCCTCGCCCCCGACTTGATCGGCCACGGGCACAGCAGCAAGCCGACCTTTGCCTCCCGCCCAGCGCACGAGCGCTACTCGCCGGATATGCAGGTTAGCTACCTCGCAGCCTTTATCACCGCGTTGGACTTAGACGACGTGATTCTCGTGGGCAACTCACTCGGTGGCGGCTTAGCCCTGCGCTTGTACCTCGACTTTCCCGCGCTCGCAGCTAAGGTGCGCGGGCTAGTGCTTATCGACGCAGCCGGCTACCCGCACAAACTTCCCGTCCACGTGCGCACCCTCGGCAGCCATTTAGGCAAGCTGCTGGCCCATGCCCCGCTCCACACCCTAGCGCGAACCTGCGGCCTGTTGCGCTTGGCTACTTGGCGCACCTTCCGGCGCTGCTTCCACGACCGCAGCAAAATCCCCCCCGAACTCACCACCGTCGCCCACGCCGCGCTCGAAACACCCAACGCCGCGTACGCCTACCACTACTCAGCGCGGAACCTCGTACCACCCGACGTAGCAACGTTCCATCAGCGCTTTGGCGACATCACCTGCCCGACCTTGGTTTTGTGGGGGCAACAAGACCGCGTCTTACCCGTGCGCTCGGCCCAGCGCTTCGCCGCCGACCTGCCCTGCGCCGACCTACACATCTTCCCCAACTGCGGCCACGCGCCCCACCTCGAATACCCCGATGAGACGGCCGACTATATCGAGCGGTGGATAAAAGAGCGCGATATGGCCTAAATGTTTATCTTGAAATAAAATTTTGCCCCTCCCCGTAAATATGCCGGCAACTATTATCCAGTACCGGCGTCTAAGCAGCAGAAAACCTTTTACAAGGAGCGCAAAATGCCACTTTATCGCCACGCAGACGCCTCGGGAGGACCAGACGACATCCTCGTCATTGAGGATCGGGGAATGCTCGGGCAGGACCAGCCTGATTTCGAGTTTATCGACTCGCGGACCATCAAGGCCCATCCCCTCATCATTGAAGCCCTAATCGCCGACTCCGAGCGTTTGTGGACTCTTGAAGAAATACTCGCCGACCTAGAGCAGTGAAGCAGTGCTCGGCACTAAGCAACGCAAAAACACCTGTTAGACACATCCCCCCGCCTTCGCTCCATCCATCCCCGTCAGCCAACGTCTGAGGCCCTATGAGTTCACCTGAGTTGCGCTTTGAGTGCCCCAAATGCCGTCACACCGCCTACGAGACCGGCGAAATCCGCGCCTCCGGCGGTTTTTGGTCCAAGATATTCGACGTGCAAAACCGCAAGCTGACAACCGTAACTTGTCAGCAGTGCCGCTACACTGAATTCTACGCCGCCGACAGCTCGCGTCTCGGCCACATCTTCGACCTCTTCACCGGCTAGCGGCCGCGGTCAATTGTAATCCGGTCCGCCGACCGGCCCCAGCAATGCGCGATTTTCCTCGGGCGTCTCCACCGCGTCGAGAAAGTCTGCCAAGGCTTGCTGCATCCGCCGAGTTTCCCCTGGCTGTGCGTCAATCACATTCGTCTGCTGCTGAGAGTCAGTCTGCATGTCGTACAGCTCGGGTGCGCCGCCGTGCTCGCCATACGCCAAGTAGGTCCAACGCTCGTCGGTCACGGTCGGTCCGCCATTGCGGATAAAGGTCGAGCTGAAGGCGTACTGCCGCGGCCACGCTGCCGACCCGCTCAGCAGCGGCACCAGCGAGTGTCCGTGCATTGCTAGGTCGCTCTTTTCCACGCCAGTCAAAGCCATCAGCGTCGGCAGCAAATCCACCGATTGCGTCAATGCGCTCACCCGCTGTCCGCCCGCGATCTCAGGGGCGGCGATCAGCAGCGGGATGTGGCTGATCTCTTCGTATAGCGGCCAGACGCGGTCGTCCTCGGGGTGGATATTGGATTTGCCCGTGCGGTTGTGCTCGCCGACGAACATGCCGTGATCCGAGGTAAAGACCACCACGCTGTCGTCGAACAGCCCAAGCTCTTCAATTTTGTCCAACACGTAGCCAATCCACTTGTTGACCAAGTAAATCTCGGCCGCGTAGTGCGCTTGTAGATTGGCCAGTTCCTCTTTGGTATAAGCGGTCGCCGGGCCGTAGTTCGGGTGGATCATCGGCGGGCCGTCGTACCCCGACGAGTCATAGCGACCCACGAGATGTTCCGGCGGATCCCACGGCTCGTGCGCGTCAAAGAAATCCACCCACAGCAAGAACGGCTCGCCGCCGCGATTTTCCTCCAGCCAACGGCTCGCTGTCTGCGCCGTGCGCACGCAGAAGCGGTCTTCCTCCCACGCCCAGTCGCGGTTGGTCCAAGCGTGCAGAGTCGCCAAATTGCCAAAGCGCGACTGAGCCAGATGCGGATCGACGCGCGTCTTCGCCCCATCCACCTCCATGCGCGGCGGCAGGTTGCCCTTCAACAGCGGCTTGTCTCCCTCTTGCCCCCGAATCCAATACGCCCCGTCAAACCCCCGGTCAAAATGGTGGACGCCCTTCATCAGATGCGGCGTGTCGCAGATAAGCTGACTCTGGTAGCCAGCCGCGCCGAAAATCGTGCTCAGCACCGGGACACCTGCGTCGAGCGGCTTCCAGCTATGGAAGGGAAAGCTGTAGCGGCCAGTAAAGAGGTCGGTGCGATTGGGGATGGTCGGAAAGCTCGACAAATAGTGCCGGTCGAAACACACCGCCCGCTCGGCAAAGCGGTCGAGCGCGGCCGTGCCGATCCACGCATTGCCGTTGCACCCCAGATAGTCGTAGCGAAAGGTGTCGCTGACCAAGACGATGATGTTCATAGAAAATCTGCTCCTTGTGTTTAAATCCGACGTGGCGCTTCACGAAGTCAGCGCGTGGCGCAACGCGCCCTCCAATTCGGGATACGCAAACTCAAAACCCGCTTCCAACAACCGCGTCGGCCGCACTCGCTGGCTGGCCAACAATCCCTCCTCGGCCAACTCGCCCAAGACCAGCTTGGCGGCAAACGCCGGCAGCGGCAACAGCGTCGGCCGCCGCAACACGCGCCCCAATGTCCGCGTCAGTTCGGCGTTAGTCACCGACTGTGGCGCGGTCAGGTTCACCGGCCCGTGCAAGGCGTCGTTTTCCACGGCATAAATCAGCGCCGCCACCGCGTCTTCCAAGCTAATCCAGCTAACGTACTGCCGCCCGTCGCCAATTTTGCCACCCATCCCCAAGCGGAAAGGCAACAGCATCTTGGCCAGCGCTCCACCCCGGCGACTCAAGACGATCCCCAAGCGAGCCTGCACGACGCGGATCCCAGCCTCGGCGGCTACGGCGCTCGCCCCTTCCCACACCCGACCCAATTCGGCCAAAAACCCCTCGCCGGTGTCGCTTTCTTCGTCTAACTCCTCGTCGTGCCGATGGCCGTAAATGCCGACGGCCGATGCGCAGACCAGCACCCTCGGCGGCGCGGCCAACCCCGCCAAGCGCGCAGCGAGTAGCTGGGTCGTCTGCACTCGGCTCTGGCGCAACTGCTCCTTGACGGTGGCAGTCCAGCGCCCGGCAGCTATGCTCCGCCCCCCTAAATGCACGACCGCTTCTATCCTCTCCAGCGCCTCTTGTTCCAGTTCGCCGGCCTCTGGATCCCAGCGCAACTCCCCTTGCTCAGGCTGCCGCCGCACCAAGCGCACCACTTCGTGCCCCTCGCGCTCCAACCGGCTGCAGAGCGCCGTGCCGATCAAGCCGCTGCTACCTGCTACCAATATCTTCACTAGCCAATCCTCCTAGAAAAATCGAAGAATCCGTTGCTACTAAATGCTCGGCACAAGGCCGACAGTCCGTAGTGTCTCAGTTTGAAATTTCCAGTCTTCTGATAAAGGAGAACAACATCCGAAAAAATTCAAATTGAGACACTACCGCACGCGGTGGCAAGGCGACAGTGCAATCGCTGGACGTATGGCAGATGGGGGCAATCTGGCCTATTGAATAGGGTCGTTTCGCGGTTTTAGTTACGGAATGCTGAACTAAGCCGGCACCCAGCCCTTTTGCCGCAGTTCCGCTTCCAGCAATCCCAAACACTCGTCGATGATAGCCAAGGACTCGTCGAGCTGTTCTTGCGTAATGATCAATGGCGGGTAAAAGCGCAAATCGTCGCCCTCAATCCAATCGGCTCCTCCGCTGGCACCCGAAATAGCCAACCCCCGTTCCAAGGTCAGTTGAGGCACGCGCCGCGACACACCCCACTCGGCGGGAAAGGGCTTGCGGCTGCGGCGATCCTGGACCAGTTCAATGCCCAGCATCAGGCCCTTGCCGCGCACTTGGCCGACGCAAGCGTGGCGCGTCAGGCCCTGGGCCTTTTCCTGTAAATAGTCCCCAACTTGGTCGGCATGTTCCACGATGCCTTCTTCTTTCAACAGTTCCAGCACGGCCAAGCCAGCGCGCATAGACACGGGGTTATTGACATAGGTAAAAACGTGCGGCAGAGCTTGACCGCTGCGCGTGAGATCCCGCCGCATCTGTTCGCTCAGCAACACACCCCCCAAGGGCGCGTACCCGCTGCTGGCCCCTTTGCCAAAAACGATCATATCGGGCACCACATCCCAGTGCTCAATGGCAAAGAGCTTGCCGGTGCGGCCAAAGCCGGTGATGATCTCATCGGCGATAAAGAGGACATCGTGTTCGTCGCAGATCTGGCGAATGAGAGGGTAGTAATCGGGCGGCGGTACCCCGGCGGCGATCCCGGCCATGACCACCGGCTCAGCGATAAAAGCGGCGATGTTGTCGGCCCCGACCTCGCGGATGGTCTCTTCTAACTGGCGGGCACAGGTCAAATTGCAGCGCTCTTCGCAACCAGCAAAAGCGCAGCGATAGGGATAGCACGAGGCAATGTGCGGAAAAGTCGGCAGATACGGCTCAAAAGGAGCCCGCAATCCCGGCATCCCAGTAGCAGCCAAGGCACCCAAGGTAGCGCCGTGATATCCGCGCCAGCGGCCAATAATCTGGTGCTTTTGCGCCTGCCCCCGCTGCACATGGTACAAGCGGGCCAGTTTAATGGCCGTCTCCACGCCTTCAGAACCACCCGAGACAAAGTACGCGTGGTTCAAATCCCCGGGAGCCAGTTCGGCCAAGCGGCGGGCGTACTCAAGAGCCGGTGGGTTAGTAAAAAACGTCGAAAAACAATAGGCCAACTCCCGCCCCTGGGCGGCCATAGCCTCGACGATGGCGTGGCGACCGTGGCCTAAAGTGACGTTGCCAGCCCCGGCCGTACCGTCGATATAGCGATTGCCAGCCTCGTCGTACAAGTAAATCCCCTCGCCCTTGACGAGAACCGGGTAGGTGTAGTGCGGGTCGCGGTGGAGAAGCGCTGGGTTGGTAGTCATGGATTCTATCTCAGCGCTTCCACTCGATTTCTTCCACCGCTTGCTCAAAGGGAATCGCCTCATCGTCTCTTGACTTAGCTTGGTCATAAGCCCGAATCGATTCTAGTTCTTCCAGCTCTTCCAGCAGCTTTTGGTAGGCACCGATTTCGAGCACCACGCTGACGCGCTGACCATTTTCGTCGATGATATACTGCTCTTTGACAGGTAGCATAGTGTAGGCTCCCTTCCTCAGATTTCGTTTCAAAGTTATAGCGACCGCAAAACGGATTCTCACATTTTATAAGAGTCAAAAACTCAGGATTTGTTTTGCGGTCGCTATATTTGGAATAATCTACGGAAAAGGGCTGATTTCAGCGATATAAGCCTCGTTCTGCGGCGGCGGCGGTCCTTTTATCCATCCTCGTCTAATTTCGGCAACACCTCGCGCAACACCTCCGCAAAGGCTTGCCGCTCGGTAGCCGGTCCCACAGTCAATCGGATGCAGCGGTCGAGCGGAGCCACGCCCGGCATCCGCACAAAAACCCCGTGCTGCAAAAGCACCTGCATCAGACGCCGCGCACGCTCGCCACTGCCCACGTCGAGCGCCACGAAATTAGTCGCCGAGGGCACCGTTTTCAGCCCCAACTCTGCTGCCAGCGACGCGTACTCCCGCCGACCTTCCTCCACTTGCCGCACCACCGAGCGCACAAACTCGTCGTCGCCCAGCGAAGCAAGCGCCCCAGCCTGGGCAATGCGATTGACGCCAAAGTGATTGCGCACCTTGTCGAGCGCGGCCACCACATCGCGGTGCGCCAGCGCGTAGCCGACCCTAGCTCCGGCCATGCCGTGCGACTTGGAAAACGTCCGTAGCCGCACCACCTGTGCCCGTTCCGTGTCCAGCGGCAAGTGCGCATCTGCGGGAGCGAAGTCGCTGTACGCCTCGTCGAGCAGCAACACACAATCCGACGGCAACTCCGCGATAAAATCCCGCAGCTCGTCGGCCCGCTGATAGGTGCCCATGGGATTGTCGGGATTGGCCACGTAGATCAGCTTGGGACGCACTTCCCGAGTCTTGTCCAACAGGGCTGGCAAATCCTCCCGATCCGCGCGATAGGGCACCTTGTGCAACACCGCCCCGTGCCCCTCGACGTGGTAGTTGAACGTAGGATAGGCCCCCAGCGATGTCACCACCGCGTCACCCGGCTCGGCAAAAAGGCGCACCAAAAGCCCCAACAGTTCGTCAATCCCCGCACCCAAGGCGACCTCTTCCCGCGCCACCCCATGCCGCACCGCCAGCGCCGAGCGCAACTCGTATCCCTCCGGGTCGTTGTACCAATGCACTTGATCCACCGCCTCCACCATGGCCTGCCGCGCCTTCGGCGAAATCCCGAAATTGCTCTCATTGGCCCCAACCCGCAGAACAAGCGGCTGTCCCTGCTCCCTCTCCAACGCCTCGGGCGGCACAAAGGGAACGGTCGGCGGCAGGGCGCGGACGATGCGCGTAAACGGCAGCACGGGTTAAGACCACACGTAGATTTCTTCGTCGTCTTCGGCATAGCCAATGAAGACGGCGAGCACCACCCGCGGATCGTCCCCCTGCACCGCAGGAACCTCGTGGATGCAGCGAGTGTTAAAGAAATACAAATCGCCCGGCTCAAGCGCGACCTCGCAGTGCTCCACGCCCCGCGCAGCCGCATACTCGTGAAAGCGGCCCTCGGCAATATACGGCTGTATCTCCTCGGTCCACAGACAGCGATGCAACACAGCCTGCACCCCAGGCCCCGCAGAATCCGCGTTCTGCACGCACAGCAC
Source organism: Candidatus Latescibacterota bacterium (assembly GCA_022826515.1). The sequence goes on from JAJDUT010000057.1 coordinate 111,751, forward strand.
GCCGGCAAATTGGTGAGTAAAGCGCGCTACCTCGTAGTTGAACCGCTTTTCGCGCAGGACTACGTGGTCGATGTGCGGACTATAGGAGTGAGTCTCGTAGTGGATGCGAAAGATAGCCGGGCCGTACAAGCGCCCGTCGCGCTCGCGCGCCGTCTTAACCTCCTTGTCGGACGCCAACGCCTGCAAGTGCCGATAGAGCAGTTGCACCGGATCGAGCAAACCCTCGAAAAGAGTGGCAAAAAGCGCGTGCGTCTCCTCCGCATCCGCTAAGAATGCCTCTTGGTCGCCGCCTAGGTTGCCAAGACTAGTGCCAATGTCGATGCGCGTGCGCTCGTCGCCCGAAGCGCGCAGCAACCCACGCTCGTCAAAGCGCTCTATCAGCCGCTGACAATCGGCTGGCGTGCAGACTTGGGGCAGCAGGATCGCCGGTATCTCCGCCCGAGCCAAGGCACCAAGCGGGTCGGTGCACTCGTCCGGCCCCACGGGCCGCCACAATGCACTCGCGGCGTTTTCTTCGTACGTTGTTCTCTGCAAAGCGAAAACTCCTATGGATAGCGTTACGCAAATCGCACTCGGCGCGGCCGTCGGCGAAAAGGTCTTAGGCAAAAAGGTTGGCAACAAAGCCCCCCTGTGGGGCGCGGCCTTGGGCATCCTCCCAGACCTCGACGTGTTGGGCGCGGCCTTTCTGTCGGGGACCGACCAATTGGGCTTTCACCGCTGGGTGTCGCACTCCCTGCTCTTTGCGGTCGGCGGCGGCCTCGGAGTCGGCTGGGCGCTGTCTAAGCTACACCGCGACGCGCGCTGGCGCGAGTGGTCCGCGCTGGCGTTCTGGGCAATTCTCACGCATGCCCTCCTCGACTGCTTCACTGGGTACGGCACCCAGTTGTTCAGTCCGTTCAGCAATTACCCGGTCGCCTTCGGTTCCATCTTCGTCATAGACCCGCTCTATACTCTGCCTTTAGCCATCGGCCTCATCGCCGCTCTATTTCAACGGCAACTGCACTGGAGACGGCGGCTCAACACGTTGGGCCTATGCGTGAGCACGGCGTACTTGCTCACTACCGCCGCAATCTGCCTACACGTCCGCAGCACCTTTGCCCAAGCTCTAGACGACCAAGGCATTGCCTACGAGCGCCTGCACGTCGTGCCGACCCCGTTCAACGCCGTGCTGTGGTCGGGCTTGGCTGGCGCAGACGACCACCTGTGGGCCGGGCTACACTCCCTACTCGACTCCGACTCGGCGATCCGCTTCCGCCGCATCAAGCGCAACACCTACCTCATCGCCTCCCGCCGCGACGACCCACCAATCCAGCGCCTATTCTGGTTTTCTCGCGGGTACTATCGAGTGGAGCGCCGCGACGACGAACTCTACTTCTACGACCTGCGCTTTGGCCGCTCCGATTTCTATCTCGATTCCACCGGCACCTATATCTTCACGTTCCGCCTGTTGCCGGATCCATCCCATCCCGAGCGCATCGCCGATCTCCAGCGCATCAACAACCCATCCGAGCTCACCTACCAAGCCCTCAAGCGGCTCTGGCACCGTCTACTCGGCAACTAATCCTCCTTAGCCTGCTCCCACTCCCCCATTCCTAATTCCTAATTCCCAATTCTAAAGCCCCCACGCCTGATCGACATCGCGCTGGTACGCATCGACCTTGCCCGCCAGCACATCGGCGACCTGTACCACCTGCCCAGAGTGACCGGATTCGTAGATAGCCTCGCTGACGGCCTTGCTGCGCAAACCTTCCTCCGCGTCGATTTCCACCGGCCGCCCCTCACTCAACGCGTCGATAAAATCCCACAACTCCAGCGTCACCCCGCCGGTGATCCCATACGGAAAAAGCTCGTCCTTTTCCTCCGCGCTCAGGGTCGCCAAATACATTTCCTGCAGCTCGGACATACTATGCGTGGTACCATCGGCGAGCTGGCACTCGCCATTGGCCTGAAAGGCAGCCGGATGGAAGATGTCCGTGTCGATGATTGACCCCTTCTCGCCGCTCAGCGTTAGTTGGGTAAAGCCCTTGCCCGGCGCGCTGACCGTCCACGACCACGTGCCGATCAAGCCGCTTTGGAAGTTGAATATGCTAGTCCAAAAATCCTCGGACGCGCTATTGACGATTTCCTCGCCTTGGCGATGGAGGCGCGGGTAGATCTGCTCAACCCGAGCGTACACGCTGTCGATCTCGCCGAACCAATAGCGCATGGTGTCAACCCAGTGCGCCCCGCTGTCCATGACCATGCCGCAGCCGCCCAGCTTGCGATCAATGCGCCAGTGCCAATTGGGCACTTCTGCTGGATCGCGCCACCCCGCCTGCACGGCCCACCACATTTTCGGCGCACCCAACAGGCCGTCGTTAAAGGCCCAGTGAATCGTGCGCTGGCCCAAGGCGCGGCGGCACTGCTCGGCCGTGGCAGCGACTCTCCCACAACGCTGCGCCGTCTGCGCGATCTTCTTCGAGGCCCGCACCGTGACGCCAATCGGCTTTTCGACCAACACATTAACCCCACCTTCCAGCAGTTCGCAGGCCAGCACGTGATGCAAGCCGTGCGGGCTGCATATATCGGCCCCATCGAGTGCGTCTTCTCCGGCGAGCAGTTCGGCCACGCTCGCATAAGCATTGACCTCCCAGCCGGCGAACGCGTTAATACGCGCAGCAAAATCCTCGGCGCGCGCCGACACCTCATCTACAGCCGCGACAATGCGGAACCGCGTCTCACCCTTTTCCAACAGCTCTTCGTACCCCCGCAAATGCGCCCCGGCCATACCGCCGCAACCCACCATCGCCAATCGGACGACCTCGCCCTTCTTAGTTTTGCTCATCTCTACCTCCACAGGTTGGTTTTGTGGTAGGGGCAACCGGCCGGTCGCCCCTACGTAACGTCATACATAAAATTCCCTCCATCACCACCCCAGCACCTCCGTCAAAAACGCCTCCACCCCAGCTTCATACGTGGCCGCATCCTCGCTAAAGGCCGAACTGTGACCACCTCGCATCACGGTAAACGCCTTGGGCTGGCTAGCGGCCTCGTATAGCCGCTGGCCGTGCGCGAATACAATAAACTTGTCGTCGCGGCTGTGGCTTATCAGCACCGGGCATTGCACCTGCTTTAGGTACTCCAGCGTGGGATACTCGTAGCGGGCGAGCAAGCCGACCGGAAAAATCGGATACAGATCTCGACCCAACTCGGGTATAGAAGTAAAGGTCTCCTCCAAGAACAAGGCGGCCGGCGTCTTGTCTCGCGCCAGCCGCGCGGCGATTGGCCCGCCCAGCGAGCGGCCGATAACCGCGATCTGATCCGGGGCTAGCCCAGCCTCCTGCACCAAGTAGTTCCAAGCCGCCTCAGCATCGCGGTGCGTACCTTCCTCAGAGGGCGTGCCCTCGCTCTGGCCATAGCCGCGATAATCAAACAGCAGAATCCCCAAACCCAACCGATGTGCATCTTGGGCCACGGCGAGCAGATGCGATATGTTGCCCGCATTGCCGTGGCAAAAAAGCACCGTTCCTCGCGCGCCTGCCAACGGCAGGTACCACCCATTCAGCCGCACTCCGTCACTGGCGACCAACGCGACTTCCTCGTAGTACATCCCCACCGCGGCCGGCGTAACTTTGATGCGAGCACTCGGCACATAGATGAATTTTTCCTGAAAAAAATAGAGATAGGCCGCGGCCAGAATGTAGCCCACCACAGCCAGCACGGCGATTCCCAGCACAAGGCGTCCCATAAACATAGCGTCCAAGTTGATTTACGCAGTCGGTAAAAGTACTTTGCAATATACCATGTCCATTGCCGCTGTCCTCCTCGTCCTACTTGCCTGTAGCGTGTGCGCCGACCAACTGCGCTTTAGTTCGGCGCGCCAGTGGAGCGATTGGCAACTGCCGCTCGGCGCAGTCGAGGTTGCACCCAATGGCTCGATTCAGCCGCTGCGCGTTACAAAAAATACCGACGCCGTGCGCGATGCCCTCCAGCTAGGCGGCGGCATCCGCCGGGCCGGCTCCAATCCTAGGGATGCCATTGCCCTCCTCGACGGCAATCCTGCGACCGGCTGGGCACCTAGCTCAGACGACGACCCAGACGACTGGTTCGTGGAAATCGATCTCGGCCGCAGCGTTTCGGCGCACAGCGTCGCGCTCATTTTTGCCGACGACGCACCCCCTTTTGAGCTGTTCGACCTCTTGCTCTCCTCTGGCGAGCCGCAACTCGACCAAGTAGCCAATCCAATCGAAGGCTCCCTGATCTACCGCATTAAGGAACGCTTCAAAGAAAACGCGCACCACCGCGTCGCATTCGCCCCGGGCGACGCGCTCTACCTGACGCCGATCCGCTACCTGCAAATCCGCAACCTCAAGCACGTCCCCGACGCCCGGCTCGTCGAAGTCCAAGTCGAGAGCATCGGCGACAATCTCACCCTCAACCTCCTCGAGCGCGGCGGGGCCATCGACGTGGTCATTGACGCCTTTGTCCGCGCCGAAGAAGTCACTTTGGGCAACGCGCTAAACCTAGTCGATGGCTCGATTTTCAACCGCTGGCGCAACGGGCGCGAGCCGCGCAACACCTACAACACTTGGAGCCACATCACCATCGACTTAGGGGCCGTCTATCCCGTAGATTTCGTGCGCCTGATTACCGGCATAGCCATCCGCGGCGGCTTTGGCGAACACCTACTGCGCACCCGAGCCGGGGCCAGCGGACCGCGCTCCTTCAGCTACAAAAACTACGAAGTCCTCACCTCGGACGGCACCATCGCCCCCGACGGCACCCGCATCTGGACGCGGCACTTTGCCGGGTACCCCGACAGCGAAAACCACAGGGCCGGGCTAGCCGACCACCAGTTCCCCACCCTGCCAGCTCGCTACGTCCGCATCGCCTGGCTCATCTGGGACGCCACCTGCGCCGCGACCCTGACCGACGCGGCCTCGCGCTGGGGTTGCTACGCCAACGGCTCAGCCGAAGAAATCCAAGTGTACGGCGAAGGCTATCCCCTCGCCGTCGGTTTCCGCTCGCCGCTCATTGACCTAGAAAGCGGCAAGAACCTCAACTCGCTTGAGTGGCAAGCCCAGACCCCCTTGGGCACCCACATCGAGATCCGCTCGCGCACGGGCAACGAGGTCGTAGAGCAATACACTTTTCACGACAAAAATGGCAAGGAAGTAACCCAGAAGCGCTACGACAAACTGATCCCCAGTTTCAAGGGCAAAATCGACACCTCGCGCATCCCCGGGGCAGACTGGAGCCCCTATAGCAGTATCTACAGCGCGTCGGGCGCGGCCTTCCAGTCGCCTTCGCCGCGCCGCTTTATGGAACTGGACGTGCGCTTGGTATCCGACAGCCCGACGCAAGCTCCCTACTTCAACTGGCTAGCCGTCAATTTCAGCGACCCACTGGCGTCCGAGGTCGTCGGCGAAGTGTTCCCCCTCCAGGTCACACCCGGCCAAGAGACCCAGTTTTCCTACTTCCTGCGGCCCGCGACGACCCGCGACGGCTTCGACCAAATCGCCATTGAAGCCACCACCATCCCCCGCTTTGACGCCGCCTTGGTCGATGGCGAGCCTATCGAGGTGGTCGCCGATACCCTCGCCCAAGGCTTTCGCGCCACCTTCCCGCGCCGCATCCGCAGCCGCCAACTCGTCGAACTGCGCTTTACCGCCCCCATTTACCTACAGGCGACCCGCTTTGATGCCTTTCTCGAAGACAGCCAAAAGGCACAACGGCAACTCGTGGACCCAGGCGACGCTGCCCCCCAAGTCGAGAGCAGTTCCAACGTCGTGCGCCTACCCGTAGCCGATCAGCTCTTTGCCGGTCTCTCGTTCAGCCCCGCGCTCATTACGCCCAACGGCGACGGGATCAACGACCAACTCCGCATCTCCTTCGACCTCATCAACGTACTCACCGCCCGCCCCTTGCACCTGCGGCTCTACGATTTGTCCGGCCAGCCGCTTTTTACCCAAGAGCGGGCTGGCCAAGCCGGGCACATCGCATGGCACTGGGACGGCCACGACCAACGCGGCCAGCGCGTGCCGCCCGGCCTCTACATAGCCGAGTTGCACGTCGCTGGTGATGCTGGCGATCGCAGCGTGCGACGCATCGTGGCCGTGGCCTACTAGGATTTCCTCGAATACAGCACGATAAAGAATATAATTATGCTTGATTAGGCCTCTATAGATGGCTATTTTAGAAGCATGAAAACTACTGTTGATATTCCCAAAGATGAGCTTGAGGATGCCATCAGGTTCACGCAAGCGAAGACCAAACGCGAGGCCATTGTCGGAGCCGTCGCGGATTTCAACCGCCGCATGCGCATGGCAGAACTCGTCCAATACGCTGGCACTTGCCCGGATCTGATTACACCGCAAGAGCTTCAGGCCGCGCGGCGGCAAGGCTGAGCCGTTGATCCTCGTCGATACCTCGTCTTGGATCCACCTGCTCCGTCCGGGCGGCGATCCCACGGTTCGCGCTCGCGTCGAAGCGGCGCTGACCACCGGACAAGCCTGTTGGTGCCCACTGGTGCAGCTCGAACTGTGGAACGGGGCCTCCGGGCAACAGGAGCAGAAGGTTCTGCGGGATTTTGCCCGTATCCTCCCCGAGCTTCCCATCGACGAAGCGGTCTGGCAGGCGGCCTACGATTTGGCGCGGCGAGCGCGAGCTAAAGGCGTTACCGCCCCGGCTACTGATGTGATCATTACCGCCTGCGCCCGCCGCCACGGGGCCGCGCTTGAAGCCGCGGATACGGACTTTGAGCTTCTGGCATCCGTGAGCGAGCCAACAGATTGCTAATTCAATATCCGAGTAGCCGCATATCTTGCAATAGGTGAACATAGTAGGTCATATCCCGGGCACCCCAATGAGACTGCGAGAACCACAGACGATAGTAGCGCCAAGATGAGTCCCCACCAGCCCGTCGGCTTTTCTTGTTCGGTTTGAGGCCGTCCGGTAAATCTTCCACAACCCGTTCCGCAACCTCTACAGGGCATCCAGTGGATTGGGGCAGTCCGGCATCCAAACCCCTCTCTGCTGATGTAAGGGCCAACGGGACTATCTCGGTGAATAGGTGAAGGAATTTACCACGCGCAAACACGTAGTCTTTATAGATGAGCCTCTCAATACTGACTATCTCGCGGAAACCAATCCTTCAGAAGGTCTTTGAATTTTAGAAACGCTCTATCTTCGCATCCTCGCAAGGAAACCTTTTCCGCAATCCGCTGATATAGAGATGCACTGCGTGGTATTCGCGCCTCGCGCAAGGCCGCTTGGAATGCCTCTTTGGGCCGTCCGGGCTTGACTTCCCCTTCCTCCAGCCAGCCTTGTTCAATCATCCAGTTACGAAGAGAAGGCTGTCGGTTCTTTCCGAATACCCAGCGCCTGTGGCCTCGACAGTAGCCCTTTCAACGCATATTCCATGTCCTTGTCAGCGGCGAGAACAACGAGGTCTTTCCGGTTCATCCCAAAACTCCCGATGCGAGCAGTGTACCGAGATCAACCTCACCCTGCCATTTTTGCAGCAAGGGATGTTCGGAGCCGAGAACGATGTCTGTTGAACCGTTGTCATTTTTGGCAAAGCAGAGTACATCATCCATGCTGGCTGCATTTAGTACCACCGGAGAATGGGTCGCCAATAGTACCTGGGCTTCATAGATTGAGGAAAGAGAATCGTACATAGTTGATACAGCTCTCGGATGCACCCCATTCTCCGGCTCCTCTATCAAATAGATGCCTTGAAGATCGGTCAGATATGCAGGCAAGGTGAGCGCCGTAAGCCGGAGTGTGCCATCGGAAACTAGCCATGAAGGCACTTTTAGTCCTTCCTCATACTCGTAGATCATATAACAATGCTTATCTTCTGGGCGCTCAAAGGTTGTAATGTCCACCAGATCGGGAAGGGCAGTTCGCAGGTGTGAGATCCAGGCGCGATGTCGTTCCTGATCTTCTTGACGCAGACGCGAAACAACCCAGGGCAGATTTGAGCCGTTCGGCAAAAAGCCCGAAACTCTGGTTGGAGAACTGGGGGACTTGATTGCGAGGCTGTTGAGCACGAACCTCTGGACTCCAGTCGTTAGGTATTTTTGAAACCATGTTGCCACGGGAAAAGATTTTTCGTCCACTAGAAGGTGGCCGAGGGCCGATCTTTGCCGTCCCAATTTGATCGAGGGTGTCCAGCCCCTACCCGAACGGTCATAGGTCTCGCTGTAAAAGTTGTCATTTCCATCTGCTACTTTGTTGATCACGATTCTGTTGCTTCGCTGGCGGGTCTTGCTTAGCAATGAATCTGGTGCGCTGGGAGACGTGGGGAATAATGAGCGCTGCGATGGTCTCAAAACCTTGGCCTTTTTCAATAACAGGGTCTCGGCCTTGAACTCGAACTGACGCTGCGTTTCATCAAAACCTATAGCTACCTCGTACCTTATCGTGTCCAATTCCGGTTTTGACATCAATTCACGCAGCGTGTCGGGAATCCGTGCTTCGACCGCCAGTTCCAGTCCGTCTCCCTGCTGCCGAAAAAGAAGTTCTTCAGGATTCGAGGCGCGCTCCGACAGGGCCGCATCCAACCCCTCGGATACCAGATCACTCAGGAAACCGATCACGCCCAAAAAGGTCGTCTTACCCGACGCATTCGGGCCTACCAAGACATGAAATGGGTTCAGAGGTCTCAGTACATACCGCAAACAGCGGTAGTTCAAGGCTTCAACTAGAGTAATCATCAAACGTCTCCATCAACTGTCTTTTTCTATAATATCGATCCGCTACAGACCAGCAATGGTCAGGACCGTTATGCCGAGGTCATATACGAAGATCGTTCATCGGTTGATAAACTGCCATCGCGTTTCCCCTCACCCCCACACCAAGAACGCACCCAACAGCGCGATCCACACCGCTTCGAGGAAATGCCAATACGCAGCGCAGGCCCGCACTGAGAACAAATGCTCGCTGTCGAGCCGATTCACGCGCGCCTTCCACGCCAGCATCGACAATGGCACCATCCCGCCCACCACATGCAGCGCGTGAACGACCACCAGCGCGAACGCAATGCCATAGACACTCACCCCTAGGGCCTGGTGACGGTCGAGTAGCTGCATCAGCGCCGGCACTTGCACGGCGATAAACAACGCGCTCGTCACCCAAGCCCACGCCAACCACCGCCGCAAAAGCGAAAAGTGCCCGCGCTTGGCGTTCTGAGTCGCCTTGTACATCGCCACCCCAGCGCCCAACAGCACCGCCGTCGAAACGCCAAGCGCCTGCGGCAGCTCCATGCGCTCGCTTCCCTGTAGCGCCGGGCTGGTCAGCCGCAGGTAGGCAAAAGCCGCGATGCTGGCCCCAAACAGCATCGCCAGCGAGATCAAAAACAGGGTCAGGCCCAACTGGCGGCGACCTCGTAAATCGGGCGAGTTCCAGTTCATCCCCAACGGTACTCCGGTGGGTCGAAGACAAACCCGTGGAAAAAGCGCCGCTGCGCTGGTGAAAGCCTCCGCAAAAAGGCCTGGTCGTAGCGCCACTGCTCGGCACACGCCAGCATCCACGGATGTTCGTACCCATAGTACAGCATCACCCGCTTGCCCCCGCTGCGCGTAAAGGGCCCGGCCGTATGCCACATCGCGTTGTGGAAGAGCACCGCCGTCCCCGGACCGCCACATATCTGCACGGCCCCAAGCATACCATTCCCTGTATCTGGTTCTATCAGCGCCTTGTGGCTGCCGGGCACCAAGGTCAGGTTGCCTTGATCGGGCGCACTCATGTCGCTCAGGTAATAGCCCACCTTGAACTGCAACAGCGGGATGTGCGGCTTGAGATTGCGGAAGCCATCCTGAATGCCGTCGATGTGCCAGCCGCGCCCGTGGTAGTCGGCGGATTCGACCTCGTAGAACGCGTCCGTTGAGTGCAGGTGCGGCATCTCGTTAAACAGACCGTGGACGTAGGCCATCATCGGCTCGTAGTCGAGCATTGCCAAAAAGAGCGGGTCTTCGGCCAGCAGGTGCATGACCCGTACGTTGGCCGCGTCGAGCCGGTCGGCAAAAGCTGGCTCGTGCGCACGCTTGAACTGAGGGTCTCGCCGACGCTCAATGGTGCGCTCCAGCGCCGCGTAGAGGGCCGCGACCCGGCCCGGCGCGAGGAAATTTTCCAGTACCAAATAGCCGTTGTTGTCGAAGAAGAAGCGCTCGGCGTCTGTGGGATGATCGGTCATAATCAGAGCCTTTCTAGGGAGTCCACTCCTCCATCATCTCGGCGTACTGACGCGCCTGACCAGCGATGTCCACGCCCACCTCCTCAGACCACGCCGATAGCAATCGGCGATACACCGGCCCCACTTGGCCGTCGCCCACCACCTGAAAGTTAAAGCGCGTAATCGGCACCATGCAGATCGTGGTGCTGGTAAACCACGCCTCGTCGGCTTCGCGTACATCGTAGGGTTCGATGTCGGCTTCGCACAGAGGAATGTCGAGTTTGCCCGCCAGCTCCATACACGCACCGCGCGATACGCCGCGCAGGACATTGTGCCCTTTGGGCGTTACTACTTGGCCGTCGCGGACCATGAAGAAGTTGTTGCCCGTTCCCTCAGTGATAAAACCGTGCTCGTCGGTCAGCAGCGCTTGGGCACCGGCTTCCATCTGCGCGGCTTGCAACTCGGCGATCTTGTAGAAGATGCGGCTGCGATTTTTGGCCTTGGGGTCGATGTAGCGCGAAGGCACCGACTGCTGGGGCGGGACGACGAAGTGCGCCCCCTCTTGATAGAGATGCGCCATCCCGCCGATGTGCCGCACGAGCGGGAAGACGTTGATGGAGACAATGGGGGCCGTGCCCTCCTTGACGAGGGTATCATACAGCGGCAGGGCACCGCGCGTGACGTCGTGCATGATCTGGAAGTCCAGTGCGCCGATTACGGGCAGGTTGCGGGCAATGGTCTCGTGGGTCGCCTCTTCCATCGCGTCGATGTCCAGCCCGCAGTCGATCTGCGCGTATTTGAGCGAGCCGTAGAGCCGCTCCAGATGCTCGCGCAGCCGAAAGGGCTGTTGCCCAAAGCTCCGCGTCATTTCAAAAACCATGTCCCCATACATCAGCGCACAGTCAAAAATCGAGATCCGCGCCTCCGATTCGGGGACAAACTCGCCGTTGAAATACACCAGTCGTTTGGCCATAGCTGCCTCTCTATGATATGAGTGGTCGGTCCGCTACCGCCCTCCAACCGTAAAGAAAGGCCAGATAGCCCTTACCCGAAAGGTCAAAGACTATCTGGCCTAAAACGATCTGGTATAATTTGAAATTCGAATATTAAATAGCTGCGCCTAATACCCCGTTACCTCCCCTTGCTCCACGCTCGCATGATCCGCGGCGCTCCGTACCACGCATGGCAGCCAAAACCCTTGGGCGGATTGACCGGATCGGGCATCAGCCCTTCTTCGCGGCAGGCGACGATCAGTTGCCTACACGCCACTGCGAAGCCCAAAAAGCCCAGATAGTGAGGCTGTCCCAGCAAGTGTGAAAACTCCAACTCATCTACCTTCTCGGCAAAAGCCGTTATCGCACCGTCGAGCACGTTGCCGGCGAGTTCGGCGCAGATCTCAGCGATCGTTCCCATCAACCGCTCCTCGTCTGCTCCAGTCACAACCGGCCTGCCCAACCGCCAGCGCCCGTCTTCTAACTGGACCAAATAGCCCTCCTCGCTGTATTCCACCAGTCTCGATCTCGCTCCCTCGTCCGCGTCGTCAAGCAAATCCTCCTCGTCCGCGTCGTCAAGCAAATCCTCCTCATCCGCATCGTCGAGCAAATCCTCCTCGCTTATAGGTCCCTCGCACAAGCGGCCGACAAATTGATCCAGGTCTTCGAAGCGCAGAACCTTCATATAATCGCCTCCGACCATAAGGCGCGGCTCCGCGATATTGCCCATGCCCATATCGTCCCCCTCCACCTGCACCCCGCCAACCCGGAAAGAAGGCTCCTTTTCGACGCCGCAATCGCCTAGCAGATACCAAAAGTCCACCGGCCTAAGTGGATAGGTCAGAATGCGATGTTTGCCCCAATTGGGCAGCGACGACACTTGCCGTCCCAGACCGCGCTCGATAATCCACTCTGGCAACGCAATCCATGCCAGTTCCTCCCAAGTAAATCCCTGCCAGCCGCACGCCGCACAACGAGGTATGGCTCAGGGCCCCTCTGAGCTGCGGCAGGCGGCGCTTGAGGATGGCTACGCCCTCCCGCACCGAATGCACGCTCTCTTCCAGCGGCAAGTACTCTTGGCGCACCATAAAGAGAAAGGCCGTCTGATAACGACCGGGAAAGGGCTCCTCCAGCATTTCTCCTTCCACTAAGCCCGGCACAATGTCCTGCACATAGGCCTTGTCGGCGTGCAACAAACGGGCTAGTTCCTCAACGCTTTTTGCACTCTTGCGGCAGAAGTAGAGCAAGCGCTTGGCCAGCAAATTGTCCGTCTGCCGCAGCGGATGCAGCGGGTTGTGCTGGTTTTTGCACTCGCCTATGACCTCGATGTCAAGCGTCTCGGGTATTTCCATTGGCATCGTCGTCTCGGGTGCCATGTTCTCCAACTCCTTTCTCAATCTTTTGCGCCCCTGAAAGAGTCGGGCCTTCACCGCCCCCACCGAAAGCCCCATCTCCTCGGAGATCTCCATAATGGATTTGTCCTCTATGTGAAAGGCGGTGAAAATGCGGCGCGAAGACTCCGACAGACTCTGCGCCGCCTCTGCGATGGCGGCCCCTAGTTCACGCGATAGCAGCCGCTGCTCCGGCGTGCGTCCCCCCTCCGCTACCATCGCGTACCGGGCGAGCAACTGATCTCGGTGCTGCTGCTTATCGCACCGGTCGAGCGCCAAGCGATACGCCAGCGTGCGCAGCCAAGCGTGAAAAGCAGCCCCCGTCTGCAACTCGCCAAGCCGACTCCAAGCGCGGACAAAGGTCTCCTGCAACAGATCCTGCGCCTCGTCGATCTCGCCGCCGCTCAAGGTACATACATAGGGCCACAGCCGTGCCGAATGCCGCTCGAAGAGCCGCGCAAAGGCCCATTCGTGGCCTTCCTGTGCGGCGGCCACCAAATGGGCGTCATCTACCGTCTGGCCATGGATTAGCCGGTATTCTCGCATCGCACTTTACGCCTTTCTGTCTCTTAAGACGGGGCAAAGGCGTTAGAGGTTATATTAGGTGGGAAAATAATGGCAACAACGGAGGGTTCACCTTGCGGTGATCGGAATGACTTAAACTCTGGTTAAGACCGAATCAGCCGGTCATATTCGTCGTGCTTGCCAACCCAAAACCAGATGAAATCGCTGCCGTCTTTAACGGCGAGTGCTCTGTAATCCAATCCCACGCGGATTGACCAAAGTTTGCCGACCTTCTTGAAATGAAGAGAAGGTTGATTCGGGTTGGCTTTGAGCAGGCGAAAATTCCGTCGCGCAGTCCTTTGAACAGATTCTGGAAGTCGCTCAAAGTGTCTCCAGAAGCGGGGATCTGTTCGGTGCATCTAAAGCTCTTTGAGTGTACCTTTTTCTTTAGCTTCAAGAACTTCGGCAATCAAGAAATCTAATTTTCCGCTTTCTGAATCCGCTTCAATCTGCCGATCCCAATTTTCCCAGTCCGATTCACTCAACCACTGTCTCAATATTTCCTCACCGTAGCGCACGATATTTTTCCTCATTATCCCCTTTAAATTACTGTCATCTTTGATTATTGGACCTGCTTGCCCATGCCATCTCTTCATATGCCCATATAAATGAGTAGGAAAGATCGTCCTCAGCCAATAAACACTTCGGTTATCTTCCTTTAGGTTCACAATACGTGCTATAGAATCGCCGATACCCTCTACCTCCTCGACCGCGATATTCGCGGCATTTTTATCAAAAACATGCTTTTCTGCTTGCCAGTGCGCATAATTGCCTTGGGTAACGATTACGTCGGGCTCGAGAATTCTTACTTCCTCACCGAGATAACCGCCACAATTCTCGTACATTCGACCGTGTTCTTGAGTTCCTCCTTTAGCATTGGAGCAGCACTTCGCTGTTCTAAGATGGACGAAGAATTTCTCTATTAACTCTGGCTTGGGAAATTTTTCATCTGCAATGAATGGATAAAGGAGGCTCCGAACTGTCATCAGAGTTTCCGGCCAGTGATAGTTTTGTACCTTTTTATTCGTTTGTGAGCAGGTCTCGTTCTTGGCAATGGAAATATCTGGCCTCGGAGCAGACAGGGAGATAACCACGATACGGGGAATTCGGTCGCCTTTGTACTCCCCGGCTACATAGTATTCGCTGACGTTAACCCCCTCGGTCCGAGGCGCAAAGATAAAGCTCTCAACTCCATTCAAAGCTGCCACGGCCCGACAGTCCTTTTTTATGGGGCAACCAAACTCGTCGAACATATCGTCGAAGTTGCCCGTATTTTTCACAGGCGAAATACGAGCTTTCTTGTAATACTTATTAAGCTGGTTTTGCATGTCGTCCATAACCGTAATAGGAATACTTCTTTGAATTTACATCTCTACAACTTGCTCGCAAATAAGGTACTATCGCGGAATATCTCCGCAGTCGGCTAGGGCGTCGGTGCCTCCTCTGGCAGTAGCCCTTCCGCCTTCAACTCCGCCCACAGAGCCGGTGGAATCTCCGCCTGCATCACGCGCGCGTTGTCCTCCAACTCGGCCACCGACGCCGCGCCAGGCACCGCCGAAATCACCGCCTCGTGCCCAAAGGGAAATTGCAGTGCCGCGGCCCGCAGCTCAACGCCGTGCCGGTCGCAGACAGCCTTGAGCGCCTTGGCTTGTTGCACCAGATGATCAGGCGCGGGCAGGTAATCAAAAGACACCGGCTGGCTCAAATCGCGGGCGAGGATGCCGCTGTTGTACGGCCCGCCCATGGTCAGCTTCACCCCGCGCTCGACGCACAGCGGCAAAAACTTGGGCAACGCCGACTGGTCCAGCAGCGTGTAGCGACCGGCCAATAGGATGTAATCCAAATCAAAGCGTTCGACCATCCGCCCAGTGCGCTCCCACTCGTTCATGCCCATGCCGATGGCCTTGACCGTACCCGCTGCCCGCAATTCGACCGCAGCCTCCAGCGCCTCGATAAAGTCCTCATCCGTGTGCTGCCCCTTGAAATCGCTGTCGTGGACAAAGAAAATATCCACCGCCGCCAATCCCAGCCGTTCCAAGCTCGAATCGAGCGAGGCCCGCAGCCCCTCGGCGCTAAAGTCAAAATCGTAGGTATAGTGCGGAATCCCATCCTCGCTGTAAGGTGCCAAATCGTCCGGGTTTTCAGGCCGCAACACCCGCGATCCCTTGGTCGAGATGGCAAACGACTCGCGTGGGAACTCGCCAAGCACTCGCCCGTAGCGCACCTCGCTGCGCCCGTCGCCGTACATCGGCGCAGTATCGAAATAGCGCACGCCCATCTGATAGGCCCGGCGGATGATGGCCAATGCATCGTCGTAGCCGCTGCCCACAAAAATCCCGTCGGCTAAGACCATCCCGCCCAACGGCGCGCCGCCCAACCCCAGCCGCGTCACTTCCACGCCCGTATTGCCAATCGCTACTTTCTCAAAAGGGTCCATATTTACTCCAGTCCGTAGAGCCGCTCGGCATTGCCAGCGAGCAATTTGGCCTGCTCTTCCTCCGACCGCCCGGAGACGATCTCTCGCAACGCAGCCACCCACGCGCCCAAACTCGCCCCGAAGTTGCACACCGGCCAGTCGCCGCCGAACACCACCCGATCCGGCCCAAAGCTGTCCAAGCAGTGATTGACCGTCGGTGCCAGCGCGTCGGCGCTCCACCCTGCGGATGCCCGAGCGACGATCCCGGATATTTTGCAGATTACGTGTTCCCGTGCACCCAATGTGGCTATGTCGCCCTGCCACTGCTCTTTGGTATGGCTGAACGGGTTGGCTGGATCGTGTTCAGCCGCGCCGTTGACGATCTGCGGGTCGGCGTTGCCGCAGTGATCGACAATGAAACGCGTGCCCGGACACTGATCCACCAAACCGACCGCATCGCCTAACTCACCCGGCCGCAGGCACAGATCAAAGCTCATGCCGATCTCGCCCAAGTACTGCACATCCCGGACGAAACGCTCCTGCAAACAATGACCCGGCTCGGCGTCAGGCACGTGCAACACCTGCCGCACGCCCTTGATAGCATCCTCGTCCTTAAAGCGGTCGATATAATCGCGGAAACCCTCCTCCCCCGGACTGCCCCCAATCACCGCCGCGGCCATTGGATTGTCGTCGGCCCTGCACAGGTCAGCGACAAACTCTGCTTCCGCAATGTGCTGCTCAGCGGCGACATCGACTTCCATGTAAATGGTGCGGGCGATACCAGCCCCGGCACCCGCGGCCAAGTAATCGCTCATCAAGTAATTTTTCCGCAGCGGCTCCATGCCCTCGCCCTCCAGCCACGGCAGTGCGAACTGCGCCAAATCCCACATGTGTTGATGCGTATCGACGATAGGTAGCATGATCCTTCCTTATCTATAATATGAGAGACCTGTGATTTATCTTTCACTCTTCACACTTCAACGGTGCGAAGACCGCTTCCATCCACTCCGGCAACTCTCCGTTCGCCTCCAACGACTGGATGGCTTCGGCAACTTTCTCCTTGGGTATAGTGTCGAAGAAAGCCGCCGTGGGTACTAGGGCATCATTCAAATCATTGGGTTCAAACTTGTCTAGTGCCCGACCGTATTGACGCATAGAGCGAGCTACGATCTGCCTCCCTGTTTGCGACGAAAAGTAGAGAAACAAGTGCTCTATGTATGCGGTACCCAACAGGTTGGGCTGGAATCCATGGTAGCAAGTTAAGTTCAACGCCTTGGTCTTATTTAATACGACCTTATAACCGTTGCGTGAGAATACACCTAACAAAAGGGACGACGGACTTCGCTTCTCTGTTTTGTACCACGGCGTTCTATTTTTCGTCAGAAATCGCTCGTGATAGCCCTCGCTCTCCCCAAACCGGATGTAATCCGCAGCGGCTTTGGAAGGATTGCCACTGACCGAGAACAAGAAGACGGGGTTATCCGCAAAATCCGAATCCCGAAAAACGGCTGTTCTAATCTGCGAGCTCTTGGCGATGCAGGGCACGTATTCGGTCGTGCTAAGGCATCTTGTCGATACATTGGTAGAATTTAGGACGAAGAACGCATTTGCTCCTGTAGCAATGCCGCGGCTAAACTTTCCAAAATGTGCGAGCGTGGTCGTTTTCTGGTGATCGACGCTGAACGCTGTCCCTTGAAAGTGAGGCAGCCACTTGGCCTGCGGATCCAATGCCGAGCGAGGAACTTCAGCAACTGGTTGCAGACTCTCGAATGCGGTAAGCTCGTCTATAGATTGTAGGCGGAAAAACTGGACATCGATATGGTAAACCGCTCTATCATATAAAATTATACCCACAGACGTGGTAGCATCCGGGAAAATGTCTTTCTCGCAATCGAAGCTGATAATGCTGCACAAGTGCCCGGATTCAACGAGTTTTTGCTTTACCAACGTGCCGTATCCCGCGTTCAAGAACTCAAGCGGCATGATATACGCCAAGCGACCGCGTGCAGAGAGTTCAGAAAGTGACTTGAGCAGAAAGGCCGAAGCAGTGTTCATATATCCAGAGAGCTTGATGCCGAGCTTTTTCTTAAACTCTCGAATGACCACATCCCTATTAAGAAACTTCTGAAAGCGCATGTATGGTGGGTTGCAAACAATGCTAGCATATTGGCCACCCCAAGACCGCAAATAGTCTTCAATTGCAACAAAATCCGCGCGTTCCCCTGTGTTTCGCTCCCAGAACTCGACGATGGTAGCATCAACTTCACACCCTGTGAACTGAACGTCAGCGCGATCATTAATCGCCGCACGAAACGCCCCTAACCCAAAAGCTGGATCAAACATCTCATTCGCCTCCGAATCCAGCACCCAATCCGCCATAAAAGCGGCTACTGCATCTGGAGTAAAAAACTGTCCAAACCGCTTCTGGTGCTTCTCTCCAACTATTTGAAGATAATCAGACATGATCAATAATTTCTTGTGCAAAAATATCGGAGTCAAGATATCCGCGACCTCCATGGAACGTTACATAAAAAAGAAGTCTGCCTCGATCTAGTTCCTTCAACGCAGAGCAATGTTCTGGCATATCAATACGTCCCAGTATTTCTTTACCTACCTGAACGTCAATTTTTATCGTAGTCTTTCTTTGATTCTTGACGTCTCGTTCAACAGAGAAAATGACTCCTTCATTCTTCGGATTAGAACTAATTGTGAGAATATCCTTAAACGGAATGACATAGGCTTTATCGAAAAAGACTTGGAGATAGAAGTGCTTCACATCAAAGTGCTGTATCCAACGGTTTACAAGTGCCAAGTCTTCTATTTTAGGGGTAATGCTCAGATGGTCTCTCTTGTGCAGTATTTTAATTTGATCTTTTAAACCTTTCAGTTGCTGACTAAGACGTCTCAAATCTGCTGAAGAGGACCATGAACTTGCACGAAAATCGAGTTCACGGAACGTATTGACTGTTGCATGTTTAATCATACGATGAACTTCTGGACTTTTCTCCAAGAGCAAACTTGATAGTGGTTCCTGTATCAAGTCACCTTGAATTCTACTGCATTCCGCTTCTGCTTCTCGGGTACGATTATTCATAAAGGAAGCGTACTTATTTGCAAGAAAACTGCTAGATCTAACCTCGATAGCCGCAATTGCTTTTTGGACAATATCATCATCGATATCCAAGCAATCAGTATCCGGAGCATCAGATCGTCTAAAGATCAAAAGATCTGGCTTCTTGCCTATATTATTTAGCTCATCTTGGTACTCTGAATAAAATTCTGCAAATCCTGGATCACCTGCCGCAAGGTTGTCAGAGCGTCCATATTGTACCGCGCAGTACTCCGTAGAATGTGTATTCACTGCATTGAGTACAATTTGCTCCGCCCAATCGCCTTGCTCCTTATTTGTCAGAAAATCCGAACTCGCCATAGTCGGAGGTCTTCCCTTTAATTGAATATCTGTATCAATCTCAATCGGAAAAGAGATTATCAGGGAAGCGATTGTACCCCTATATGTCGTCATAACTAATATCTCCTTGTCTCAACTCGTCTGGCACCCTACACTCGTACACCTGCGCCCACCCACTTTGATCCGACGTAAAGACCACATAGCGTCCATCCGGCGAAAAATTCGGATGCGGATGCGTGTGCTGCGGCGCATAGACCTCGACCGGGCCGTCGTCGTACGGACAGTGGTCGGTGTTCCAGTGCTTGCCTTCGTTACTCGACTGCGACAGGCAGAGCAGTTGCGGTGCGCCGACCCCGTCGTTGGGGTCAAATACCTGCAACCCGCTATCGGGAAACGTCGTATCCGCCACCATCCGCGCGCCATCGCGGCTGACCATCGGATGCCAAGCGTTGAACGAACAGACCGGGCGCACGGCCCCAGTATCGACATCGACGCCAATGACCCCGTGCGGCCAGCGCGTCGTCAGCAGTTCGCGCTTGCGCGGATGCCAAGTCTCGTGGACGATCCACTCGTTCCCCTCGCGCGCGTACGCCAGCCGATGGTCGCTTCCATCCCGATTCACCACCCACATCCGCTCGTAGTACGGCCCAGCGTAGCGCAACAGCGAACTGTCGTTCGGATGAAATTCTGGATGGCCAATCGAATCCCGCTCCACGATTACCTCACTCGCGCCGCTACAGGTATCGATCACCACCAAGCGCGCCACATGGCCCATCCTCACCGGCACCGCCCACCACTGGTCGTCGTAACTGAGTGCCGTCGTCCCCATCGCCGCTGCGACCATGCCCTTTTCGCGCATGGCCTCGGTGGCAAAAGAAGCCAACTGCTCTTCCCGACAAGTTTCAGTATCCACCCGCCAAGCCCCTTGCCCATCGGTGAAATAGACATAGCGGCCATCGTGCGACGGCGCAATCGAAAACTCGGCCAGTCCCTCGTGCTCAGTTAGCTGCAACAACTGCCCAGAATCGCGCAATTCCAGAAAAAGTTCCGGCCGGCCCGTGCGGTGCGAGACAAACACCAGATGCCGCATCGCGTCGTCGTACGCGGGAATATAATAGAACGGATGATGGTGAATGGACGCGTGCGCGGTAACTTGGCGGACTTCAGCACCCGTCTGTGCGTCGCGCAAGGTCCGCGACTCGGGCGGATAAAGCGTACCCCGTCCCACGGTCAGGGCCGGGCGTAGTCAACCGACATCATGCCCTCTACGTCCATTGGATCGATGCCGTACTGTTTGGTGAGGCTCTGGTGCTGCGGAGCGTCCGCAGCCGCCTCGTCGGCCAATGGCAGGGCCACCCGCTGCCCTTCGTTCTGCGTCGACAAATCGCAGGCCATATTCATCACCAGCGACATCAACGCGTCTTCGTCGTCGAACTCGCTCTGCTGCACCCCCCGCACGGCGAGCGCAAAGTCGGCAATGTGGCTCATGGCCGACGCGCCGTAGTCCTTGCGCAGATTCGAATACGCATTGGTGCGGAAGGGATTTTCGTATTCGATCCGGCCCAGGCTGGTGTCGGCATAGCTCCGGGTCCAGCTATAGCCGTCGTCCTCGGCGATGACATCGACGATCTCGTCGGCAATCGAGCGAATCGTCTCCACCCCATGCTCGGGATCAACCCCAGCGTCCGAACAGCGCCGAAGCTGCATCTTCGCGGTCGTAAAGCCCCCTTTGCTTGCTCCCACTCCCGGATCCTGCGCCCGATAGAGCAGCGTCCCCCGCTCGCCCTGCCATTCGGTGTACCCAGGCCGCGGATGTCGCCCCAACCAGCCTTTGCCATTAGCGAGCTGATCGGCGACCATCTCGCCAGCGGCAAAGCCGAAGTAATGCGCCGTGAAGTGCTCGCCGGAGTGGAAGCGGTGCGGCATTGAGCGGAAGGACGGCGTCTCCATCGAATGCCCAATGGCCTGCGCCCAAACAGGATGGCCAAAAAAGCGCACCCAGCGCGAGTTGTTGTGATACCCGGTGTGGTCGGCGTAGCTGAAGATGCGGCCGATGCGGCCGATAAACCCGCTGTCTTTCACCGTCAGAGCGAAGCGGTCGCAGGCAAAGCGGAAGAAATTTTCCGCCACTCGCACCACCACCCCCTGTTCGCGCGCCACCCGGATCATCTCCCGCGCTTGGGCTATCAAATTGCACCAAGAGGTCTCGCACATGTTGTGGATGCCGTGGCTCGACAGGTAGATCGAATACGCGTAGTGCGACGGCATCGGCGTGACGACCAATGCCGCCTCGGCAATCCCGTCTTTGACCAACTCGCGCACATCGTAATAAGCCCGCGCACCGAGCGCGGCAGCCGCCCGGTCGCAATGCTCCTGGACCGGATCGACGCAGGCCACCACCTCGACCCAATCTTTAAGCGCCGGCAGCAAGGGCTGATAGATGGTGCTGGCGCGGTTGCCTGTGCCAATCAGGGCGACTTTTACTGGATCATCTAACTTGGGAACTTCCATGACAGACCTTCTCTTTTATTTGCGGACGCACTCGTAACCAAGCGCCTCCAACCCCTGCCGAATGCCCTCGATCTCCGCCGGTGCCAAGTCCCGCAGGGGCCGCCGCATCTTCGGCGAGGGAAACTTGCCCAACAGCCAGCGGGCGCACTTCATGCGCTGATGCGCACTCGACGACGGCTCGCCAAAAGCATAGACGATGCGATTGAGCGGCTCGACCTTTTTCTGCACCTCCTTAGCCCCAGCCAAATCCCCGTCCAACGCCCGCTGCACCAACTCGACGATCAGCTCGGGTACAAAACCGGCAAAGCCGACCAGCGCCCCATCAGCCGCCTCCAACAAGCTGGGCAGCAAAAACTCGTCGTGGCAGGTGATGATCGGCACGTCCGCGTTGACCTTTTTCAACTCTTGGTAGTCGTAGAGCCAGCGGCTCATATCGCGGGTGCCCATCTTGATGCACTTAACTCGGGGAATCTGCACCAGCGCCTTCATCTCGTCGAGCGTATAGCCGGCCTTGGTCCACGCCGGATACTGATGCACCACAATGTCGATCCCGGCCGAGGCCACATCCTCAAAAAAGCCCACCGCGATCTGGCTCGACCGGCCAAAGCGCAACCAGTGGTGCGGCGGCATCAACAAGATCGCATCGGCCCCGGCCTCCTTGGCCGCCAGTGCGTGGTCAATGCCCTCCAAGCTGCCTTCGACCGACACGCCGGAAATCGTCTTCACCACGCGCCCAGCAGCCTTGACCGTCTCGGCCACAATCTGCGTCACCCGATTGCGCTCGATCGGACGCAGCGACATGATCTCGCCGGTATGGCCATTACAGGTCAAGCCATCGACGCCATCGACCGCAGCTAATTCGGCGATATAGTCCCGCAGCCCTTCTTCGTCAATCGACTCGTCGGCGTGAAAGGGGCACAGGGTCGCGGGAAACACACCCGCCCAGGGATGATCCCGCCAAGCAGTAGCAGACATAGGACATTCCTTTGGCTATGTGAGGCCGGGAATTAAGGGAAGAGCGCTTGGCCCGTCAATCGGGCCGCGTTGCGTTAGGCGACAGAGCGGGCTAGATTAAATTATCACTTCTAACCCCCGGCACAGAGGACAGCAATGGCCAAGGTATTTATTTATTGGGACACCTCCAACATCTTCATCAGCGCCCAAGAGGCGGCGGCGGAACGGGAAGGCGAACAGGTGCGCTCGCGGATGCGCATTCACTTCCGCAACCTACTGACGTTGGCCCACGCCAACCGTCCAGTTCAACACGCGGTCGCAGTCGGCTCCATTCCCCCGGAGATGCGCCAAGTGTGGAATCGCCTCGAAAACGAGGGCGTTACCGTTGAATTGCTGGAGCGCGGCCAGGTACAAGGCGGCGAGCAGGGCGTGGATCAACTCTTGCAGACGCAGATGCTCCGCGACACTGTTGACTACAACGGCGACCCCGGCATCGCCGTGCTGCTGACCGGCGATGGCAGCGGCTTTGCCGACGGCGTCGGCTTTCACGCCGACCTAGAACGCATGCACGGCAAAGGCTGGCTCATTGAAGTGCTGTCGTGGCGCCACAGTTGCAACCGGCGGATGCGGGAATGGGCCGAAAACGTGGGCCGGTTTATCGCCCTAGACGATTACTACGAGAGCATCACCTTTCTCGAAGAGCCGCTACCCGGTCGGCCGATCGCCGAGCCGCGCTACGCCGTACCGCTCAACCTCGAGCAGGATCCGCGCTGAGAAGTCTTACAACGGCAACGTATCCGCAGATAAACGCAGATATAGCAATCCTGAATGGCTTGAACGAATCGCGATACGGATCGCCTTGTTTCCGCTATTCTGCGTCCATTTGCGGATCATCTATATGAAGGAAGGCCCACCCATGACTGCCAAAATCACTCACGTCGAACGTTTCACCCTGCAAGTGCCGTTTGTCGAGCGCGTCCGCCGCGACATGGAACGCGCCGGCATCCACACCTGGTCCGAGCTTGAAATCACCCGCGTCGAAACCGACCCTGGCGTCGTCGGCTGGGGCGAGACCATTCAGAACTATACTTGGGGCCGCGTCCAAGCCCACGAGCGCGTCCTCGGCCAATCGCCCTTTGCCGTCATGTGGGATGACTCCTTGGGCGCTGGCTTGCAGATGGCCCTCTTCGACGCCGCGGGCAAACTGGCCGGCGTGCCGCTCTACAAGCTGTTGGGCACCAAGTGCCGCGACTGGTGCGCCATTTCGTTTTGGGATCACGATATGTCGCCGGAGCGCTACGCCATCGAAGCGCAAACCGCGGTCAAGCTTGGCTACACCTGCATAAAGATCAAGACCCGACCGTGGTTCGACGTCCGCGAGACCATCCGCCAGATCAGCGCCGTCACACCCGACCACTTCCGCATCGACGCCGACTGGAACGCCTTTTTGAACAACGCCTCCAACGCCATCCCTCTGCTGCGCGAACTGGAGCAGACCTTCCCCAAAATCAAAATTTTCGAAGACCCAATCCCGCGCCACGACGCCTCTGGCAATCGCTTCCTGCGCACCCAGATCAGCACGGCCATCGCCCATCACTACGGCGTAATCCATCCCCGCGAGGCCATGGAGCTAGGCGGCGTCTGCGACGGCTGGATCTTGGGCGGCGGCGTCAACGGAATCACCAGCCAAGGCCGCACGTGTGAGGCACTGCGCATGCCCTTCTTCCTGCAAATGGTCGGTGCCGGGCCAACCACCGCACTTTCGCTGCACCTGAGCGCGGTGCTAGTCCAGGCCCAGTGGCCGACCATCACCTGCCACGAGCTGTACGAGCACAGCCTGCTCAAACAGCGGATCGAGGTCCTCGGCGGCCACGCCCGGGTGCCCGAAGCGCCGGGCTTGGGCATTGAAATCGACGAAGACGCGCTGGCAAAGTACCGCGTCGATCAAGCCGACCACAGCCTGCCCAAACGGCTGGTCAAGGTAGCCCGCGCCGGCGGCATCAACATCTACTTTGCCAACTCCGGTCAGAAGTGGACCTTCTTCCAAGGCGGCAATCACCCCGTTGACGAATGGGGATCAAACACCGAGCTACTCGACGACGACGGCAGCGCCGAATTTGCCGACCTCTACGCCCGCGCAGCCGAGTCGCCAGTGATGACGGCGGAATGAGGCGACCCTGAGCGGCTACACGAAGGCGTGTATCTGTATCAGTTGCAGGCCGGCCCGATCATCCACAAGCGCAAGATGATCCTCGTCAAATAGATTCTGTTTTTCCAAAAGTAAATAGTATATATTTCACCTAAGTGTGGAGTCGGTCGGAACCCTTTCCCGCCTCTGGCCAGCACCCTCGCAACCCGCCCCTTTGATCGGAAAGTCGTCCCATGCACTTCGACGCCTACGATCTCAACGCCGCCATCTACGATGAGATGTTTCTGCCCGACGGCACGCCCCGCGCGCACTGCCGTGCGTTATACGACACCCTGTGTCAGCTTTCCGCCGAGGAACTCAACGCAATCCAAGAGCGCGTAACGCACTCCTTTTCCACCGAAGGCATCACCTTCACCGTCTATGGCGACGACGAGGCTGACGAGCGCATCATTCCCATCGACTGCGTGCCCCGGCTCCTCTCGGCTGCCGAGTGGCAGCATCTCGAAAGCGGCCTCACCCAGCGCATCGCTGCCCTAAACCGCTTCTTAGAGGACGTGTACGGCGGAGCCCGCATCATCGCCGATGGCGTGATCCCAGCCGACGTGGTGCGTGGCTGTCCCCAGTACCGCATTGAGCTGCGCGGCGTCTGTGTCCCCCACGGCACGTGGGTCGCCGTCTGCGGCACCGATCTAGTGCGCACCCAAGACGACGGCTTCGTCGTGCTTGAAGACAACCTGCGCGTACCCTCGGGCGTGTCCTATATGATCGCCAACCGCAAAGTAGTCAAAACCAGCTTGCGCCGCCTCTACCGAAGCTGCCGCGTGCGAGAAGTAGAGCACTACGGACAGGTGCTACTCCAGACCTTGCGCGACCTCGCCCCCGAAGGATGCACCGACCCCTGCATCGTCCTCCTGACGCCCGGAGTCTATAACTCGGCCTTTTACGAACACATGTTCCTCGCGTATGAGATTGGCGCATCACTCGTGGAAGGCCGCGACCTGCTAGTCAACGACGGCTTCGTGTACATGCGCACCACCACCGGGCTGCGGCGCGTCGATGTAATCTACCGCCGGGTCGATGACGACTTCCTCGACCCCCTCGTCTTCCGCCCGGACTCCCTGCTCGGCGTGCCGGGGCTGCTGCACGCCTTTAAACTCGGAAACGTGGCTTTGGCCAACGCACCGGGAACGGGCGTGGCCGACGACAAAAGCGTCTATGCGTACGTCCCGGACATGATCCGCTACTACCTAGGCGAAGAGCCAATCCTCGCCAATGTGCCGACCCACCTGTGCCGACGGCCAGAGGACTTGGAATACACCCTCGACAATCTCGACAACCTCGTGGTAAAGCAGGTCGGCGAATCCGGCGGCTACGGCATGCTCATCGGCCCGCACGCCACGCCCGCCGAGCGCACAGCCTACGCCGAGGCAGTACGCGCCAATCCGGCCAATTTTATCTCCCAGCCGACGCTGTCCCTGTCGAGAGCGCCCTGCTTCATCGAGGGCCGCGCCGAGCCGCGCCACGTCGATCTGCGTCCTTTCGTCCTCCACGGCCAAAAGACCCGCATCGTGCCCGGGGCCTTTTGCCGCGTGGCCCTGCGCCGCGGCAGCCTCGTAGTCAATTCCAGCCAAGGCGGCGGCGGCAAAGACCTCTGGGTACT
>JAJDUT010000039.1 GCA_022826515.1 Candidatus Latescibacterota bacterium
GAGCGAAGCGAAGCATCCCATACCACTCTATTGTCGTGTACAGGTTTCGGCCAAACTATGAGCAACCACTCAAAGGGTTTTTTCATCGCCTGCATTGGACTACTGGCAACCATCAGTATCCACACGGGATGCGGCGAATTCCGGCAAAAGCCCAATGTCGTGGTATTGCTGGTTGACACGTTGCGCGCCGACCACCTCAAGTGCTACGGGTATCACCGGGACACAGCCCCGTTCCTCGAAGGACTGGCCCGCCGCGGCGCGGTCTTCACCCAGTGTTACGCTCCCTCGGACTATACCCCGGCTTCCACGGCCTCCTTGTTCACAGGGCAGTACCCGCTAGCGCACGGGTATCTCAACTCACACTACGTCCTCGCCGAAAGCCACACCACCATGGCCGAGATCTTCCAGCGGCAAGGATATACCACCGCGGGATTTATCGCCAATGGCTTGGCCGGCGAGAAGTACCAGATGAACCAGGGGTTTGACCACTACTTTGAAAAGAACAGGGCCTCGGCCGCGGAATTGGTCACCGCGGCATCCGCCTTCATTGAACAACAGGCCGACAAACCCTTTTTCGCGTACCTGCATTTCCTCGATGTCCACGATCCCCACCGGATTCCCCAAGAATACCACGGCCGCTTCGCCGACCCGGCGAATTTTGCCTACGATATGCAAGACACCCTCCAGCTCGACAATTTCGTCATGCAGGCTTGGTGGGAGGCGGCGCAGGGATGGCGAGATCAGACTGTAGGATCTGACCAAGTCGCAACATATTTTGCCGACTACGTCCAGCTCTACGACGCATCCATTTCCTACTGGGACGAGCAGTTGGGAGCCTTGCTCGACCTGCTCGCCGTCCAAGGGATCGATGAGCGGACGATCATCGTGGTAACCTCGGATCACGGAGAGCAGTTTCTCGAGCACGGCTATTTCGGACACGGCAACTCAGGCTATCAGGTCGGCCTACACGTCCCCTTTATTATCAGCGATCCGCTGCACCCCAACATCGCCGGTCTGCAAGTTGACAATCTGGTCAATGCCGTCGATATCCTGCCCACCCTGCTCGCCCGGCTCAATTGGCAAATTGCTCCAGCCGTACAGGGGCAGGAGCGCTGGTCTTTGCTCGCGTCCGACGCGCCGGACGAGACCTCCGAAAGCATTTATACAGAGGGGACCTTCATGGCCAACCGGCCTTTCAGCACCTTGATCCAAACCTACCGGGAAGGGGAGTGGAAGCTGCTGCTCGATCGCCTGCGGGATACCAAGGAACTCTACCATCTAAAAGAAGATCCGGGCGAACTTCGCGACCGCTTTGCCGAACGGCCGGAAATCGCCGCCCGACTCTACGGCAAAATACGCCAGTACTACAACGACAACTTGCAGGTCTTTGAGCAACACCAACAGTCGCAAATGCAGTTGACAGAGCAAAAATTGCAGGAGTTGCGAGCCTTGGGTTACATTACAGGACGAGCCGGGTTGCAAAGGCCGGCGCAGGAGTTTTTCCCCATGAAGCCGGTCCGCCTCGAACAATTCGGCCCCTTTGGGGACGAAGAGGATCTGGGCAGGTTTTCCCATGCGATCGATTTCTTTCGCGGCCAAGTCACTTGGGGCCAAATCATTGGCGGGTACAGCGACAGGGTGGGCCAGCGGGATTCGGTCGGGGTCTGGTTTGATCGGCGGGCTACTTTTCTTCTGCCCAACCAGCCCGTTGGGCAACGGGTGGTCGTCGAACTGACCATTGATCCTATGGGAGGGGCTGACAATCCGACCCAGATCGAAGTTAAATTCAATGAGCAACCCAGCGAAATCTGGGCGCTCAATGGGGTCGGGCCCTATCGGTTCGAAGCGGCGCTGCCCGCCTTTTTGCAGCAGAGTGCTTTCTTTTATCTAACCATTGAGGCCGACAGCCGCTTCGTCATCCGCAAAGCAACATCGGTGCGCAACGATCTATATGGAGCCATGCGAATTCGCAGATTGTATCTGGAGAGATAATTTAAATTCGTGGATCTCGTGAGCGAACTCTGGTACTCCATGGCCTTCACTGGCAAGGCCGTGGTGGTGATTCTGGCCGGTCTGTCCATTTATTCCTATGCGGTCATGGTGGACCGCGGCCTGACTTTGCGCTGGACCCGGCAGCGTTCGGCCGCTTTTGCCCGTGAAATTGAGGAGGGCGGCCTGATGCTGGGGGAAGTCAAAGCTGTGCAGGAATGCGCCCATCGCGCCGAGCAAGACGGACATTGCTCCCTCGCTGTGGTGATCTCAGCCGCTCTGGCGGAATACGAGCTATTGGCGGAGGAAGGACAGACCGATACCGTGGTGCTGGAAGCCGTGGACGATGCGCTCGGCCGCTCGCTGGACAGCGTGGTCGCCAATCTGCGGGTTCGGCTCTCCGGCATGGGCACCATTGTCGGGGTCGCACCCTTCTTGGGGCTTTTTGGCACCGTGACTGGGTTGATTGCCGCTTTTCGCGGCATTGCCACTACAGGCGGCGGGGGCCTAGCCGAGGTATCGGGCGGGATCTCCGAAGCCCTAGTCACCACGGTCATCGGCCTGTTTGTCGCCATGCCCGCCCTGTGGGCGTACAATTTTTTTACCAACCGCATTGAGGCCATGTCCCTCGGGCTGGAAAACAACGCAGCCCGCATCGTCGGCCACGTGGTGCGCCGCGCGCTCAAGGCCAATCGCACGCCCTAGCCAATCATGGCCAGACGCAGCAAGCGCCGAACTCGCCACGCCGACGTGCGGCGCAGCCCCATGCCCGACATCACGCCCATCGTCAATGTGGCGCTGGTGCTGTTGATCGTATTCATGGTGGTCATGCCGCTCATTCAAGAGGGCATCTTGGTAGAGACGCCCGAAGCCCGCAATGCCCAAGAGATCGTCGAGCAACTCGGCGCAGAGAGTTTGATTCTTTCCATTCAGGAAGACGGTTCCCTGTACATCAATTTGCACCAAGTGACGCGGGCCGACCTCAAACGCGAACTGGCCAGAGCCTATCACGGCAAAGAGGGCGAGCCCATCATCGTCAAAGGCTCCAAGAATCTACCCTATCGCGAAATACTCGACTTGATGGAAATCTGTCAGGAGATTGGGGCACCGGGGGTAGATTTAATGGTCAAGAAACCGTAACATGGCGCGACGTCACAGAAGGAAATTCGCCCGGGTAGAATCGTCCATGAACGCGACCCCACTGGCGGACGTATCCCTTTCCCTGCTGCTGGGCTTCTTGGTGATCACCCCGATTATTCTGCAAACCTTGGCGACCCAATTGCCCCAAGCAGGCGGAGTCGCTTCGGGGCAAGTTCGCCAAGACCCGAGGGTCGTTCTCACGGCCGAGAGCGAAATCCTGATCAACGACAAAAAGGTGAGCGAGGAAGAATTGCCGACTAGGCTAAAGGAACTCTTTCCGCCTGAAGCCGATGTGGAGCGTCGGGTCGTGTTTACGGGATCGGGGGAAGTCCCATATCGAGATGTGATCGACGTACTCGATCTGCTCAAGGAAAACGGCGTCGAAACCATCGGCATCCGTTGAGCCTAACCCGCACTAGCGCACCAACACCATCCGCCGCACCAAGTCCCCACCCGGCGTCGCCAAACGCGCGATATAGACTCCACTCGCCAAATCGGCTCTGTCAAACCGCACCACGTGGCTTCCACTGTCCAGCACTTCGTTGACCACGACGTCCACCCGCTGCCCTAAGATATCAAAAACCTCCAACCGCACGGCCATGCGCCCGGGAAGCACAAAGCGGAGCTGGGTCGTCGGGTTAAAGGGATTGGGATAGGGCGGGTACAGGACGGCCTGACTAGGCAGTGCCCTTTCTTGACGCGACTCGGCACCCACTGCGGTGGCCGGGGGACGGGACACCCCCGGGCCTTGGAAATCAATCCAATTGATATTGAACAGGCCGTCGTCACCCGGATTGCGTATAAAGACGAAAAACAACTCGTGGGTGCCGCCCGGGTCTGCAATAGGTGCCGCCAAGTCGGTATAGACCTGCCAATCGCCCGTACTCCCCACGCGCACCGCGCTAATCGGCGGCCCCTTCAGCGAATCAACGCGTACTTCAATGAGTCCTCCTAGCCCAGCCGAAGCCACCCGATAGTTGAGCGACTCAATGCCCTCCAGATTCATGGGCGCAAAGGAAATCCAGTCGCCGTGGGCGATAAAGCCGATATTCTGCCCGCCGCCGGCCTCGTCTCCAGTCGTCTCTAATAGCACTCCACTCTGGCGCGTATAGTGCTCGGCTTGCTTGCGCTTGGGTTGCAGAATGTGGCCCGCTCTACCGGTCAAAGGAGCCACCGACTCCGTACCTAGGTCTGTATAGCGCGCCTCGATCGTATAAAACAAATCGTCGCCATCGCCGCCGTGCCCTGACTCGGTCTGGAAGCTACCGCTGCAATCGCCGTATTCCTCAAGGGGATGGCTGTGCTCGTCGTGGCCGATAAAAGCCTGCAATACCACCCGAGCGCAGTCGGCGGTCCCGTCCTCCTCGTCAAAGACTCTGACTTCAAAATCGACGACTTCTCCCCAGCTAAAAAACCCGCCGTCCGGGGGCCGCACGATCTCCACTTGGGGGACGGTATTGCCCACCGATATAGGCACTTGCGCCACGCCTTGGTTGCCCTCGGCGTCGGAGACTATTAGCTGGGCAATGTAGTCGCCGCTTGCCTCGTAGGTGAAGACAACCTCTAACCCCGTCGCGTCAATTTCGCCATCGCCGGTAAAATCCCAAGCGTAGTCTAGCACCGACCCCGGATCGGGATCAAAGGAATCGCGTCCCGAGAAATGCACTTCCAACGGCGCAGCACCGTTGGTGGGCGCGGCTTCAATGCGGGGCACCGGTGCCCGCGTACCCAGCACGTAGTCAATCCGCACCACGCGGGCATCGTCGTTGTCGCCCCAAAAGCCGCTGCCCCACTCCAACACGTACAGCGAGCCGTCGGGGCCAAACTCCATGGAGATGGGCCGGATGAATTCCATGCTGTCCAAAAAGGGATTGATCTTGAGGATGTTCCCGTCCTCGTCCAACTTGACCTCTTTAATCCAATTGCTCGCCCACTCGTACATAAAGAGCGTGCCGTCGTAGTACGCCGGCAGCTTCTTGTCGCCTGCTGCTGCATCGTAGTAATACACCGGACCAGCCAGCGCCGTGCGACCGCTGTCGGCAATGATTTCGGGAAACTCGGACGAAGTGCCGTACGGATACCAAACCCACGCCGCCTGCGCCGGGGGCAGCGATTGCAATCCCGTGTTGTTGGGCGACAGGTTCCTCAGCGCCCCGCAATCGAAGGGCGTACCGGAACTTTCGGTGGCAAAATCGTAGGCCACGTAGGGCTGGTTGTCGCCAATGCAGTAAGGCCAGCCAAAATTGCCCGCCGCTCGTGCCTGATTCCACTCGTCTAGGCCGATCGGCCCCCGCTGGGGGTCGGCTTGGCGGGCGTCGGGCCCCACATCGCCCCAATAGAGCCAGCCGCTCTTGCGGTCGATCGACAACCGGAAAGGATTGCGCACGCCCATGATGTAAATCTCGGGCCGACCTTCTTCCACCTCGGCGAACAAATTCCCCGGAGGAATACTGTAGCTACCATCGTCTTGGGGTTTGATGCGCAGAATCTTGCCGCGCAGCTCCGCACTATTAGCTGACGTGCGCTGTGCATCCCAATCGCTCCGACCCGGACGCTCGTCCAACGGACTGAACCCATCCGAATCAAAGGGATTGGTATTATCGCCGACGCCGATATACAGATTCCCGTCCGGGCCAAACGCCAGCGCCCCGCCCGAGTGGCAGCACGCGCGCCGCTGGGTGGGAATTTCCAGCAATACGACTTCGGAATCCAAGACCAGTTCGTCGCCATCTAACTCAAAGCGAGATACATGCTGCTTGGCTTCTTCGCCGTGTGGCGAGTAAAACAAGTAGAGCCAATTATTGCGGACAAAATCTGGATCTAGGGCGATGCCCAACAGGCCGTCCTCAAAGTCGGTCGAAACCGCTAACTGTCCGGCCAAGCGGGTCAATCCTAGATCGGGCCGATATACGTTCAACTCGCCCTTGCGTTCGATGAAGAACACGCGCCCGTCGGGAGCCACGGCCAAGTCAATGGGATTTTCAGCCTCGCTGTCGAGGACGACCTTTGCAAAACTGGTATCCAACGTAGCCCCGCAATCGGCCGCAGTCACTCCAGTGGCGTACTCAATCCCGCCAAGGATATGCTGCATAAACAAGGGCTCGCCGTAGCTTTCGCGGGTGTGGCCGCCGCCGGTGTACCAAGAGCGGCCGCCGTCGTAGTCGTGGCACCAAGCAATGGGGTGGTCAAAACCGTGATTGCCGCCGTTGTAGCTGCCCTCGTCCAAGGTGGCCAAGACGTGGACTCGCCCACGGGGATTGCGGCGATAATTGTACCACTCATCGCGCCGCTGCCAGCGCGCGGACAAATGGCTGGTGGCCGGATGAACTCGGTCGGCCACGTGGATCTGGCCCTGCTGGATGGCCGGATGGCTGTCGAAATAAGCCCCCACCAAGTCGCCGTACCAAGCCCAGTCGTACTCGGTATCGGCCGCAGAGTGGATGCCCACAAAACCACCGCCGCCGCGAATGTAGCGCTCGAAAGCTCGCTCTTGCTCAGTGGCCAGTACATCACCAGTCGTATTGAGGAAAATCACCGCCCGATACGGTGCCAAGCCCTCGTCGGTAAAACGCCCCGCGTCCTCAGTGGCTTCGACGGCAAAACCATTTTCCCGCCCCAAGGCCTGGATAGCGGCAATGCCGTCGGGAATGGAATCGTGGCGGAAACCAGCGCTTTTGGTAAAGACCAAAACGGTTACATGCTGGTCGTCAAAGGGTTCCGCGAGAACCTGCCCACTAAGAGCGACGATCAACAGCGCAAAAAGCCAACGTGTAGTTTTCAAAACATCCGAATCCTATTCCCGGTCATACCCGTAAACCCATCTACTACCATCCAGAACCCCCCGGCGACGAACTGCCCCAACACCATGCCGAGAAAAAACCACCGCGTCGCCTTGTACCCATTCGGCCCAGTGTACTTCAGCACGAGTGCCTTGACCAGCCACGCGAGGAAGATACTGAACCAGACGCTGTTGAGAATCCAAGTGCCGCTAGCCAAATAACCCAACGGATGGAAGGGCCACCACAAAAGGTGGTGCCGCGCCCAGATCAACAGCGCCATAATCGCCGCGCCAACGCCGTTCCACAGCCAGCCATCCCAATTGGGGCCAGTCGGATTGAGCGCAAAGTTTTGCGCCACGCGAAACGGCTCCTTGGCAAACCACGCCCACGAGCCGTGGTAGTTGTTCGCGCCGTAGTGGTAGCTCAACGCGAGAATCGTACAAACCCCGCCCACAAGACCAATGGCCATAGCCAGTCCAATCATCGCGAGGATGCGGCGCTTGTAGCGGCTCAAGCCGTGCAACATGCGAATGCCGTTGGCGCAGGGAGCCATCATAAACACCAGCAGATCGCCGGCCCAAGCGAGCGTCATGCCCGTAGCTAGCACCCCGGCCACCCCAAGGGACGAGGAGCCGACGCTGGAGATGAGAAAGCCACAGCCCGACATGCCCTGGACGGCCGCGGCCAAACCGGCTTCGACGATCATCCGCGTCAGGGCCAAAAAGATGACAAACGCCCCGAACAAATAAACAAAGACCGCCCACAGCGGCAGGCCGGAACGCCACAGCCACAGCGACATAACCACAAGGCCCAGCACAACGCCGAGGATCGCCGTGCGGTACGACATCAGTTCCTCGCCATCGGACCGCCCCTCCCGTCGCCAGAGGTGCTGCACAACGCGCCATATATGGACGCGCGCCGTCCACAGTCCCAAAATCACCATGACGATCATCGCGCCCATGGTCTGATGGCTCAGCAGGCCCATGGTCGGCCCCTCAAAGGTGTGGCTGAAAATGTCTAGATTCTCGGTGCTCAAGATGCCGATGCGGGTGAAGAGCACCTCCTCGGCTTTGACCAACAAGTAGAAGAACCACAGGCTGAAGGTGATGTTGGCGTTGACCAGATAGGCTAGTCCCATCCACATGCAGTCGAAGCGCAAGTAAAACCGCACTGCGTCATGGGCCAGCGGTATCGAATAAGCAAAGTTGATGCGACCGATGAACTCGTAGTAGTGGCTCAAGGCATTGACCCCGTGCAGCACAAACGGCACGGCCAGCCCCAGCCACATCGCGGGATTCTTCAGAAAGGGTTTGACTCGCGAGGGCGTCGCCGCGTCTTCGACCATGCCCAGCGGCACCTGCGTCAGCGGGTAGAGCAGCCGCTCGTGGTCCATCCACTGCCGCCGCAAGATGACCATCGAACACACGACGACCACGTAGAACGCAGCCATAAACAAAAGCCACCACAAAAGCGGCTCCAGCCAAACGCCCCACGGGATCGCCGCACCTTCCGGCAGGCCCTCGTAAAAACCTTGAATGGCTTGGGCATCGTAGGGAATGAGCCAAGTGGGGACGTGCGGGAGGAGCAGTTCCTCCCAGTTGTTTTCCGGGGTGGCAAAGTAGAAGATGCCGGTCAGAATCGGCACCGCAATGCTGATAAAACCCCGCGCGGCAATGGCGGTGGTAATCATCATCATCACCGCAATGCTCAACAGTTCGGCGCGGCTAAAAAGCCAGTCCCGCCGCACAAGGCCGAGCAGCGGCTGCACGAGAGCTACGAGCAAAAAGAGCAAGAAAAAGGCGGCCGGCGTCGAGGAATTCAGCCCAAGCTGCGTGCCGTTGAGAACGAACTCCCCGTACGGCAGGCCCACGGCAATCGCGCCGCACAGCACGGCCCCCACGAGTATGGCGCGCACGCTGATTCCGGCGCGGTGCGCGGATTTTCTCGAAGCGTCCATAGAGGGCTGCTCGCTCAGCTTAGCGCGACCCGCCGCCCCTCTGCCGCAGCTACCTCCGCACCCAGCCCAATGCGGATGGCTTCAAGGGCCACATCCAAGTCGGCACACCAGCCGTCCCCGCCGCGCACTTCTTTTACAAACAAGCTCTCCAGCGAGTGCTCGTCGTCTCCAGGCGGAGGCAGCGATTCCGCGCCAGCCGCAGTTGAGCGGCACCAACTGCCGGCTTCGTACGCCAGCGTCCCCCCCTCCAGCACCAAGTGCTCGTACTGCTCGGCGCGGCTGATGGCAATGCCCCCGGCCCAAGTCCACTGCGCCGTGCCGCCCCCGGCAAAACCCACCACCGCACGGTTGACAAAGCGTTCATACGCACCGTTGGCATTTAGGCCGTCGTAGTGGGCATAGCCCTCAACCCAAGCAGCCGGGCCGAACAAATCGACCAGCGGATAGACGTGATAGACAAAAAACAAGCTAGGCGGCCCGGAAACGCGCAGGTTAAACAGCACCTCGGGGCGCGCTCCTCGCCCTGGAGTAAGGCGCGTAAACAAGGCGACCAATAAGCCGCCGAGGGAAGCTGCCGTTGCTTTGAGCTGCCGGTGTTCGGCCGATACCACTTCGGGATGAGCTACTCGCAGCACCTTGCCGGTCGCCCGCGCCAAGTCCACCAAGGCTTCTCCTTCGTCGAGGCAGCGCGCCAAGGGGTATTCCAAGAAGACGTGTTTGCCCGCTTTTAGGGCGGCTTCAGCAATGGGGGCGTGGCTATCATTATTGGTGCAAATCGCCACCGCGTCTATATCGGCTCGCTCGATCAGATCCTGCCAATGGCCCAGCAGCTCCACCTCGTGCCGCTGGGCCAGTTCGGCCCCGGTGTGCGCGTTGCGAGCGGCTAGGGCTGTTAGCTTACAGCCCTCCATAGCGGCAAAAGCGGCAGCCCGACTTCGGGCCATGCCGCCCGACCCGACCAAACCCAAGCGAATAGCTTCCATCTGCCAAATTTCCTTGCCAAATTTTCGGATACTGACTGCCGTTTAAGTATGTCTCTTGGCCGTCGCCGTGTCCACTTTAGCCCCAATCTGTTCCTGCTCTTTTCGCTATCCGTCGATCACCCGCGAATCCGTCCAAGCGGCGGTGTGTTACGCCACCGAGTTGGCCAAGGAACATCTGTGAGTTGAAGAGTACAAAGGCTCTAGTACAGGGCCAAGCTCAATGTCTATATTAAAATTATATCAATACTTGTCGAAGTGCCCGTGCAGTGCGATCCTCGCCCTGTCATTGACTTCCTAGATTGGAGCTGTCCTAGCGGCACAAACTCTGTTTAGTCGGGTTCCTTCAGACTAAGGAAAAAAGAGGCACTATTATATGTCGCCGCGTAACATCGATGTTGCACAGCCTTATGTCCCCAACGTCCCATCCCTGTATCCTTTCCGCTACACTCCAACGCCTCCGATCCCCCGCCTCCTCTCTGAGCCGCCGCTTGGCACGACTTTTGCAACGT
Source organism: Candidatus Latescibacterota bacterium (assembly GCA_022826515.1). Next base: position 10,358 of record JAJDUT010000039.1, read on the forward strand.
CAATTAGGAATTACGAATTAGGAATTGACCCAACCGCCCCGCGTTCGGACGGCTTGGCAAGCACTTATTCCTAATTCTCAATTCCTAATTCCTAATTGATTGCCATGGCTGAATTCGATACGGTCGCCAAACACCTCATCCACACCTACCCCGCCGACTTCGCCCGCTTCGCCCTCCAACACGACGACTTCAAGGTCCTCGGCGTCGTCGATACCGAACAACCCACCGTCGAAGCCCACCGCACCGATAGCCTCATCCGCGTGCGTATCGGCGGCGAGAAGGCGTTAGTCCATCACGAGTTTCAAACCACCGACAGCGACCCACCCATGCCGCTCCGCATGGCCGCTTATATCGGCCGCGGTATTGAGCAGTACGGCCTGCCCTTCTATTCCACCGTCATCTATCTGCGTCCCGACGCCGGCCGGAACGATCCGGGGTACTATGTCCAAGAGCGGCACGGATTCCGCGTACTGGTGCAATACCAAGTAATTCGGCTGATTGAGCTAGACGGCCAACGCATTCTCGACGCGGGGCATTCGGGCTTGTTGCCGTTTGCGCCGTTGATGCAGCCGCCAGCCGGGATGGATGACGAGGCGTGGTTGCGCCAGTGCGTAAATCGGGCTCAGCAGGTGCCGATGGACGAGCCGCTCAAGGCGAGTTATCTGGCCGATCTTGCCATTTTAAGCGGATTGATGTATAAATCAGAGACCGTTATGACCATCATCGCGGAGGAGACCATGTACGAATCGTCGGTAGTGCAGTATTTCACAGAAAAGGGCATTGAGCAAGGTATCAAGCAAGGCATTGAGCAAGGCATTGAGCAAGGCGGCCGAGAACGCACCGTTGAAGCTTTGCTCGATGTACTGGAGATTCGCTTTGGGCTGACCGCGTCGGAGCCGTTGGCTGGCCGCATTGAGGCCATCGAGGATGTGCAGCGCCTCAAGCAATTGCATCGAGTGGCCATACAGGTGCCCAGCCTTGAAGAGTTTAGACGCCTGTTAGACGACGAGTAGGGACACCGCGAACGTCAGTATATATATTGAATAGACCGAGCAGCGGGTGCTGACATGCAGGGCGCTCTTGCTAGGTTCCTTCCCCTATCTGCCCTTGTGGAGATTCCCATGACGACCACCGATTTGATCACCGCCGACGAGCTGTTGCAGATGAAGGACGATGGCTTCCGCTACGAACTGGTCCGAGGAGAATTGATAAAAATGAGTCCAGCCGGTCACCAACACGGCAGAACCGTGCTCAATCTCACCACGCCCTTGGACCAGTTCGTCCGAGCTAACCAACTAGGTGCGGTCTATGCGGCCGAAACCGGCTTCAAACTGGCCGAGGATATGGTACGAGCCCCAGACGCGGCCTTCATCCGGCGTGAGCGGGTCGAGGCGGTGGGCCTGACCACAGGCTTTTGGCCCGGTGCCCCCGACCTAGTGGCCGAGGTCATCTCACCGGGCGATACCTACGCCGAAGTCGAGGACAAGATCGCCGATTGGCTCGACGCGGGCACCCGCTTGGTCGTGGTCGTCAATCCAAGCACCCAAACGGTCGCTTTGTACCGCTCTGGGAATGACATCCGCATTCTAACCGTTGACGACGTACTCGACGGCGGCGAAGTAGTGCCGAACTGGACCCTGCTGGTGCGAGATATATTTATCTAAAGAGAGTGTGCGAGATGAAGCCCATGAACTGGCGAGAAGTCCTCCGCATGAAACGCAGCAAATCGACGTGGTGAATGGCGTCGCATATCACCGGATCGGGTGCCACTCCTAACAGGACTTTGTCCCGACTTTCTGATTTGTGTCGCATAATTGGCGATTGTATATTTAGCCTCTTCATAAAGCTTGCAAAGGTTGCAAGTTTGCTCAAACCCCTGAAAGGAGAGCAAGAATGAGGTTACTGATCGCCTGCGGCTTTGGCCTAGCCTTAATAGGAGCCGCAAACGCTCAATTCAACGATCCGCCGACCCTCGAAAATCGCAACGGCCGGCTCGGCTTTGAGTTTTACATGCTCGAAGTCCCCGATCCCAGTTCCATGACCGCCGATGGCGACGCCAGCGACTGGGGCTGGTTCGATCCCGAGTACACCCTCACCATGGATGAGTGGCGCGACGAAGCGGATCGTCCCCTGCCCGAGCGCGACGACTACAATGTCACCACCCTCATGGGCTGGAAGGGCGGCGATGTCAATCGCTGGTACGTGCACATGGAAATTGTCGACGATGTCCTCTGCCACTGGGGCACCAACGTCGAGCAATGGCACGCCGACATGATCGAGTTTGCCCTCGATCCGACGGATCACGGCCGCGAATTCGGCACCGGTTGGGTCATGGAATACATCGCCCGCCCGGGCGACATGGTGCCGCCGCAGAACGTGCGCTATCGCTGGACCGGCCCAGAAGGATGGCTGGAAAACAACGAAGTCATCGAGTTCCACGTCCGCGTCGATCCGCCCGAAGCCTGGGCCGCTGAAGTGTGGGACGCCGGTGGGACCACGTATTACGAGTGGAACTACGAGGTCAAGCGGTTCATGGAAGACGGCGGGCCCTCGGCCAGCGAGACCGTCCAGTTGGACGACCTCGCCGGGGAAGACGGCGCGGGCATCGCCTTCAACCTGTGGGCTGAGGACAGCGAGCCAACAGGAGACGACGGCGACCGCGCCTCTTCAGTGGTCAACGACATGACCACGCGCGGCCCCGAAGGCTCGGCGCGGCAGTACTACGCTCATGCCCTGCTGTTGCGCATGGGTGAGTACGCGGCCGCAACGTCCGTGGAAGAGTCAACTTGGGCGCAGATCAAGGACTCCTTCCGCCGCTAAGCTAAACCCCTCGGAACGGCTCCACGGCGAAACACCGTCGTGGAGCCGCTCCCCCTCACATCGAGAATTCCCTTCAGGGCGGGTGCGCGTTATCAGGTGCCCGCCCACTTTTGCATCTTTGTCGGCGTCGCCAAGCGAGCTAAACTGTCTTAGGTAGAGAGAACGTACAATGCGCGAATGCTTATGGATCGCGGTGCTCATCTTCCTCGTCAGCGGCTGTGGGCGCTATTTCCCCCAACCCCTGCAGCCCACGCCCCAACAGGCTGTGGGCATGACCGTCAACGACGACGGCTCCGTCACCTACGCGCTCGAGCGGCTGGCCATCACCCTAAGACCCATGACCGACGCCGAACTCAACCGGCAATTTCCCCAAGCCTCAACCGGCGGCGCTGCCGCAGTCAATCCCTATACCTTCGGCGATTGGGTCCCACCCGGCGACGACTGGACGCCTGCCCGCTTTCTGGTGATGAAGCTCGGCGTCGCCAATTACCAGTTCCCCAAAGTCGTCATCAACCCTCTCAAAGCCACGATCAAAGCGGCCAACAATCAAATCTACCGCGCCTTGAGCTACGCCGAGCTGTACGAATACTACCGAGCGTATTGGCAGGCCAACTCCGGCCAAGGCCGAATCGAATTCAGGGCCCGCACCGACATTCTCAAGCAAACCATGTTCACCGATGCCTTCATCTTCAGCGGCCGCGATGAAGAAGGGTACATCGTCTTTCCCCGTTTGGACGACGAAATACAGCGCATCCAAGTGAAAATCGCCGATATCGCCATTCGCTTCAATTTCGACGATGAACCCGTGGAGACCATAGACCTCAGCGTCTCTTTCGAGCGCGAGGTACTGAAGGGGAACGCGCCCCATAGCGCGGTTCCATTGAACTGAAAATCATGCGGCTCCTTTGCTCCCTTCCGCTTGGCCGATTCGCCGCTGTCTGTATGATGATAGGGCTGGGAGCGCGGCTGGGGTTGGCCGAGGTGGAAACATACCACCTCGGCCGCGGCGGCTTGTCATGGGCTTCTCAAGCGGATATCCAGAACGGAACCGTAGGGGTAGAGGGTGCGCTACAACCGCTGGAACTGCGCAGCGGCCAGAATCTGATGGAATTGCTGCGAGCCGCAGGTCAGACTTGGCTCAACGGCAGCCCCAGCGACTTCACCAAGCCCGGACAGCCGCGCACTTGGTCCAATGACGGCCCCTTCAATCAGGTAAACGGTCCCCTGCAGCTCGTTGACGGCGACCCTTCGAGTTCGTCAGAAGGCGCGTTCCGCACGGCGCGCAACCAAGCGGGGGCCACGTTTTTCTGGGATCTCGGCGCTCCTTTCCCCATAGAACGCGTGCGGTTTGCACCAGCACCCGGCGAGCTAGATTGGTTTATCAAGGCATTTGAACTGCGGATGAGCGATGGCGAGCAGTTCGACGAGGTCAGGCGGCCCGTCTATCGCCTGCTGAGCCGCGTCGAGGACAACAAGGATCCAGTGGTCGAGCTTTCCTTCAACGGAGTGCAGGGGCGCTTTCTCCAGCTCAAGGTGCTCTCGCGCAATCCCTTCAACCTCGCGGAATTCGCAGTGTACGGCGAGGGATTCGTGCCCGTGTCCAGCTATGTCTCCCAACTTCATTCCTTTGGGCGGCCCGTGAATTTCGGGCGGCTCGCGGTGCGGGCCGAGCGGCTGAGCCGCGGCGCAGCAGGCGACACCGCGATCGTGCGCTTGCAGCTCCGCAGCGGCATGGACGACACCCCCATAGCCTACTTTCGCCGCGACCGCGACACGGGCGTCCGCGAAGAAGTGTCTCTGTCCGAGTACAACAATCTACCCAGACGCGCTCTGTACCGCCGCGATCCCGACACGGGCGCTGTGCTAGGAGAAGTAACTCGGACCGAGTATCTCTCACTGCCGTTGGCCGAGGTCGGGCCAGCGCGCGACTTTGTGCAGGCCGACATCCGCGAAGACGTGGAGAATTGGAGTTCTTGGACCCCACCACTGCAACTCGATTCGTCGGCTACGGTCGTCATGCCGTTGGAGCTGCCAAGTCCGCGCGAATTCTTGCAGTTCCGCATCTTTTTCAACGGACATGCCGCGAGCACCATGCGCCTCGATAGCTTGGTGGTGGAGTTTTCGCCCGGACTGGTCAGCACGGCCGTCGGCGAAGTCGCGCTGGCCTCCGATCCCAATCCCGTCGGCGGCGTCTTGGCCGTTCCGAGCGGGGTCGATACTTCCTTTGTCTGCGACATCCTCACCCAATTCGACGAAGACGATCTAGCGGGCTTTCGCGGCCTCAAGCTCACCGCCTTTCCGCCGCCCGTGTTCGAGCGGCTGCAAATGGGCGATCCCCTCGTCGAGGTCTCGGACGTCGAGGTCGAGCCTATCGCCGAGGGTTTTCACGTCTTTTTCCCGCCGGTGACGCGCCAAAACAACCAGCCCATGCGACTGACCTTTAGGCTGCGGCTGCTGGAGTACCATACGCCGCTGAACGCCTTTTTGCTCGGCGACGGCGAGGTGCCGCCGCATCCGATTGTGGCCGGCAATGCCAGTGCCGAGGTGGGGACAGGGTCCATTCATATTTTCGCCACAAGCGCCACGCCCTCGGTCGAAGCCCTCCTCTCGACCGCCGTGCTCACGCCCAACGGCGATGGGGTCAACGACGAGGTCGCAGTCGCCGCGGTGCTGACGCAATTTGCCGGCGAGGTGCCGCTGGCCATCGAAATTTTTGACCTTTCCGGTAGCCGGGTGCGGGAGCTGATTGCCGCGCCTCGGGCCGCGGGGGTCTATCGCGAAACTTGGGACGGACGGGATGGGACCGGCGCAAGGGTCGCGCCGGGTTTGTACCTATGTCGGATCGGGGTGCGCTCGGACATCGCCTCGACCACCGCGACGCAACTCATAGGAGTGGCGTATTGACCGCTTTCTTGCTAGTGCCGCTGCTGCTGCTCGCCGGGGCGGCTTGGGGACAGGCGTCGTCATGGGTCGTCGGCGCAAGTGGCGAACCCTGGGCCGATGTGGCCGAGCGCTGGATCGCCCTCGACGACTCTGTGCGTCTCGGGGCTGTCCAGCCTCGGGCCGTGCCCCCAGGACACAACGTGCTGCGCGGATTGGTGCGCGCAACGGGTGTTGCCGCTCAGGTCAACATCTTTGACTACTCCTGGGCCTTTGCTAAAGACCCGGACCGGATGGAGATCAACAACCAACTCGTGGGCTGGAATCCGCGCATGTGGGGAGGCAACGCCGCGGTGATGCGCGGTCTCATAGATGGCGACGAACTGACCGCCTCTTTCGTCCATCCACCGCGTATCGACGGGCGGCCCAATGCTGCGGTGTTCTATACGTTCGATTTGGGCGTGCCCATCGCCCTCGACAGCCTCGTCTTCTTTCCCCCCCAAAGCGGCTTTACCGACGACAACAGACGCCAGCGCAACGTCTTCCCCGTGGGCTACGAAGTAACGCGCACCAACACGCCCGCAGACTGGCTCATTTTCGAGGAAGAGGACGTCGCGCTCGGGTCGCCCGGCTACCACCCGCTCGACGAGCTAGTCGGCAGCACCTTTTCCAACAACCAGAGCATTGTGTCGCTGCGGCCGCCCCTGCGCTTTACGCGCTTTTTGCGCTTCAAGTTCGGCGGCGTCACATCGCTGGGCCTCCTCGCCGAGATACAGGCCTTTGGCCGCGGCTATCCCCAAGTGGCGCGCTACTTGTCGCAAGTCAAGTCCTTTGGCGAGCCAGTGAGCCTCGGCCAGATTACTTGGCACTTCACTCGCTATCGGCAGACGAGTTCCGGCAGCATCATCGAAGATCCAGCGGCCCCAGTGCAGCTCATCATCCAGACGCGCTCCGGCACGGACGACGATCCAATAGACCACTTTATTTTTGACGAACTCAGCCGCCTCCTCAAAGTGGACCGCCCGACCTATGAAGACGCGCCAGCGGTCGTACACGCCGCCTACCAACGCGCGCCTGGGTTCCAAGCGCGTCGAGGGGAGGATATTGAGAATTGGACGCCTTGGTCTATTGCCTACGTGGAGTCGGGCGACGAGGTGCGCTCGGCCGACGGCGGGGCGTTCTTCCAGTTTCGCTTTGAGATCGCCACGGAGCAGCCCTTTGCCTTTGGCGTACTGGACAGCGTGGCCTTTGAGGTGTCGCCCCTGCTGGCCGACAGCGTGCTGGCCGAGGTCTCGCTCGCCGGGCCACTGCCCGACCCCAAAGTCCCACTAGGCGTGGATACTACGTTTGTCTATGACATTCGCACAGTTTTTGCCACCAGCGGCCGCGTGGGGTTTGACGCAATCGAATTAGACGTGCCTCCGGGCGCGCGCTTTCTCGGCTTGGAAATTGACGCAGTGCCCGCGCAGGAAGGCGCGGATTTTTCCTTCGTCGCCACGCCTAACAAATTCAGCTTCACTTTTCCGCGAGTTTTTGTCGAGGACACGTCGTTCCGCGTGCGCTACCGCAGTGCGATCTATCAAGCATCGCTCTTTTTGGAGGGGCAATTGATCAACCGCGACCCACAGGCCACCCTCCTACCCCAGTCGATTGAAGCGGGCGATGCGCGTGCGGACGTCGCCAGCAACAGCATCCAAGTGGTGGCCAGCGAGGAAGAGCTGAGCGTCTTGGGTGCGCTGCGGCTGTCTTCGCCGGTCGTAACGCCCAATGGCGACGGAGCCAACGACATCGTCGTCGCGGCCTTTGATCTGTTTGGCGTCAATGGAGCACCGACCACCATGGAAGTGCGCGACCTCGCCGGACGCCGCGTCGCCACCCTGCTCAGCGCCACGTCCCAAGCCGGCTCCTACGCGCCGACTTGGGACGGCACGGATACAGATGGGGAGTTGGTGCCTCCCGGCCTCTACTTGGTGCAGATAGAGGTCGAAATTGACTTGGGCGTGGAGACGCAGACGTACGCGGTCGCCGTCGCCTATTGAGTGGCGCACCCTGCGGAGAAAAGCCGATGCTTAGACGCGAACCTATCCATATCAACCTCGAAAGCGCGCCATCCCGACAGCAGTGGAGTGCGATCGCAGCTAAAAAACTGTCCCTGCTGCTTTTGCTCGTCGTTCACTCCGCCCTATACGCTCAGGACATTATTTTTGCAGGGACGGACTTTGTGGCGTGGAATCATCCGGCCGGGCTCGTCCAAATCGGCGCTACAGGAATCACTGTTAAGCGTTTTGGCACGACGTTTAACGCGGTCGCCAATGCTGGCGAATTTTCATCAGTTACCATCGGCGACTACGGCCGCTTGCCAGTGCGCGCGCCCTCCAATAAGGCCCAAGCCGGACTAGTGGCCGACCAAGACCACAACACCTATTGGCAGCCCGACTTAGGCGATCCGCTCCAGAAGTGGTGGCTAGAGATCGATTTGGATCGCGCGGTCGTCGCCCGCAAGATCCGCGTAATTTTTCCCCAAACCGAGGACGCCCGTCCCTTTGAGTTCTTTTCAGTCCACATCAGCCCAGGCATCCAAGTCGCGGGCGCGCCGGGTAAGCAAATCGCGTTTGAACGCGTCGGTCGCCCGGTCAACAACAACACCAAGCAGGTGGTAGAGTTCGATCTCAGGACTGTCAACAAGCCTCCGCTCAGTGGAACGCCCAAGGGGCAGTACTTGGCCAAGAGCGACAGCTTGGATTTTTCTATCCTCCGCTTTGTGCGCTTTGAAGCGGCCGGCCAAACCCCCGGCGCAGCTCTCGCCGAAATCGAGGTAGATGGCATTGGCTTCAACCTTTCGACCCGAGTGTTTACCGAAGTGCGCGCGGAAAAGGGCGAGAAGTCATGGGGCGGCAGAACGTGGACCTCAAGAGCACGCGACTGCGACGGCTGCGGCAAGGCCAGCGGCGCGGAATTTCTCGTGGATGCGGACTTGGGCCGACGGCTGTGGAGCATCCAAGCCTCTTCTGGGGATCGCGATTGGCGCGACGATGGCGTCTGGTCCGTGATCGACTTTGGCAACGTGTTCCGCATCGACCGGATTATCTTCGTGCCGCTCATCGGCGGCCGCAGCCCGTGGCTCTACGGCTACCAGCAGGGCGCGGTGGGCGGCTTTCCCATGTTCGATATCCTCACATCCGACGGCAGTCCGAGCAATACGGCTGACCCGACGGCCGAAGGGCCGTTTGAATACGAGCTGCTGTCCGAAGTGCGCACCAGCTATCCCTTTAATGATTTCCAATTCCCCACCCGCGACACGCGCCTCATCCTCTGGCGCGTAATCGGCTTCTACGGGCGCGACGCCAACGCCTTGCAGCTTTTTGCCTTTCACCGCGAAGGCTATCCCAAGCGCGTCGAATTAGAGTCCTCCGACCTCGACTTGGGTGCGGCGCGCGGCATCCGGCGCATCGAGTGGGACGCCGACCTGCTGCCGGGAACGCGCTTAGAAGTGCAGACCCAAACGGGCAACGGCTTTACCGAAGTTACGCGCTACTTTCTCAAAAATGGCGATGAAGTCACCAAGGAAGCCTATGAAGCGGCGCGCAAGCGCTATCGCGGCGACATTGTGCAAGAAATGGTGCGCGATGCAACTTGGAGCACTTGGAGCCAACCGCATCGCTTTTCCGGGCAGAGCTTTCAGTCGCCTTCGCCACGGCGCTACTTGCGCACGCGCATTCGCCTGTACAGCGACGACCTCAACGCGTCGCCAGTACTGCGCTCGCTGCGGGTTGTGGCCAACGATCCAGTCATTGTTGCTGGCCTGAGCGGCTCGGTGTGGCCGCGCGAAGCCGGGCTCGATTCGCTGACCGAATTTCGCTATACCATCAAGCCGCAGGCATTCAACAGCCGCGACCCTGGGTTCGACCAAGTGCTGATCGCCTTGCCCCCAGGAAGCGGGGATGCCGAATTGATTGCGGCGTGGGTGGGAGGCCAGCAAGTGGAGGCGACCAGCTCGTTGCGCGGCGATTCCCTGTGGGTGCAGTTGCCGCCGCCAGTGGTAAAGCGCGACTCCGTCAACATAGCGTTTGCAACGCGAGTTTTCGCCAGCCCAACGGTCTTTGAGACCTTTGTCTTTAACTCCAGTCAAGAAGACAACGCACAGGGCGTCGTGCCAGCGGAATTGGGAGCCGATCAAGTGTTTGTGCCCGAAGTGGTGCAGGGCGCATCCCTAATCCGCAACTTGCGCCACTCCGAGCTATTCACGCCCAATGGCGACGCAGTCAACGACCTGTACGAACTGAGTTTCACCGTCGTCAAAACCGACAAGCAGCCACACGTGCGCGTCTTTTCCCTCGACGGTCGCCTAATCGCCGAGTTGGTAAACGCCACTCCGCGCGGTAGTCGTGCAACGTTCGCTTGGGACGGCCAGCGCGACGGCGAGATCGTGCCGCCGGGCATCTACATAGTGCATATCGAGTTGCAAACCGATCCTAAAGACGAGGTCATCCAGCAGTACGTTCACGTCGTATATTAGCTCAGGTTAAACGCGACACATTGGAGGGAACCTAAGTACACGACAGTAAAGCGGTATGAGATACTTCGCTTCGCTCAGCATGACAGCATGGAGCGTCATCACCTGTCATGCTGAGCGGAGCAAAGCGGAGTCGAAGCATCTCAAATCTCCCATGCCTAACGTCTTGGATTACTGTCGTGTACTTAGGAGGTAACAAACGAACGGAAGAACATGAAGATCAACTACTTTGAAGATACGGATACCGCATTTATTGAGTTCACTTCTGCAAGCGTCGCCGAAACCCGCGAGTTGTGCGAGAACATCCACATAGACCTCGACGAGCAAGGAAACCTCGTCTCCATGAAAATTGAGCACGCCAAGACGAGCGCCAACATCTTAGATTTCACCTTCGAGCGTCAAGAAAAGCAACCGAGTGATAGTAGTCAGTGGCCAGTGGCCAGTGACCAGTCCCAACCCGCCCCCGAAAGCGGTGGGGAAACTAAACACTAAACAACCCTGTGGGAGAGAGGACGTGACACGTCTAACGATACTATTGCTGTGTTGTGGTTTGTTCATCGGGACACTACAGCCGTCTGCGGCCCAGCGCGCCACTGGATTTGATAATCCCTATTACACTTCAGCCACTGAAGTCGCGCCTTCAACCCTCGTCCCTTCAGTGCGCAAGTGGTATCAGCCGCAGCGCCTGTACGAACTCTACGACTGGCGGCAAGACCAGTACTCCAACTACGCGCGCAACCCCTATCAACGCTACAACGATGTCTTCTTAGAGGGATCGCCCTTTTACGACATCTACGGCTCGTACATCAGCCAAGGTTGGCGGGTGTACAACTGGACCGAGGACTATCCCACGGCCAGCGGCAGCAACATCTTCAAAAGCCCGCGCTTCAGCTCGTGGTTTAGCAACGTCCTCATTTCCTCCAGCCACTCCGGGCAGTTCCACTCCTCGCTGATGGTGGGCGACGGCATCCGCACGACCCTGACGCCGCTCACCTTTTCCAAGCCGCGTTTCGACGGCGTACAGTGGGACCTGATGTCGGACAAATACGCCCTGACCCTGCTCACCTCGCGCATCAACAACACCGGCGTCGTCGCTGGCGTCGCCGGCGAGGCCGGCGTGAAGTTCAGCACGTTCACCAACATGTGGGCCGCCAAAGGCCAAGTCAGCATCGGCGACTTCTCCAATGTCGGCCTAACATTTGTCAACGCCGCCCACATGAACTCCAACATTCCCTTTGGCGACAATTCGCTCAAAGGCCAACTCAGCGGCCCGATGAACAACGACTTTGTCCGCTCGATCATCGTGCGCATTTCCGACGACTCGCCCGAAGACGGCGAAGGCGGTGCCCTGCTATCGCGCTGGCGCATCTTCGCCAATGGCGTCGAGCACACCGACGACATCGCGCCCGTGGTGGAAGGCGGCTTCCGCCGCCGCGGCGTGATTGAAGCGAGCGGCACCGACGTAATAACCCTCACGTTCAACATCGAAGATTTCGCGCCCACCGTTGACGACGAAATCGACGACTTCCGCGAAATTGAGCACGTGGAGATCGGCCTAGTACTGGCCAACGACTACAAAGTGGAGGTCGCTTCTAACAAACAGACCAACCAACTCGGCGCACCTGTATTCCTAACCGTGCTGCGCGCCCCGGGCAACGTCAAGGACGGCGCCAACCAAGCCTTCCACACCTTTCGCTACGGCCTGCCCACTGGCAACCGGCTACTCGGCTTTGACATGTCAATCAACGATGTCGCCGGTTTTGACTTGAGGGGAGAATACGTGCGGAATTTCCAGTACCGCCGCTTCCCCAACGAAAACTTCATCCGCGAGCAAGCTCTCGCTACCAACACCGCTGAAGCCTTTTACTTGACAGCGCAGAAGCGGCATTACCCGTGGACGGTTTTCGCCGAGGCCTTTAGCATGGATGCGGAGTACTCAACCCAAGCCTTTATCCCGAACTCAGAGGGCGAGGTGCACTACGGCAATGAGCAACAAAGTGTGTACGAGTTCGTTGATGACAACGACGATCAAGACGAATTACCCGACTGGACCCGACGCTACCACGGCCCACGCGTCAACACCCGCCAAGGGATAGGCCTACTGACCGACAGCGCGGTTTTCCCCGGAATCGACGAAAACAACGACGATCTCTCGGATTTCAATCGCAACTTCAACCGCCTACCCGACTACGCCGAGCCTTTCCTGCGCTTCGAGGTCGATCCCCCCGACTTTCTCTTTGGCATGGACATGAACAACAACGGGGTCATCGACCGCTTTGAAGACGACTCCGAAGCGGACTATCCCTACAAGCGCGGACACCGGGGATACAACACATACCTAGGCGTTGAAATCGCGCCGGACATAAACCTCATGGCTGGCCGGCTCGACGAGCGCCTGCTGAAAACCGCCCGCGAAAACGCGACCACGTACCTGCTCTTGACCGCGAGCGAAAAATTCCCGCGCTACAACCTGCAATTGCGGCTGATCGTCAATCCGCGCAAGGTCGCAGACGACATTCCCGAGGACGTCTTTTTGTGGGTCGATACACCCGGCACATTCGGGGAATCGCGCTTTATCCGCGACCAACTCGTGGCGCACAATGCGTTCGTCAACACCACGTATTTAGACGTGCGCTACGATCGCTACATCTCGTTTACCACCAAATTCAAGCACGAACAATACACGCAATTGGGGTCGGCGGCTGAAGAACTGAGTAACCAGCGCTTCCTCGGCGTAATCAACAAGGCCCAGTACCCGCTCCACCTGCGCTCTTGGGATTTGACCCTGAACTGGAAACAGCTCTACAGCAATCGGGTGCCCGCGGACAAAGGCGCGTTGCAAACGTCCGATCTAACGGAGATTTTCTCGCTGCTGGCCGACCGCGAGATCAACCGCAACATGAGCTTTACCGCGGGCGTCGAATACGAGATCGCCAACAATTTGGGCGAGCAGCCCGAGGGATTTCTAGAAGACGGCACTACGCTGGTGCTGGCCGGCCAGATCGCCAACCAATCGGCCTATCAGGGGTATGCGCTTACTACCAACGTCGGGCTGCGCTGGACCCGTGAAGACCTCGACTCAGCTCCTGCGTCGGCCAAGCTATTCACCTTTATCAGCGTCTTCGCCGGGCTGGGCAAGGACCTGTGATTCAGTATGCGACAAAAATCATGCGATTTTGCCGAAACAAGCAACTTTCACCGGGCACCGAGCACCCCACCGGGCGTCAGTCCGCATCGACTAATTGCCGTGCCAATGACCCCTCTCGCGTCAGCGCATACACCGCGAGATTGACACCCAAATTATAGACCAACGGCTCCTCAGCACTGGCCAGAAACGGACTATTGGCCACATCAAAAGTCTCCCGCTCCTGCTCGGCGATGCCGGCCCAAAAATCGGCGTAGCCCCGCAGCGAATACACCCCCACCAACTGATCGCCCACCACGATGCCCTCCAAATAGTCCGGCGTGAGCCGCACCGAGCCTACGTAGTGCATATCGCGCATCCCCCGCGGCAGACTACCCACATCGTAGAAGCAACGGTAGATCGGATGGGTCAGCTCTAAGCGGGTAAATTGCCAGTCCTTCCATTCTTGATAACCCACCGCTTGCAAGCTAGCGCGAATGAGGGAACGCAGCGCCGGAATGTCCAAATCGGCGTCGCTGTAATCGGGCCGTAGCTCGCGCACAATCTCCGCAAACAGAAAGCCACCGCCAGTCAAATACGCCCCTAAATTGGCCGCCTCGCTGTCGGTAAACTCAAAAGGCCCACTCGCCGTCAGCAGCGCGAAAGGCACCTGCAAAAGCTGCCGATCGTCGAGCCGCACCGCGTCGCGCACTTCGACGTGGACTTGCGTACTAGCGACCATCTTGTCGGCCAACCCGTGCAGCATCCGTTTTTCTCGCATTTGGCGCGTCTGATACAGTCGGCGCGATGTTTCTGACTCGGCCCGCTCGATGGAAGGGCTGTAGATATTGGACATATAGAGAAAGCCCTTGAGCTTGCGCCGGTCATTGGGATCAACCACCACCATCGCCCGGTGTCGTCCCGTGTCCATTGCCTCTACATCCAGCAACTCCAAAGACATGTCGATCTCATCGGCCCCCTGCCGCGTCCCTTCTAGTGCGCCCGCCCGCATCTGCGGCCCAATCTGCCGCGCCGGGAAATCCGGCACCGGCAACGCCAGCCGATCCGGCAGCGACGCCGTCGGTATCCGCAGCGACGCCGCTTTCATCACCGGCAGGGGTCGAGAAGCCATCGGAGCCGGCCGCTGCGCCACCACCGGAGCTGCTTGCAGGGCCGGACGCCGCACTAATGGACGCTGTTGGGGCCGTTGGCGACGGGTGAGGCTCCGCTGCGGCGGCGGGCGCTTGGTGAACTCGACCATGATCTGTGGCAGCACCGGGTATTGCGTAACCCGCTCGTGGGGCATGAGGCCGAAAAGCACCAGCAGATGCAACGCCAGCGACAACGCCAAGCAGCTTTGCAGCTTTCTATTCTTGCGAAACGGGACTTTCCACGGGCGTTTCATCGGCTATACCATTCAGTCGTCTGTTTTGGTCTGGTTAGACAGGATATATAGACCACTACCCCCACCGCGCACGGCCTGCTCCAGCACAGCTAAGTCTGTATCACCGTC
>JAJDUT010000084.1 GCA_022826515.1 Candidatus Latescibacterota bacterium
CAATCGGTTATATACCTGTTCGCTGCTGCTCATAAGGCCCTCCTTTGATCTTAGGCGGTTAAAAGAGAGCTATAAACTATGGGCAGCAGCCCTATTTTCAAAAGTGTAAGGGAATCAGACCACTTCTAACACTTTGCTTGGAAACGAAGTCAGATTGAAGATAGCTTCGCCCTTGGTTATCAGTCTCGAAATACGAGACTGGGAATTTTGGCAGGTCCTCCCTTGGCGGTTTGTTACGACCACCTCCGCGACCTCGCCGTTCTCGTTGTTCAGATTGAAAACCCGCCTTTTTCATAGCATCCTCCATGCTAGTCATCGCGTCCTTCCTTTCGCGGTCGTGTTGCCAACAAACCATAACGGAGACTCGCCGCCAATTCGCTTACGCGCTGTTCATCGCGCTCTAGATATTCAATCACATGGTTCGCCCAGCGACGAAAGTCGGAGTGGCGTCGATGCACGTTGCGCTCAATCTGATAAGCCCAGCGGGCCGCACTCAAAGACTTGCCGCTCTCCGCGAGACGCAACAAACGATGCAGTAGCGAGCGAGGTGCCACTCCACTCTCAACCCAGTCCGCTAGCTGCTTGCCATCGCCTACTACAGATTCGTGCTGCTTCCAACTCCAATCCGCCCCGAGGGCGGCGCACCGATTCTTGCCCGGACATTGCTTGGCTGACTCCAAGAGTTCCTCCGCACGCTCCACTGCGTGGCGGATCGGTACGCGGTAAGGGGTTAGAGCGACTCCAGCGCTTAAAGTCAGCGGTGAATACTCTTGGGCCGGCCCTGCCTCAAACTCTCTTGCCAGAAATCCGGCAAAGTCGAGTACGACATCCCAAGGGCCAACGAGCAGTAGATCATCCCCGCCGGCATACAGCGTATAGATCAAAGGCCATGACTCTTCCAACAATTCCTGAATTGTCTGTCCAAAGAACTCGTGCAGACTGTAACTGAAAGATCGCAGCCGGTTATACGACGGGTCTTCTCCGGCAACTTGTCCGACCCGGACGCCCATGTCGTCCACATCGGCTTTCAGCACAGCTAGGCGATGGTCGCTACGGGCTTGCTCTGCGATCTCTTGGAATGTCAGCGGTTCTCTGGAATCGGGATGACGCGGTATCCAACGGCCCACGCGAAAGGATTCCGGCGTCTGGCTGTTCACGTTCTCAAAGCTGACGCCTAGCGCTCGCACCGATCCGCCACCGGGGCGCATCCACTTCCACCGTGTCAGCTTTTCACCGAGTCTGCGGGTCTCCAGACAGCTTTTGCAATGTAGAACCTTCTCACCTTCATCCTGTATAACTTGGCTTCCCGGAGACTGGCGACAGATGTCGCACGGTTTACCAAACGGCTTGTCAAGTGGAGGTTGACTCCAACCCTCCGGGCTCCAACCGTCAGTGCTTTGCAGGATGGACGCTCCTATACGGCGCTTCTGCACTTCCAGATGAGCGCGGGCGGCGAGTGGCTTCTTACCCCAGCCCAGCGAGAACTGGACTTCTCCGCCGGATTCATCCCACAGCTTGCGTTGCAAGCCGGAACGGATTTCCTCAAGGCGAACTGGATCGGTAGCAGGTGGAATCCTTATCAGAAAACCACCTCCACCCCGGACAAGTACATCATCGTCGGCAATACGCAAACGTTCCTTTATCGTCCAAAGTGCAGCATGTTCAAAAAGTTCAAGCAGGAAAGATCGGGCTCGCAAACGCTTCGCCTGTGCCTTGCCCGCGCTTTTGACACCCAGCACATAACGCTGGATTCCAGAAAAATCACCAGCCAAATAGACTGCTTTGCTCATAGATTACGGTATCCAATCGGAATGCACGGCGATGTCAGGAGCTCAACACACGCCGTAAATCCACTATGTTATGGAATAACTTCAAAGCCCATCTGTCGGAAATGGTGGTCCAATGTCAATGCTCGACGGATTCGCAGTTCTCGCATGAGAACAAAGCTGCAGCAGTCGGTAAAGGAGAATTCCTTATCCCGATAGCCGAAGAAAAGTGACCGCGCCCGTTCTCTTCGCGGTTCGTCAATAGACTCGATTCGCAGTCGAGCCGAGCCGTCGATTTGCTGCCACCAAGCTTCAGCAGCATTAAGACCAAGGCGGAACCGGACGGTGGTCAGAGTCTCGTCGATCACATAGTCGGTCGTCGTCAGTACGCCTCCAGACGACAGCCATTGATCCCGAGCTTCTCGTACCGCCGAACCCATCGTATCACTACTATCCGCGGCCGCAACCCATGCGGCCGTATCCACGAACATTTGCCTCACCGGTACAGCACCTCGTCATGCCGTGCGGCAGCGTCCCCCGATTCGGATGCCCCAACGGCCGGGGCTTGGTACAGCGAATCCGATTCCAGTGGCGCGTTTTCGAGCGGTGGACTGCCAACCGGGACGATGTCGAAAGCCGGACGACTGCGATATATAACGGTAAATCGCTCCCCGTGTCGCACTTTTTTAACGACATCCTGTAGGCGCTCGCGGAGCTGTTTGGCGCTGATCACCTCTGACATAGTCATGCCCCCCTTCAAGTTTAACTTAAGATAATCTTTTCTCAGAAGCGATACAATCTCAATTGGTTCGGGAAAACTCAGGCGCAGCAAGGTACCTTGCCCCAGCCTTTGGCCTTGCTTGGAGAGGCTTCAATGAGGCCGGGGCGTTTACTCCCCGGAAATCGCTTGCCGTTTTCGTAGGCGACATGGCCGTTGGTGCTGCTTCAATGAGGCCGGGGCATTGCCACCCCAGAAACCACCATAACCAACGTCATGAGTTAGCTGTCTTGGATCATGCAGGCACCGCATGTGTGAAATTGCGATACTTATCCCTAGTAATTCGCTGACTCCGATAAACCTCGACAACGCCTAACGCTAAAAGACTCTTGCGATCCGGTAGAGGCTTTTGCAACTCGGCCAAGCTGAGCAGAGACCGCACGACTTCAATACCCAAAGCCCCTTCCCAGATTGGCCACGAGAATAGCACACCTTCATCACGCCGCTGCGAAAAACCAGTCGTATGTAAGTGTCGTTCCCTAGGTGCAGTAGGGAAAAGAGGCAGCGCTTCCACGGCGAGACGATTAGCACCGCGCATGGTACGCACTGGATCGCCCGAAGGTGCTTCCCAACGCAGAGCATACCTGCGGTCGTCCAAAGGATCCCAGCGGAGACTCGGCTTAGGGTCTGAATATTGCCACACCTCAAACAAGGAAGCACGCAAATGATCGGACTTGGTGCTTTCCACTAGCTCTCGCATGGAGCCGATGAAGTGCTGATGTCCTGCTCCGCTCATGGTGCGCAGCGCCGTGTCCTGAATGCGTGAGTCCTTCGCGGAGATGGGGAGGCTATCGCAACCAAAGGCGGCAATGAAATCTGCATAGTGCCGATCAGTGAGCTCGGCTGCGTTGGAGGCGGATTTAGCTACTTGCCTGAACTCCTCACAGTTGATTGTTAGATCATCGGCAAATTTAAACGCATCTTTCATCTCTGTTAGAGCAGGCATGAGTAGTTCGATCAAGCTATCCGCTGTAAGCGCTGTATCCCCAAACAATACGGGAGACCAGTGCCCACCCTGCTCTTTCCAACTTATACGCCAGTTCGCCGATGAATTTGCCTCAGTCGCAATTCGCAAAGTACCAATGGTCGCGAGAAATCCGAGCGGATTGCTGCCGTCGAGTCCGTTGAGCAAAAGTCTCGAGCTTGATTTATTGGCCGTCATTGTGTCTCCTCCTGTTCGCTCTGCCGCCAATCAGCAAGCCGCAGCAGCGCTTCCAGCCAAGCCAAACCCCACCAGCCATAGCGCCGCACCAGCCGCCAATAGCGATCCGCGACGCCAGAATCGAGACGCTCAAGATTAGTAGGACCGCACCAGTGCGTCCGTTGGCCGCGCAACTCAAAATCCACATCCACGCCCTGCTCATCGAATATCACCGGCGCAAACGGCCGACAGTGGCCGTGATGGCTGGCGATTAAATGCAGAACCAAGTCGCGCAAATCGTCCCTTTCCGGCAAAAGCGCTGACGCGCTTTCTGCTAGGCGCACTGAAAGCAGTTCATGCCGCCCACCTTTGGGATAGCCGGAAGCGGTTCGAGCCTTCTCATAGGCTCCCGGACTTCCCGGCATTTCGGCAGACTTGGCGAGAGGCTCTTCGCCCAACCAGCGAGCGCCACCCCGCAACAAAGACTGAAATCGTGGATCGGCCTTGCCTAAATCGTGTAACAGACCCGCGCAGGCGATAGCTTCGACCAAGTCCTCCGGCAAGCCGCATCCCATAGCATGACGGCGGGCCAACGCTTCGACATCGGGAAGGTGCCTTAGCAATTTGACGGGACACCCGATACCGGACGCGCTGGCATCGTCCTCATCGCTGAAGCGGTCGGCTTCGCGGGTGAGTTCCGGTATGCGACGGCGTCCGACAAGCACCAAGCTGTTGCCGCCGACTATGTGAAGTTTCGACCCGGAAAACTCCTTACAGAGTTCGCTCGCGGCTTCCGATAGCCAAGATGGTTCGGGCGAATTGGAAAGCTCTGTCAGCAGATAGTGCAAGGCATCGTCAAGCTCATCGTCCTCGTATTTTCGTTCCAAATCTTTCAATAACTCACGAGCGGTTTCTTTGGCCGTAGCAGAATCCGGCCAATCACCCACTAACTTCGGATGCAAGCGGAGGATAGGTTTAGCGCGGGCGAGCAAATAGGCGCGATCACCCACGTCCAAATCGGCGTCCGGCGGCAGGTCTCCGAGTTGACGCGCTAGCCCCGGATGAGTGACTGGGATCACAATAATATCGCCGGGTCGAATCGCTCTAGGATCCGCTGTGATGTCCTCGGCTTCTGTCTCGGTTCCCCGCCACCGAACAACCAAGCGTTCCACCGTGGGCGAACCGTTCCCGCGCAGGCTATCCTCAGTTCCGGTTCCTTCCACATCGGCACTGTCGTCTGCGGCGTCTTCCCCGACCAGCCAACGCTTGAACACACCAACCGGCACCGGGAGCGTCTCGCTACTGCTCGGCGGACACAAGGATAGAAGTTCTAGCGCGGTTTCCTTTTCATCGATCAAGTCCAAATCGGCACGCCAACAGACCTGCACATCCGCCACGCCTTCACGAGGGCCGTGCAAGAACGGGGCTACGTCGGGCGAAGGTTGTGGCTCCGGTGCTGTCTGCGCCCAGCAATCGACATGGGCGGGGAGCATCACCGGAGCATCGACGGATGGCGCGTTGAGCGAAGAGTCTCCGTCCGGCAGATAGGCGATTCCAAAATCGACCTCGCCGTTATCGTCCTTGTGCTCATTGAGCCAATTCCAAGTCTTGGTAAGAGCCTCGCCGTACACGGGGTCGTCCCCTTTGTCGCCTGTTTGGTCTCCGCGTATGAGAATCGCCGCTCGCGCATCAATCTTCCGCCCCATGCGATTCAATCGGCCAAAACGCTGGCGTAGGGCATCAAGACTAGCGCACTCGGTCACCAAACCGTCAAAATCAAGATCGGCTCCGACTTCCAAGGTTTGGGTAGCCACGACAATCACCGGCTTTGCCAAAGCGCGTTCTTTGGATTGGCTAGACTGGAGAGGTTCTAAGCGTTGTACGACGACCTCTTTGTCAACAGGGCGCATCCGACCCGTTAGCAGTACAACGTCAATGTCTTCCCGGCTGCGAAGCAAGCAATAAGTCTCCCGCGCCGTAACAACGCGGTTGACGAACACCACGATAGCGCGGCGTTCGTCGTTGACCAGCCCCGATGCATCCTCGGCCAAAGCCCTAGCCAGCATACTCGTAGCCTGCTTCCCTTTGGCTTTTTCAACTGTCTTCAGAATGGCGAGCTTATGTGCTCGTTGACGCTGACCTAGCGGGTGGGTAGGGTCTCGACTTTCTTCAGATAGATCCTCAAATAGGTCCACCCCCGGCGGCGGGGTCGCCGACATCACCACCGGATAAAAGGGACGCTCAAGTGGCGTATGCCCCCATCTTTGATAGCGCCGTACCGCTTGCAGAGTTTGCAGGAATGGTTGGGCGCAATGCGCCTCGTCGAGTAAGACTAGACTGTCGTTGGAGATCAACCCCGCAGCTATCGGCCACGTTTTAGGGCCGCGTCCATAGGCACGAAACAACAGGCGAGAGCCGATCTGATCAACTGTCGAGGCCACCACCATGGGCTGAAGCGGGCTATTCATCCAAGCCTCTGACCGATACATCCCGCCGCGCAATACATGAGCGGTCAACGGTAACTCCCCCGCAAATCCATCCACCCCACCATAGGCAATCTGGCGCAGATTGTCTGCAACGCGCTTGAGGATGCCGTCCTGAGCCTTCTCAAGATGATCTACTAGCTGGCGTGCCCGCTCATAAGCTTGGTCCACGATTACGCGCCGATCCACCACGAAAAAGATGCGACGCGGTGCCGTGATGGCTTGCTTCCAAGCCAACCGAGATGCTTGAGCTGCCAACGCGAATACCGCAATATCTAAGCACGCAGTCTTACCGGCTGCTGTCGGCAAGGCAATGGCTTCGGGCCAAGGAGCCTCTTCCCGATTCAGCACTCTATCCGCCAAATCCTGCTGCCAAGCGAAAGGCGGATGGCCCCACAACTCTTTGAAGAACTCGGCGAAGTCCGTAGCATTCAACCGCTTCAATGGGGCCGGGGTATCGCTGCATCGGAAGTCTGCCACGGTCTTAACCTTTTTCATCCATCGGGCGGCATAACCCATATCCCCGGAAGCGACCCGCCCCCACGATCACCGGCCCGCGTACCGGCTCGTCAAAGACGATTACCGCGTGGTTATGGCTCCGTCGCCCGCCGCCGTTCTTGCGCACCAGTTGCGGATACTCCCTCGCATGGAGGACGCCCTCAATCAGCGAAACCGGGTGCAGCAACACCTCGCGTGGGCGCGGCAGACCAATGTGCAGACACGCATCTTTCACGCTCTCAGCCGCCCGCTCCCATTTGTCCTTGCCATCGAAATGCCGGTTCAGTACCACTGGAGTCACACTCGCCCAAACGCACGATTCCTGTGTCCAAGTATCCGGGTCGAGGTTTTTCGGCGGACGTTCGCGGGTTTCCAGTTCAATAGCGCACTCGAACCACTGGCCATCGAACAACGGATGTTCACGCGGCAATCCGGTAGCCGAATCGCGCAGGAACGGTTCGAGGCAATGCCCGGCCTCCTGCTGATCCAAGCCCGTCGGCAAAACCAGAGCCAAACCCATAATGCGACCATCTGCATGTTCCGCACCGACGAAAGGGAGCGGAGTCAATGCCAGATGAGGGTCGGCAGTGGGCGTTCCGTTCAGGTGATGGCCGCTAAACCATTCCGGCGGTGGTTGTTCGGGACACTCTTTCATCAATAAGCCGCGTAGGGCCGCCGTGAGCTTGAGCGTCGCCGGTAGAGACACGCGCTTGCCTTTGATGCCGAGGACAACGAACCGAGAGTCGAAAACCGAGCTGGGAACTTCGGAGACCTTATCTTTCGGGGGCCTATCGTATCCCTGCCAACGGCCCGGCACCGGGCGCAGGCTCACGGGTTCCCCATCGGGAAAACGGTCTTCCAAACGCGCTTTCATTTCCTTGATATATTGTCTTTGCTCGCGAGGACTTCGCGCGTGACTTCGGCTACCTCCTTCGCGCATTGCCGCAGCAAGTCGATTTCGGATGGTGTCAACATCCGGGGAGCGGGCGAGGTACCGAGCTTCTGAGTTAGTAAGGCAATCGAAGGAGTGGCCGAAGTGCGTCTTCCACCATCTTTCGAAGTCTGATCCGTGCTTTTGTCGGAGTTCATGCAGTTGCTCCTGTGAGGGATTTAGTTTGGCAGAGTAGGGTTTGCCGGTCAGCGCAATGGCCCCGACGACCTTTCCTCCCTGTTTCTCAATCCAGCCGCGCAGATTCGCCAGTGTGCCGCCTTGACCGACGAAATCGTCCACCATCACGTGTTCGCGTTCCTTCTCAACGGTTCCTTCAAATGCAGCTTGCCGAGCGAGTCGGCCATATCCGTCAGCACCCGTGTGGCGTACCACATTGGCCTGCGCGACAGTGGTATCAAACGGGACACCCAAGCGTTCGCTCAGCAGTTCTGCCAAGGAAGAAGGGATCGCATTGAAGCCTTGCTCGTAGGCATTGGCGCATATCAGCACGGGGTCCCCGCTTTCGCTGACCTCGGCGATCAGTGCCCGCACCGCAGCGATTCCCGCTTCGTCAACCAAGCTGCTGACCAGATTTGCCGCAGCCTCAGCATCACCTCTTGCTTTCGCGCTGGGATATTCGGGATGCTGCTTCGTTTGGGACTCGCCAGCCAGCAAAACCACATCCGCGAATGCCTCCCAAGGCACCCTTGGCGGTTGTTTCATCGCCTTGCGGTCCGCCTTAGCTTGTTCAATCTCACTGCTAAGATCGTGGTAGGCGATCCATGCGGCGCGGTTCATGCGCGTTTCCAACATCTGCAAGCGCCCAGGGCTCGTTACGCGCAGTCGCTGACGGGCGACGCCAGCCACCGGAATCCACACGGGCGGCGGCGGCTTGGCTTCCAGCCACATTTGCACAAAGGAAGCCGAATGTCCCACATGGGTAACTTTGGCGGCCAGCCGTTCCAATGCGGCGCGATGAGTACCTAATTCGGCCTCTGGCCAAATCAGATGTACGGTCGGGTCGTGAGGAATAACAACCGGAAAACCACGGGGCTGTCGCGACCGGTACTCTGGAAGCTGGGCGAGTCCGGCATCCTTTAGTTTGTTCAGGTCTCCGCTAGTAGGCACCTTGCGACTGAGGCTCGCGTCGTTGACGGGCACATAGCTAACAACAGCGGCGCGGCTGTCCGCATCAGAGGCGGCAATCGCAGGGGGCGGCAAGGCTTCAAGCCAGCGCAGGGCCTCGCCTTCGGCGGAATCTTCGTCGGTCTCAAACCAAGCTGCCGCCAACGCCATGAACACCCGATCTGGATGCGGCGGCCATTCGGCTTGCTCCTTTCGCGCCCCGTCCGCCGCTGCCATGGACCATCCATTCAGGTAATGGACGCCAAGAGAGAACATCAGTCTTCCCCTTCTCCCGATGTACTAGCCAATTCCTGGCTGCGCCGAACCAGTTCAATAAGCTCGGGCGATGGGGTCAACTCAATTTCGTCCTCCCACGGTAGTCCCGCGTTTTTCACCTCGGCAATGGCCGCTGCCAACAGTTTCAGCGCATCTTCGGGACTAAGTTCAAATTCCCGTGGCGGTTCTCCGGGACGGTCGAGCAGTTCCCACACAGGTTCTTGTTCAGCGAAAAGCTGGCAGCGAGAGCGAAGGTCTGTATCGATCCTCGCTAGAGTACCAGCGGCAATGCCCAAGGCGGCCAGTGCGGTACGTGCCGCGAGGTCGGTATCGTGGTTAGAGTCAGCGGCACCGTTGAGGGGAAAACGGAGGCGACGCAAGACGGTCAAAGACAAGGTTGTAGTTTGCCGGGCCTTGGAGATGGTGAATCCTCCTTCCTCAATACTCGTTAATATGTTTCCATGATTCGCTTCCGATGGCCTTCCCGTCTTTTTGAGTTTCTTGCTGCTGTCCTTCTTATCTAAGGTCCAGTCGGGTGTGTCACTGCTTTTAGACTTGCGTTCGTAGAGCGTAGCCGAATCGCGCATGATTGACGCTGGATCAATACGGATAGCTGTTTTCTTCCCCACTACTACATCATACCCCATGATCTCCGACACTACCGCCCGCTGAAACTTGCACCCTGCACCGCCACGAGGCCCGGTCGAGTCCCACAGCCCGAATATCAAGGCGGTCGGACACAAGCCAAATAGGCCAGTGGCATTCCGCACCTCCGCAGTGTCGAGTATTCGACCTTTCTCCGACTTGCGGAAAATCGTGCCATCGAGCATGCTATCGCGAAATAGCGCATCTGCGACGCGATGCGGTGCCTCCAAGCTGGTCACTGAGAACTTCTTGAGCAGTTCCAGTTCCTCCTGATCGAAGCGCGTTACTAGCAGAGGAAGCTGTACCGTTCCAGCCCGGTGCGCCTCCAGCAGCGCCAATTCCATGCGGTTGGCTTGGGACTGCACAGAGTCTAAGAGAACGCACTGTCGAACCTCGCCGGTAGCGGGATCAATGCGCTCCTCGGTGGCGTATTTGCCGCCTTCATAGGTCGGCGGAAAAACCTTGTCGCCGGGGCCTCCTGCCGGCTGATAGTCGGTCACACACCGGAACGCCGCCGCCGTCCCACCGACCACATCTTTCAAGGTCTTTAGATCAATCGTCATAGTCTATCCTCGTTTGTTTTCGCTGCGTCTTGCCGCAACTGTGATTAACATCCGTTTAATGGTGTCCTTCCTCACTCTCATCATGCTCTTCCTCACCCTCATCATCCCCTTCCTCGCTAGGCGGCCCGCCAATCCGCAAAACATGCCCATCCAAGTCCTCCACTAGCATCTCCCGCGCCCCCCAAGGCTCGTCAACAGGCTCCTTCTTTACGTTCGCCCCCGCTGCCGCGTACTCCTCGTGCAACTTGTCAACATCGCCGACGTTGTAGTAGATCCACACAGGCCGGGCACCCTGCGAATTCTCAGCGAGAAAGACGTGCACCTCGCCATTGGATATGGAGGCAAAGGTCTTGTCCTCCTCCTCGGCGGGCCAATCCCAGTCCTTGTTGAAACCTAAGACCGAAGTGTAGTGCTCAATACTTGCCTCGACGCTTGCGACGTTCAGAATCGGCGTCATCGCGGTGAACGCCGTGGGCCCGTGACCATTGTCGTGCTCTTCGTGGGCGTCGGCGATAGAGCTAACGCCGACGGCGATTCCTGCTACTACTACTGCTGCGGCCATGCTGCGACCTCTCATGGTTTTCCTCCTGTGGGTGGGTTCAATGCGGTAAAATTCGATTGTAGCGAGCGCGTCGAACCCGGTCAATGGCGACAGCCACCCCCGGCGCGAAGATGTTGGAAACGATCCATCAGTCGGCTCAGAACCAGCCGGCCCCGCTTCATGCTCGCTCGACGTCAAAGGTCGCCAAGTTGCGCTCATCCTTGCTGAACTCTACGCCAATCAGGTAAATCGGCTGCCCCAAACCGCGATACTTGTCCGCGTAGCGCCGCTCCTTCAACTGCGCCATCGCCGCACCCGCAGACGACAGCTCGACTACCTTGAACTCGAACAGATAGACGTTGTCGTTGAACAAAACCGCCATGTCCAAGCGGCCATGGCTGATGCTGTCCTCCACCCTGATGTCCAGTCCCAACGCGGCGAAATAGGAATAAAACACGCTGGCGTAGTACCCCTCGTAACCGGCGATGTCGTTGTTGTTATACCACTCGTAGGGAATGCTGGCGAAAAAGGCGTGGAACAGCGTCTTCAGCCCGGCGAAATCGTTGGCTTCCAGCAGCCGGTAGAGCCGCACGCTGTTGGCCATCTGCCGCGTCGAGTCCTTCACCAAATAACGCAGTAAGCTACGGTTCAGACTCTGCCGTACCTCCCGGTTGGGATAGCCGAGGCGATAGAGCTTCATACCGCCGAGGTTCTCTTCTTCCGTTATCGTCAGGTACCCGGTCTGGAACAGCAGCGCCTCGGTGGCCATGTCGTCCACATCGAAGGTGGAAAGCAGTTCGCTGCTGCCCAGCATATTTTCCAGTTCTAGGGAGCTCACCCGACGCTTGAACAGGGTTTCGACTAGGAATGTCGGCGTACCGGTTTCAAACCACCAAGCACCAAACTTGCGCTTGTCGAACAGCAGCAGGATATCAAAGGGGTTGTACACCTTCTCGTCGCCCCGCCAACGGTAGCCGTTGTACCAGTCGCGGACCTGGTCCCGGTCCAAACCGGGGAGTTCTGGTGCGAACACGGTATCCAAGTCCGCGTCGGTGTAGCCGCAGATAGCTGAGTAGCGGGGATCTAGGGTGATGTCGATCAGGTTGTTGAGGCCGGAGAAGGGGCCGGCCATAGAGAACTTGCTCACTCCGGCGAGGAAGGTGAAACAGACATGGGCGTCGCTGTCCTTGACGCCCGAGAACAGCCCGCGCAGAAAGTTGCGGTTGGCGCGGGCGATCTCGGGCGTCTCCAAGGCATCGAGAATCGGCTTGTCGTACTCGTCGAGCAGCACGGCCACCCGCTGGCCACTCTGTTGATGCAAGACCTGCACTAGGTGGCGAAAGCGGGCCGAAGCCTCCGCGTACGGCGAGGTCACGCCCGCTTCCACCTCGATGGCGTCCAACTGCGCGGCCACGTCGTTGAGCAGGGCGTCTGGCTCGTGAAAGCTCGCGCTGCTGAAATCGAGCCGCACAACCGGATACCGCCGCGACCAATCCCAGTGATCGCGTATGTACAGCCCCGCAAACAGCGACTCGTTGCCCTCGAACAATTCCTTGAGCGTGTCGAGAAACAGGCTCTTGCCAAAGCGCCGTGGACGCGACAGAAAGTAGTGCTTGCCTTCGTCGAACAGCCGGCGTATGTGGGCCGTTTTATCGACGTAGTAGCAATCCTCCTCGCGGATCTCGCGGAAGGTCTGAATGCCAATGGGCAGTCTGCGTTTGGTCATGGCGTGCGTTACTCCAGACAGAGGATCCGATTCTATTCCTTCAGATTGGCCAAAGTACCGAGTGCGTCGAACCCGGTCAACATTGACAGCCGCCCCCCAGCGCGAAGATATTGAAGGCTGTTCATCCCCAACTCAGGAGACGCTCCGTGCCCAACAAACCGCCCAATGTCGTCCTCGTCTTCGCCGACCAATGGCGCGCCCAAGCCTTTGGCTACGCCGGCGACCCCAACGTGCAAACCCCCAACTTAGACGCCCTAGCGCACCGCAGCGTCAACTGCACCCACGCGGTGTCCGGCTGCTCGGTGTGCTCACCGGCACGAGCCTCACTCCTGACCGGTCAATACCCTCTCACACACGGCGTCTTCGTCAACGACGTAGAGCTAGGCCAAGACGCCACGAGCATCGCGCAGGCTTTCAGGGCGGGCGGCTACGACACGGCCTATATCGGCAAGTGGCACGTCAATGGCCGCGGCCGCTCTAGCTACATCCCGCCCGAGCGGCGGCAGGGCTTTGAGTACTGGAAGGTGCTCGAATGCACTCATAACTACAACCATTCCGCGTACTATACCGGCGCCTCGGACGAGCAGCTCGTGTGGGAAGGCTACGACGCCTTGGCCCAGACCCGCGATGCCCAGGCGTATCTGCGCGATCGCGGCGACAAACCCTTCTTACTCGTCCTATCGTGGGGGCCGCCGCACGCCCCTTATCACACAGCCCCGGAAGAGTACCAAGCCCTGTACGATCCAGCCGCTATCGCCCTGCGGCCCAACGTGCCACCCGACTGGGTCGAAAACGCGCGACAGTGGCTCGCCGGATACTATGCCCATTGTACGGCCTTGGACGACTGCGTCGGCATGTTGCTCCAGACCCTACAAGAGGAAGAACTGGAGCAAGAAACGATCTTTCTGTTCTTTTCGGATCACGGCGACATGCTCGGCTCACAGGGCATGGACAAAAAGCAAAAGCCCTTTGAAGAGTCCATCCGCGTCCCGTTCCTGCTGCGCTATCCGGGGATGGGTACCGCCGAGTTCGACGCGCTGATCGACCTGCCGGACATTATGCCGACCCTGTTGGGCCTGTGCGACCTACCGATTCCTTCCACCGTGGAGGGCATCGACTTTTCCGAGTACCTACAAGGCGGCCCAGACCCCTCGGACGGTGCCGCACTCTTGCAGTGCCCCCATCCCTTCGGACAGTGGTGGACTGGCGTCGGCGGCCGATCCTACCGGGGCCTGCGCACCCGCCGCCACACGTACGTCCGCGCCCTAGAGGGGCCGTGGCTGCTCTACGACAACGAGGCCGATCCCTTCCAGCAGGACAACCTCGTCGGCCAGCCCGGCCAGCAAGACTTGCTCGATGAATTAGACGCGGCCCTCACGCGCCGTCTCGCGGCAGCCGACGACCTCTTCCTCCCCGGCCCAGCCTATCTCGCGCACCGGGGATACCAAGTAGATGCCCGCGGCACTGTGCCTTATACTAACTGACTGACTTCTGCGGCCTCCGCCGGGGCAGACCCGTCTGGGGTCATTCTCGCGCAAGCGGGAATCCAGCCTTGCACACGATGCGGACTTCAGCGAGACTACGGCGTATGCAGTCGAGGCGTCGCCCTTTCGCTTCACTCATCTAGGAGCACAACATGCCCCGCTCTTTTACATCCTTAGCTCTCCTTTTGGCGGCCTGCTCGTCGTCGCCTAGCGACTCGCCCACGGCCGCTTGCCGTGATGGGCAGGTGATCCAAGTGGGGTTCTACGCCTTTTTCGCGCCGGTCAGTTACAGCGCCGACCCCGATCCGGGCACGCCCGGGTTTGACGACCATCTTGGATACGAAGCGGATTTGTTGACCGCCCTAGCTGCCATGGACGGCGCGGGACTGTCCTTTGCACGCCGAGGTATTGCCGCGTGGGACGATATATGGCTGCAAGCGGCCGGGCCGGACTACGACTTGATCGGCGGCGGCATCACCATCCTCGACTCCCGCACCCGCAATGCGGCCGGCGACCAAGTCGTAACCTTTACCTCCGGGCACATCGCCTTCCGCCAATCGCTGCTGGTTAGGGCTGCCGATGCCGAGCGTTTTGCCAGCCACAGCGACCTGACGAGCGAAGATCGGGTGGGCGTCCTAAGCTCTACCACCGGCGAGTTCCGCCTGCTGGAACTGACCGGCCTCGTCGATGCCAACGGCGCACTCGCTGCCGGTACGCGCATTGAAACGCCCGAAGGCGAGATCCTCGCCGACGGCACAGCCGCTTACACCATCACCGCAGCCGGTGCATCGGCCAATCTCGCTGGCCGGACGCGACTGGAGCCCCCCACCGCCGGCATGCCGCAGGTGATTTACCTCAATGGGCAAGAAGGGCAAGCAGCCAGCGAATTAGACCTGTTTAACGCCCTCCGAGCCGGCACCATTGACGCCATCGCTCGCGGCGAAATCGGCAACCGCGACGCCAGCGTTGCCTCCGATGGCGAGTTTGTCGTCGCGGCCCTCGACGCGGCCATTGAGCTGGGGGGATTCGCGCTCGCCGCAGCAGACGCCGCCCTAGCGGCCTGCATTGACGACAAGATCAACTATCTGACCGATAGCCAGCGCATTGGCTACGGAGAGTGGCGCGCCGATCCAGCGGTTTTCATGGAGCGCGCCCAACAGTGGAACCCCTAACCAAAGGAGCACGCCATGTATAAAGCTGGAGTCATTGGCTGCCGCGGCATTGGCATCGCCCACGCCACCGGGATTGTCACCTCAGACCGCGCCCGCCTCGCAGCCGCTTGCGACCTCGACGAAGCAACCCTTCGCGAGTTCGAGCAACGCTGGCCGGACGAAAACCTCACCCTGTACCGCGATCACCGCGAAATGCTCGCCCGCGAATCGCTGGACATCGTCACCGTCGCCACCTCGGATCACCGCCACGCCGACTTAGTAGTAGATGCAGCCAACGCCGGGGCCAAGGGCATCTTCTGCGAAAAGCCGCTGGCTACCAGCCTCGCAGACGCCGACCGCATGATCGCCGCTTGCGACGCCAACAATACCACTCTGTCGGTCGATCACACCCGGCGCTTCATCCCCCTGTGGCGGCACGCCAAAGAAGAGATCGTCGATCGAGGCGTCATCGGCCCGGTGCAATACGTCATCGGCACGCTCTCCGGCCCCCGCGCCATGCTCTTCCGCAACGGCACCCACACCCTCGACGCTATCTGCTACTACGCAGGCGAGCAGCCCCAGTGGGTGGTGGCCGAACTGGAGGAAGGATACGAGGATTACGCCGAATACCGCGGCGACGGCGGCCACGTACCAGCCACCGAGCCGGGAGCCAACGGATACATTCACTTTTCCGGGGGGGTGCGGGGCTTCTACATCGGCGGCTCCAAGACCACGCCAGCGCCCAAGCAGCAACTCGAAGTGGTCGGCACGACTGGACGCCTAATTATGGTCAGCGACGGCGGCACCCTGTATCGCGGCGAAGAACCAGAACCTCTCGCGCCGCCGACTTGGCCGGTCGAGGGCATTCCCGCCGGCATCCACGAACTGATCGCAGCCATGGACCAAGGCGTCGAGTCAGTGTCGCCGGGGCGAGCGGGCCACACGGTAGTAGAGCTGATTATTGGATTTTTAGAATCGCAAAAGCAGGGCAATGTGCCGGTGCCCATTCCAGTGCCGAGGTAATCACCAACGCCGTAGGGGCGTCCCTCGTGGACGCCCTTTTTATTTTTCTAATCCATCTCCACGAGCACCCGACTATCCTCCACTAGCACCGGATAAGTCCGCACCCGCACCTTCTCAGGCTCGCAGAGCGAGCGGCCCGTGCGCACGTCGTATTCCCAGCCGTGCCACGGGCAACTCAGAATCTCGCCGGCACGACCCAAGACGATCTCGTCCCCCGGATGCCGCGCCAACGCCGTGCCCCCAACCCAGCCATCCGACAGCCGCGCCCCTTGGTGCGGACAAATATCGCGGAGCGCATACCAAGCATCCCCCTGCCGCACAATGGCCAAGCCCCGCCCCTCGACCTCGACCCGGCGGACCTCGCCGTCGGCAAAGGCAGCGACCGGCCCTACGTCAACGCGCCGCAAAGCCATAAAATGCCTCGGCATTATCGACCATGATGCTCTGGCGCATTGCGCCGTCAATCGCTGGCGGCAGGGCGCGAGCCGGCGAGTCAAAGTCCCAATGCGGATAATCCGTGGCGAACATCAAGAAATCCTCGCCGCCGATCATGTCGATGATCTGCAACAAGTGCTGGGGGTCGTCCGGCTCTTCCATGGGCTGGGTCGTGGCGCGGCAGTGCTCGCGGATGTACTCGCTGGGCCGCTTCTTCAGCCACGGCACCTCGCTGCGCAAGCCCCGGTAGTTTTTATCCAGCCGCCACATCAGCCCAGGCAACCACGCAAATCCCCCCTCAACCAGCGCGACGCGTAGCTCCGGGAACTCGCAGAACACCCCCTCGCAAACAAGGCTGATGACCTGCGCCTCAAAGGCTTGCGACATAGCCGTGTGATCTTCGATGTAATAGGAAGGCCAACCGCAGGCCGTGATGGGCTGGCCGCTGCCGCCAAAGTGGATTCCCACCGGCAGGCCGACCTCGCAGGCCGCGGCAAAAATCGGCCGGAATTGCCGCTTGCCATACGGCGCACTCGACCGCACCAAGAGCAGCACCTGCACAAAGCGCGAATCCGCTGCTGCCCGCTTGATCTCCTCAGCGGCCGCCGCCGGGTCGCTGGCATTGACCACAATCGAGCCGCGCCAGCGCGGATCGTGGTCGAGCCAAGCGTGCGCGGTCCACTCATTGACCGCCCGCATCAGCGCGTTGGCAAAGTCGAGGTTGTGCAGGGCCGTCATGCCGTAGAGTGGATTAAGCACGGCTATGTCAATGCCCCAAGCGTCGAGCAATTGAGTGCGCGCAAAATCCGGGTCGCCGCCCGGCCTTAAGCCCGAAGGCGGCCAAGCATCGCGCCGCGCAGCTTGGGCAAACCCCTTGGGATAGGTCGGCCCGGGCGGGCCGCTAAACCCGGATTGCCGCACGTACGCCTGCCAGCGCGCCGACAAATAGGGCATGAGGTCGTCGATGGAGTTCGGATAGTTGTGGACGTCGCAGTCGATCAGCGAAACGTCAGCCGAGGACGCGACTTGGACGGCGTATTCGGTTTGGGACATGGTAGTAATTGGTGGTGAAAGGTGGTAGGGGCGTCCCTTGTGGACGCCTATACTTTAAGGCATAATTAGAATGAATGCGAACATGGAACGGCGCAGCGTTGCAAAACGCCGTAAGCGCGATATTCCACTAAAACCGCCAGCCGGGGCACAACCCTCAAAGGAGAATCGAGCATGAGCGAACCTATCACCCAAGCCCAAGATCACGATCGGCGCATTGGCCGCTTAGAAGGGATCGCCGAACAATTGACCGTCCGCTTGGACAGTCTCGAGCGGTCCCAAACGGCCGGGTTCGCCGAAATGAACCGCCGACTTGACGCTCAATTTCGCTGGCTAGTCGGCATCCAGATAACAGTATTGCTTGCGTTGGCCGTGCTGGTCTTAGGCCGCTTGTCCTAAGAAGCGTTCTTAGACTAATGCGTATGCAGTTCGCCGACCTCGAAGCGCGCTATCGCCGCGCCACTCCGCATTCCCTCGCCCTTTTTGAACAGGGCCGTTCCTACACGGCCGGTGCGGCCAAAGGCGCGTATTACTACCCGCCCTATCCACTCACCATGGCCCGCGGCCAAGGCTGTTACCTATGGGATGTCGATGGCCAGCGCTACGTCGATTGCGCCAACCACCACACGGCCCAAGTCCTCGGGCACGGGCACGAGCGCGTGGAAGCGGCCGTGCGCGGGCAGATGCAAAAGGGCATTGCCTTGGGCGCGCCCACTGGCATTGAGAGCGAAATCGCCCGCGCAATGTGCGACCGAGTGGATGCGCTGGAGCGGATTCGTTTTGTCAACTCCGGCACCGAGGCCACACTGCACGCGATTCGCTTGGCGCGCGGCTACACGCAGCGCGGCAAAATCGCCAAGTTCGAAGGCGGCTACCACGGCAGCCACGACGCCGTGGAAGTCAGCGTAGCTCCGCCCTTAGATCAAGCAGGTCCCCCAGACGCTCCCATCGCCGTGGCAACAGCCGGCGGCATGTCCCCATCAGCCGCATCCGAAGCCGTCATCCTCCCCTACAGCGACCCAGAGGCCGTCGAGCGGCTCGTCGCTGAGCACGCCAGCGAACTCGCCTGCGTCCTCTTCGACCCCAAGGCCGGCGTCTTGGACGTACAACCAGAGTTTGCCCGCGCCGTGCGCGACATCACCCGCCGCCACGGAGTCTTGCTCATCTTCGACGAAATCGTTGGGTTCCGCACGAGCGTCGGCGGACTACAAGAAGTGTACGGCATCGACCCGGACCTAAGCTGCTTTGGCAAGATCGTCGGCGGCGGCTTTCCAGTGGGGGCCTTTGGCGGTCGGGCCGACCTGATGGACCTGTTCGACAACTCGCAGCAATCCACCGGCTTTTTCCAAAGCGGCACCTTTAGCGCGCATCCCGTGGCCATGGCCGCTGGCTTGGCGACCCTGAACGAGCTGACGCCGCAAACCATCGACCATTTGAACGCACTTGGAGCGCGCTTAAAAGACCAGCTCAACGCGCTCTTTGCCGACCGCGCAATCGCCGCCCAAGCGGTCTGCACGGGATCGGTCTTCAGCATCTACTTCGCCCGCGGCCCCATCGCCAACTACCGCGACCTCGCCGCCACCGACAAAACCCTCATTCAATCGCTCTTTCTCTCGCTCATCGAAAAGGGGTACTTCCTCGGCCCAGGGCTGGGCATGTGCGCGCTTTCTGCGCCCATGGACACCGGGCACATTGACGGCTTAGTCGCCGCGGTGGGGAACGCACTGGCGGAGATAGCCTAACAGGGAACAAACCATGTCCGTACTCAGCCCCGAACAAATCGCCCAGTACCAGCAAGACGGGTACACCATTTTGCGCAACGCCCTCTCCGCAGAAGAGGTGAGCGAACTCCGCACCCACCTTGAGGGGATCGCCTCGGGCGCACTGCCCTTCCCGGAGGCGAACATCGAGTTCGATCCCAACGCGCCCCGGCAACGCCACATCGATCACTTGCGCAAGATCAACGGCCCATCCGAATGCGATCCGTTCTTCCGCGACCACGCAATGCGGGAGTCCCTCCTCACCGCAGCCGCTGACCTGCTTGGCCCAGACGTCAAGCTCTTCGGCGATCAAGTTTTTATCAAAGGGCCAGGCGGCATAGAAAAGACCTATCACCAAGACTCCGCGTACTTCCACATCGAGCCGATGGCCCTCGCCACCGCTTGGGTCGCCCTAGACGATGTAACCCTTGAAAACGGCTGCCTATGGGTCGTGCCGGGCAGCCACCGCGAGGGGCTGGTTGCCCACAGCGAGGTGTGGATGGTCGGCGAGCGGCAAGACAAGAAAGTCCCCGACGCAGCCATCGACCATCAGCGCGAACAGCCCATCCTGCTGCAAGCGGGCGACTGCTCCTTCCACCACAGCCTGCTCCTGCACCGCTCTGGCCCCAACCAGACGACGACGCGCCGCCGCGGCATGGCCACCCACTACATGAGCGCCCGCTCGCGCTGGACGGGCCACCCGGAAGAAAAGCCCGAATACCCTCTGCTGCGAGGGCAGGAACACGCTGGGTGCGTCTGAAGCACCTCCTCCAACCGAAGTCCAATACTGGATTGAAGACGGACAAGGAGACGACGCAAAGGGAATGTGGCGGGGACGAGTCTTTGTAAGATAGCTTCCAGCAACTTATCCCTCTTCGCCTATTATTTATGTTCAAAAATTACTTCCAAGGCAGTCTATTCGCCCAAGACCTCCTCGACAGCTCCATTACAGAATTTCCCGAGTGGGAGGCTTATGACGATCCCGACCTCGCTGCATTCGAGAGCGAAGTGCAGTCGCTCTTCGACCGCTTCCCCACAGACGGCAACCCCAACGAAACCCAAACTGAGGACGACCTAATCTGGCCGGTTCTGCGCCTGCTCGGCTGGACTGAGAGCTTGCGGCAGCAAAACTTGAGCGCCAAAGGACGCGAAGATGTGCCGGACGGGCTGCTGTTTGCGGACGCTACGGCCAAGGATCGGGCTAATAGGCTCACCGAGGAATGGAAGCGGTACGAACACGGCCTCGCCATCGTCGAATCCAAGCGATGGAACTTGCCACTCGACCGCGGCGATGGAAACAAGGCCGCACCTTCTACCCAAATGCTCCGCTACCTGCGCCGGGCCGACGACTTGGCTAGGGGCAAGCTGCGCTGGGGCATACTCACTAATGGGGCACGTTGGCGTCTCTATTACGCAGGGGCGCGTTCCGTCGCCGAGCAGTTCTGCGAGCTTGATCTCATGCTAACTCTCGACCTGCCCTCGGACGAGCGCGGCCATTATCTGAAGCTGTTCGCGCTGGTCTTTGGCCGCGAGGCGTTCCTGCAGGGCGAGGATGGGCGCACCTTGCACCAGCGCATACTCGACGAGGGACGGTTCTACGAAGAGCGCGTAGCCACCAGCCTTTCTGAGGTCGTCTTCGACCAAGTTTTCCCCCAACTCACTGATGCCATTTTCAAGGCCGCGCCCGCCGCGTCATTGTCCGAAGTGCGCAACGCCGCCCTAACTCTGTTCTACCGCCTGTTGTTCATCCTCTACGCCGAAGACCGCGACTTGCTACCCGTGCGGGACGCCGCGTATGACGATTACAGCCTGCGTCGAGTGCGCGACGACGTGGGCACGCGCAAAGAGCAGGGCGATGTGTTCTCCAATACGGCCGCCCGCTACTGGTCGGCCATCCGCGACCTATGCCGCATTATCGACGAAGGCGACGCCTCCATTGGCCTGCCGCCTTACAACGGCGGTTTGTTCGACCAAGAGCACACACCGCTTTTGTCCAATATCCGATTAAGTGATCAGGTCATAGCCGATGTGATTTATGCCCTGTCCTTTGACACCTCTTTGGAGAGTCAACGCTACATCAACTATCGCAACTTGAGCGTGGAGCAACTCGGGTCTATTTACGAGCGGCTGCTGGAACGCGAGTTGGTGCAGGAGGAGGGCGGCATCGACGTGCGGCTCAACGTCTTTGCACGCAAGGGGTCGGGCAGTTACTACACGCCGGACGCGCTCGTGAGCCTGATTATCAAGGAGACCATCGGCCCGCTCGTCGAGGGGCGCAGTGCCGAGCAGATATTGGACTTGAAGATATGCGACCCGGCCATGGGATCCGGTCACTTTCTAACGAGCCTAGTCGATTACCTGAGCGACCGCGTTATCGAGGCTATGGCCGCAGTCGATTCCTCTCCGCTTGCGGCCCGCATTGAGGCCATGCGCGAGACCATCATGGCGAATGCCGAAAAAGGCGGCTGGCGCATTGACGCCGAGCGGCTCGACGACCGCCACATTGTGCGGCGCATGGTGCTCAAGCGATGCGTGTACGGGGTCGATAAAAACCCCATGGCCGTAGAATTGGCCAAGGTGTCGCTGTGGCTACACACCTTTACGGCGGGTGCGCCGCTGAGCTTTCTCGACCATCACTTGCGCTGCGGCGATAGCTTGTTCGGGGGCTGGGTCAACAAGGCAATGGACGATGAAAACGCGCTCTTCCTCCAAGGCCCGATCAGCGAGGCGACCCGCATGGCTGAAGCTATGCAGTCGATTGAGGAGTTGACCGACGCCGAGATTGAGGAGACGGACCGATCAGCCGCGCTCTTTGCCGACATGCAGGCCGGGACGCAGCCGTTGGCGGACTTCCTTTCGTTGGTCCATGCGTTTGCATGGCTGAACGTGCGGGACCAAGAAGACAAAATCGCCTTGCAAAACTTTTTGTCGAGCCGGTTGGGCGACCCGGTCGCCATTGCGGCTGGCACACTCGCCCCCAAGACGGATGTGCCCGAGCCCGAGCGATTTGCGCGGCTGTTTGCACAGGCGCGGGCACTGATGGACGAAGAGCGATTTCTGAATTGGCAGGTTGCCTTTCCGGGTATATGGCAAGATTGGGAGGGGCCTACATTGTGCGGCGGCTTTGACGCGGTGATTGGCAATCCGCCTTGGGATCGGATTAAGCTGCAACAGGTGGAGTGGTTTGCGGCGCGGCGACCGGAGATTGCCAAGGCGCAACGAGCCGCCGACCGCAAAAAGATGATCGCTGCTTTGGAGGAAGCCGACGATCCGCTGGCCGAAGAATTCGACCAAGCTAGCGAACGCGCTGCATTTACGGCTCAGATGGCGAAAGCGTCCGGCGACTATCCGCTACTATCCAGAGGCGATGTAAATCTCTACTCCCTGTTCGTGGAACGGGCGATGACGTTGGTGAATGCCCAAGGCATGGTTGGGCTGCTCACGCCGTCGGGCATTGCGTCTGACAAGACGGCGGCGAAGTTTTTCAAGGGGGTGGCGACTGAGGGGCGGCTGCGGGCACTCTACGATTTTGAGAACCGACGTACGCGATACAAGGAAAAGCCTTTCTTCCCGGACGTGGACAGCCGGTTCAAGTTCTGCGCTTTTATCGCGAGTTCGACACCAACCGAAAACCCGGCTACGTGTGCCTTTTTCCTTCAAGACGTTGCCGAACTCGACGACCCCAAGCGTTGCTTTTCCCTGAAAGCGACAGACTTCGCCCGCGTCAATCCGAATACTGGAACTGCTCCCATTTTCCGCTCGCGGCGGGATGCGGAATTGACGACGGCGATCTATTCGCGCCTGTCGGTTCTAGTAGACCGCTCGAAGGGTACAGTAGTCAAGGCGTGGCCCGTGCAGTATTCGACCATGTTTCATATGGCAAGCGACTCTGACCTGTTCCGCACGAAAGAGGAACTTGAAGAACAGGAAAGCGCGTTTCCCATCGGCGGCAACCGCTTCGGCAGTCCAAGCGGCGAATGGATGCCGCTGTACGAAGGCAAGATGGTACAGGCATTCGACCACCGAGCGGCGGATATAGCCGTAAACGAGGCTAATCTCTTTCGACCCGGCCAACAGGAATCTGTCGAGACCTCGGAGAAGCAAGACACGGACCGTTTTCCACGCCCACGGTACTACGTGGAGGCAGATTCGGGGCGATGGTACTGGCCGGATGAATGGGTCATCGCGTTCAAAGACATTACGGCTGCCACCAATATGCGCACCATGATTTCGGCGATCATCCCACGAGCCGGCGCGGGACATACGCTACCTGTACTTCCGGTGGACGACGATGCGACTAATCGCCCGACGCTGGCGAGCCTGATCGTAGCGAACCTAAACGCCGTGGTATTCGATTTTGTTGCCCGCCAGAAGGTGCCAGCAACTCATTTCACTTGGTATGCTCTTGAACAACTCCCCGTCGTCCCTCTCACCCGCTACGAATCCACCCACTTCGGCCCCAAAACCGCCGCCCAAATCATCCGCGAAGCCGTCC
>JAJDUT010000002.1 GCA_022826515.1 Candidatus Latescibacterota bacterium
GTCGGGCTGGCTGTCTCGTCGTCGATGATCTGAATATTGGCTAGCGCTTGGTGTCCACTGGGCGAAGTAGCCTCCACAGCAAAAGCCTTGTTACCGTCAGCCGTTGTGTTGTCTTTGGGCTGTACGCTCATCTGCGCTGCGCCCTTTCTTTGGCCTGCCGGGATAGTGACGGTCGCCGGTAGGGTTGCGGTAAAATCCTCGTTGAGCTTGGCCGTCTTGCCTACTATTGGAGAGACAATGGCTAAACCTACCACAACGTCTCCTTTGGCGGCTTTCCTCAGAGTGATCGTCAGCGTAATGTCCACCGTCTCGCCAGCATCCTCGCCCATCGACAGTGGGGCCGCGGCAATATCGTCCAATTCGACGATAACCTTGGGTTTTTCTTGAATGTCGATGGTGTAGGTCAGCACGGCAGAAACGCCCTCAGAAAGCGCGTAGTATTCAATGGCGGTCTGACCTGCCGTCGTGGGGGTGCCCGAGATGGTGCGCGTGGCGGGATCAAAGGTCAACCCATCTGGAAGATTGAACACCCGATAGGTCAACGCGCCCTCGGGATCGCTGGTGGCGGTCGGCAGCACCTCCGACAGCATCTGACCTACCGTGCCCGGTATCACCGTGCTGGCTGGCGCATCAAACGCTAAGGAAGAGGGCGTTTCCCCCGTTTGCGTGGCAGACGCTGGTTGGTCGGCTACGTCTTTAAGGGTTATTTCAATAAAACCAATCCAAATCTCTCGCTCTTGGCCATCCTCAGTAATTTTAACCGTGCGGTTCACCGCGGTAATAAATATTGATTCGTCTTGTTCTTGGCCATCATTCGGCGTAGGCGTTATAGTCACTGCGGCCGTGCCAGTTACCTGTCCCGCTGGGATGGTCAACTGCTCAAAATCGGCGGTATAGTCCGAGTCTCGCCTCGACAGATCCTCCCTGTCCCCGATAAACAACCTTTCCTCAGTAGCCCTTAGTGGAATAGTCAACGACTCACTCAATACCGAGCCAGACAAAGTTCCCGTTACCGTTATAGTGGTCTGGCCGCTGTCTTCGGCTATCTCGGTAGGGCTGACCGATAGCCCGACAAAACTGGTTGCCGTCTCGTCGTCTTCAATCTGGAGCCATGCGGAGTAGCGACTGTTGCCGAGCGTGGCCTCTATACAAATCTCCCGCGTCTTGTTCGTGTTGCTGTTGTTCGCAATCTCAAGACTCAGGGTGCCCGTAGCTTCCTTTTGCCCCGCTGGAATGGTCAACGGCGACAATTCTGCGAAGTAATCCGTTCCTCGCCGGGCTACATCGTATAACGACGAGAATTCTGGATAGCACAAGTCCCCCTTAATCTCAAACCGCACGGTTTCATCGACCGGCGAGGCATCTTTGAGGGATACCTTCAAATCGACGTTGACCTGCCCTGCATCTTCGCGGATGACGCCACCAGGGATTATTGTCTCGATGTATGCAATCAATCCACTAGGCTGCTTGGTCAACTCAATGGCCGCCTCTTTGACTACGATCGTGCGTTGGTTGCTGCCTGTGCCGATGGTGGGATGCGAGGCAGCGCCTAGCCATATCTGCCCATCGTTTTGATTCCGGGGCGTTACGCGGACGGTGGCCGTGCCGGTGGCCTGCCCGGCCGGGATGGTCAGCCTAGCCAACCGGATGTCGAAGTCGGTATCGCGCGCGGCCGTGGTAGGGGGCATCACCCCCAACTGAAAAGAAACCGCCTCGTCCAAAAGCGCACCGCTGAGAGTGCCTGTTACCGTTACGTCGGTAGCACGACCGTCGATGCTTATGACGGGATCAGAGACGGTAAGCTCGATTTCCGTGGTGGGCCTGTCGCTATCGAGCAACCGGATGTACGTCGGCTGAAACAGAAACTCTCCGCCTAGTACGCCGATTGTTATTCCGAGTTCGTCATAAAACACGGTAGCTAGGTTAGGAGGGATAGGCGTTAGCGTCATCTGCCCGGTGGCGCTGTTCTCGCTCTCCTTAAAGACAAACGTAGGCGCATCAAAATAGAAAGCTCCATTCAAGCCGAACGCGTCATGTAGTGGTAGTGTCGGCGTCACATAAAAATCTCCCGACCAATATCTATCCCCATCCTCTGGCAACTGAGCCTTGACCTCAATGGTGGTTGCACCCGCATCTTCGCGGACGAAAGTAGGATTAACCGATAAGGCAGCGATAGCCCCCACCCGGACGGGAGGTAACAAAAAACCAGAATGAGAGGTACTCCCGTCGGGAAAAGACGCCAAAATAGAGGCATAGTATTTGTCCCCGTACGTCAATTCAGCCACGAGGGTGTCCCGACGGACGTGTGCATCATAAGAGCGGCCGCCTTCGTATTCGCCGGCGGGCGGTGCCAGCGAAAAGAAAACGAGGTATGCAGAGTCGTCTTCTAGTGTACTTAATGCTACATAATAACTTGTGGCCGGAGTACCTGTCGCTAGTTCGCTTGTAGGGTCTTCGGGCTTGGCATACACCGTGCTCCAATCGACGAAGAGCGTATCGAGATTGCTCCCTGTGTAGTCGGGGGCATACCGAAGTCTCAAATTG
Organism: Candidatus Latescibacterota bacterium; assembly: GCA_022826515.1. The sequence continues at coordinate 2,545 of JAJDUT010000002.1, forward strand.
GGTTCAGTTCTTGGCGTTGCCGGAGTCTGACTATGCCCCACCGACGGCCAAAGTAGCCCACACAAAGCGAAAAGCAGTATGATGCGTTTCATCAATTCTCTCCTTGTAAGGTTGAGGATTTTACGCGGCTTTGTTGCTCTTCTTTAGACGCCGCCTGAAAACTCCTGTCGGGCCGCTTTGCAAGGCGGTCACATGACTTGGGCGTCTGGTATTTTTCGAGGGCGGGGCAACAAGCGTCATCATACCCCTGCTTAAAGCCTATCCCCACGGAATGCGGGGGATGCAGGGGCTACATAACATCAGTTACGTATGTATTTAGATCAGCGAGGTGCTGACACCGCCCTGCGGCTCCCGAGGGAGCCGGGCAGTGTCGTAGTCGCGCAAGTTGATGCGGGAATCCTACTTATTCACCCTGCGGTTGGGAGCTACCCAACCGTTTCAGAATAGGCTCTTGTATTCAGCAGGCCACCCGACATAGGGCGACTTGCGCTACTACGACGGCATTGAATATATGCCATAAATTCGAGAATACAAGAGAGAACCGACGCCATTCCGCTACGCGTACTCGCTTTTGAAGGGTAGCTGCGAACACTTGATTTCCCGACGCGGCGGATGATCTTGACAATTCTTTCTCTGGCATGTAATTAATGGCAGAGACTGTTGAGTAGGAGGATGTTTGATGTCTGAGTTGAGCGACAGGGTTTCCAGATTGGAAGGGTCCTACGAGCATGTGGCTACGAAGGCAGATATTGCCGAACTCAAAGCCGAGATCGCTTCTATTGATGGCCAACTGGATATTCTCATTTGGGCTATTCCTCTAACCGTAGCGGTTGTTACTCTGCTCGTTCAGTGGCTTGGCCCACATCGCAAACCGTCCGGCAGTTAATTAGTCGCTGTTTCCTCAATTAGATGCTCAATGTCAATCACTACGCCTCCCAAGGAACCGGGACATTGATCTCCGTGGCAATGCGCCGCAACATGTCGAGATGATCTTCGGTCATCGGGATGCCGCTTTGCACGCGCGCTTGTTCGCGTTGCCACTCCAAACTACCGGGGACTTCAGCACTTGCTAGCCCCGGCATGGGCTTCAGCGATCGGCTCTCGCGCAAGATGCGAGCAAGCTCCGCCTTATAAGCCCCCAAATCTCCCAACCGCGCCACGTCAATCGCCACAATCGTAAATGCCCGCGTGGCACTTGAAAACTTTGGTCTGCTCGATTCAGGCGTCGCCGTGCCCGCCAAAATACCCGCCAAAAACCACGACGTAAATCGCATTCCCAAGCTCTTAAAAACAAAGTCTGGAAATGTCTGCAACGCCTCGGCGAGCTTGCTGCGGTCTTTTAACATATTCGCATTCATATCCAGCACAAAAGGCGGCCCTTCTGCCGTTGGAACGCCAAAACACATCGGGGGTGCTCGCATCGCATCCCACACCGTTGCATCAGGCTCCGTCGGTTTTTCCCACGCAACACCTCCTGCCACGGAAAAGGTCGCCAAGTCGCGCACCAGTGCCAGCCGCGCATAAATCCCCACGCTACCCACATGCCCGTGATTACGCGTACACGCAACGGCAATGCCATTCGCTTTAGCCTTTTCAATGACGGCCTCTGTCGCCTGCGTTGCCACCAAGTAACCCGCACCGCCGTCGCCGTCGAAAATAGCCATTGAAGGAGCATCCATGATCTGGGCAATTTCGGGATGTGGGTTAATGCGCCCTTCTCGAAACTCAGGCACATACCGCTGCAACTGACGCGTGCCGTGGGAGACCACCCCACGCAAATCCACATCCACCAGATAGCGCGCAACCAACGCAGCATCGTCAGCGGGCAAATCGACTTTGCGCAACACTTCGGTAGTAAAGTCGCGCAACAGATCAGGCATGATGCGCTTGGCGTCTTCGGGAACACAAACGGGCATGAAAGCCTCCTATCTGCAATCGTCAGAAATCGTTCCTTACTTTCTCCGGCACCCCCGATCTGAGCGAATCCCAACACGCAAGTCCTGTGGCGACGACCCTAGCCCCCTCGCGAACGCCGACCCAAGGCTTTGCGCCGTTCAGAACGCAATCGGCCATGTGCTGCAGCATGATAATCATCTCACTGGCGTGACCCCGCTCCGATGAAAACTCGGCGGTGACCTTGCGCGAGGGCAGGTCGTCGGTGGGATCGAGGCTCTTTGCGCCGTTGAGAATGGTGCCACGGGTTCCGTAAACGGCCAGGCTGTTCGTTGGGACATCGTGCGGATGTACGAGGCCGAGAAAGTTCGCAATGCGTCCGATCTTTCCAGAAGCAAACTTCACGTTGATGACAAAGTTGTCCTCCTGGGGATAGTCCGGCGCGACGCCGCTGCGCAATCCGTAGCAGTGGACTTCGTCGATGTCGCCCATGAACCAGCGCAAAAGATCAATCGGATGGCAGGCCCCTCCCAAGATAAGGTCTTGCGGCATCTCGACTCGCCACGGGGAGTAGTCATAGACCGGGCGGAGATCGTGAACGTAGTGGGACTCGGCCATAAAGAGTTCGCCGATCTCTCCGGCGTCGCAGGCGCGCTTCGCTTCCATGAAGTCATACCTCCCGCGCAGACTCTGCGTGACGAGCAGCACTTTGCCGGACCGGTCAACGGCTTCCACAACCTGTTCGACCTCTTCCATCGTGTACACCATCGACTTGGTGACCATCACGTGCTTGCCCGCGTCGAGCGCAGTCAGGATCTGCTGCGCGTGAAGCGGTCCGGGCGTGTAGATGCCGATGATGTCGAGATCGCTGCGCGCAACCAGTTCGTCGAAATCAGATGTCAGAGCGTCGATCCCAAATTCGCGGCCGAGCACTTCGAGCTTGTCCTGCCGCGTGTCGCACAGAGCGGTGACGCGGACCGGCAGGGCGCTGTTTTCCGGCTGGTTGGCACCAAGCAGCGTTCTGCCGTGGCCAAGTCCGGCGATGCCGATGCTGAGTGGGGTCATATTCTTTTTCCTAGTTGAGGTGGCTAAGGGCCTCTAACCTGTCATGCCCCTTCGACAAGCTCAGGGGCCGGCTCGGCGAAAGTACGCCCCCTGAGCCTGTCGAAGGGGGCCTCGACATCCAGTTTGGTTAGGGCCTCTAAGATCACGCGGCCTTCCAACTGGCGATAAAGTCCGCCGTACCGTAGTCCGCAGGCATCTCGTTGAAGTAATGCTTCATCGGGGCGGCCTGGAAACCCGGCACAAAGTGTTCCTCGTCCGCTTGCAGCAGATCCTCGAGCGGACTGAAGCGATCCCACAGCAAGTGCGCCTCATCCGAGGTGAATCGATCCGCGAACTCCGGCCCCCAGTTGAGCGTAATGGGGTGCTTCCCCAAAACGCGACGTTGGAGATCTTCGGCGATTCCCTGCAGCGGCGGATCCTTGTGCAGTCGAATCGCCAGCGCGGCCTTGCAGAGGAAGACCGTTGACAGCATCCTGCCTTTCTCGCCCCGCTCTGGATGAAGGCTGTCCAAGGCGTTCAGATACGCGGCACCATCTCCCGCGACAACGGCCCGCAGTGCCGATTCCGTATGCCGCTTCATCTGCTCGCCGCGGTTGTTCCAGCGCGTGAACGCCGTCTGTGCGTCTGCAGAGATGTGTTCAGTAAACGAAAGATCGTCAATCGAAGTAAAGGTCGAGAAGCCACCGTGAACGGTTCGCCGCATCTTGGGGCTGTAGTTGCTGCCCCAGTGGAGGATCGGGAGGATATAGACCACGCCGTCCCCAGCTTCGAGATGAGTCTGCACGCCAGTGGGTAGCGGGCCGGGAGGGTCTGTCAACATTACCTCGTTCTCTTCGGGCGTGTTCAGCCGCAGATGACTACCCGGCACCACCCACAGGACGCTGTCGTCGTAGAGCGGGATGTTCCACTGGACGTAGCGCGGGCCTCCTTCGACGATGTCGTCGATATAGCCCTGAAGCGGCGCAGTGTCGATGGGGTGGAGATCGCGGTGCCACTTCGCCGGGCCGTGATCCCGAACGGGATTGCACATCATCATCATTTCTGTGACGGCCCCGTCCGCGATACCGAGAAGCTCTGTGCTAACTCCGTGGATGTTCTCCTCAAGCCACACTTCGACCGCCGGCGCGGTCTCCGGGTCGATCTGATTGACGAGCGGCGCCCTTGACAGTTGCAGGCGAGGCTGCGCCCCGGTTTCCCAAACGCCTCCGGGCGGGTCGCCTTCCGCACGCTCGGCCTTCCAGTTTTCGCGCTGGCGGTTGACGAGCGTCTCGTACGCCTGCCGGACGCGTTCGAGTTTGTCGCGCGGCACGGCTTCCTTGACGATGAGGTAGCCGGTTTCCAGAAATTCGTCGCGGTTGAGTTTCATGTTGGACTCCTCTTTTACGTTGCGTTAGACTGGGTGCATCTGGACTTCTCGCTCTAGTCTGTCCGCTAAGGCTTCAAGCGTCGTTTCGAGTTCATACCGCGTTTGAAGATTCATCCAGAATTGTGCTTCCATCCTAAAGAAACGACCCAATCGCAAAGCCGTATCTGCCGTGATCCCCCGCTTACCATGCACAATTTCATTGATGCGACGCGGTGGCACACCGATTGCCCGCGCCAAACGGTATTGACTGATCTGCATTGGCTTGAGAAAATCCTCGAATAGGATTTCACCTGGATGGATTGGTGGAAAGTCGCGTTTGTTCATGGTTTCACCTCAATGATAATCAACGATCTCGACATCAAAGGCATTATCATTACGCCAGATAAAGCACACGCGCCACTGGTCGTTCACTCGAATGCTATGTTGCCCTTGCCGGTCATGGCTCAGTGCTTCGAGCCGGTTGCCGGGCGGTACGCGTAGGGTTTTAAGGATCGTAGCAGCGTTGAGTTGCTCAAGTTTGCGTGCCGCTATTCGTTGAATACTATGCGGCAATTTGCGGGAAAATTGGCCGCGAAAAATTTTTTCGGTCTCCTTGTCCTTAAACGATTTTATCATATTTTGATCATAACGACTCTCGTTAGCAACATCAACGTTATTGACGAGATGATTCGAGTGCCGATTCAGCGTGGGCAAGCACTTTCCCAAGAGGTTCTGGTTCGCGTTGACAACGAGCTTCTAGCCACAGCCACGCGCTGACGCCTCAAACAGGAATCCAACCCATGCCCCAACTAACCCCATCCCAACTCGACCAATACCGCGAACACGGCTTCGTCCTCGTCGAAGACCTCCTCGACCCCATCGCCGACATCGATCCCGTCTTGGCCGAATACGACGAAGTCCTCGACGAGCTCGCCGACGAGCTCTTCGCCGCAGGGCAGATCGCCTCCACGTACGCCGATCTCGGCTTTGATGAGCGCCTCTGCCAGATCTACAACGAAACCGGCCAAGTCTATGCCCAGCACTTCGACATCTCGCTGCCCCAAGGCGGCATCGGCCCAGACTCGCCCATTGCCGTCGGTCCCGCCGCCTTCGCCATGCTGCGCAACGAAAAGCTCCTCGACATCATCGAAAACCTCATCGGCCCAGAAATCTACTCCAACCCCGTCCAACACATCCGCATCAAACCGCCCGAGCAGTACTTGCCCGGTGTCCCCAAGGACCACCACGGCCGCATCGCAGGCTTCGCCGTCGGTGCCACGCCCTGGCATCAGGACAACGGCGTGGTCTTGCCCGAAGCCGACGAGACCGACATGCTCACCGTGTGGGTGCCGCTGACCAACGCCTTCCGCGAGCACGGCTGCATCGAAGTAGTAGCCGGCAGCCACCGCGACGGGCTGTTGCACCACTGCCAGTTCAAGGGCGTCGGCCATTTTATCCGCGACCAAGACCTAGCCCTCGACCGCGTCGTCACCGCCGAATTGAAGCGCGGCGATGTGCTCTTCATGCACCGGCAGACCTGCCATTCGTCGCTGCCCAACGTCAGCAAGCAGGTGCGGATCAGCTTCGACCTCCGCTACAACCCCACCGGCCAACCCACCGGCCGCCCGCTCTTCCCCGGCTTCGTCGCCCGCAGCCGCAAGGATCCCCAAAGCGAACTGCGCGACCCAGTGGCTTGGGCGCAATCGTGGTACGACGCACGAGAAAAACTGTCCGGCAAAAACTTGCCTTCCTTCAATCGCTGGCCGCTCGAAGACCCCACCTGCGCCTGAACGCTATAGCAATGCGGCATGATTTGAACAATTCGAGCGGTGGATTGCCTTGTCCATCCTATTCTGCGTCCATCTGCGCCCATCTGCGGATCACCTTGTACACGATGTAGGATTATATGGTCGAGCTAGAATTAAGCGCAGCCGAACACAGCGCGCACAAGCTAAAACCGGAGCACATGCAACAAGCCGTCGCCGCCCTGCACGACGATGGCTTCGTCGTCCTCCACCGCGCCATTGATCCTTCCCACATCGAAATGCTGCGCGAGCGCATGCTCGCCGACATCGAAGAGATCCTCGCCCTCGCCGACGTCCCCTATCAGTTCAACAACGGCCACCTGCAACAGGACCCGCCGCCCTTTCCGCCGTACCTTTTCCGCGACGTGCTGGCCAACGACCTCGTCGTCGAAATAACTCACGCCGTGCTCGGCGAGGGCGTCAAAAACGCCTTCTACAGCGGCAACACCTGCCTGCCCAACACCACCCAACAACCCCTCCACGTCGATGCGGGTCAGCTCTGGCCCAATCTCGAGGTCGCGACGCCGGCCTACGGCATTGTCGTCAACGTACCCGTCGTCGATGCCACGCCTACAAACGGCAGCACCGAACTGTGGCCCGGCACCCACCTAGACACCACCCGCGCCCTCAACGACAGCGACATCAAGCTGCCGCCCGCAATCGAAGAACGCCTCCGCGCCGAGTGCAAACCCCTGCAGCCGAACGTGCCCGCCGGCAGCGTGCTGATCCGCGACATGCGCCTCTGGCATCGCGGCATGCCCAACCTCACCGACCAGCCCCGCCCGATGATCGCCATGATCCACTGGGCGCACTGGTGGCACACGAAGAAGCCGCTGTTGTTTCCCAAGGGAACGGAAGAGTTGTTTGCAGATAGTGCGTTGGAAACGGTAGCAGAATTTGTCGATGGACCAATCGACTACATCAGCCGCAACCGGAAGTACGATTACTCCGAGTAGAGTTGCTCACGGCACCAGCCGCCGGCACTCCAAGTAGTACCGCTTCTCCGCAGCCTCGCCCAGCGAAAACGTCTTGCGCGGCGTGGCCCCGTCGATGACGATCGTCTTGAACAAATCGCGCTTGTCCATAGTCGGCAGAAAGAAGCCGATGCTGTCCGACTCTACAGCTAATTGCTCTAGCACGTCCTCGCCGTGAATGTAGTCGAGACGAGCGCGGGGATGCGAGTCGAGATAGCGATCCAAAAAGGCCTGTAAGGACGCTACTTCGAGCTGGAAGCTAGGCTCGGCGACACTCAACAGGCCGCGCTCGGTTCCGCTTATGTAGGGAATGTGGTGGCCCGAGCCGACGGCCGTTTCGCGACAGGCAGCCTCCCATTCGTCCCGACCCGCAAAGGTCCGACGACTAAATCCCCACCCTGTGCAGCGCGTCTCCATTGACCGCAAGAGATCTGCCGCATCCACTCCAAAAACCACCCGATGGATTGGCGCAAACTCCAAGCCCTCGTCGTGAACATTAACTAGTTCGGCCAAGGCATAGCGCGCCGGGTGATTCATTATCTGGCGCTCGTCCTCTGATATCGCTTTGAGCCGCTCCCAGACGGCGTGCGCCGTGGCAAAGGAGTGGTTGCCGTCGCCCATCGCGTAGATCATCGGCGGCTCGCCGCACGCGAGGCGAGCGATATGCCCGGCGATCTCGTCGATCAACGCCCCATCGTCGATATGCCAGCCTCTAAGCCTGCCGCCGCCTAGCATCAGCTCGAAATCGTAGGTCAGCTTCAGGTCTTTTGCACCAAGCGGCTCAATCACCGTCTGTTGCGGGTCGTCGATCAGCACCATGATGTGCGGCGTTTCCAGCGGCGCGTTCTCCCGCACTTGGATTCTCGGCGGCAGCCGGCTCTGGTCCGTGCCCTCGGTCATGCGGATTAGCTTCTGCACTCCGTCTCGGTAGTCGTACTGCTCCAAGTCCAAGGCGACGACTAGCCCCTTGCGCGGCGCAGCGCGTCCCACCTCCCGCTCTATCAGCATAAATCCGGGCCGCTGCTCCGCCAGTACGCCGCTTTTGAGATACGCCTGCATCCGTTGGTTAATGCTGGCAATGGTCTGTTCGCGGCAAGTCTCCCCGAGGTATGCTTCGGGAAAAATTAGCTGTAGCGTCGAAGGATCGTCCCCGACAAGCCGCCGCACTTGCTCCCAGTATTCGGGCTGCGAAGTGTACTGGTCGCAGGCAATGACCGACCAAGTTTCGAGGGGAATATCTGCCCTCGGCAAAAGCAGGGACGGCACATGCAGGGCGATCTCAGGATAGTGTAGCTGCATGGGCCGACTAACCGAGCAGCGGTCTGACCCAAGTCGGAAAAATCGGGAAAATCTCCTCCGGCTCCGCTAGTTCGGGGTGCCAGCGCTTCTCGTGCTCAAACATGATCCAGCCGTCGTACCCGTGTCCCTTGAGCAGAGCTATCGCCTTCTCTAGGGGCAACTGGCCCGCACCCGGTGCCACGTAGCGCCAACCATCCCCCATCGCCTCGGCGTGCTCGGGATCATAGACCGCGTCTTTGACGTGGGTATAACCGATGCGCGACCCCACCGCCTGATAGGTCTGCTCCGGCGACTCCTCGCCCACCCGCGCCGTATGGCCCATGTCCCAGAGCACGCCGAACGCCTCGTTTGGAATGCGGTCGAGCAGCAGCTTGCACTCCACCGACTTGATCCACTCGTCGTGGGTCTCAAAAAGCCACTTGAGTTCGCAGGCACCATCCAATTCAAGGATCTGTTCCATCGTCTCCCGCCCGATGTCGGCTAGCTGCTCCTTGGAATAGGACTTGGAATCGCCGCCGCCAAAAACCCGGATGGAGCCGCAGCCCAACGCATTGGCCACCGGGATCGAGCGCCGCGCCTCCTCTACGTTCTCCGCTAACTTCTCCGGCACGCAAACCCGGATGCTGGAGCTGATCCCCGACACCTCCATGCCAGCATCTGCTAGCTGTCGTCGGGTCTGGGCGGCCCCGCTGGTAAAAGCCGGCAACTGGGTGACGTCCATCGTCTCCTGCAACCCGCGGAAATCGACGCCGTCGTAGCCGTATTCGCGGCCTCTCCGGCAAATGGTATCCAAGTCCCAGTCTGGGCACCCCAACGTCGTAAAACTGATCTTCATGGCATCTCTCCGTATCCGTTTTCGTCCATGGCATCTCTAAAAAAGTCAAACATGTGCTGCTCTCGGTCCGTTTTCCACCGCCCCAACGACTCCGGCCGCACCACGATCCGGCCCAACTCAAATCCCAAAAACGCCTCTAACTCCCGCAACACTTCCTCCTGCTTCAACACAAAATCCTCAAACCGCACCAACATCCACTTCTTCGGTTTGGGCGTGGCCTTCATCAACTCGTATTGATATTTCCACGAAATGGCCCGCCGCCGCCGGATGTCGTCCGTGCGCTCGTACTCGACGCCGAAATCCCCTAGGTCATCGGTCTTGTGGGCGCCGATGATGCTGTCGCGCGGGTCGCGGATCCAGTGGATGTAGTGGATGTCGGGAAACATCCGCACAACCCACGGGTAAATCAACGTCGTCTCCGGCAGCTTCCAACCCTTGTGCTCCGAGCGGTCGGCCGCAATGTCTCGCAGGTATTCGCCGATCAAGTCCTCGAACTCCGGGTCAATCTTCGCGCTGTGCAAATCGTCGAAATCCCACTCCAAGCCGCCCTTCCACTCGACGTATTTGGCCATGACCCTACAGGCGTCGTAGAGCGCGTGCGGCGGCACCTTGTCGCCCGAGCGATTGAGCGTACTGCCCATAAAAACGCCGCTGGCGTAGAGCGTGTGTGCTATGGCGCGCGTGCCCGAGTGGCCGCGGCCAATGACGGTGATTGTCGCCATACCTGTTCCTAAGAGTAGAGCATAAGAAAAAGCCGCCTATACCCTAAAATCGCCTGCGGTGGTTATATCGGCGAGAGGCACCACAGGACAAATTACCTTGTAAAAATACATTTTAAGTGGATAAACTACCTTGTAAAAATACATTGAACCGCCTAATCGACAACAAGCTCAGCACTTGGAAAAATAGTGCCGTTGGAAGTCAAGAGTGGGCCAGCGGGCCGCTTGCGGAGTATGCACCTCTTCCTACAGGAACACGAAAGCACCGATGTGGGTTTGGTGTTTTCAACGGCCAATGTATCGGTCCTTCCCGAACAAAAGCTCGTTTTTTTGCCTCTCTATGCGCTCTTTAGCCATAGCTAAGCCTGCTGAGGGCGCGGCCAGTGCTTTTTTTGTGCCTCCCTTCTCATCCCTGTATCCTTTCCGCTACACTCCAACGCCTCATATCCTTTCCTCCCCTCTGAAACACCGCCGTGGCACGATTCTTGCCTGTTGCAGTACCATCCCACCCGCAACCAAGGCATGGCTCATGGCTGAATTCGATACTATCGCCAAGCACCTCATCCACACCTACCCCCACGACTTCGCCCGCTTCGCCCTCCACCAAGACGACCTTGAAGTGCTCGATGTCATTGACACCGAGCAACCTACCGTCGAAGCCCACCGCACCGATAGCCTCATCCGCGTGCGCGTCGGCGACGAGGAGGCATTGGTCCATCACGAGTTTCAAACTACGGATAGCAGCCCGGCCATGCCGCAGCGCATGGTCGGTTATATCGGGCGTACCATCGAGCAGCACGGCGTACCCACCTACTCCACCGTCATCTATCTGCGTCCCGACGCAGGCCGGAGTGATCCGGGACACTATCTCCAAGAGCGGCACGGCTACCGTGTACTGGTGCAATACAAGGTGATTCGGCTGATTGAACTGCAAGGGCAACCCATCCTCGACCACGGCCTTACGGGCTTGCTGCCGTTTGCGCCGTTGATGCAGCGGCCAGTGGGGGTGGATGCCGAGGCGTGGCTGCGCCAGTGCGTGAACCAAGCGCAAGAGGTGCCGATGGACGAGACCGTCAAGGCGACTTACCTGACCGATCTTGCCTTTTTGAGCGGATTAGTGTATAAATCAGAGACAATTATGACCATCATTGCGGAGGAGACCATGTACGAATCGTCGATAGCGCAGTATTTCACGGAAAAGGGCATTGAGCAAGGCGGTAGAGAACGCGCCATTGAAGATCTGCTCGACGTGCTAGAGATCCGCTTTAGGCTGGCCGCGTCGGATCCGTTGGCCGCTCGCATTGGGTCCATTGACGATGTGCAGCGCCTCAAGCAGTTGCATCGGACGGCCATACAAATCCCAAGCCTCGAAGCCTTTACGAACCTATTAGACGCCGACGAGTAGGCTGAGTAGAAGCTCTGCGTAACGTCAGTTGTCAACATGAAAACGACGATCACACTTGATACGGAAGTAGAGCAGCGCCTGCGGGAGGCGATGCAATTGCAAGGCAAGAGCTTCAAGAAAACCTTAAATGATGCTCTGCGTCGTGGTTTGGGTCTGTCTCAGCAGCAGTTCGAGGTCAAGTCGCGTCCCCTTCGCTTGCGTCCGGAACTGGACCCTGCCCGTCTGAGCGATCTGGACGACGATTTAGAGGTCGAAGAATTTCTCAGCAAGAATAGCGCCGATACCGATTTCTCGCGCTTTCAGGGTGTACGCTGCAAGAATCCCCTTCTATAACGTCGAAGATAATTCCCAAGAATTTCTCTTCTAATAATAAAAACTAACCTGCACCAACCCGCTCTTCGCCGCTCCGCCGTACTCGCTCCGCAAGGCCGCTCCACTCGGCCTTTCCCCATAAGGCCAGTACGCGCTAGCCGCTAGCGTCAGCGCGTCAGAGAAAATCCACGTCACCACGCCCGTTAGCACCCCAGAGCCATCTATTGGTGAGAAAAGCCAGCCCAGCGTCCTCGGCACGGTGCCGGTGATTCCCTGCGATAGCTGCACGGCACCGGCGTGCCGCCCCAAGATCTGCGCGTCGCCTTGGATCCGCCGCGCTAGATAAGGAGCCGCAGCTAGCTCGGCAATGTCGCTGACGCCAAAGCCCGAGAAGTGATATTCGCCCACGAGCAACAGGCCGCCCTGGGAGTCCCACGCGTACGAACCGCCCCAAAGCGCCTTGAGCACCACCTCATCCCCCTCTGTAGCAGGCGTCTTGAACGACGCCAGTTCGCCGTGCATCTCAGCGCCCTTGACCCGCATGGATGCGGCTGCGCCGACAAAGCGGTCGCCGCGGCGACGCCCCAGCAGCAACTCTCCGTCGAGCGCACCACTGTGCCCGTAGAACCGTCCGACAAAGGCCGATTCGTCAATCGATGAACCGCCAGCCGCTATCGCGTCCAGCGAAAAGCGATCCGCAAGCGGCACGGAAACGCGCAGCGCATCGACCCCGCGCCGCCATTCGCGATCACTTTCTAAAGGGTTAAACGGCGCGAAAATATCCACCGCGCCAAAGAGCACGCCGCGCCCCCACCCAATAGCTTGGCGACCAATTTGCAACTCGCCACGCCCCAAGCGCCAAGCGACAAACGCGCGGTCTAGCTCGTGCCGGTAGGCCACGTTCTCGCCCGTAACCAGCGGATCATCGAGCTGTCTGAGCCGATACGGCGCGCGGATCTCCGGCACCAATACCCCTACACCCCCACCAGCACCAGCACCCGTAGAAACCGCCCGCACCCGTTGCTCATAGGCCAAGCGCACGTGCAGATCCGCCGCAGCTTGGCCTCGCAGCGCCAGCCTCCCCCTGCCCAGCGCAGCGGCGCTCCAGCGCTTGGGGTACAGCAACGGCGCGTCGGGAGCGTGTGACGAAAGCACGCTCCACTTCAGCGCGGTATCCAGCGCCCAATAGCGACTCCCGTCCGCACTCGACCACAAGCTGATGCCAAACGCGGGATGCGCCGCCAAGAGAACCGCCAGCGTCAGCCGCATGCACTCTTGCGCTCGTCGCTCAGCACCTCGCCATCGCGCAGCGTAACCACCCGCGAGGCGTACGAAATCACCAAGGGGTCGTGCGTCGAAAAAACAAAGGTCATGCCCATCTCGTCGCGGAGCCGCCGCATCATCTGCAAAAGCGCCTGTGCGTTGTCGCTATCGAGGTTGGCCGTCGGCTCGTCGGCCAACACCAAGCCCGGCCGCGAGGCCACGGCCCGCGCCACCGCCACCCGCTGCTGCTGGCCGCCCGACATCTGGCTGGGCCGCCGGTCGGCTAGCTCGCCTAGCCCCAGCTCAGCCAGCGTCTCCTCGGCTCGCGCCCGCCGCTTTTTGGGGTCCATGCCCTGCAACTCTAGCACGAATTCCACGTTCTCGCGCGCCGTCAACACCGGCACCAGATTGTAGGCTTGGAACACAAAGCCCAAGGATCGAAGCCGCAGTTCGGCCCGTTCACTGCGGCTCAGCGGCCCCAAGTCGCGGCCAAAAAGCACAATGCGACCGCCGGTGGGCACGTCGAGCGCACCGATTAGATTGAGCAGCGTCGTCTTGCCGCTGCCGCTCGGTCCGACAATGGCCATGAACTCCCCGCTGCCGATTTCGAGGTCTATGCCGCGCAGAGCCTCCACGGCAATATCGCCCGTCCGAAATACCTTTTTCACATCTTGAGCGGCTACTAGCATCTCGTCCATAATCACGCATCCCGCTGGCTCAGAGCCGCCGCTGGATCCAAGCGCGTGGCAGACCAAGCCGGATAAAGCGCGGCCAACAGCGTCGCACAAAGTCCCAAGCCGAAGGCGTAGGGCAGCATCCACAGCCCCATGTCAGCGTAGATTATCGGGTCGAAGAAAACGCCCATGACCGTCATCTCGTCGCCCATCATCGCGGAAAAATCAATCCCCGCCGTCGCCGTGTGCCAAACGAGCGGCCACGCCAGCAACAGGCCCAAGAGCGCCCCGAGCGCGCCCATGAACACGGCCTCGAAAAGCACCAAGCCCACCAGCTTGCGTTCTCCTAATCCCAGCGCCATCAGCACGGCAAATTCGCGCCTCCTTTCCAGCATGGCCGTCAGTTGGGCACTCGTCACGCCCAAAATTACCACCGCGGCCACAACCACAATAAAAAAGCTGGAAAAGGCCCGGTCGGCCGCCTCGTCTCCGCCCATCGCCGGCAGCACTTCGCGCCACGTGAGCACTTCGTCGCCCTGCACCCGCTGCGCCAGCTCGGCCGAGAGCGCAGCCACCTGTTGCGGGTCCGCAAAGGCTACCGACACCTCGGCCACGCCCTTCAGGCCCGTCAGCTTCTCGACATCGGCGAGCATCGCATGGCAGATGGTCTCGTCAATCGTGCGGCTACCGGTGGATACGATCCCGACGATTCGCAACATCGCGTACTCCATCTCCCCGTCGGCGCGCGTTAGCGTCAACAACAAATCATCCCCCAACTCTACGTCCAAGCGCTCGACGAGAGCCTTGCCGACGACCACTGCGCCCTCGTCACCCGCTTGCAAGTAACGCCCCTCGCCAATGGTGCGCACCAGCCTGTTGAGCTGCGGCTCGGCGGCTGGATCTACGCCCAAAAGCTGGACGCCCGCCACCCGCGTACCAAAAGCCAACAGGCCCTGCGCTCGCACGTGGGGAGCTACTACGGCTACACCTTCGACACCACGCACAGCTTTGAGCGCTGCCGCCGAATCCTGCAAGCGCAGCTCGTCGCGTCGGCTCTGCTCCCAGCCTGCGGGCGCAATCCGCAGGTGGCCGTACCCGCTCTGGGAAATGGCCTGCACCCGCATGGTTTGGCCGCCGCGCATAAAGGCCGTGGCAAACAGCGCAATCGCGCATCCCAGCCCCACGCCCAAGACGGACAGGCCCGTCCGGCGGCGACTGCGCCCCAGCGAGCGCAAGGCGTATCGGATCGACAGATTTCCGCTCGACTCGACTGAGCTTGCCGAAGTCACGTCCGCATCGCCTCCACCGGCTCCAGCCGCGCCACGTGCAGCAGCGGCCAGACGCAGGCCGAAAGAGCCGTCACCAGCACGGCCGACACGCCCGCCAAGACATCGGATCCACGCACCTCGGGATAAACCCGCGAGGCTATCTGCACACCTTGGAAGCCCATTTCAAAGGATTCCTCACCACCTAACTCAGCGAGGTCAAAACCCGATCCAGCCGTCAACGCCGCAAAACACGCGCCCAGTGCAGTCCCCAGCAACACCCCCAACGCACCCAACAGCACGGCCTCGGTCGCCACCATCCGAAAGAGTCGGCCCGGATTCGCGCCCAACGCCAGCAACATCCCCAACTCGCGGCGGCGCTCAAACGTGGACATCATCATGGTATTGGCAATGCCGGCGATGGACGCCAAGCAGACGATCCCCAAAACCACGAGCGAATACACGTCCATTAGCTTGATCATCCCGGCTAGCTGCGGTATGACCTCGTGCCAGCGCTTGATTTCCGTCCCTTGCAGTGCAGGCTGCGCGCCGAGCGAGTCTGCGGCCTGATCTATCTGCTCGGCCTCGTGTAAGCGGACGGCAATCTCGTGCGCTTCGTCATCCATTCTCAGGAGTGCCTGCGCGTCTTGCAGCCCGGCGACGATGCCAGTGCTGTTGACGAGCTCGACCGGCGATTCGACAACCGCCGCCACCTCGTACAGCGCGCTGGCAATAGAGCCGTCAATATCTTGGCCCACCACGGCCAGTTCGGCCCCAGCCTCAATCCCGTGCTGTCGCGCCAAGCCCTTCCCCACCAGCACTCGACCGTCTCCCAAGAGGCCGGCCAACTGTTCGCTGCCCAATAGGCCGTCCGCGACCCCTTCTAGCGCCGGATCGGCACCTACTACCATCCCGACAAAACCTTCCTCGTCCAGCGCGGCCAACACCGGCGCGTAAATCCTCGGCACGGCCCGCGCCACTTGCGACTGCCCGCGAATCGCCGCCAGCATGGCCTCGACGTCGCTTAGCGTCTGATCGACGGCTCGCTCCTCGCGCCAGCCCGGTGCCACGATCTGCACGTGGCCCACCAAAGGGCCGGTCACTGAATCGAAATAGTGATCGGCATAACCGCGCATGATTCCGGCCGTGGCCAAGAAGGCAAACTGCCCTAGCCCTATTGCCGCTATCGCCAAGGCCGAGCGCTTGCGGTTGCGGCCCAAGCCGCGCCAAGCTAGGCGGAGCGTGCTGTTTTCGGCCATCCTAGCGCCTGCGCTCCAACTGAGCCAAGCTAAAGAGGCTCTCGTCCAGCTCGACGTCGAATTCTACGTGCAAATAGGTCATCACCGTGCGCCGACCCTTCTCGCGCTCGGGCACAATCACAATCCGGGTGGGGATCAGCCGCTCTCCCATCTTTTTGATCTCTTCAAGCTGCATCGTGCGCGAGAGCCGCCCCTTGCGGTCGTAGTAGCGCACGAGTATGGGCAACTGTTCTACCTGCGCGAAGACGACCTCCACCCGCTCCCACAAACCCGGCACCTCGGGCTTGGCTGTGAGATCCACCTGCCAGCCGGGCGGCTCCTCGCTGGGGTTGATCCCTGCAATCTCATAGTCATGAGCGTATGACGACTCGCGCACCAAGTCGTCGTTGGTCAGGTCGCTGCCCATCCACGCGCCCATCATCAGCGCGGGCGGCACGCGGATCGTGCGCGAGATTTTGGGCAAGTAGTTCCACAGATTGCTGCCGACCCGCAGCGTGGCCGTGCCAGCGTCGCGGGCGGGCGCGTCAATGACCACTAGCGCCTTGTCTTCGCCTTGGCTCCAAGAGCGCATCTGCATCGTCCGCACCTTATTGGGGCGCTCGACCTTAATCTCGATCCGCGCCGCCGTGCCCGCAGAGCGGTACAGCTCATCGAACTGCTCCAATAGGGCCTGAGCCGCAGGCACGGCGTCTTGCGCCGCACTTGGAGCTACGCAAAGCACCGGCAGCACGAGCAAGAGACCGAGCCGACCTGTATTCATGTTCGCCTTCCTCGCAATGGCTGCGTCTGGTAGTTGCTCCTTTATTAAACTATTCCGCCGCAACAGGTCAGCCAAGCGAATCGTCTGCGCCCGACCGCAGCGCGAGTCTTTATTCAACAACTAATGTTACTCAGTTTTTACCGTCTGCGGCTTCCTGCCGTTGCTGTCCCCCGGCGTCATTCCCGCAAAAACGGGAACCCAGCCTTTGAAAAACTTTTTGTTCTTTTTATCGGCCTGTGCTGGTATGCGGCGGCTTGTTCGCATCGCTGGCGTCCCAGCGCGTTGCGCCCGCACGTCTTGATGGGGCATTCAAAGGGGTGTGTTCTCTGCTGGCGTTGGCTCGACAACCTCCGTTCGCGCTGCCACTTGTGCGACTGCTCCCGCACCAGCCGGATTGGCCGCCCGCACTGCAAACGCATACTCTACGCCATTTGCCAGTCGTTCTATTATATGACCACGCGCCCCACACCGGACGACCGCGCCATTCATAGCGCGTCAGCACCGGCCCGGCGGTCGCTGCCGCCGACCATTCCAATGCCACCCAGCCATCGCCCGCTACCGCCTGCAACCGCTCCGGCGCAAGAATGCGACCCGGCGTAGCTATGCCCCACGCCGCACCGCTGGCTCTGCCTTCACTGATCGCCCGCACCGCTATGGCATACGTATGCCCATGCCGCAACCCGCCGACGGAAAACGAAGAAGACGCTCCCGTAACGAACTCTTGGGCTGAGGCTGCGGCGAGCGGTTCGCCCGCAGCCTCAGCCGAGCCGTCGAAGCCCGCCACCACCGGCGCAGCTACGCCCGCCGACGTCCAATCCAACAGCCGATCAGCCCCTTCGTAGAGTTGGTATTCATAGCCGGTCACATCAGACGCTGGCTTGCCCACCAAAACGTGCAGCCGACCCGACGTCGCCATCGCCGACCACGCGCCAGCATACACCGATACCGTCGGCGGCTCCAGCGGCTCCGGCACCTGCGACTCTATGGGGCGCTTACTCGCGTTGAACACGTCGCGCAGGTGATGGACCACCCCGCGCACGGCCCAACTCACCACGCCTTTGTAGAAGTCGATCATCGCCCACACCATCCGACCCACATACTCGGCTTGGGTGGTGGAGCGCATCTGTTCGGGCGCGGCGATCTCGGGCATGGGGTCGGCCTCGGCTACATCAACCACCTGTACGCGCACCGGATAGGGGGTGGCCAAGGCGGGTGGGCCGGGCGCGGTGGCGACTACGGTCACTTGATAGTCGTTGTCGGTGGGAGGAACATCGGCGGGTTGTTCGTAGTCGGGGATAGCCCGAAATAACAGCGTCATCGTCTGGTGTTCGGCGTCGGTGGTGAAGGTGAACGCTTCGGCATCGCGTCCGGCCAGCGACCAGATAATGGAATTGCCTTGAGTATTACAGGCGACATAAGTGGCGACCGGCTCGGAACTGTTTTCGGCCACCGTGATACGCTCAAGGCCGACGATCCTCGGCGGGTTATTCATGGCCGGGTCGTCGGCTGCGAGTGCGGCTGCGGCGGCGATCAAGGAGGGCAGCACCAGCCAGAGCAAGCGCCTTTTCTTCCTTTTCATGGTTGGTTTTCCTTGTGGTAGGGGCTGGCCTTCTCCGTCGAAGGCCAGCCCCAGGGGGTTACGTGCTCCGGTGGCGGACGTTCAGTTGCAGCGAATAGGTGTCGATATCGCCATCGGTGTCGCGCACCGTCCACGTAATCCCACACGCACCGGCCTTACTCGGCGCACCACTGACCGACGAAGCAGTCACTGTCAAGCCTGAACACGATCCGCTGACCGAGTAACGCAACGTGCCGTTGCCACCACTAGCCGAAGGCCGCGTAAAGCTAAAATACTGACCTACCGTCGCTGATCGGGACGCGCCCGACGAGGCAAAGGCTGGCGTGGTATCGGCGGCAACGGAGATTTGCAGCGAATAGGTGTCGGTATCGCCGTCGCTATCGCGCACCGTCCACGTTATTCCACATTGGCCGGACGCACTCGGACGGCCACTAACAGATGAAGACGTAACGGTCAAGCCCGCACACGAGCCGCTGACCGAGTAGCGTAGCGTGCCGTTGCCACCGCTGGCCGAAGGCCGCGTAAAACTGAAATACTGACCCGTGAGGGCGTCGCGGGACGTACCCGACGAAGCAAACGACGGCGCAGTGTCGGCGACCACGTTCAGTTGCAACAAATAGGTATCGCTATCGCCATCGGTGTCGCGCACCGTCCATTTAATCCCACATCGGCCGGACGCACTCGGACGGCCACTAACTGACGAAGCCGTAGCCGTCAAGCCTGCACACGAACCGCTGACCGAGTAGCGCAACGTGCCGTTGCCACCGCTGGCCGAAGGCCGCGTAAAGCTAAAATACTGACCCGTGAGGGCGTCGCGGGACATGCCCGACGAGGCAAACGAAGGGGCCGTATCAGCGGCGACGGAGATCTGCAGCAAATAGCTATCGCTATCGCCATCGGCATCGCGCACCGTCCACGTTATCCCACACTGGCCGGACGTACTCGGACGGCCACTGACCGACGAGGACGTAACGGTCAAGCCCGCACACGAGCCGCTGACCGAGTAGCGCAGCGTGCCGTTGCCACCGCTGGCCGAAGGCCGCGTAAAGCTGAAATAGTACCCGACGATAGCGTCTCGTGCTATGCCCGACGGCGAAAACACCGGCCTAGTGTCTGCATCGTCGTCGCGCAGCGTCACCGTTGCCTGCCGCGTCGTACCGACTACGACCCCCGGCGGCAGCGTCCCAAACGACAGTGACACCGTCTCGTCGTCGCTATCGGCATCCTCGTTGGCCGTGATACGAAACGACTGCGACGTTTCGTTCGCCGCAAATACCACCGCCCCCGCGCTCAGCCCCGCCACCGTGTAATCGCCCGCTTCCGTGCCCTTATCGGCCGCCACCACCACCGGAATGCGCACGGTCTGCGACGGCGACGGCGACAGCCCCACCGACACCTTGACCGCCTCCCCGCCTTCGGTGGCTTGATACGACGCAGCCCCAAACGACACCGCTATCGTCGCAGCCTGCGGCGTTGCTTTCTGCGACGATGAGGCCCCGGCCCCCACGCCGTTGACCGCCCGCACGGCGAACTCATACTCAGTGCCATTGGTTAGCCCTGTTACCGTCGTATCGCGGGCGGTGCTGCCGCCCGGCACGGCCGACCATCCCGGCCAACCATGCCCCGACGCCGCCACCCGTCCCTGTATCTCATAGCGCACAATCGCCGAACCATTCGACGACGCAGCCGTCCAATTCAACACCACTTGCCCATCCCCGCCCGATGCGGTAAGGGCCGGTGCCCTCGGAGGACCCGCTGGTGTGGCCGAAACCACCGCGGAACTGGCTACCGAAATGCCTTGGCTATCCACGGCCTGCGCTTGAAACTGATACGATTCGCCATTAGTCAGCCCTGTGATCGTCGTATCGCGGGTGGTGCTACCCCCGGGCACCGCCGACCAACGCGACCAGTCCTGACCCGCATCGGAAATCCGCTGCCGCACCTGATATGCGTGGACAGAGACGCTGTTGGCCGGAGCCGTCCAACCCAAC
>JAJDUT010000133.1 GCA_022826515.1 Candidatus Latescibacterota bacterium
GGACGGATCGCTGGCTCCGGACGGATCGCTGCGCTGGCAGGTCCTAGGGGAGTTGCCCGAACACCCCCGCAATTTGCGCGATATCGTCCACTTTGAAGAGCAGTTCTCACTCCGGCCGCTGCGCTATCTGCGGATGCGCTATCCGAACAGGCAGTGTTGCATTACGGGAACGACGGCCGAATTCCAAGTCTTTGGCGAAGGCTATCCCGCGGGCACCACCTTGCAATCCCCGATCTACGATTTGGGGGCTGTGCGCAACGCCACAGGGTTGAGTTGGCAGGTCGAGGCCCCTGAGAGGACTCGCGTAGAAATTCGCTCGCGGACGGGCAATCTGTTACAGGAGTCCTATGTCTTTCACGACAAAAACGGCAAGGAAGTAACCGAGAGGAAATACAACAAGTTAATTCCCAGTTTCAAAGGCCGGATTGATACTGTCCGTTCGCCCGGCGACGACTGGAGTATCTGGAGTCAGGCGTACGAGCGGTCAGATCGGGGCTTTCTCTCGCCGACGCCAAGGCGTTTCGTTCAATTGCAGGCTTATCTGCTCAGCGACGACCCGATGCAGAGGGCGGTCCTCGACGAGTTGGTCCTTAGCTACGCCGAGCCTTTGGCCGCAGTGACGCGAGCGGAGATCTACCCGATCCAAGCCCAACCAGGGCAGCGCACGGAGTTTACCTATTATCTTGGTTGGGACGCAGGTGCTCGCAGCACGGGTTTCGATCAGTTGCTCATGCGTTCAGGGGCAGACATTGAGCTTGGCGAGATTCGCTCGGCAGGACAGGTATTGGACGCGGAGGTCGCCCGAGTGGATGACGGATGGGACATTACCTTTGCCGATCCGTTCGTGCGGGCCGGGTTGATTGAACTCGACTTCGCCAGCACGATATACCGCCAACAGATGCCCTTTGAGGTTTTCCTGGCCAGCGGTCGGGGAGCGCAACAGGTAAGGCAGCGGGTGGATGTGGGCGATGCCAGCGACGCAGTTGCCAGCGAAGCGATTGCCGTGTCGCTGCCGGTCGGCCCTGCGTTAATTGACGGACTCTCAGTGTCAGCCGCGCTCGTGACTCCCAATGGAGATGGCATCGGCGATAGGTTGCGTATAGAGTTCGCCCTATTAAACGTCCTCCAGCCCCGCTTGCTGCACGTGGCACTTTACGACCTGAGCGGACGAAAAGTTCGGGTGCTGCACAACGAGCAGCAAACAGCCGGACCGATAATGTTGAGTTGGGATGGCTTGGACGAATCCGGGCAGCTAGCCGCGCCGGGAAACTACATTTTGCGGGTTAAAGTGCAAGGCGACGCACAGACGCAGGAAACGAGCAAAATCATTGCTTTGGCCTACTGAATTTACTTGCAGCATCGCTATCTAGGATAAAAGCCGCCGCGTGGGATAGTAGTCTTGCGAGGGTTACGCAAACCGCTTATTTTTAATTAGATACAACCCCGATAGAGCCTATAGCTCAGCTGGTAGAGCACCGGACTTTTAATCCGTAGGTCCTGGGTTCGATTCCCAGTGGGCTCACCAAAAAAACAGGCACTTGCGACCGATCGCAGGTGCCTGTTTTGCTTGAAGGTGCAAATAGCCGTTGATGTCGAACAGATAGCGCTGTTCGGGGGCATTTACGTATCAGCTTCCATCGGCAGCATGGTCTCCAGAGTAAAGGCTGCCGCGTGCTTGTGCCCTCCACCGCCGTAATCGCGTGCGATGCGGCCCACATCCGCGGCTTCGTCTCCTTTGGAGCGCAGATTGTACACGACCTTGCTGTCGGGGCGGATGAAGAACACTGCGGAAAAAGGATGCCCTTCGGCGAGGGCATTGCCGATTTCAGAGGTTAGAAACGTGGCATTGGTAATGGGGACGCGAAACCCACTGATGGTGGTCCAACCGTGGTACCGAACGCGCGGCCGGATGAGCCGGTGCTGGAAGCGGAGAATGGCTTGCCCTTCCACGGCGAGGGCTTGTGGGCCGCGCTCGGCGATTTCGTCCCACACCGCAAAGTCGCGCGGGTACGAGGCGAGGGCGGCGTTGACAGCCTTAGAATCAGCCAAGGCCCACCGCCACAGGTCGCGGTCTTCAGTATAGGACACCAGCCAAGGGACGGCGTTGGCACTGACCTGAGAGCGGGGGTCGAAAAAGTATTCCCAAGTCATGCGCGCCCCAGATTTGTCCTCGGCGAATACGCAGTAATCGAGCCCGGCCAAGGCGTGCGCGGCCGTCTCGTGATGGTCCAAAACCAAAAGCGAGCGGGCGTGATCGTGCATCTCCATGAGCTGCGCCCGCTCGTAGCTGAAGTCGAGGATGACGACATCGCGGTCGGCCGTAGCTGGCGGGTCGGTGTTGTATTGAACCGCTTTAAACTCGGCTTGCGGGTTGACGTAGCGGCGATAGATCCACGCGGCACAGAAACCGTCGTTACAGCCGCCGTGGAACAAGACCAGAGGTTTCATAGATTGAGGCCCCTTCCTTGACAGGGATGAGAGGCGGGCGATATGTTTTTCTCAATATATCGCGTCCCTTGTACATCGGAAAGGCCAAAGTGGAACAGACTACTCCTGTGATCAAAGCGTATCTCAATCCGTATTGCCCTTGGAGTCCGGGCGTGCGGACGGTACTCGATAGAGCCGGATTACCATACGAGGAATTGGATATTACCAGCGACCGCAAAGCCTTTGCGGAAATGGTTGCCAAGAGCCGACAATACGCCTCGCCCTGCGTCGAAATCGACGGCGTTATGCTGGCCGATGTGGGAGGAGTGGAGGTCGAGGCGTGGTTGCGGCAGCGCGGTTTGCTATGTTGAACAAGACCGGGGTGGGGGCGTTTTGCTTGATGGTCTTGTGTGCGGTCTCCAGCCGCCTGTCCCGAGCAGAGGCCGAGCCGCTGATTCTCGACTTGCAAACCGGGTTGGCTTTGGTGCAAGAAAACAACGAGCACCTGTTGCAAGCCCGCATTGATCTGCTGCGCGGGCGCGAAGAGCTACGCGTAGCGCGAGCGGCGGGGTTGCCGCAAGTCGATGCCTCCTTCACGTATAGCCGCAATTGGCTGCTGCCTTCTTTTGTTTTTGCTGGCAATGCCGTCAGGATCGGCACGGAAAACAACCTCACGGGCGTCCTGAGCGTGCGCCAGCCGCTCTATGCCGGAGGTCGCATTCGCGCTACCGAGGACATGGCTCGCCGCCAATTTGCCATGCTCGGCGAAGCCGAACGGCAGACAACACAACTCGTGCTAGCCGAGGTTGAGGAGCGATTTTACGACCTGCTCCTAGCCGAGGAATTGCGCACCGTATCGCATCTGGCGCTGGCGTGGGCTAGACGCAATCTGTCTCAGGTGGAGGCACAGGCTCAGGCTGGTCGGGCCGCTGAGCTGGACCAGTTGCGCGCTCAGGTACAGGTCTCAAACATGCGGGCCGACTCCATCAGTGCAGAAAATAACCTGCGGCTGGCCACGATGGCCTTCAAGGATGTCGTGGGTTTAGACTTGGATCAAGCCATAGAAGTGCGGGGAACGTTTCGCACGGAGACGGTGCTCAATCTCGATGATCTGGACGGGCTCGTCGTCTTGGGGCTATCGAAGCGGCCAGAGTTGGCACACGTCGCGCAAGAAATAGGATGGCACGAGCGGAAGATCGCTGCCGATCAAGCGTCCACCCGGCCTAGCGTGGAATTGGTAGCCACTGGGCAAACCCAGTTCCAAAGCGACGAGTTCGACCTAGCCGATCGGGCGTGGCGCAAAAGTTGGAACACGGGGCTGGTAGTGCAAATGCCGCTTTTCGACGGGCGGCTCACCGGGGCGCGCGTAGCGCAGGCGCGGCAGGACCTGCGCCGGATAGAGTTCGACCGGCAGCGGATCGCGCGCGAGATTCGGCTGCAAATCCAGCAGGCCTATTATGCGGTCGAGGAAGCCAGCGAGCGCATTGAGGCTCACCGCGATGCAGTATTGCAGGCCGAGAAGGGCTTGGAGGTCGCCGAGGTGCGCTATGCGAGCGGGGTCGGCACGCAATTGGAAAATCTGGATGCGCAATTGGCGCTAGTGGAGGCGCGCACGCAAAGCGCTGTCGCGCGCCGCGATAAGGCACTTGCCCTGATGCGGCTCGAACAGACCGTGGGCGTCCTCGGTGAAGATTAAACCACCAACACAACAGGAAGGAAAGGCATCATGGCCAATAGACAGTACACAGTTAGGGCCTCGCATTGCGACCATCGGGCGAGCGAGGAAGAAATCTACGAAGTCCTCAAGCGGACTACCGATCCGCTGGAGCGCTCTTGGAAGAAGCTGGAAAAGGCGCAGCGGATCGTATTAAAATTCAATATGATCAAGCCTCCAGAGCGCATCGAGTACTTCGCTGGCCGCCGCAGGGAGTTGGTAGATGATGCCGTGGCTCGCGCGGTGCTGCGCCTGCTGCGAGAGCGGACTACGGCCGAGCTAATCGCCACCGACACCTATCCCTACGGCAACGGCCATGTAACGCCCGACAACTTTAACTATCGCTATATATTGGACGATTTTGGCGTCCGCTATGTCGATTCGAATTTGCCTCCCTTTGCCACGTACGACGTGCCCGGTGGTGGCTGCATGTTCGACCGCTATCTGCTCAATGCCATTTTTGCCGAGGCCGACGAGGTGGTATCCATCGCCAAGATGAAGAATCACGCCTTTATGGGCATTACCTTGACTCTGAAAAACCTCTTTGGCTTGCCGCCGATGATCCCGCCGGAAGGGCGGACGCGGTCGTATTACCACCATCTAATCCGGCTTTCTTACGTCCTGCCGGACTTGGGCATGATTACCAAACCCTGCCTCAACATCGTCGAGGCTCTCACCGGCCAATGGGGACGCGAATGGGGCGGCGAGGGCCGGATCTGTAACGCTTTGATGGCCGGCGATCATCCGGTGGCGACCGATGCCTGCGGCATGACCTTGATGGGCCACGATCCCCACTCCGATTGGCCGACCCCACCTTTCCGCCGCGACCGCAATCACCTGCTGATAGCTGCTGAGCACGGCTTTGGCACCGTGGATTTGAACGAGATCGACTTTGAGAGCGAGGTCGAGGCTCCGCTGGCCGAATTTGACTCGGTATCTACGGACTCAGACGCCACGGTGGCCAATTGGCGGCGCACCACCTGCGAGCAAGGGCTGATCTACCAAGACGAACAGCGGAAGCTCATCGACCGCTACCGCGGGGAGTTCATCTATATGCAGGACGGTCAAGTGGTGTGGAACGGCGTCGATCCGAGCAACCTCGGCAGCCGCCGCAAACTCAGCGGCGACAGGAAGGACAGCGCCCTTTGGCTCAAGTACGTCGATCCAGCAGAGGGGGAAGGGGAGCGCTTTGAGCGCTATAACGAGTGTTTGCGACTGGCGTCTTAACGCAGGAGGAGCAGATGATTAGGGGCGACAAGGAACTGTACGTAGTCGGCGACCGCGTGCTAATCCGAGTTGACGACATGGAAGAGCGCACGGCCGTGGGGCTTTATTTGCCGCCGACTGCTTTGGAAAAGGAGGATGTGCAAAGCGGGCGCATTGAAGAAGTAGGACCAGGCGTTCCCTTGCCGCCGAAAGCCGATGACGACGACGCACCTTGGGAAGAGGGGGGCGAGCAGATGCGCTACATCGGCCTCCAAGCCAAAAAAGGCGACCACGCCATTTTCCTGCGCAAGGACGCGGTGGAAATCAAGTTCGACGACGAGAAGTTCATCGTCGTGCCGCAGGCGGCGATTTTGGTGCTCGTTCGCGATATTGCTTGATAGAGGAAGTTATATGATCGTCCGATGGGAACAAACTAAGATGGAGCCGCTAGCTGATGATAAATTCGAGGTCCTAGCCGATCAGTTGGCCGACGATTTTATGGATTATTTTGGTCTCGCCCCTCGGCCATTATCCGATTACGCGGTTAGCCGCGAAGGACTTTACGAGGATCATTTATAGCGGAACAAGGAGGTGGTATATGCAGAAAAGGAGAACGAAATGGGCGTTACTGATCTGATTCAAAAATCTCGATTCGTCGTGGACGCTAATGGTGAGAAGCAATCGGTGTTGCTTGACTATGCGGTTTGGGAGGATCTGTTGAACCTGCTGGAGGACCTTGAAGACTCAGAGGAAATTGGCCGCCTACGCGGCGCGGGGGAAGAATCCATCCCATGGGAGCAGGCTAAGGTAGAGTTGCAAGCAAGCAGAGCGGATGTATAGCGTTCGCATCATGCGACGGGCGATGCGGGACCTAGCGAATTTGCCGCAACGATCTGCCGACTTAGTGAGCCGACATATCGATGGTCTGTCAGAAAACCCTCGTCCTAGCTCTGCAAAAAGGCTTCAAGGGAGAACGGATTACAGCTTACGTGTGGGCGTTTATCGGGTTCTCTACGACATAGATGACAGCGAACGAGTTGTTACCATCTACCGAGTGAAACATCGCCGCGAGGCATATCGCTAATCGGCGATCTTGATGCTGATTAGCGATATTGCTTGAGCGGCACGATTCCAACGTGTAAAGTCCTGACACCTCCATGCAACGCAAAACGCACGACCGATGCTCCACCACCCTCAGCCGCGGCCCACTCCTCTGGTCCGGCGAACACTGGCTTCTCTATCTGCGCCCGCTTGGGAGCCAAGTCGATAGCGGACAGCTCAGTTTGTATTGCGCCGCCTATAGCCCGGCAGGTCAGGGAACAGTGGCCTATATCGACATTCCCGGCTCCGGAGGCCTGACCGCCGTCTGCACTGACAATCCCAACCTGGCCGATTTTATTACTGCTACCATGATTCGCGGCAGCAATAATCCATTCGACCGCGACCTGCCCCAATGGCCAGCGACCTTCAGCCGCGCCGGCCGCATTGACCGCAATCCTTCTTGGACCATCCAAAGCGAGCACCACACCCTGACTGCTACTTGGGAGCAATTGGAAAGCCCCCTAGTCGGCCCGCCCACCGTCAACCCCCACATCGTCTTCACGGTGCTGATTTTTGCTGCCGCTGGCCAGATGCAACTCGACGGCACGGCGGTCCCTGGCCACCTCTATCCCCGTGATGCCTGGAGCAAGAGTCTAGGGCAAGCCCGCAGTTCCTGCTGCTTTGCGTTGGCCGAAACTATGGTGGCGGACCATTCAAGCGGTGATATTTGACGGAGAGAATAGGATACGATACGTGGCACACGACGGGTTCCCTGGATAAGCGGACATCAGTCGTCTTAGATGTCACAGCAATGGCCGCTAGAATCACTTTCTAGCGGCCATTACTGGGGAGCAAAGGTGAAGCAGCTATGCCCTGTGACGAAGTTCTTCGGCAACCCAGTCTGCGATGGCTGGATCCAATTTACATAAGCTATGGCGGACTGGGAGTTGGCGGTTATCTTTATCTTTATCTTTGACCTGACTAGTCGTCACCCCATTGTCATCGGCTACGGTTGCTCTCCACTGAACCTTTAGAAGCCGTCTGAAAACCCTGTGATGTAGGCGCTATTTGAACGGGCGTACTCATCGCGCCATATTCAGGTTTGACCACAAACGCTGAACAGAAAGGCTTGTATGATGAGTACGCCGCGTAGGCAATATGCCACCGATCTAACCGATGCACAATGGCAGCAGATCGAACCGTTGCTGCCGGCCCGGCGCTGGCGGCCCCACGGTCCGGGCCGGCCCCCGCGGGATCGCCGCCAAATCGTCAACGGCCTTTTGTATTTGAACAAGACGGGGGGTCCTTGGGCTTTGTTGCCTTGTTGTTTTGGGCCGTGGAAAACGGTGTATGATTACTTTCGTCGCTGGAGCCTCGAAGGGGTCTGGTCGCCGGTGTTGGAACACCTCACCCAGCGGGAACGTCGCCGCAACGGACGGGTTGCTAGGCCGTCGGCGGGTTGTGTCGATAGTCAGACGATCAAGACGGCAACCCAAGGAGAAATAATTGGTTATGACGCTGGTAAAAAGATCAAGGGCCGTAAACGGCATCTGCTGGTGGATACGTCGGGTTTGCTTCGACAGGTGGTGGTCACGGCCGCCGATGTCGATGATCGCGCCGGCCTTAAGCAACTCTTGACCCGCTTAGGGCGCACGGGCGTGGCTCGGTTACGGAAGCTATGGGTCGATGGCGGCTACCAAGGCGAGGCGATCCGAACGTGGGTGGCTAACCGAAAAAAGACCCACAAAATAGACCTAGAAGTCGTCGCCAAACAAGGCGGTGGATTTACCGTCGTCAAGCGCCGTTGGGTCGTCGAGCGCACGTTGGCATGGTTGATGAACTTTCGCCGCCATGCGCGAGATTATGAGGTCTTGACCCGCCACAGCGAAGCCTTGATTCAGGTGGCCATGATCCACCTGCTACTCAAAAGAATCAAATGAAAAATAGAGTTTTCAGACGGCTTCTGAGGCGAAACTCTTCTGGGCGGCCAGAAACCGTTTCTCCTTCGACGACCTCACCGTCAACTATATCTCCTACTGCCAAGATACCTTTTTGGTTGACGTATGCGAAGACTCGTTGACTAGGTTCAAGAAAGTCAGGAGCCCAACCGTAAGTCGCAATTATACCCTCATTAAACATCCTCTGGTAGTCACCGGGAAAGTCCGTTTCATACGTATTAAAAAACCAATCTCCCTGCCACTCATACCCGCTGGCGTCCCCATTATCAGGCCGACCCGGAAGTGTCGCTATCTCCAGCAGGATGTCCTCATGGTCGCTGCCTTTATAGAGAGTAAAAGGTACGAAGTCGATAGGAACCTTATATTCTTTCAGCCAGTTGACGATGTTCTGCAAGTTCTCATCAGAGCCGGGTGCCACGATGTACGTTCGTAGACCATCGGGTATATTCTCTTGCGTAACAGTATTGTCATCGAAGAAATTTTGAAACTTGTCGATTAAAGATTGGCTCTCGTCTTGCCAGTAGGCATGAGCGCGTCTTTCCAAGTCTTCATATTTACTATTGGCCATTTTGGCTGCATACTCAAGTAACTGGCCAACCGTTGATCTATCAGAACAGTCTCGTTTTATCTCGACGACGATCAAGTTCCTATCAGCATCCAAAGCTAGGATATCGGCCATGCTCTGACCGGGGACAGCTTGGCTGATAACCAATAACCTTTCATTCCCGAACAGCAAACTGTTGTTTCGCGACATCAAATTCTCCAAATCCTTCTCAAGGATGCTTAACTCTGATGCCGAGCTTATCAGGTAAGGTTGGGATTCAAGTCCCTCTTCGTTCCGGGTTAGTCTAAATATCGTTTTTGTCATCATGGTGGCTTAATGGTGACTTAGAAAAACGACCCTTGCTTGAGAAGCTCCGCTGGCGCTTCCTCGCCCGAGCCGCGCGTGTAGCAGTCCTGCATGGTCAAGGCTAGCAGGATGCACAGCCAGAAGAAGCCGGCGACGAGAAGTTCATCATCGTGCCGGCGGTGGCGATATTGGTGTTGGTCGACGATATTGCCTGAGCGGCGCGGAGAGCGTATTGACAGTAGAAGCAGTCGGCCCGCCTACCACATTAACCCCCCACATCATGGCTACAGTCATGCGGGTTTTCAGACCGCTTCTTAGTGGTGGCCAATCAATCGAAAGTCCCCAGCGGAGTCAAATTGTGGGTTGATGACGAAGGTTCCCTTTGGGTCAATGTATCCGTACTGTCCGTCGATTTTCACCCGTGCCAACCCTGCTGAAAAGTCCTCAACGGAGTCAAATTGTGGGTTGATGACGAAGGTTCCTTTTGGGTCAATGTATCCCCACCGTCCGCTGATTTTCACCCGTGCCAACCCTGCTGAAAAGGGCCAAGTGGAGTCAAATTGTGGCTTGATAACGAGGGTTCCTTTCGGGTCAATGTATCCCCACCGCTCGCCAATTCTCACCTGTGCGAACCCTGCTGAAAAGTTCCAAGCCTCGTCAAATTGTGGCTTGATAACGAGAGTTTCTTTCGGGTCAATGTATCCCCACCGTCCGCTGATTTTCACCCGTGCCAACCCTGCTGAAAAGTCCTCAATGAAGTCAAATTGTGGGCTGATGACGAAGGCTCCCTTTGGGTCAATGTATCCGTACTGTCCGTCGATTTTCACCCGTGCCAACCCTGCTGAAAAGAGCCAAGCGAGGTCAAATTGTGGGTTGATGACGAAGGTTCCTTTCGGGTCAATGTATCCCCACCGCTTGCCGATTTTTACTGGTGCCAACCCTTCTGAAAAGTTTCTAACGGAGTCAAATTGTGGTTTGATGACGAGAGTTCCTTTTGGGTCAATGTATCCCCGCCGCTTGCCGATTTTTACCACTGCCAACCCTGCTGAAAAGTCCCAAATCTCGTCGAATTGTGGTTTGATGACGAGGGTTCCTTTTGGGTCAATGTATCCCCACCGCTCGTCGATTTCCACCCGCGCCAACCCTTCTGAAAAGTTCCAAGCGAAGTCGAATTGTGGTTTGATGACGAGGGTTCCTTTTGGGTCAATGTATCCCCACCGCTCGCCGATTTCCACCGGTGCTAATCGACTGATTTCTTCGGGAACTGACGGCGTTGCTGACCTGTCGCCTTCGGGTGTTCCGGAACAGGAAAGAACCAGTGTTGAAAATGCCCTGATTCCCTTACACTTTTGAAAATAGGGCTGCTGCCCATAGTTTATAGCTCTCTTTTAACCGCCTAAGATCAAAGGAGGGCCTTATGAGCAGCAGCGAACAGGTATATAACCGATTGCTGGGTAGGTTGCAAGCACTCG